>NZ_JBITLS010000006.1:0-538114 GCF_044465465.1 Nonomuraea sp. NPDC049655
GATTCAAGATCCAGGCGGCGAGAGTGCTCACTCACCAGCGGCTACCAGGCACCGAGTCTGCCCGATCAGCAGCCACGGTAGCTCCCATTAGGCGGTGCGGAGGGTCAGGCCGTACGCGCTCAGGATCTCGTTGACGGGCTGGAAGTACGTCGTGCCGCCCGTGCTGCAGTTGCCGGAGCCGCCCACGGTCACGCCCTGGGCCTGGCCGCCCGAGATGAACGGTCCGCCGGAGTCGCCGGGTTCGGCGCACACGTTGGTGCGGGTCAGGCCGTACACGGTGCCCTGGGCGTAGGTGACGGTGGCGTTGTGCTGCTGGACGGTGCCGCAGTGCCAGCCGGTGGTCGGGCCCCCGCGGCAGACGGACGCCCCCACCGTCGCCTGGACGGAGCCGCGTACGGTCACCAGCGTCCCGCCGGGACCGCGGACGTACGGCTGCGCGGTGTACCCGGGGGTGGCGACCCACGCGTAGTCGTTGCCCGGGAAGGACGAGCCCTGGAAGGTGCCGGCCGGTGACTTGACCAGGTCGCCGGTGTGCCCGCAGTGTCCCGCGGTGACGAAGCCCGGAATGCTGCCCTTGGTGACCGAGAAGCCGATCGTGCAGCGCATCGAGCCGACGTAGAAGGGGTCGCCGCCGATGATGTCGGCGTACGTGCGGGGCAGTTCGGCGGACGGCGCCACCACGACGGCCGCACTGCGCGCCGCCGCCGCCAGGGCCGCGGCGACAGGGGCCGCCGTGGCCGAGGACCCGGACGCTGAGGACCCGGACGCTGAGGACCCGGACGCTGAGGACCCGGACGCTGAGGACCCGGACGCTGAGGACCCGGACGCTGAGGACCCGGACAGGGAGGGAACCTGGAGGACGACCCGGTTCGCGCGGACGTCGGCGTACCAGAGGGCGGGCCCCGTCCGGATGCGGCGGGCGGCCTGGTCCAGGCGGCGGACGACGGCGTCCAGCTCCGACAGCGAGTGCCGCACGACGACGGGTCGCGCCCCCCGGGCCGAGATCGCGGCGGTCCGATCGGGGTCGGTGGTGGCGACGACGAGGGCGGAGGCGTCCTCGGTCAGCCACGATCCGCTGTAGGAGTCGCCCAGCGAGGTGGCCAGTTCGGCCTCCAGGGCGGCGGCATGCCGCTCGTTCGCCAGCCGGGTGACCACCGCGGGCACCGAGAGGCCGAGGTCGCGCGAGAGCGCCTCGATCACGGGGTCGGACGCCGCGTGGGCGGGGGTGGCCAGGCAGGCGGCCACCAGGGTGATGCCTGCCACTGCACAGCGAAACATGCCGCCGCTCCTCGATGGGGGGTTCTGTCACGGTAACGGCTGACAGACAAATGAGGAGATACCAAATATTTCCTATTAAGGCGATATGCCCGTCCTTCCGGCCACCGGCCACAAATGGAGATTTTTCGTCCTAAAGTTGTAACTGGTGGTATGTCGGTATCGTATTGGGCCTGGAGGTGTTCCCTATGGGTAATGGTGTTCGTCATTTCGCCGGGGCCGCGGTGGGGGTCGCCGCGATCCCGTTGATCGCGGCCGGTCTCCTGTACGGACCCCGCGCGACCACGTCCGTCCCCGACTGGACGGCGACGGCGGCGCTGGCGGGGACCGCGGTCCTCATCGGAATCCTGGCCGGTTCCCGGATTTCTCCGGCCGCCTCGCTGCTGCCCGGCCTGGCTTTCACGGCCCTGGCCGGGGCGACGGTCGTGCGGGCCGCCACGGGAGGCGACCGGAGAATGGGATTCGACCTGGTGCCCGCCGATTATCTGGACGCGTACGCGGCATTGCTGAATACCTGGTCGTTGGCGGTCGGCGGCATTCTGCTGACCGCTTCGCTGTTCCCGTCCCGCTGGCGGGCGCGCCGGGGCGGGGCGCCGGCTCCGGAGAAGGAGGGGGAGGAGCCGCCGCCGCTGCCCAAGCGCGTCCCGTTCGCGTCGAAGAGGATCACATCGGCGCGACCCGCTCCCGGGCCAGCCACAGGGCGATGACCACGTACGGCAGGACCAGGAGGGCGAACGTCGTGCCGTGGGACAGGAACGGCGATCCCGCGCCGTAGGCCGTGTAGACGGCCAGGGTGACCATGTTCGTGCCGAGCCCGGCCACCGACGTCACGGTGGCCCGCTGATCGCCCGAGACGCGTTCCTGCAGCCGCGTGTCGGCCACCACGCCGGCCATCTGGAACGCCCCGAAGGCGCCGGCGACCAGCGCGAACCCGGCCGGATGCGGAACCAGCGCGCCCGCCGCCATGGCCAGCGCGGCCAGCCCCAGGACCAGCGCGAACGACCGCTCGCTCAGGCGGCGGGCGGGCCCCGCCAGCAGGCCGCCCGCCGCCGCCCCGACCCAGACGGCCAGGACGAGCAGCGGAACGGCCGTCCTGGGCGCGCCGGTCGAGGCGGCCAGGAAGGGCACGTACTCCTCCAGAGCGCCCCAGATCGCCGTCACGACGGAGATCAGGACGATCGCTTCGAGCACGTTCCGATCGGTACGGGCCTCGGCCACACCGGCCCGCAGAACCGCGAGATACCGTCCGTCCGAATCAGTGGACGCCGCTCGGGCAGGACGCCGCTCGGGCAGGGTCAGCGCGGTGGCGGCGCACAACAGGCAGGCCGCCACGCTGGCCGCGCCCACCGCCGGATATCCGCCGGCCGCGAAGACGGGCGTGGCGAGGGCGATCGCCGACGCGGCGGCGGCGATGCCGATCGAGTGGGCCCGGCCCATGATGGCGGCGTACCGGCCCTGGAGGCCCCGGCGTTCGAGCTCCTCGTACGCGAGCGCCTCGAAGGCGCCCGAGACGAGCGCGCCCTCGGCCCCCCACAACACGAAGCCCAGCGCGAAGGCCCAGTAGGACGGGAACAGCACCCACAGCCCGAAGCCGACGCCGGCCAGCAGCGGGCCCAGGAACAACAACAGCCTGCGGGACACCGCGTCGGCCCAGGCGCCGGAGGGGATCTCCAGCACCATGCCGGTCACGGACCAGATGACGAACAGCGAGGACGTCTCGGTCACCGAGAGCCCGGAATCGGTGAACAACAGCGTGTACACCGGGTAGAGCAGGACGAACTCGCCGAGGAACGTGTAGACGTAAAGCTTGGGGACGAACATGCGGCCCTCTCGGAAGGGGCGGACAGGGACTCCGTCTGGTGCTCGGCACCTCGGAGGCCCGCGCGCGCTCCTGCCGCGTCGGCCGCTGGTGGTTCATCAATGTCGCCAGTGCATGCCCGGAGTCTAACCCCGGCCCGCCTCCCCGCGCTCGCCCGTACGCGCTAGGCGGATCTGGCCGGCTCCTCGGGCCGCGGGATCCACTTGTGCGCCCAGGTGACCAGCTCGTCGAGCACCGGGCGCAGCTCCTGACCCATCTCCGTCAGGTGGTATTCGACCCGCACCGGCGACGTGGCCAGCACCCGCCGCTCGACGAGCCCGGCCGTCTCCAGCTCGCGCAGCCGGCGGGCCAGCATCGTGTCGTTGATGCCCGGGATGGCCGCCTTGAGATCGGCGTAACGATGGGCGCCCTTGAAGATCATGTGGATCAGGGCTCCCGACCACCGGGCGCCGATCAGTTCGAGGGCGACGTGGAACCGGACGCAGACGGAATGGGGGCTCACGGGGCAGATCCTAGCATTTGCTAAGAAATGTTTAGTTACTCAATAATGTTGAGGTATCAACTATCTGAGGAGGAACCCCATGGACAAGCCAGTCCTGCAGATCATCGTCGCCAGCACCCGTCCCGGCCGCGCCGGGCGCGAGGTCGCCGAGTGGTTCAGGAGCCGGGCCGTCGCCGCCGGGCAGTTCGACGTCGAGCTGGTCGACCTCGCCGAGGTGGGCCTGCCGTTCCTCGACGAGCCGAACCACCCCAAGCTCAAGCAGTACGTGAACGCCCACACCAAGGAGTGGAGCGCCACCGTCGAGCGGGGCGACGCCTTCGTGTTCGTGACCCCCGAGTACAACCACAGCTTCACGGCCGTGCTGAAGAACGCCCTGGACTACCTGCACCACGAGTGGCAGCACAAGGCGGCGGGGTTCGTCAGCTACGGCGGGATCTCCGGCGGCACCCGGGCGGTGAACGGCCTGCGCCAGGTCGTCAGCACGCTGAAGATGATCCCCGTGGTCGAGGCCGTCAACATCCCCTTCTACCAGCAGTTCATCGCCGAGGACGGCACCGTGGCGCCCAACGATGTCATGATCGCCGCCGCCGACGCCATGCTCGCCGAGCTGGCCAAGCTCACCGGCGCGCTGCGTCCCATGCGGCTGGCCTCCGCCTGAGCTACGCTGCCGGTCGTGGCGCTGGCTGTGGATGTGGTGGTCCGTTACCGCAAGGCCGTGACGTACGGCGTGCACGCGGTGCTCGCCGCACTGGAGACCTCGGGCGTGGAGCACCGGCAGCTGCTGGGAACCACCCCGGAGGAGACGGCGGCCCACATCGCGGCGAGCCGGGCCGACCGGGTGCTCGTGCTCTGGTCGTTCTACTCGCCGGACGCCGAGGCCATGGCCGCCGAGCTGGCCGCCGTCAGGTCGCTCAGCGACGGCCGGGGAGTGCACATCGCCGGCGGCGTGCACGCCACCGCCGAGCCGCAGCAGGTCCTCGACGCCGGCTGGGACCTGGCCGCGATCGGCGAGGGCGAGTCCACGATCATCGCCCTGGTCGAGGCGCTGCGGCGGGACGAGCCGCTGACGACCGTGCCGGGCCTCGCGGTCAAGGACGCCGACGGCGTCGCGCTCAGGACGCGTCCCGCCCCGCAGCTCCCGCTCGACGCGTTCCCGTCGTTCCTGGGGCGTAAGGGGCCGATCGAGATCACCCGGGGCTGCCGGTACACCTGCCGGTTCTGTCAGACGCCGTTCATGTTCGGCGGCCAGTTCCGCCACCGGTCGGTGGCCAGTGTGCGCGAGCACGTCAAGGGCATGGTCGAGCAGGGGCTGCGGGACGTGCGGTTCATCACGCCGACCTCGCTCTCCTACGGCTCGCCGGGCCCCGACCCCGATCTCGGCGCGGTGGAGGAGCTGCTGGCGGGGGTCAAGGAGGAGCTGCCGCCGCACGGCCGGGTGTTCTTCGGCAGCTTCCCCTCGGAGGTGCGGCCCGAGCACGTCACGCCGGAGGCCATGCGGCTGCTCAAGCGGTACGTCGCCAACGACAACCTGATCATCGGCGCCCAGTCGGGGTCCGACCGGGTGCTGGCCGCCTCTGGCCGGGGGCACGGCACCTCGCCCGTGCGCGACGCCGTCCGGATCGCCGTCGAGCACGGCTTCAGGCCGAACGTCGACTTCATCTTCGGCATGCCGGGGGAGTCGGAGGAGGACCAGCGCCAGTCGCTCGTGCTGGCCGGAGACCTGGCCGAGCTGGGCGCCCGCATCCACACGCACACGTTCATGCCGCTGCCCGGGACGCCCTGGCGGGACGCCGAGCCCGCGTTCATCCCGCTCGCGACCATGCGGGAGCTCGACCGGCTGGCCCAGCGCGGCGACGCGTACGGCCACTGGCGCCGGCAGGCCGAGCACTCGGCCCGGCTGGCCGAGACGGCCAAGGCCTACCCCCGCCGCACCCGCCGCCGCCGAACGGACTGAAGGGCCGCGAAACGCCACGCCGACGCCGACGGAGACGGAGACGGAGACGGAGACGGAGACGGAGACGGCAAGCCGAGCACGCGCGGGACAACCCGACTGCGTCCACCCGGCACACGCGGCGGCGGGCCGGTCAGTCGTCGTCGGTGAGTCGTTCGAGTGCGCGGTTGATGGAGTCGCCGAGCGGCCGCAGAACCTCGGAGAGCGCCTCGGCCAGCGGCCTCAGGATCTCCGTCGCCTCGTCCAGCAGGTCGGGCGACTTGTGCTCGGGAGGCGCCCATCGCATGGCGTCCGCGCTCAGCGTCTCCCATTCGTCCACGACGCCGTCGATGGCGTCGAGGACGTGATCCGGATCGTTTGGCATGACCCTCTCCGGAACAAATCGGTCGGATACCTGCCACGGTACCTTCAGGCCGGGATCGACACCCCTACCCCGCCCCGGGTCTGCGCGCCGTACCGCTCCTTGTCGGCGGCCAGGTCGAGCGGGCGGATGGCGGACCGGGCGGCCAGGGTCTCCTCCGTGATCAGCGCGGCGGGCACGAGCCAGGAGACCTCGAACTCCAGGCCGTCGGGGTCCTTGGCGTAGAGCGCCTTGGTCGTCCCGTGGTCGGAGGCGCCGACGAGGGAGCCGAGCTCGCTCAGGGTGACCGCGATGCGCTCCAGCTCGTCGAGCGTGTCCACCTCCCATGCCAGGTGGTAGAGCCCGACGGCGGTGCGTCCGGCGGGCGAGGAGCCGGCGCCCGCGCCGATCTCGAACAGCCCGAGGTCGTGGTCGTTGCTGGAGCCGGGGGCCTGGAGGAACGCGGCGCCGCGCATGCCCATGACCACCTCGAATCCGAGCGCCTCCCGGTAGAAGGCCACGCTGCGCTCCACGTCACGGACGTAGAGGACCGCGTGATTGAGCCTGTGGACCGGCATGGTCGTCCCCTTTCACCTGTTTCTCCCGGCCAGAGTATATGAGAGTTCAACTAAAATGAGAGGGTGACTCGATGGCTGGATCCGGACGAGCAGCAGACCTGGCGTGACTTCCTGGCCGCCGGTCAGCTCATCAACGAGGCGCTGGACCGGCAGCTCCAGCGCGAGGCGGGCATGCCGCACACGTACTACATGATCCTGGTGGCCCTGTCGGAGGCGCCGGACCGGTCGATGCGCATGAGCGAGCTGGCCGCCAGGGCCCAGAGCTCCCAGAGCCGCCTGTCGCACGCCGTCGCCCGCCTGGAGGAGCGCGGCTGGGTGCGCCGTGAGCGCTGCCCGGCCGACGGCAGGGGCAACGTCGCCGTCCTGACGGACGAGGGGTTCGCCACACTGGCCGCCACCGCTCCCGGTCACGTGGAGGAGGTGCGCAGGAGCCTGTTCGACGTCCTCACCCGCGAGCAGGTCCGCGAGCTCGGCGCGATCTGCTCCGCCGTGCGGGCCGCGCTGGAACGGTGAAGCACCCGGCCGTGCGGGCCGCGCTGGAACGGCGGAACGCCCGGCCGTGCGGGACACGCTGGAGCGGTAGCGAGCGAACTGTCATGGCCAGGCCGTAGCCTCTCCCGGTAGCCGAACGAGGGGATTGCCGATGCACGACACCGAAGAGGCACTGTTCCGGACGGTCCACGGCATCGCCGGGCTGATGGCAGGCCAGCCCGTGCCCGTCGTCATGGAGGCGTTGCTGCGCCACCTGCCCAAGGCCCCAGGTCTCGAGGTGGCGGAGATCCGCAAGATCGCGGAGGAGATCAGCGTCGGCCGCGACCCCTCGGGGCTGTAAATCACCCGAATTGCCGCTGAACGTCGCTCCCGAGCGGGGATACCATCTCAACCATCTCGCGCGGGAGCACGCATAAGGAGTTCGGGTGACGCTGGTCGCTGGGGTCGATTCCTCCACGCAGAGCTGCAAGGTCGTCATTCGCGAGGCCGAGACGGGCGCGCTGGTCAGGCAGGGCCGCGCCGCCCATCCGGCCGGCACCGAGATCCACCCCTCCCACTGGTGGACCGCGCTGCTGCGGGCCGTCGAGGAGGCCGGCGGGCTCGCCGACGTCGCCGCCATCAGCGTGGCCGGGCAGCAGCACGGCATGGTCTGCCTCGACGAGGCGGGCGAGGTCGTGCGCGACGCCCTGCTCTGGAACGACACCCGCTCCGCCCGGGCCGCCGCCGACCTGGTGGCGGAGCTGGGCGGGCCCGGGGCCTGGGCCGACGCGGTCGGCTCGGTGCCCGTCGCCGCGTTCACCGTGGCCAAGCTGCGGTGGCTGGCCGAGCACGAGCCGGACAACGCCCGCCGCACGGCGGCGGTCTGTCTGCCGCACGACTGGCTGACCTGGCGCCTGGCGGGCGCGCTCGCCCTGGGCGGCGGCTCCGGCCGGGGCGGCGGCTCGGGGCCGGGCAACGGCTCCGGCCGGGGCGGCGGCTCAGGTCCTCGGGGCGGCTCGGGCTCGGGCTTCGATCTCGCGGCCTGGCACCACGCGC
This sequence comes from Nonomuraea sp. NPDC049655, assembly GCF_044465465.1. Lineage (NCBI taxonomy): Bacteria > Bacillati > Actinomycetota > Actinomycetes > Streptosporangiales > Streptosporangiaceae > Nonomuraea > Nonomuraea sp. NPDC049655. The sequence continues at coordinate 7,993 of NZ_JBITLS010000006.1, forward strand.
CCCCGCCGCCGCTCGACCTGCTCACCACCGACCGGGGCGACGCCTCGGGCACCGGCTACTGGTCCCCGGCGACCGGCGCCTACCGCACCGACCTGCTCAAGGCCGCCTTCGGCGCCGTCCCGCTGCTGCCCCGGGTGCTGGGGCCCGCCGACCGCGCGGGCGACCCGGCGTCGGCCGGGCCGCTGCTCGCGCCCGGCACGGGCGACAACATGGCGGCCGCTCTCGGCGTCGGGGCCGGGCCGGGTGACGTGGTGGTCTCGCTCGGCACGTCCGGGACGGTGTTCGCGGTCGCGGAGACGCCCAGCGCCGACCCCACCGGCGCGGTCGCCGGGTTCGCCGACGCCACCGGGCGTTTCCTGCCGCTGGTGTGCACGCTGAACGCCGCCCGGGTCCTCGACGCCGCCGCCGGGCTGGCCGGGGTCGGCCTCGACGAGCTGAGCGACCTCGCGCTCCGGGCCCCGGCGGGGGCCGGCGGCCTGACGCTGGTGCCGTACCTGGAGGGCGAGCGCACCCCCAACCGGCCCACCGCGACCGGCTCGGTCCTCGGGCTCACGCTGGCCACCTCGACCCCGGCCCACCTGGCCCGCGCGGCCGTCGAGGGCATGTTGTGCGGCCTCGCCGACGCCCTCGACGCGCTCGGCACCCGTGCTGAGCGGGTGCTGCTGATCGGCGGCGCGGCCCGCTCGGAGGCCGTCCGCCGCGTCGCGCCGACCGTCTTCGGCGTGCCGATCGCGGTGCCGTCGCCCGGCGAGTACGTCGCCGACGGCGCCGCCCGCCAGGCCGCCGCCCTCCTCACGCCCCCCGACTGGCGGACCGAGGACACCGAGACCTACGACGCCCCGGCCGTCCCGGAGATCCGCGCCCGCTACGCCAGGGCCACGTCCCACGTGCTCGACTGAGGGCTCTGGTATCGGGTGAAAAAGCCTCGCAGTTGACAATTCCTTAGAAGTCCGGATGCGTGTCGGACGTACTGATCGCGGCCGTACGAAGCGATGCTGCGATCAGCGTGGTGTGCGGAACCACGGGTGTCGTGCCTGCGAGAGGGGATCCGGCGATGAGACGGGCACCGAGGAGTGCCGTCCACCCCAGGGGGCCGGGGAGGGGGACTCAGGGGTGGACTCAGGGACGGCTCGGGGGTGCCACCGGATGTGCCGGCACGCCTGTGGGCGCGAGAGTTGGGCACATGACCGCAGTGCCGAACAGCAGAGTGAGAGTCGCGAGAGCGCCCTGGAGCGTGAGTCTGAGGGCCCTCATGACCCCGACGAGGCTCTACCCCCTGATCGCCTGTGCATCGATCGTGTTCTCGGTGGTCGCGATCCTGGTCGGCCACTTCGGGCCCGACCCGTACCTCGACCCCATGAACGTGACCATCAGCGAGTACGCCGTGACCGACCGCGGGGGCGTCACGGAGGTCGCGATGGCGGTGCTCGGGATCGGGTCGCTCGCGCTGCTGACCGCGCTGCGGAGGATGGGGGCGCCGGTCCGGGGGCTGCCGGAGAAGTTGCTCATGGTGTGGTCGGCGGCGCTGGTCGTGGTGGCGGTCATCCCGACCGTCCCCCTCGGTCTCGATCTCGACGTCGCGGCCCAGGTTCACCGGTACGTGTCGATCGCGGCGTTCGTGAGCCTGCCGGCCGCCGGGGCGCTGCTGGTGCCCAGGCTGACCGCGGACGTCCACTGGAAGCCCGTCGCGCGGGCCGTGGAGTGGGTGGCGCTGGCGGGCGGGTTCGGGCTGCTGGCGATCACGTACGTGGCCCTGCCGGGGGAGCGGGTCATGATCGGCCTGGTCGAGCGGCTGCTGCTGGGCGCCGAAGTGTCGTTGCTCGGCCTGCTGGCGGCGTGGGCGCTGTGGCTGACGTGGTCGCCGGCCCGCGCCCCGAAGCACCCAGTAGACGCAAATTTCCCGACATATCACAGATTTATCGCTAGTCGATCTTAATCTCGTCCGTTTCGATGCTATTCTCTCCCGCGATCTTCTATGCGGGAGCAGGTGTCATGGCATCGGGCAGATCCATCCGATTCAAGATCTCGACGCTGCTCGTCATCCCCTTGATCTCCCTGATCGCGCTCTGGGGCTTCGCCGCGAGCACGACCACGGGTGAGGCGCTGAACCTCTTCAGGATCGATGCGATCTGGTCGAGTGTGATCAACAACGCCGACGACCTGGTCTCCAGCCTCCAGACCGAACGCCTGGCCTCCGCCGAACGCCTCGCGGGCACGGCGACCGAGCAGGCGGCCCTGTCCAAGGCCCGCGCCAAGGTGGACGCCAGCAGGAAGACCCTGCGCGAGCAGGGCCTGTCGGAGGACGCCCAGTCGGCGATGACCGACGACATGAAAAAGCAGTTCCAGGTCGTCCTGGACACCGTCGACCGGCTGCCGGAGGTCAGGCGCAAGGTCGACGAGCGCAGGATCACCCCCGGCAACCTGGTCACCGAGTACGCCAAGGTCTCCGACGAGGTCCACCTGCTGTACTCCAGGCTGACCGTCAGCACCGACCTCGAACTGTCCCTCCAGGCCCACGGCCTGATCGCGGCCGACGAGGTGCGCGAGCTGCTCAGCCGCGAGAACGCCCTGGTCGTCGCCTCCAACGGCCGTCCCTCGATGCACGACGTGCACCTGCTGGCCGGCATCGACGGCACCCGCACGTTCCTGTTCCCCAAGGCGCTGGCCAACCTCGACACCGAGCTGCGGGCGCCGTTCGAGAAGCTGTTCTACTCCTCCAGGTACATCACCATGGAGAGCCTCCTGCGGAGCTTCGTCGCCGGCCAGCCGGCCGACATGGACCTCTGGCGCGGCATCGGCGACCAGGTGCTCAAGGAGTACAGCGAGGCCGTCTGGGGCACCGGGGACAAGCTGCTGGGCCGGATGCAGCCGGCCGGCGTGGTCATCGTGGTCAGGGCCGCGATCGCGGGCGCTCTGGGGCTCATCGCGGTGGCCTTCTCGATCTTCATCTCCGTCCGGGTGGGCCGCAGGATCACCAGGGAGCTGGCCACCCTCCGCCGTACGGCGCTGGACCTGGCCGAGGTCAGGCTGCCCGACGTGGTGACGAAGCTGCGTACCGGCGAGCGGGTGGACATCGACGCCGAGGCGCCGCCCATCAAGGTCGGCGACAACGCCACCAGCGAGGTCGCCGACCTCGCCGCGGCCTTCGACAGCGTGCAGAGCACCGCCGTGGACGCCGCCGTCGAGCAGGCCAGGCTGCGCGAGGGCGTGGCCGAGGCGCTGCGGAACCTGGCCAGGCGCAGCCAGTCGCTGCTCCAGCGCCAGCTCAGGATGCTGGACGAGATGCAGCACCAGACCGAGGAGCCCGAGGCCCTGGAGCGCCTGTTCCGGCTCGACCACCTGACCACCCGCATGCGCCGCCACGCCGAGGGCCTGGTGCTGCTCTCGGGCGGCACGGCGGGCCGCAGGTGGCGCGGCGTCATCCCGGTCGAGGACGTGCTGAGCGGCGCCGCCGCCCAGGTCGAGGAGTACACCCGGGTCCGGGTCTACCCGATGCCCGAGTGCGGCGTGTCCGGCTCGGCCGTGGCCGACCTCATGCACCTGTTCGCCGAGCTGATCGAGAACGCGACGTCGTTCTCCTCGCCCGCCAACGAGGTCTCGGTGCGCGGCGAGATGGTCGGCAGGGGCTTCGCGGTCGAGATCGAGGACCGCGGCCTCGGCATGGACGAGGAGACCCGCAAGTCCATCAACGACCGGCTGGCCAGCCCGCCCGAGTTCGACCCCGCGCAGACCGAGCGGCTGGGGTTCGCGGTGGTCGGCATGCTGGCCGCCCGGCACGGCATCAAGGTGACGCTGAAGCTGTCCCCGTACGGCGGCACGACCGCCATCGTGCTCGTGCCGGGATCGCTGGTCGAGCCTATGGCGACGCCGGTGCGGCCGATGGAGTTCGAGCCCGTGTCCGTCTCCGTCCTCCGGTCCGAGCGGCCGGTCGACGCGGGGGAGGCGACCGGGCCGGGCGAGCTGCCGCGCCGGGTGCGCACGAGCAAGCGCGCGGGGCCGGCGCCGGGCGAGGGGCAGGACCTGCCCCGCCGCGACCGGCAGACGGGCCTGCCGCAGCGGCAGCGGCTCAGGCAGGCGCCCCTGGCCGCGCCGACGCCGCCGGCGCCCGTGGCGCCCGTGGCCGACGAGCGTTCTCCTGAGGAGACCAGGGCGCTGCTCTCCTCACTCCAGTCCGGATGGCAGCGGGGGCGGCAGGAAAGCGACCAGGATGGGGGTTCCCGAGCGTGAGCGGCGAGCACGAGTGGGTTGACGAGGAGGCCGGGCCCGTCGTCCGGCCGTACGCCGTGGCGCGGGGGCGCACCAGGCCCTCGTCCCCGGCCCTCGATCTGCTGGCGACCGTCGTCTCGACGGGACGGCCCGCGCCGGCCAAGGCCGAGCTGAGCGGCCAGCACCGGCGGCTGATGAGCTGCCTGTCCGGTCACTCCAGGCCCGTCGCCGAGGTCGCCTCGGAGCTCGGGCTGCCCGTGGGCGTGATCCGGGTGCTGCTCGGCGACCTGCTGGAGTACGACCTGATCGACGTGCGCCCGCCGCGCGACAAGACCGCCACCCCGACGGAGAGCCTGCTCCGCGAGGTGATCAACGGGCTGCGCGCGCTCTAGCCCGGCGGCGGGCCGCGCCCGCCCGGGTTCGCGACGGGCCGCGCGTCCTAGTTGGCGGCGGTGAGCGTCCGCAGGGAGTGCTCGACCAGGGTGATCATCACTTCCTTGGCCGAGGCCCTGCGCCGCACGTCGCACAGCATCACGGGGACGTCGTCGTCGAGGTCGAGCGCGATGCGCACGTCGTCCACGCTGTGCTGGGACGCGCCGTCGAAGCAGTTGACGGCCACCACGAACGGCGTGCCGCGCTGCTCGAAGTAGTCCACCGACGGGAAGCAGTCGGTCAGCCGCCGGGTGTCGGCGATGACGACCGCGCCCAGCGCGCCGTAGGACAGCTCGTCCCACATGAACCAGAACCGTTCCTGGCCGGGGGTGCCGAACAGGTAGACGACCAGTCCGTCGCGGATCGTGATGCGGCCGAAGTCCATCGCCACGGTGGTGGTGGTCTTGGCCTCCACGCCGTCGAGGTCGTCGACCCCGATCCCGCGGTCGGAGAGCACCTCTTCCGTGCGCAGCGGCTTGATCTCGCTGATCGACCCGACCAGGGTGGTCTTGCCGACGCCGAACCCGCCCGCGATGAGGATCTTCAGCGCGACGGGGTCCTCAGAGAGCACGGAGTCCATTGATCACTTCCTTGAGAATGCGCTCATTCGAACGCGACCCCGTTGCCGAGGGCGACGTCACCGAGATGAGGCCGTGGTCACGCATGTCGCCGAGCAGCACCCGGACGACGCCTACGGGCAGGTCGAGCTCGACGGCCAGGTCGGCCACCGAGATCGGGCTCCGCGCCGCCCGCAGGATGAGCTGCTGTTCCGGCCCGAGGTCGTCCGCCTGGTCGGCGAGCGCGCGCACGGACGCGACGAGGTCGAAGGCGTCTCCCGACGAGCGCGTCCGGCCTCGGATGAGGGCGAAGGGCCGGACGACGGGCCCGGCCTCCTCGTCGTACCAGCGGGGGGCGTCGGTCATGCCGTTCCCGCGCGCGGGTTGGTGGTGATGTGCTGGCCCACCCGCTTGACCAGCATCGCCATCTCGTACGCGATGTGCCCGACGTCGACGTTCGCCTCGGCGATCACGGCCAGGCAGGTGCCCTGGCCGGCCGCGGTGACGAACAGGAACGCGCTCTCCATCTCCACGATGGTCTGGCGCACGTCGCCGCCGCCGAAATGGCGCCCGGTGCCGCGGGCCAGGCTCTGGAAGCCCGCGGCCACGGCCGACAGGTGCTCGGCGTCCTCGCGGGTCAATCCCTTGGAGTACCCGACGGCCAGGCCGTCGGTGGAAAGGATGACCGCCTGGCGGACGGCGGCGACCCTGCCTGCCAGGTCGTCGAGCAGCCAGTTCAGCTCACCGGTGTTGGTGGTTTGCGCAGTCATGCGTCCCCCTTGCTCATGGGCTCCTCCTCGGAGGCTTCTTCTCGGGCACGTTGGGTTCCCCGCTGGAACGCGGAGAACAGATCGCGTACCTCGTCGGGAGAGCGTTCGGCCTGCGGCTCCGGCTCCGGCGGTTCTTCCTTCAGCTGCGGCGCCAGGTTCGCCTGGCGCACGCGCCTGGGCAGTCCGGCGTGGGTGCCCGAGGTGACCACCGCGAGGGCCTTCTTCGTCCGGCTCGGCAGCTCCGCCGGCCGGCCGTCGTCGTCGCCGGAGGTCAGCGCGGCCTGGTCGGCGACCAGCGAGCGCGGCACGAGCACGATGGCCGCGGTGCCGCCGTAGGGCGAGCGGCGGAGCTGGACCTTGAGACCGTGGCGTTCGGCCAGCCTGGCCACCACGAACAGGCCCAGCCGGTCGCTGTCGGCCAGGTCGAACTCGGGCGGGGTGGACAGCAGCTTGTTGATCGCGGCGTACTCGACGGCCGACAGGCCGAGCCCCTTGTCCTCGATCTCGATGGCGTAGCCGTTGCTGACCACGTCGCCGCGGATCTGGACCACGGTGTCCGGCGGTGAATAGATGGTGGCGTTCTCGATCAGCTCGGCCACGAGGTGCGTGAGGTCGGCCGCGGAGCCGCCGTCGAACGCGCTGACCGGCATGGCCTCGACGTTGACCCTCGTGTAGTCCTCGACCTCGGCGACCGCGGCCCGGACGATGTCGATCACCGGCACCGGCCTGCGCCAGGCCCGCGCCGGGGGCGCGCCCGACAGGATCATCAGGCTCTCGGCGTGCCGCCGCATGCGGGTGGTCAGGTGGTCGAGGCGGAAGAGCTCCTCCAGCCGGTCGGGGTCGTGCGTGCGGCGCTGCATGCCGTCGAGCAGCCCGAGCTGCCGGTGCAGCAGACCCTGCTTGCGCCTGGCGAGGTTGAGGAAGACCTGCCCGACCCCGCGGCGCAGCGCGGCCTGCCCGACGGCCGCCGTCACCGCCGTGCGCTGCACGGACGCGAAGGCCCGGCCCACGTCGGTGATCTCCGCCGATCCGCTCACCCTGATGGCCCTGGCCTCCTTCCGCACGTCAACGTCCTCGCCCTTGCGCAGCCTGTCCACGACGTCGGGCAGGCGCACCTCCGCCAGCTCGATCGCGGCGGTGCGCAGCCCGTACAGCTCGCCCGCCAGGCGGCGACCGAAGCGTACAGAGATGATGATCGACGCGAGCACGGCTATCAACCCGAGGCCGCCCGCGACGGAGATCTCGACGACCGTGCCGGTCGCGGCCCGCGAGGTCCGGCCGGCCAGCGCCTTGGCCGCGGCGGCGCTGTCGCGGTCCAGTTCGGTGGTGAGCCGGTCCACCGCGCTCTTCCACGCCTCGGCGTCGGCGGGCGGCGAGCCGGTCTTGACGACCCTGGATTCCAGCGCGGAGAAGGTCAGGAACGGCTGGGACGCGAACACCTGCTCGAACGGCCTGCGCAGCGGCACGTCGAGCCCGGCCAGCCCGCGGGCGTGCAGGAACTTCCTGGAGGCCGCGTACTCGGTGAAGGCGGCCCGCTCGGGCTCGGTCAGCCGCTTGTCCACCAGCGCGCCGACGATGAGGGCGTGCTCCCTGGCGATGTACTCCCGGGCGCTGCCCATGGCGTGCAGGGAGGTGGCCTGCTGGAAGACGGTCAGGTCGGAGACGGAGATCAGGTGGTCGTAGAGGGCGAAGACGGCGTCGAGCACCTGGTTGTAGGCGTCCACGCCGGCCAGGCGGGAGCTGATGCCGCCGTCGATGTCGGCGCGGATGGAGCCGAGCCGGTCGAGGTGGGCGGTCAGGGCGTCGAGCGGCGTCCGCAGGTCGTCGCCGACCGCGTCGCCCGCCTCGGTGACGGCGTGCGCGAAGTCGGCGGCCGCCTTGTCCGTACGGGCCCGCTGCGCGCCCAGGACCTCGGTGAGTTCACGGGTAGTGAGCGCCTCGGCGGAGCGCACCCGTTCGGACTGGAGCTGAACGCCCAGGTCGGTGGAGGTGACGCCGAGTGTTTCGTAGAGCGTGTCGGCCCGGAGGAGTGACTGTGCGTCGCCCATGGTCAGGTTGAGGACGAAACCCCACAGCGCGCTGAGAGACAGGAGGGGTAGCAGCAGCAATAAAAAGATCTTGAACCGAATTGACCGGTTTCGCGAGCCCATGTCCCAACCTCGAGTCGGGGGCATTTCCACACCTTGTGTAAATACACCTCCGGAAGATCGCACAGGAGACTAGCATCGTTTATGGTTCCGGCGCAGTGGGAGGAACAGGATGATTACCGTGATTATTGGGGCATGATCTCGGTCTCCCGGCGGGCCGCGCGCAGCACCCGCCAGAGCCACCCCAGCGCGACCAGCGAGATCACGATGAGTCCGGCCCAGTTCACCAGCGTGTACACGTGCACCTGCCCTTCGGTCACGTTCGGCACCCGTCCGATCCGCAGCAGCTCGAACTGCCACGGCCGCCCGGTCAGCACCAGCGTGATCGCGATGGCGATGGCGCTCATCGAGTCCCACAGCGCGTGCAGCAGCGAGACGCCGAGGTAGCACCACACGACGTGCCCGGTGAGGCGTCCGTGGGCGGCGAACAGCACGCCGCCGAGTATCGCGGTCCACAGGCCGTGGCCCACCGGCGCCAGGATGCCCCGCAGGATCTCGGTCTCGACGAGCTGCGCCAGCGACAGGCCGTCGGCGGTGAACAGGGCGTTGAAGGCGTAGCCGGAGCTCTCGAAGGCGGCGAAGCCGAAGCCGACCGTCGTGCCGAGCACCACGCCGTCCCTGGACGAGCGCCGGACCGCGTGCCGGGTGACGTACATCAGCGCGGCCAGCTTCACGCCCTCCTCGATCAGGCCGACCAGTGCGTACATGAGGAACGAGGGCCGGATCAGCCAGCTCTCCAGCAGCGACGCGCCGAGCACCCCGAGCACGCCGCCGACCACGAACGCCCGGAACTGCAGCTCCACCGTGACCACCGGCGAGCGGTCGCGCCCGTGCGCCCACACCACGAACGTCACCGGGATCAGGAAGCTGCCGAACAGCACGACGGTCGGCACCAGGTTGGAGTTGGCCGTCCAGGCCGTGACGGCGACCGTGGCCAGCCACAGGACCAGCCCGCCGAGGAAGACCCGCAGCCAGGGCCTCATGCGGTGAGCTCGCGCACGGCCCGGTGCGCGGCCACCACGGCCGCGTCGCCGCCGGCCGCCGGTTCGGTGTCCGACCCGGCGATGGCGATGCGGCCGAACCGCCTGCGGGCGACGTCGGCGGGGAAGGGGCCGTCGGGGTAGAAGGGGTGCCAGGGCCTGCAGTACGCCACCGGCAGCCCGTGCCCCCAGCGGTGGACGGTGACCGCCTCGACGCCGGCCCGGGGGCCCAGCAGCCGGGCCACCTGGTCGCGCACGCCGTCCGCCAGCCGGTCGTACGGCGTCGCCATCAGCTCCCGCCGGCCCGCCGCCGCCCCCGCCACGGGCCCGAGCTCCGACCGGCACGGCGTGGCCAGCAGGCGCAGCCCCTCCGGCGCGGGCTCGCTCAGGCACCAGAACGCGCCCGTCCAGCGGGTGCGCCCGATCCGCGCCCGCCCCCCGCGCAGCCGCACGCTCGCCTCCAGGACCGGCAGCCGGGCCGCCTGGCCCAACGCCCGCCGCTGCTGCTCGGGCAGGTCGGGCACCAGGTGCGGCACGTCCGCGCTCCAGCAGGCCATGATCACCGACTCCGCGCCGACGGTCCTGACCCGATGCCCGTCGAAGTACGCGACCACCACGGACGCGTCCCCGTGCCGGACCGAGACCACCGGGCTGGACGGCCGCAGCACCGCCCGCGCGGCACCGGGCGGGCTCCCGGTCGCGGGCCCGGCCGCCGAGGCGTACCGCGAGGGCTTGTCCAGCCCCAGGCCGCCGAACCCCGGGTAGCCGGCGGCCCAGGCGTCCACCGCGCCGAGCGCCCGGCCGTCGTAGGCCCGTTCGGCGCACGGCAGCGTCCGGCAGAACCGTTCCGCGTCGGGATGCGCGCCGCAGACCTCCAGCAGGAACCGGGAGTAGGTCAGCCCGGCCAGGCGCTCCTGCTTGTCCTCCTGCGACAGCCCGGGGAACCAGTCGGGCGGGTCGTCGCGCAGCATGCGCAGGTCGTCGACGGCCCGCGCGGCGAGCGGCAGCTCCTCCAGCCGGCCGGCCGGGACCAGCGTGTCGGCGCCGAAGCTCTCCCTGTCGCACATCACGTGCGCAGCCGGCCCCGCGCCGAACCCCGCCGGGCCGCCGTGCTCGCCGGGGTCGCGGTTGTCCAGCACGAGCACGCGGGCCCTCGGCTCCCGGCGCAGCCACTCCGCCGCCGCGCTGAGACCGCTGCGACCGCCGCCCACGACCACGAGGTCGTAGCTCTCGCCGGTGGGCTCGGGCGGGCCCGCGTGCCGCCAGAAGCGGCCGTCGCGCAGCGCGTGCGGCACCGCGACCGCCTGCGCGGTGTCCCCGCGCAGCCCTGCGGCCGGTTCCGCGGCATTGACAACGGCCTTCGCCGCCGAGCAGCCCAGAGCGCTCACCGCAATCCCGTCGAACAAGTCACGGCGGGAAATGGGCACATCCATCCCGAGGTCGCGCGGATTCCTGCTCATGAGGGCGATCATCAGCACTTCGGCCAAAAGCCCCACCGGGGCGCGCAGCGGTTCGAGAAACATTTTGCGTGGCCTATTACCGCGAATGCCCGTTTGGAGTAGCGTCCGGAATGCAAGCGAGCGGGGGGAGCAGGGTGGTCGGCAAGCAGGGCAGAGTCACCGGAAAGATCGGCCCAGGGCTCGTCGGCGAGGTCATGATCCCGGTCAGGGGCGGGGTGGAGGCCTTCTACGCCCACCCCAGCGTGCCCGACGAGGAGTTCGGCCTCGGAACCATCGTGGTCGTGGTGGACTACTTCCCCCCGCGGACGGTTTACGTGGCCAGAGCACTCGTCTAGGGAGGGCCCGATGTCCCCCGAGGTCTTCATCGTCGCCGGAGCCGCGGTCGTCGCGGTCGTCATCGTGATTCTGCTGTTCAAAGCCGTCTGGCGGGTCGCCGAGCCCAACGAGGCGCTGATCATCTCCGGGCTGGGGGCGCGCCGCCGGGGCGAGGGCGTCGACAGCCTGGGCTTCAAGATCATCACGGGCAAGGGCACGGCCGTGCTGCCCGGCTTCCAGGCCGCCCGGCGGCTGCGCCTGGACACCAGGGCGGCCAATCTCCAGGTCTCCTGCGTCACCCAGCAGGGCATCCCCGTGCACATCCGCGGCGTGGTCATCTACAAGGTCGGCGACGACCTGTCCTCGATCGCCAACGCCGCCCGTCGCTTCCTCGACCAGCAGGACTTCATGACCAGCGCGATCCACGAGCTGTTCACCGGGCACCTGCGCTCGATCATCGGCAACCTCACCATCGAGGACCTGATACTCAACCGCGAGCGCCTGACCAGCGAGACCAGGGCCTCGGCGGCCGACGAGATGAGCAAGCTCGGGCTGATCGTCGACTCGTTGCAGATCCAGGAGATCGACGACGAGACCGGCTACATCGCCAACCTCGGCAAGCCGCACGCCGCCAGGGTCGCCGCCGTCGCCCGCATCGCCCAGGCCCAGCGCGACCAGGAGGCCACCGAGGCCGAGCAGATCGCCGCCGCCAACAAGGCCGCCGCCCAGCGCGACGCGCAGCTCAAGCGGGCCGCCTACCAGGCCGAGATCGACCGGGCGCAGGCCACGACCCGGCAGGCGGGGCCGCTGTCGGAGGCCACCGCCCGGCAGGAGGTCGTCGTCCAGGAGACCAGGGCGGCCGAGCTGGAGGCCCAGCTCGCCGAGCAGCGGCTCCAGTCGCAGGTGCGCAAGCCCGCCGACGCCAAGGCGTACGAGACCGTCACGCTCGCGCAGGCCGACCGGGACGCCCGGATCGCCCAGGCCCAGGCCGAGGCCCAGGAGACCGAGCTGCGCGCCGGGGCCCAGGCCGGCCAGGTCAAGCTGGCCGCCGCCGCCGAGGCCGAGTCCGTACGGCTGCGCGGCGAGGCGGCCGGCGCGGCGACCAAGATCGCGGGCGAGGCGGAGGCCCAGGCCGCCCAGGCGCGCGGGCTGGCCGAGGCGCAGGCGGCCAGGGCGCTGGGCCTGGCCGAGGCCGAGGCGATCAGGGCGCGGGCCGAGGCGCTGAAGGAGAACCAGGAGGCGGTCATCGCCCAGCAGCTCGCCGAGCGCTGGCCGGAGGTCGTCGAGGCGGGCGCGAAGGCGTTCGGGAACGTGGACCACATGGTGGTGCTGAACGGCGCCCAGGGCGTGGAGGAGCTGCTGGCCAAGGCCCTCACGCTCGGCGGCACCGGGATCGGCCTGGCCAGGGCGCTGCTCAACGGCGGAAGCCGGAACGGCGCCGAACCCGAGGTCCCGCGCGAACCCAAAACCTCTCGCGAACCTGAAATTCCTCGCGAACCTGCCGAATTCCGTGAATAGCGACGTTACTCGGCTCCTTACTCGGCCCTTCCTCTAGCGTTTTCGAAAAAGCCGCTAGAGCAAGGGGAGAATTCGTGCTTAAGGCTATTTCGGGGGTATGTCTGAGCATGATGGTCGTCGCCGGATGTTCCGCCGGCGAGGCCGATGATCAGGCCGCCGGGTCGGCGCAGCCCGCCGCGTCCTCCTCGGCGGTGGAGGCGGCTCGGCTGCGTGCCGCCCTGTTGCCCGTGCCCAAGGGCATGCGCATCGCGTACGGGCCGGAGATGGGGGCGTTCGGCTCGCTCAAGTCCACCCAGGAGGGGCTGGCCGCCATCCAGCAGGCCAAGCTGGAGCGTCCGGAGTGCGCCGGGGCCGCCCAGCTCGACGCGGCCAAGCCGGAGGTCGCCCGGGCGCCCGCCGCCGTCATCGCCTTCTCCGCCGCGCGCGGCTCGATCACGCAGGCCGTCGTGTCGATGCCGTCGGCGTCCATGCCGGCGCCGCTGCCGCCGCAGTGCGCCCTGTACAAGGCCACCGTCGAGGGCGCGGACGTGACCTACCGCACCGCCAAGCTGGCCATGCCGGCCAGGGGCGACGAGTCGCGGGCCTACCTGACGACGGCCTCCGGCGGCGACAAGCGCGCCCAGATCGGGTCGGTCGTGATCAGGCGGGCCCACCTGATCATGAGCATGCTCGTCGTCGGCGAGAAGGTGAAGGCGGCCGGCCTGTACGAGCTCGCCCGCCTGGCCGACCAGAACCTGGCCCGCGTCACCCGCTGAGGCTCAGATGAGCACGTGGTCGTCCGGGCGGCCGACGAAGGAGAACTGCGCGTTGCGGGTCAGCTTGATGTGGTCGGCCTGCCAGGTGTGCATCGAGGCGTCGGCGCTGCGCCAGTAGACGAAGTTGAACCGGTCGGCCGAGTAGATCTTGACGGAGTCCTCCTTCAGCCGGCGTACCAGCTGGGTGTCCTCCCCCCGCGTGATGTCCGCGAAGCCGTACGAGCGGAACATGTCCGCCTTGCCGAGGAACGTCCCGCCCTGGACGAGGAAGGAGTACCGGTGCTCCAGGCCGGGCAGCCGGAGCATGGTGGTGTTGCTGCCCTCGAAGTACGCGTAGTGCGCCCCCTTGCCGACCAGCTCTGCGTCGGAGTAGTCGAACGCGCGCACCAGGTCCGACAGGTAGTGCTCGCCGTAGAGGTTGTCGTCGTCCATCTTGGCGATCAGGTCGCCCTCGGCGGCGGCGATGCCCAGGTTCATGCAGGCGCCGAGCGTCAGTTCCGGGGCGGCGGGCAGGACGACGACGTCCGTGATGCCGGCCATCCGGGCCTTGTCGGCGACCACCACCGGGTCGATGTCCAGCCCGTGCAGGACCATGACGAGCTGCAGCGGCCGGTGGAGCTGCCGGGCCACCGACGAGATCGCGTGCTCGATCTGCGAGGCCCGGTTGGTCGGCAGCACGACCGAGATCGAGCGCGACCGGGGCGTGGTCGCCTGGCCGAGGTTCTGCAGGATCTGGTCCACCCGGTGCGAGAACAGGTGCTTGTCGAAGACCTCCCGCATCGCCAGGTGGCCCATCCTGGCCCGCAGCTCGGGGCTGTTGATCAGGTGCAGCACCTGGTTGTACGACTCGACCGGCTCACGCGCGATCGGCACCAGCTCGCCGAACGTCTCCTCGATCGCCCGCGACCACCCCGACACCACCGGGGTCGCGCACGCCGACAGCTCGAAGACGCGGCGGGCGCACATGGTCGGCGAGTCGAGCACCGAGTTGACGTTGAGGAAGACCTTGTACATCCGGTACGCGGCCAGCATCTGGTCGTAGGGCAGCTCGCCCACGATGTGCGGGCGGTACTTCTCCGGCCAGGCGTACTTCTCGTCCACCTCGCCGTTGCGGGCGAAGATGTGCAGGCCCAGCTCGCGCACCGGGTCGAGGACGACCTCCATCTGCTCGCGCCGCTCGGGGTGCTTGTCGCGGAAGTACATGCCGGCGAACACCACGTCGTGCAGACGGCCCTGCTTCTGCTGGATCGGGTTGTGCACGCGCGGCTGGGCGGCGAACTGCAGCACGTCGACCCGGTCGTGGCCGAGCACCTCGCGGTACTTCGGCACCATGTCGCCGTCGCAGGTGAACACGTGGTCGAACAGCTTGGCCGTGTCGATGAAGAAGTCGAAGTTCGGCGGGTCCTCCTTGTTCCAGAAGACCGTGGGGATGCCCTCGGCGCGGCACCAGGCGACCAGGTCGCGCAGCGGCTCCTTGGGGGCGTTCGTGCCGGTCATCTGGTAGCGCCAGCGGCCCTGGTTGCCGTGCCAGGCCGACTCGCAGAACAGCAGGTCGGGGCGCTTGTCGGCGAAGATCTCCGGCCAGTCCTTGAGGCCGAACTCGATCTGGTCCCACTCGTACCTGAAGGCCATCCTGGAGAAGTCGTCCAGGATGACCGCCACCTTGAGGTCGGGCCGGTTGACCGGGCCGAGCGGCCACTTCGCCGTCGGCACCTCGACCAGCGGAGGACGGTGGTTGGCGAGCTCGACCGCCTCGGTGACCGGCATGGGCGGCTTGGGCGCCTTGTCCTTCGACCTGACCGCCTCGACGATCCTCCCCGGGCTCTTCGAGCCCAGGGCCTCGCCCAGCTTGAACGTGCGCTTGGCCTGCGTGGCCTCCAGCTTCCAGCCGGCGTACGCGGCCTTGGCCTCGGCGATCTCCAGCCGCCGCCGCAGCTCCCTGACCTCGGCCTCGTACCGCTCGATGAGCTTGCGCTCCTCGGGCAGCCAGTTGACGGGTCCCAGTCGCTGGAACGCGGGGGGCTCAGGGTTTTCGGCCATGGTGATACGCCTATCGCTCAGCGGAGGTATGTCATAGTACGGCGGATTCAGCCGCTATTCGGGGCGTTTGGCCTGGGAAGCGGGGGCCAGGTTGTCGCCCTTCAGCCACGCCGCGATCACCGTCGCGATGCGCGGACCGGCCTTGCCGTCCCACAGCACCGGCAGCTCGCCGGCCGGCGTGGCGGCGCCGTCGGCGAGCGCCTTCTCCGCCGCGGCGGGCAGCAGCGCGGGCGTGACCAGGCGGTTCGTGCCGTGCGTGATCGTGATCGGCCGCTCGGTGTTGGGCCGCAGCGTCAGGCAGGGGACGCCCAGCATGGTCGTCTCCTCCTGCACGCCGCCGGAGTCGGTGACGACCAGCGCCGCGCCCCGGACGAGTGAGAGGAAGTCCACATAACCCAGCGGCTCGATGACCTTGATCGTGTCGCCGTCCACCAGACCGGCCTCGGCCAGCCGCGCCTTGCCGCGCGGGTGCACCGGCACCACGACCGGCGTCCGCCGCGACACCTCCAGCACCGCCTCGACCAGCTCCCTGGCGGCCTCGGCGGTGTCCACGTTGGCCGGGCGGTGCAGGGTCGCCACGGCGTACCGGGCCGGCAGGCCGAGCCGCGCCACCACCGGCGCCGGGTCCAGCGAGGGCAGCGCGGCGAACAGGCTGTCGATCATCGGGTTGCCCACCAGGTGCACCTTCGCGGGCGGCACGCCCTCCGAGGCCAGATAGGCGAGGGCCTCGGGCGAGGTGACGAACAGCAGGTCGGCCAGCGCGTCGGTGACGACCCGGTTGACCTCCTCGGGCATGCCCCGGTCGAACGAGCGCAGCCCGGCCTCGACGTGCGCCGTCCTGATGCCCAGCTTGGCGGCGACCAGGATCGCGGCCAGCGTCGAGTTCACGTCGCCGTAGACCACGACGAGGTCGGGCTCCTGGGCGACGAAGACGTCCTCCAGGCCCACGAGCAGGGCCGCGGTCTGCCTGGCGTGCGTGCCGGAGCCCACCGCCAGGTTGGCCACCGGCTCGGGCAGGCCGAGATCGGCGAAGAAGACGTCCGACATCAGCGCGTCGTAGTGCTGACCGGTGTGGATGATGCCCTGCCGCACGCCGAGTTCACCGAGTGCACGCACCACCGGGGCCGCTTTCACGAAATTGGGACGAGCACCCAAAACGTGCAGGACCAGGGGGTTCTCCCTCATTGACCTCGCCTTTCATAGCGGAAGGGAAAAAACGCTGCCTATGGTACGGTCCCAGCGTGGCATCCGACGCCAGTCGTCAAGACTCCTCCAAGGTTTCCGCGAAGTCCGCCCGGGCCGGCGTCGGGGGACTTCTCAAAGGCTTCGTCCAGCACCCCGTCATCGTTTCCCGCGTCGTCGTGACCAAGGTCAAGTCCGACCCCGTCCGCGTGGCGCAGGCCGCCGCCGACGCGCTCCCGCCCAAGCTGCGCCCGCTCGTCGGAAGCGTGGCCTGGCCCGCCGCCCGCCGTGCCCGGCGCATGGTGCGCAAGATCGGCATGCGCGTGATCAAGGCGCCGTGGAACGAGGCGAAGGCCCACTGGGACGCCGGGCGGGTCTCGCAGGCCGCCGAAGTGCTCGACGCGCACACCAAATACCCCTTCGTCAAGCGCAGGGCCGCCTACTACCGCGGTGAGCTGGCCGCCATCAGCCCCGACCCGATCCCGCCGGCGCCGAAGGTCGCCATCGCCGGGCGCGTCGAGGGCCGCGTGCTGCACCTGGTCACCAACGCGCTGCCGTACACGCAGGCCGGTTACACCGTGCGCACCCACCGGATCGTCACCTCCCAGAAGGCGGCCGGGCTCGACCCGCACGTCGTGACGAGCTGGGGCTGGCCCATGCTCCAGGGGCACGCCGACGCGCCCGCGCAGGAGGAGATCGACGGCATCCCGTACTACCGCCTGCTGCCCGACGGGCACGGCGAGGTGCCGTTCGAGATGCGCGGTCGCATGGTCAAGGGCGCCGAGGGCGTCACCCGCCTGGTCGAGCAGCTGCGCCCGCAGGTCCTGCACGCCGCCACCGACCACCGCAACGGCTCGGTCGCGCACGCCGTCCGCGACCGGACGGGCACCCCCTTCGTCTACGAGGTGCGCGGCTTCCTGGAGGAGACGTGGGCCTCCCGCGACCCCGTCCGGGTCGGCAGCCAGCGGCACGTGCTCCAGCGCGAGCGCGAGGCGTTCCTCATGCGCGAGGCCGACGCGGTCGTCACGCTGGCCGAGACGATGGCCACCGAGATCGTCGAGCGCGGCGTGCCCAGGGAACGCATCCATCTGGCGCCCAACGCCGTCGACGACACCCTGCTGTCGGCCCACTACGACGGCGCCTCGTTCCGCGACGCCTACGGCATCGCCCCCGGTGAGATCGTGGTCGGCTCGGTGTCCAGCATCGTGGCCTACGAGGGCTTCGCGACCCTGCTGCGCGCCGCCGCGCTGCTGCGTGACGACCGCACGCCGGTGCGGGTGCTCATCGTGGGCGACGGCGCCGAGCGGGAGAACCTGCTCGCCCTGGTCGAGGAGCTGGGGCTGCGCGACGCCGTCCTGCCCGGCCGGGTCGGCCCCGACGAGGCGCTGCAGGCCCAGGACGCCATCGACATCTTCGCCTGCCCGCGTGAGGACCTGCGGGTCTGCCGGCTCGTCACGCCTCTGAAGCCGGTCGAGGCGATGGCGCTCGGCAAGCCGGTGGTGCTCAGCGATCTGCCCGCGCTCTCCGAGCTCGTCGGCTCCGACGGGGCCGGTCTGCTGGTGCCTGCCGGCGACCCGGCCGAGCTGGCCAAGGCGATCGCCGGCCTGCGCGAGGACCCGGCCAGACGGGCGGAGATGGGCGAGGCCGGACGCGCCGAAGTCGCCGCGAAGCGGACCTGGAGCCGCGTTGCCGAGACTTATCAAGCTCTATACCGATCGCTTGCCGAAAGATGACCTCCACGTTGCCTGTACGTTGTGACGGGTTCGGTCGCATTAGGCGTGAGCTAGGTGGACTTGAGATAACCTTTGCGACCATGAAGTGTTGTTTCCGGCTCTCGAAGGCACTGCTGTGACAGAAATCGACTTGGCTGTCATCGGCCTGGGCTACGTCGGTATGCCGCTTGCGAAGGAAGCGGTTGCCGCCGGGCTGCGGGTCGTCGGCGTGGACGTCGACCCCCGGAAGGTCGACGCGCTCAACGCCGGGCAGTCCTACATCGATGACCTGACCGACGCTGACCTCGATCACATGCAGGCGAACGGATTCAGCGCGACGCTGGACGAGTCCGTGCTGGCCAGAAGCAACACGATCGTCATCTGCGTTCCCACCCCGCTGGACGAGGACCACCGTCCCGACCTGTCCGCGGTCGAGGGCGCGACCAAGGCCGTCGCCCGCAACCTCAGCAAGGGCACGCTCGTCGTGCTCGAATCCACCACCTGGCCCGGCACCACCGACGAGGTGGCCCGCCCGCTGCTGGAGCAGTCGGGCCTGGCCGCCGGCGTGGACTTCCACCTGGCCTTCTCGCCCGAGCGCATCGACCCGGGCAACCCGAAGTTCGGGCTCAAGAACACCCCGAAGGTCGTGGGCGGCTACACGCCGGTCTGCCGCGACCGGGCGACGGCGTTCTACAAGCAGTTCATCGAGCAGGTGGTGCCGGTCAGCGGCACCCGCGAGGCCGAGATGGCCAAGCTGCTGGAGAACACCTACCGGCACGTCAACATCGCCCTCGTCAACGAGATGGCGATCTTCTGCGACGAGCTCGGCATCAACCTGTGGGAGTCGATCGAGGCCGCGGCCACCAAGCCGTTCGGCTTCCAGAAGTTCCTGCCGGGGCCGGGCGTCGGCGGTCACTGCATCCCCGTGGACCCCTCGTACCTGTCCTACACCGTGCGCAAGCTCGGGTACCCGTTCAGGTTCGTGGAGCTGGCCCAGGAGATCAACGAGCGCATGCCGTCCTACGTGGTGGCGCGCGTCCAGCGACTGCTGAACAGACACAAGAAGCCCGTGAACGGCGCCCGAGTGGTTATGCTCGGCGTCACGTACAAACCGGATATCGCCGACGAACGGGAAACTCCGGCTCTGCCTGTGGCGCGTGCGCTGCTGGAGCTGGGGGCCGATCTCTCGTTCGCCGATCCGTACGTCAAGGAGTGGTCGGTCGACGGCACTCCGGTGCCACGGGAAGAGGATCTGACCGAGGCCGTGGTCAACGCCGACGTGACGCTGCTGCTGCAGCAGCACGCCGCGTTCGATCTGGCCATGGTCGAGGCGAAGGCCAAGCTCGTGCTGGACACCCGCGGTGTGCTCACCGAGGGTGAACGCGTCGAGCGGCTGTAGCGACGGAGGGCTGCGCGCAGTGCACGTGCTCGTCATGACGGTGGTGCATAACCCCGAGGACGCGAGAATTCTGCATCGGCAGATCCGTGCCCTCGTGGATGCCGGTCATGAGGTCACGTATGCCGCCTCCTTCTCGGCGCACGGGGTCGTACCGCGTCCATGGGTCAACGGCGTCGATCTGCCCAGGGCCGCCCAGCGGAAACGCGTGGCGGCCGTCTGGGCCGCCCGGCGGCTGTTCAAGCGCATGCGGAACAAGGTCGACCTGGTCCTGATCCACGACCCGGAGCTGCTGTTCGCGGTCTGGGGCGTGCGCAACCGGCCGCCGGTGGTCTGGGACGTCCACGAGGACACCCCGGCGACGTTGTCGCTCAAGCCGTGGCTGCCCTCGTTCCTGCGCCCGCCGGTGCGCTTCTTCGCCCGCATGCTGGAGGGCACGGCCGAGCGGCACATGCACCTGCTGCTGGCCGAGACCGCCTACGCGGGCCGGTTCAAGCACGCCCATCTGATCGTGCCGAACGAGACCTGGGTACCGGACTCGGTGACGCCTCCGGGCGACGACCGGGTGGTCTACCTCGGGTGGTTGTCGCGGGCGCGCGGGGTGTTCGAGGCCGTCGAGGTGGCCAAGCTGCTGCAGCCGTACCGGGTGACGGTGGAGCTGATCGGGTACGCCGATCCGCAGAGCCGTCCGATGCTCAACCAGGCCGTCGCCGACGGCCTGCTGGAGTGGCGTGACTTCATGCCCAACGACGAGGCGCTCAAGCGGCTCGACGGGGCGCTGGCCGGGCTGTCGCTGCTGCACGACGAGCCCAACTACCGGCACTCGATGCCCACCAAGATCGTGGAGTACATGGCGCACGGCATCCCGGTCATCACGACGCCGTCCCCGCGCGCGGTCGAGCTGGTGGAGCGGTACGACAGCGGCGTCGTCGTGCCCTGGGAGGACCCGAAGGCCGTCGCGCAGGCGGTGCTGACGCTGCGGGACGACGTGCGCGAGCGGCGGGCGCAGGGCGCTCGCGGGTATGCCGCGGCCCGCGCGAACCACCACTGGCCGAACTCGGCCAAGCGGTTCGTGACCCAGCTTGAGGCATGGGCCGGGATCACGCGATAGCGGTTTATCTCCGGCAGATCACGAGAGCGGTAGGTTCCTGAACGTGCGATGGCTCTTCCTGCTCGTGGGCGCAGCCGTCCTGGCCGTGGTCGCAGTGGTGATCATCCTCTTCCCGTCGTCGTCCGAGCGGCCGGTCGCGTCCTCGTCGAGCACGCCGACGCCGTCCAGGACCGTATCGACGCCGCCGCCGCCGAAGGTCAAGGAGTTCACCGACCCCTGCGGCACGTTCGACACCACGACCAAGAACTTCTACGCCGTCACCGGCTACTGGATCACGCCGAAGTCGAACCCGTGCACCTGGCGTCACCAGCTCCAGGAGATCCACCGCGCCGGCGGCGACACGATCATCAGGATCGGGTACGGCCTGCAGTTCCGTAGCGTCTCCGACGACACCGGCGAGGTGCTGGCGAAGGACGGGACGCTCGACCCGCTGTACAAGGCGTGCGAAGAGGACGGCCTGAGCTGCCACGACGCCGCCGAACAGGACCTGCGCAAGGCCAACCCCGGCAACCGGATCGGGCGCACGTACGTCTACCGCACCGACGAGGCGTTCGGCGGCGACCTGTTCCGCTGCCCCAAGATGGAACACGCCGTCAAGGCCGGCGACCGCATCTACTACCGCATGGTCGCCCCTCCGGACGGCTCCGACGACGCCACCTGCGACTTCACCAAGAAGGCCACGTCGTACGACCTGATCCTGGTGGCCGGCTCGGCCAAGGACAGCCTGGCCGAGCTGCTCGACCTGGCCGACCAGTTCAGCATGCGGGTCTTCCCGGCACTGCCGCTCGCCCCGCGCGACTCCGAGACGCCGACCAGGGCGAACAAGCGGCACATCGGCACCCTCACCACGCTGACCCGGCGCATCCTGCAGGACTACGGCGTGCGCTTCGCCGACCGGCAGGCCCTGGGCGGCGTCTACCAGCCGTTCGAGGTCCAGATGGGGGCCACGCTGGCCACCAACCCCACCCTTGAGGTGTACGCCGACCAGCACCGGATCGTGGAGCAGGAGCTGGGCAAGCCGATCCTGATCAGCCCGTACCTGGACGCGCGCAAGCGGGTGGGCTTCGGCCAGACGCCGGCGCAGGTGGCCGAGGCGTTCAAGGCGCTGGCCCGGACCGGCGTCGGCATCATCGCCCCGCAGGACAGCCGGGGGACCGGCAAGGTCGGCCTGTTCTGGCCGGACGAGCGCGACACCGAGGTGGACGACCGGCTGCGTCCGGTGGTCGGCGAGGCCACGTACGGCACCGCGTACCACGGCTCGACCCGCGACTACTACCGGGAGATGGCCAAGGCCCGCGACGAGATGCTCCAGGCCGGTCACGAGGTGGAGCTGTGGGCGAACGTGGAGGCGTTCGAGCCGTCCGGCAAGCAGCCGTGCGCTCCGCAGGGCACCCGCGGCCAGACGGACAAGAAGCGCCTCGACCAGGCCGTCACGATGGCCGGCCGGTACGTCCAGAAGATCGTCTCCTACATGTGGAGCGACTTCATGACCTGCGGCGACCCCTCGCTCCAGGACGAGATCGCCGGCGACTGGCAGCGCCCGATCGCCGTGGACGCCATCAGGCGGCCCCGCGACCCCCAGGACGGCGTCGAGGTGCGCGGCTACAACCTGGACGGCAGCACCGTGCTCGTCGAATGGTCCGGCGGCACCAAGGAACTGGTGGTCGCGGCCGTCGGCTGGCTGGACAAGGACCCGCTGGACGAGCACCCGGCCCGGATGGCGACGGCCTGGGTGCCGTTCGACTGGACCCAGGTGCCGCCCGGGGAATGGGTCAAGATAGGGATCAAGGGGGCGTCCGGCAAGGAGGCCACGACGCCCCTCCACGTACGCATATCCGCATAGGGCAGACGGGACTCCGTGTAACGTGCCGTCCATGGTCCCGAGCATCCCGGTCAGCGTCGACCTGGTCGTGCTCACCGTGCGCAACCACGCCCTGAGCGCCCTGGTGTGGCGGCGCGACAACCCGCCGTTCCTGCGCCGCTGGTCGTTGCCCGGCGGCTTCATCCAGCTCGACGAAGACCTGCCGGCCGCCGCCCACCGCATCCTGGCCGAGCGGGCCGGGCTCCCGGGCGCCCCGGTGCACCTGGAGCAGCTCCAGACGTACGGATACCCTGACCGCGACCCGCGCCAGCGCGTGCTGAGCGTCGCCTACCTGGGCCTGGCCCCCGACCTGCCGGCCTCGGAGAAGGCGCACATGAGCTGGCAGCCGGTCGAGGCGCTGTCCGTCATGGCCTTCGACCACCGCCGCATCATGCTCGACGGCGTCGACCGCGCCCGCGCCAAGCTGGAGTACACGTCCCTGGGGGCGGCCTTCTGCCCGCCGGAGTTCACCGTCGCGGACCTGCGCCGGGTGTACGAGATCGTCTGGGGGCGTCCCCTCGATCCCCGCAACTTCCACCGGAAGGTCACCAAGGCGGAGGGCTTCCTGGTGGAGACGGGCGCCACCACCACCAGAGACGGCGGCCGCCCCGCCAAGCTCTTCCGCCGCGGCCCCGCCGAACTCCTCCACCCGCCCATGCTCCAGGAGTGACCATCCCGGACGACCTCATCGACGTCATCGAGACCCCTCGCCTCTCGCTCGTGCCCCTGCGGGTCGAGCACGCCGCGGAGATGGCGGCCGTGCTCGCCGACCCGCGCCTGCACGAGTTCATCGGCGGCGCCCCCGCCACCGAGCAGGAGCTGCGCGCCCGCTACGAACGCCTGGCCGCGGGCCCGCCCGGCTGGCGCAACTGGGTGCTCCGCCTGCGCGCCGACGGCCGGCTGACCGGCTACGTGCAGGCGACCGTCGAGGCGGGCACGGCCGAGATCGCCTGGGTGGTCGGGGTGCCCTGGCAGGGCCGCGGCCTGGCCGCCGAGGCCGCCCGCGCCCTGGTCTCCTGGTGCGACGCCCACGACCTCGGCACGGTCGTCGCCCACATCCACCCCGGCCACGCGGCCTCCGCCGCGGTCGCCGCCCACGCCGGTCTCCACCCCACCGACCTCGTGCACGACGGGGAGACACGCTGGGAACGCGTCCGGCCGTGAGCCCTCTCGACGTGCGGGGGCTGGCGGATGCTTCATCGGGCGTGGCCTTTTAAGGTAGTTCTATGCCTCGTTTCCGCCACATCCTGGACACCATGCCCCCCTACAAGCCGGGCAAGGCCGTGGTCTCCGCCGACGGCCGGTCGTACAAGCTCTCCTCGAACGAATCCCCCTACGACCCGCTGCCCTCCGTGGTCGAGGCCGTCGCCGAGGGAGCCCGGCAGATCAACCGCTATCCCGACCCCGGCGCCGTCGGGCTGACCGAGGCCATCGCCGAGCGGTACGACGTGCCGTTCGAGCACATCGCGCTGGGCGCGGGCTCGGTCACGGTGGCCCAGCAGCTGTTCGAGACGGTCGGCGAGCCCGGCGTCGAGGTCGTCTACGCGTGGCGGTCGTTCGAGGCGTACCCGTTGCTGGCGGACCTGTCGGGGGTCACGTCCGTCCGGGTGCCGCTGGCGGGCGAGGACCACGACCTGGACGCCATGGCGGAGGCGATCACCGACCGCACCCGCATGGTCTTCGTGTGCAACCCCAACAACCCCACCGGCACCGCGATCCGCCGCGACGCCCTGGTGTCCTTCCTGGACCGCGTGCCGGAGAACGTGCTCGTGGTGCTGGACGAGGCCTACCGCGAGTACGTCCGCGACGAGGACGTCCCCGACGGCCTGACGCTCTACCGCGACCAGCCGAACGTCTGCGTGCTGCGCACCTTCTCCAAGGCGTACGGGCTGGCGGGCCTGCGGGTCGGCTACCTGATCGGGCACGAGCCCGTGGCGGCGGCCGTCCGCAAGACGATCATCCCGTTCGCCGTCAACCACCTCGCGCAGGTCGCCGCCATCGCCTCGCTGAAGGCCGAGGACGAGCTGCTGGAGCGGGTCGAGCGGGTGGTCAAGGAGCGCGGCCGGGTCCGCGAGTCGCTGATCGAGCAGGGCTGGACGGTGCCGCCGACCGAGGCGAACTTCGTCTGGCTGCGGCTCGGCGAGCGCACCCTCGACTTCGCCGCCGCCTGCGCGGTGGAGGGCGTGGCCGTACGGCCGTTCGCGGGCGAGGGGGCCCGGGTGTCCATCGGTGACCCCGAGGCCAACGACGCCTTCCTCGCCGCCGCCAAGGAGTTCCGCGGTTAGGCGCTGACCTCCTCCGCGAGGGGCGCGGTCCTGGCTCTGGCGCGTCGTTCGGTGGAGACCACCAGGGCGACGCCCACCAGGATCACCGCCCCGCCGGCGATGATCTGCGGGGTCACGTGCTCGTTCACGACCAGCACGCCGAGGAGCACGGCGACGACCGGGTTGACGTAGGCGTACGTGGAGACCAGCGAGATCGGCGCGTTCCCCAGCAGCCAGGTGTAGGCGGTGAAGCCGACCAGCGAGCCGACCAGCACCAGGTAGGCCAGCGCCGCCCAGGAACGTCCGGAGACCGCCGCCAGGTCGAGCCGTTCGCCGAGCACCGTGCCGGTCACGGCCAGGCCGGCGCCGCCGACCAGCATCTCGATCGAGCTGGCCGCGAAGGGGTTGGCGGGCATGGGGATGCGCGCCGACAGGAACGAGCCGACCGACCACGAGAACGAGGCCACCAGGATCACCACGATCCCGGTGGTGTCCACCGACTGGCCGCCGGTCAGCGACAACGCCGCGACGCCGGCGAACCCGACGAGCACGCCGGCCAGCGTCAGCACGGCCGGCCGGTCCCTGACCAGGATCCGGAACACGACGAGCCAGAGCGGCACCGAGGCCACGAGCAGCGCGGCCAGGCCGCTGGAGATGTGCTGCTCGGCCACGGCGACCATGCCGTTGCCGCTGGTCAGCAGGAGCAGGCCGACCAGCCCGGCCCCGCAGAACTGCCGCCACGACACCCGGAACGGCTCCAGGCCCTTCCTGATCAGCAGGAAGCCGCCGAGCAGCAGCGCGGCCGTCACGAATCGCAGCGCGCCGCTCAGCATGGGGGGCATGGTCTCGATGGCGATCCTGATGCCGAGGTAGGTCGAGCCCCACACCACGTACACGATCGCCAGGGCGCTCCAGACGAGGACGGGAGCCCGGCTGTCAGTGGTGTTCGCACTCATGGGTCATGACTTTATCGGGCGACCACGACAAATCACCTGCGGGTATCGGACTTAGGGATTTGGCGCGATATTAGCGACAGGCGGCTTTCGTGCCACTGTTGAGCGGGCGGGCCTGCTGGGACGATCGCCACTGACCAGCAATGAAGGGAAATGTCGAAGATGTCAGCCGTCACCTCCACCCCGGCCGCCCCCAACGCCGCCGCCCTCGCCCACTTCGCCGCCCGCCTGGCCTTCGAGACCGACGTCTCTGACGTGGCCGCCGACCTGGCCGCCGGCGCGCCGGGCGTCGTGGTCGTGGACTCGCGCAGCCGGGAGAGCTGGGAACAGGGGCACGTCCAGGGGGCGGTGCACCTGCCGACGGCCGAGATCGCCGCCGGGGCGGCCGCGCTGATCCCCCGGGAGGCCACCGTCGTCACCTACTGCTGGGGTCCCGGCTGCAACGGCGCCACGCGGGCCGCCCTGGAGTTCGCCCGGCTCGGTTACGCCGTCAAGGAGATGCTCGGCGGCTTCGAGTACTGGGCCAGGGAGGGCTTTCCGGTCGAGACGGCGTCGGGCGTGACCCGGCGACCGATCGACGCCCTGACGGCGCCGGTGTCGGGAATCGCGTGCGCCTGCTGACGCCGGTGTGGGATGGCGTGCGCCTGCTGAACGGGCGATTGGCGTGCGCCTGCTGAAAGCGTCCCAGGCGGGTTGTGGTGACCGGCTATATCCGGACATGCCCGCCGGTCCGACAGTGCCGCCAAACGGCCTCACAGCCCCGTCCGGACGCCTTCCGTAAAAAGGGCGGCGGCGAAGGGGCTGTGCGGGAAAGTTTG
Source organism: Nonomuraea sp. NPDC049655 (assembly GCF_044465465.1). Taxonomy (NCBI): domain Bacteria; kingdom Bacillati; phylum Actinomycetota; class Actinomycetes; order Streptosporangiales; family Streptosporangiaceae; genus Nonomuraea; species Nonomuraea sp. NPDC049655. Next base: position 34,470 of record NZ_JBITLS010000006.1, read on the forward strand.
GCGCCCCCGTCCGAATCCCGTCGATCGGGGGCGTGGGAGAACATACCCGCATCTACTCGGGTCAACCAATAAGACCACAAGAGTCAAGCGGATTGTCTGTACCTTTGACTCCCCAGGTCAAGAACCGGGCACCCGTCGCCCCTGAAATGGGACGACGGGCCCCGTACGGTCACCGCGGTCCGAGCTTCTCCACGATGAGCCGGTAGAGCTGGCGCGGACGCCCCGGCTGCGGGGTGCGGTTCGGCGGAAGCGGCCACGCGAGTCCCTCGTCAACCAGCGTGCGCAGCAACCGCCGAGCCGTGCGCGGCGTCACCCCGAGCATCTTGCCCGCGCCCTCGGCGTCGACCACCGTGTCGCCGCCTTCGAGCTTGGCCGCCAGCCTGGCCAGCACCTCCACGCCCTTCGGCTTGAGCGCGGTCGACCCGGAGGGTGGCATCCGGGGGGCCGGGATGAGGGCCCGGCCCTCGCGGTCCACCGCGAACCCCTGCGCCTGCTTGCCCGCCTGGGTACGGGCCAGCGCGGCCCGCGCGTGCGACTCCGCGTCGTGTGTCGTCCGCCCCATTCCGACGCCCACCTCGACCGCCAGCCCGAGCTCGTCCCGGATCCTGGCCGCGAAGGGCAGCACCCTGAACCCGTCGGTGGCCGCGGCGATCGAGCCCCTGGTCGCGGTGACCAGGTAACTGTGATCGTCGATCGGCCAGACGGTCGCGTTGATCCGGTTCGCCTCCTGGACCAGTAACCGGTGGAGCGACAGCCGCAGCTCGTCGCGCCAGTAGCGCGGCGCCGCGCGCCGCACGGGCTCGCGCAGCGTCGGCACCTCCACCAGCACCACGGTGAGCTGCGACTCCTCCAGCCGGTGATGCGCCCCGAGCAGCGCCGCGGTGTGCAGCGCCGTCCGGACCGCGGCCGAGGTCGGCCTGATCCTGATGACCGGCACGCCGGCTGCGTGCAGGCGTTCGGCCACCGCGGGCAGGCACGTCAGTGCCCCCGAGGTGGCGCCCTGGCGGGCCAGCCGTTCGTGGTAGGCCGCGATCGTGCCCGTGGCTCCGGGCTCGTCGCGGCTGTGCACGTCCGTGGCCGGTATGCCGAGGTCGGTGTACGCCTCCTCGACATCCGCCCTGCTGACCACGTCCACGCTGACCCGTTGCGGGTCCATCCGAGTGTCAAGTGCGGCCTTCGCCAGCGCCGCCACCAATGCCGCTCCGCCGAGTTGCACGTAGGTCGCGGGCATCGTCAGCACGCCTGATCGCCGGGCCAGGTCATAAGGGACCGGGCTGGCGAACAGGCACGCGTCGACACCGGGACCGAGCCGCGTCACCTTGTCGGGCGCCTCCTGCTCATCGCGGTACGCGGCCGCGACCAGGCGACACGGCAGCGGTGCCGCGGCGTGACCCATCAGCATGACTCGCTCGACCAGGTCGTGGGGTCCGACCACGCCGATGGTGAGGTCCGGTGTCATGGCGCCCGGGCGTGACACTCGGGGAGTTTCTTCGGCCCTCTCGACCAATGTTCGTCCCATCCTGCCGTCCGTTGCAGTGCTCTCTTTTGGAACGATCGCTCGCGGGGGCCGTAATGTCACGCCCGACTTTTCCGGAAAGTCGTTCTGGTTGACCGCCCGACAAGATGTCTCAGCAGCTCAACGCGGTTTTTCTCATGTTTTTTAGCGCTCAGAAATCTCTCGTGTAATGTCCGCGCCGAGCGCGCGCATTCGCGCCGCGAGATGTGCGTGGCCGCGATCGATGAGGTATCCGGACTCGATGACGGTCTCTCCTTCGGCCGCCAGACCGGCGAGCACGAGCGCGATACCGGAGCGCAGATCGTGCGCCGTGACTTGTGCGCCCTTGAGCGGCGTGCGCCCGCGCACGACGGCCCTGCTGTCGTCGACCTCGACGTCGGCGCCCATCTTGTTGAGCTCGCCGGCCAGGGCGAAACGGCCGTCGAAGATGCGCTCGTGGATGTAGCTCGTGCCGTCGGCCAGGGCGGCCACCGTCATCATCGGCGACTGCAGGTCGGTCGCGAAGCCGGGATAGGTGTCGGTGATGATGTTGATGGGCCGCAGCGGGCGGTCGCACCGCACGTGCAGCACCGCGCCCTGACGGGCGAAGTCGACGCCCATCTGCTCCAGCTTGTAGCGGACGACGCCCAGGTCGAGGCCGGTGCCCACGAGGCTGAGCTCGCCACCGGTGATCGCCGCGGCCATCGCGAACACGCCCGCGTCGAGCCGGTCGGGCATCACGGTGTGCTCGACGGCGTGCAGCTCCTCCACGCCCTCGACGGTGATGAACCCGGTGCCGCCGCCGCTGATGCGCGCGCCCATCTTGGTGAGCATGTCGATGACGTCGAGCACTTCCGGCTCAAGGGCCGCGTTCTCGATCACCGTCGTGCCCTTGGCCAGGGCGGCGGCCATGATCAGGTTCTCGGTGCCGGTGTGGGAGGGCGTGTCCAGGTAGAGCGTCGCGCCGGTCAGGCCGCTGGCCTTGACGTGGATGACGGTCTCGCCCTCGTCGACGACCGCGCCCAGCCGCTTGTAGCCGAGGTAGTGGAAGTCGAGGTTGCGGCTGCCGAGGTTGCAGCCGCCCACGCCCTCCACGATCGCCTCGCCCAGCCGGTGGAGCAGCGCGGGCGTGAACAGCACCGAGCCGCGGAACCGGCGCGCGATCTCGGCCGGCAGCACCGGGCTGCTCAGCCGGGAGGCGTCGATGACCAGCGTGCGCTCGGACTCGTGCAGCTCCACGTACGCGCCGATCGCCTCGGCCAGCTCGACCGCGCGCCGGACGTCTTCGATGATCGGCACGTTCCGCAGCACGGTACGGCCCTTGGCGGCCAGCAGAGCCGCACCGATCATGGGAAGCACGGCGTTCTTCGCGCCCTGGATGAACGCGGTTCCACGCAGTGCGTTGCCACCGCGCACGCGGTAACGGACCATTTCGTGCGGCTCCTTGAAATCAACGGTGAGGCTCGATCGGGCCAACAGTAGTGGCTGACACCAGGTGACCCAGCCGAATCATCCGCTAAAGGGAGCCCCCGTGACGCGCTCATACGCTTCTAGGTATCGCTGCCTCGTGCGCTCGACAACATGCTCGGGAAGCCGAGGTGGGGGGTTTCCGGAGGATTTGTCCCATCCGGATTCGGGCGAGAGTAGCCAATCACGTACATATTGCTTATCGAAAGAAGGTTGCGCCCTGCCCGGCTGCCATTCGTCGGCCGGCCAGAACCGCGACGAGTCGGGCGTCAGCACCTCGTCGCCCAGGGTCAGCACGCCGTCGGCGTCGAAGCCCAGCTCGATCTTGGTGTCGGCCAGGATGATGCCGCGCTCGCGGGCGATCTCCGAGCCGCGCGTGTAGACGTCGAGCGTGATGCGCCGCAGCTCGTCGGCCGTCTCCGCGCCGACCTCGGCGACCACCTGCTCGAAGGAGATCGGCTCGTCGTGCTCTCCCTGGGGGGCCTTCGTGGAGGGGGTGAAGATCGGCTCCGGCAGCCGGGAGCCGTCCTCCAGGCCGGGGGGCAGCGGCACCCCGGAGACCGTGCCGGTCGCGCGGTACTCCGACAGGCCGCCGCCGGTCAGGTAGCCGCGGGCCACGCACTCCACCTGGACCATGCGCAGCGGCTTGCACAGCACGCTGCGCGCGTCGTCGCCCCTGGCCAGGATGTGGTTGGGCACGACGTCCTTGAGCTGGTCGAACCACCACAGCGACATCTGCGTGAGGATCGCGCCCTTGTCGGGGATGCCGGGCTCCAGCACGTAGTCGAAGGCCGAGATGCGGTCGGAGGCGACCATCAGCAGCAGGCCCTCGTCGGTCTCGTAGAGGTCGCGTACCTTGCCGGAGTGCAGATGCTTCATCGGGCGATGTCCGTCCTGTGGTGCGAGCCGCGCAGCTCGACGCGGTCGACGAGGTCGTAGGCGTTGCGGCGGGCGCTCGCCTGGTCGGGGCCGTGGCCGACGACGGTCAGCACCCGGCCGCCGTTGGAGACGACCTCGCCGCCGGGGCCGCGCGCGGTGCCGGCGTGGATCACGTACGCGTTCTCGGTCTCGGTCAGGCCGGTGATCACGTCGCCCTTGACCGGGGAGTCGGGGTAGTTCTCCGCCGCGATCACCACGGTCACCGCCGAGCCGTCCTTGAACACCGGGTCGAGGCCGAGCTCGCCGGTGGCGCAGGCCATCAGCAGCCCGCCGAGCGGCGTCTCCAGCCGGTCGAGCAGCACCTGCGTCTCGGGGTCGCCGAACCGGGCGTTGAACTCGACCACCTTCGGCCCCTTCTGGGTCAGGGCCAGCCCCACGTAGAGCACCCCCTGGTACGGCAGCCCGCGCCGCCCCAGCTCGGCGATCGTCGGGTGCACGACCTCGCGCATGACCTGCTCGGTCAGCCCCTCCGGCGCCCAGGGGAGCGGCGTGTACGCGCCCATGCCGCCGGTGTTGGGCCCCTCGTCGCCGTCGTAGGCGCGCTTGAAGTCCTGGGCGAGCTGGAGCGGCACCGCCGTGCTGCCGTCGCAGAGCGCGAACAGCGACACCTCGGGCCCGTCGAGGAACTCCTCGATGACCACCCGCTCGCAGGCCCGCGCGTGCTCCAGCGCCTGGTCGCGGTCGCGCGTGACGACCACGCCCTTGCCCGCGGCGAGGCCGTCGTCCTTGACGACGTAGGGGGCGCCGAACTCGTCGAGCGCGGCGGCGGCCTCCTCCTCGGTCTCGCAGGTGCGGGCCCGGGCGGTGGGCACGTCGGCGGCATTCATGATCTCCTTGGCGAACGCCTTGGAGCCTTCGAGCATGGCCGCCTCACGGGTCGGCCCGAAGCAGGCGATGCCGGCCTCGCGCACGGCGTCGGCCACGCCCGCGACGAGCGGCGCCTCCGGCCCGATGACGACGAGGTCCGCCCCCAGCCGCCCGGCCAGCTCGGCCACCTGCGCGGGATCGACGGGATCGACGGGATGAACGGTCGCGACGCCCTCGATGCCCGCGTTACCGGGAGCACAGTGGAGCTCGCTGACCTGGGGATCGAGTTTGAGCGAACGGCACAGGGCGTGCTCACGCCCTCCGGAACCAATGACTAGAACGCGCACGTGCCCCATTGTCGCAGGCCCGGCCCCCTCGCCCGGCGCGGGTCCCGGGCGGGTTGCAGGCACGTCGAATGCCGGAACAAGCCCGCATCTTTGTGCGGTTCTACCTGAACCGAGCACCCTCCGGCGAGTATCGTCGTTTGGGTTCACCCGCCTGTGGTAGGTTAAGGCGGCTTTGCGGCGTCTCTTGTGATTGGAGGTGGTCCGGGATGAAACCTGGTGATCCCAGCAGTACGTGCTCTCCCACGTACGCCCCAGTTACCCCCGACCACTCCAATCCGGCAGCCTGATCGTGCCTCCACGCATTTGTGTCGATTGAGGTGACTTTTCATCGCGCGTGGAGCGTGCCAGGTCGGGCGGAAAGGGACTGCCATGCGCTCGTCCACGCTTTTCCGTCGCATCAACCGTCACCCTGTTCAGCCGCATGCCGCACGCCCGCTCACCAAGCCGGTGCGTGAGGTCTGCGTGCCCCCTGTCGACTCCATCGTCGAATTCGGCGCCTACATCCAGGGCAAGAAGGTCTGCGCCCCGGGCATCGTCGAGTCCCTCGACCTCGTCCGCGAGCACAACAAGAACTCCGACGGCGCGAACGCGTTCGTCTGGGTCGGGCTGCACGAGCCCGAGGCCCCCGAGGTGGAGTGGTTGTCCGAGGTCTTCGGGCTGCACCCGCTGGCCGTCGAGGACGCGGTCAAGGCCCACCAGCGTCCCAAGGTCGAGCGCTACGGCGAGTCGCTGTTCATGGTGCTGAAGACGGTCGCCTACCTCGACCACGACGAGCTGACGGCCAACAGCGAGATCATCGCCACCGGCGAGATCATGGTGTTCCTCGGGGTCGACTTCGTGGTCACCGTGCGCCACGGCGAGCACTGCCCGCTGACCCTGGTCCGCGAGCGTCTTGAGGACAAGCCCAAGTTGATGAACCGCGGCCCGGCCGGCGTGCTGCACGCCATCGCCGACCACGTCGTCGACCAGTACCTCCAGGTGGCCGACCTGATGCAGTTGGAGCTCGAAGAGGTCGAGGCGACCGTCTTCGCCGACGTCAGCTCCCGCGACATCAACCGGATCTACCAGCTCAAGCGGGAGATGCTGGAGATGAAGCGGGCCGTGACCCCGCTGCAGTCGCCGCTGTCGGCGCTGCCGCAGCGCCGCGTCATCCCCTCGGAGATGCGCGAGTACTTCCGCGACGTCGGCGACCACCTGTCCCGCGTGTGCGAGCAGGTCGAGTCCTCCAACGAACTGTGCAGCTCGATCCTGCAGGCCGCCCTGGCCCGCTCGAACGCCCTGGCCAACGAGGACATGCGCAAGATCTCGTCGTGGGTCGCCATCCTGGCCGTGCCGACGATGATCGCCGGCATCTACGGCATGAACTTCGACTTCATGCCCGAGACCAAGCAGGTCTGGGGCTATCCGGCGGTGCTGGCCGTGATGATCACCGCCTGCGTGCTGCTGCACCGCGGCTTCCGCCGCAACGGCTGGCTCTGAGCGGCGCGTCCGGACGCTCGGGGGCTCGCGCGGCGCTCAGACGCTGACGGGCTCGCGCGGCGGTCAGACGCTCACGGGCTTGAGCGGCGGTCAGACGCTCACGGGCTTGAGCGGCCGGACGCCCTCCGGCAGTTCGAGGCCGCGTTCGCGCCACAGCTCCCGCATGCGGTCGGGGTAGTCGGTCACGATCCCGGCCACGCCGAGGTCGATCAGGCGGCCGGCCAGGGCCTGGTCGTTGACCGTCCAGACCGCCACGTCGAGGCCCGCCGCGGCCGCCTGGGCCATCAGCTTCTCGTCGACCATCACGTGCTCGGGCGAGAGCGTGGTGGCCCCGGCCTCGCGGGCGGCGGCCGGGATGTCGTCGCCCAGCCCGTCCTTGTGCCAGTGGAGCGTGTCGAGCTCGATCAGCGCGAACCGCCTGGCCGCCGGCGCCAGCCGCGCCGCGTGCCTGATGACGCGCCAGTCGAAGCTGAGGACGGCGGCGTTGCCCAGCCGGCCGTGCCGGTCGAGCTCCTCGACCACCAGCTCGGTGAACATCTCCGGGTCGGCCGTCAGCTCCGGCCTGGTCGGGTCGGACTTCAGCTCGACGTGCAGCCGCACGTGCTCGGCCTCGTAGGCGTTGACCAGCCCGAGCACCGCGCCGAGCGTCGGCATCCTGGTCTCCGGCATGGCGACCTGGGTGAGCGCGAACGGGTCGTCGAGGTGCCGCGGCAGGCGTACGCCCACGTCGAGCGTGCGCAACTGGGCGAGGCTGAGCGCGTTGATCGGCTTGCCCACGTACGGGAAGAGCGGATCGCCCTGCCGCAGCGGACGGCGGTCGGCACTGGTGACGGCCGAGACCGTGAGGTCGTGCGTGAGCACGAGGCGGCGATCGGCGGTGAGGGCGACGTCGAGCTCAAGCGCGTGAACGCCCAGCTCCATCGTGCGGCTCAGCCCTGGCAGGGTGTTCTCCGGCCACAGGCCCCGCGCTCCCCGGTGACCATGAATCTCAACGCGCACACCGGGGACACTACCCGGCGCGAGGCCCGCTGAGGCAGTGCCACGCCGTGTCCTTTTTATCCTGCTACGCCCCGGTCGGAAGGGAAGGCGCCAAGAGGACTCTCCGCCCGCTTATTGCACGATAAATGCAACTACCTTGCAATAAGCTGGAGCTCATGACGGAGGTTCTCAAACATGCCCATTCAGCAACAGTCCGGGCATGGGTGGACGGCTGGGTGATCTCCCGCAACGCCCCGCGGCCCGTACCCGAACCGTGGGGCCTCAGAGTGGACGTCGGCCTTCCCGGCCACGTGGCGCGGCACGTCGTCCCCACCCCTACCGCGGAGATCCTGGACCACCTGACCGGCGCCCTCACCGTCCCCGGCACCTGGCTCAAGCTCTGCGCCCCCGCCGAGGCGGTCGCCCCCTCCCTGCCTCCTCGGTGGTCCGTGCAGGAGCAGGAGTACATGATGACCACCGCGTCCCTGGCCCGCACCACCCCGAAGGCCCCCGCGGGCTACACCCTGGCGATCACCACCAGGGCGGGGGTGACCGTGGCCCGGCTGCTCACGGCCGCGGGCGAGGTCGCGGCGCGCGGCCAGTTCGCCGTCGCGGACCGGGCCGCCGTGATCGACCAGGTGGAGACGGCCGCCGAACACCGCCGGCGCGGCCTCGGCACGGTCGTCATGGCCGCGCTCGCCGCCGCCGCCGTCTCCCGGGGCGCCCGCACGGGCATCCTGGTCGCCACCGAGGCGGGCCAGGCCCTGTACGAGACCCTGGGCTGGACCCTGCACACCCCGATGACCGCCGCCGTCCTCACCGCCGGAGGCCCGGCGGAGGAGGAGCCCGCCGTCCGGCCGTAGTCCCCTGACACGTGAGGAGCCCGCCGTCCGGCCGTAGTCCCCTGACACGTGAGGGGCCCGCCGTCCGGCCGTAGTCCCTTTTACACGCGAGGGGCCCGGCGCGTTGTCGCGCCGGGCCCCTCGTCACGTGCCGGTCAGACCAGCGACCGCACCACGACGGTCTGGTCGCGGCCGGGGCCGACGCCGATCGCCGAGATCGGCGCCCCGCTCATCTCCTCCAGCGCCCGCACGTACGACTGCGCGTTCGGCGGCAGGTCGTCGAACGACTTCGCGTTGGAGATGTCCTCCTTCCAGCCCGGCAGCTCCTCGTAGACCGGGACCGCGTGGTGGAAGTCGGTCTGGGTCATCGGGATCTCGTCGAACCGCTCGCCGTCGACCTCGTAGGCCACGCACACCGGGATGCGCTCCAGCCCCGACAGGATGTCGAGCTTGGTGAGGAAGTAGTCGGTGACCCCGTTGATCCGGGTCGCGTAGCGGGCGATCACCGCGTCGAACCAGCCGCAGCGACGGTCGCGGCCGGTGGTGACGCCGTACTCGCCGCCGGTCCTGCGCAGCCACTCGCCCGTCTCGTCGGTCAGCTCGGTCGGGAACGGCCCCGAGCCCACGCGGGTCGTGTACGCCTTCAGAATCCCGATGATCTTCGTGAGCCGGTTCGGCGGGATGCCCGCCCCGGCGCACGCGCCCCCGGACGTCGGCGAGGAGGAGGTGACGAACGGGTACGTGCCGTGGTCGATGTCCAGCAGCGTGCCCTGACCGCCCTCCAGCAGCACGAACTTGCCCTCGTCCAGCGCCTTAGAGAGCACCAGCGAGGTGTCGGCGATGTGCGGCTTGAGCCGTTCGGCGTAGGCCAGGTACTCCTCCAGCACGGCGGCCGGGTCGATGCCGCGCCGGTTGTAGACCTTGGTCAGCACCTGGTTCTTCTCGGTCAGCGCGACCTCGATCTTCTTGGCCAGGATGCCCGGGTCGAGCAGGTCCTGGACCCGCACGCCCATCCGGGCGATCTTGTCGCCGTACGCGGGGCCGATGCCGCGTCCGGTGGTGCCGATCTTGGCCTTGCCCAGATAGCGCTCGGTGACCTTGTCCAGCGCCTTGTGGTGCGGCATGATCAGGTGCGCGTTGGAGGAGATCAGCAGGCGTTCGGCGGAGATGCCCCGCGCGGCCAGCCCGTCGATCTCGCTCAGCAGCACCCCCGGGTCGATCACCACACCGTTGCCGATCACCGGTACGACGTCCGGCGACAGGATCCCCGTCGGCAGAAGATGCAGAGCGTATTTCTGGTCACCGATGACGACGGTGTGTCCCGCGTTGTTGCCACCCTGATAACGGACGACGTAGTCGACGTCGCCACCGAGCAGGTCGGTGGCCTTGCCCTTGCCCTCATCGCCCCACTGGGCCCCAACGAGAACGGCAGCCGGCATTGTTCAGTCTCCCGAGCACAAAACGAAACCCCTGGCGCAAGTGCGACAGGGGCTCTTGCGTAGAGAGACTACCCGAGTCTGCCCATTCGTCCCAAGGCGCGTGGGCCCAATGCGGGCCCAATGCGCTGCTAACCCTTGGTCAGCGCCTCATATCCGGTCTCGCTGCTGTCCTTGAGGAACTGCAGGCAGCGCTCGGCCTCGTCCTTCTCGCCGATGGACTGCGCCGCCCTGGACAGGGCGTGCAGGCAGCGTAGGAAGCCGCGGTTGGGCTCGTGCTCCCAAGGGATGGGACCGTGGCCCTTCCAGCCGTTCCTGCGCAGCTGGTCGAGGCCGCGATGGTAGCCCGTGCGGGCGAAGGCGTAGGAGGTGACGGCATGGCCCTGCGCGAAGTACTCCTCCGCGAGCGCGGCCCAGGCCGCCGGGTGGGCGGGGAAGCGGGCGGCCACGTCGGCGGCCTTGGCCCCGGATTCCAGCGCCTCCCTGGCCTCGGGCAGGTCCGGCAGGTGAGTCGGGGGCGGCCCGGCGAGAAGGTTATCCATAGGACAAGTCATACCCGCCGTGCCGCCCAAGTGGCTAGGAGATCTTCGTCCCACTGCTCTTGAGGTTGTGGCAGGCCTCCGCCACGCGGGCCGCCATGCCGGTCTCGGCGCTCTTGCCGTAGGCGCGCGGGTCGTAGGCCTTCTTGTTGCCGACCTCGCCGTCGACCTTCAGCACGCCGTCGTAGTTGCGGAACATGTGGTCGGCGATCGGCCTGGTGAAGGCGTACTGGGTGTCGGTGTCGACGTTCATCTTCACCACGCCGTAGGAGATGGCCTCGTGGATCTCCTCCAGCAGCGAGCCGGAGCCGCCGTGGAAGACCAGGTCGAACGGCTTGTCCTTGCCGTACTTGGCGCCGACCGCCTCCTGGATCTCCTTCAGCACGCTCGGCCGCAGCTTCACGTGGCCCGGCTTGTAGACGCCGTGCACGTTGCCGAACGTGGCGGCCAGCATGTAGCGGCCCCGGTCGCCGACGCCGACGGCCTCGGCCGTGGCCAGCGCGTCTTCGGCGGTGGTGTAGAGCTTCTCGTTGATCTCGCCGACGACGCCGTCCTCCTCGCCGCCGACGACGCCGATCTCCATCTCCATGATGATCCGGGCGCGGGCGCACTTGTCCAGGAGCTCCTTGGCGATCTCCAGGTTCTCCTCCAGCGGCACGGCCGAGCCGTCCCACATGTGCGACTGGAAGAGCGGGTCGAGGCCCTTGGACACCCGCTCCAGCGAGATGTCGATCAGCGGTCGCATGTAGCCGTCGAGCTTGTCCTTCGGACAGTGGTCGGTGTGCAGCGCCACCGTGACCGGGTACTTGGCGGCCACCACCCGCGCGTACTCGGCCAGCGCGGTCGCGCCCGTCACCATGTCCTTGACCGTCGTGCCGGAGAGGAACTCGGCGCCGCCGGTGGACACCTGCACGATGCCGTCGCTCTCGGCCTCGGCGAACCCGCGCAGCGCGGCGTTCAAGGTCTGAGAAGAGGTCACGTTGATCGCCGGATAGGCGAACCCGCCCGCCTTGGCACGGTCGAGCATCTCGGCGTAGACCTCTGGAGTCGCGATGGGCATGAGTCATCTCCCTGAGAAGTACGGCTTCGCGCCTGCCCAGTATCCCGGCTCCCAACCACAACTGGTAGTGACAACGCGTGCCGGATGGCCACATCCGATTCGCTCGGCTCCAGGTAGGCTCACGGGGTGGACTGGCTCTGGAATCTCCTCGACCCGACGTGGTGGCTCACCATCCTCGGCGCCTTCGCCACCATCGGCGTCCTGGCGATCATCTTCGCCGAGACGGGTCTGCTGCTCGGCTTCTTCCTGCCGGGCGACTCGCTGCTGGTGGCGGCGGGGATCTTCAGTTCCGCGTCGCTGGTCGTGGGCGAGGCGCCGCCGATCTCCTTCCCCGTCCTGGTGATCGGCACACCGTTGTGTGCCATCGCGGGCGCCCAGCTCGGCCACTTCCTGGGGGCCAGGTTCGGCAGGAAGATGTTCGACCGGCCCGACTCGCGGCTGTTCAAGCGCGAACACGTGGTGCGCGCCGAGGAGTTCTTCCAGAAGTTCGGCCCGGCGCGGGCGGTCGTGCTGGCGCGGTTCGTGCCGATCGTCCGCACGTTCATGAACCCGGTGGCCGGCGTCCTGGAGATGCCCGCCAGGCGCTTCTTCCTGTGGAACGTCATCGGCGGCGTGGTCTGGGTCGAGGGCCTGGTGCTGCTCGGCTACTTCCTCGGCAGCAAGGTCGATCCCAAGCAGATCGACAAGTACATCCTGCCGGGCGTGTTCATCATCGTCTTCATCTCGCTGATCCCGATCATCGTCGAGGTCGTCAAGAAGCGCCGCGAGCGCAAGCGGCTGCCGCTGCCCAACGGCAAGCACCACCGCGTGCCCTCCAGCACCGACCCCCAGCACTGACACCAGGCCCCGGCCCCCGGCGCTGACCGGGGGCCCTTGAGTTACCACCGGGTACAGTGCGCGTCCCCGGCGGGGACGTGCTGCACCATCGCGAGATGAGCAGGGGCGAAGAGGTCAGCTACTTCGAGCCCGAGCTCGACGTCGTGCTCGGCGACGCGGGCACCGTCCGCGTCGCCGAGAACGGCAGCCCCCGCGCCCCCGGCGAGCAGGGCGCGAGGGAGGCCTTCACAGCCCGAGGTCCTGGAGGGTGAAGGCGGTGCGGTAGTCGAGCCCCTCCTCCGCCATCCGCGCGCCCGCCCCCCGGTCGACGATCGTGGCCACGGCCACCACCTCGGCGCCCGCCTCCCGCAGCGCCTCCACGGCGGTCAGCGGCGAGCCGCCGGTCGTCGAGGTGTCCTCCACGGCCAGCACCCGGCGGCCCTTCACCTCGGGCCCCTCGATCCGGCGCTGCATGCCGTGCGACTTCTGCGCCTTGCGCACCACGAACGCGTCGAGCGTGCGCCCGCGCGCCGCCGCCGCGTGCAGCATCGCGCAGGCCACCGGGTCGGCCCCCATCGTGAGCCCGCCGACGGCGTCGAAGTCGAGATCGTCGGTCAGGTCGAGCATCACCTTGCCGACGAGCGGCGCGGCCACCCCGTCGAGCGTGATCCGCCGCAGGTCGAGGTAGAAGTCGGCCTCCTTGCCCGAGGAGAGCGTGACCTTGCCGTGGACGACGGCCTTGCGCTTGATCTCGGCCAGCAGGTTGTCGCGGTCTGTCATGCGCCCAAGCTTAGGGTCCCAGGCTCAGCGTCCTGATGAGAGCCAGGGCCTGCGCGTGCGCGCGAGGAAGCCGGCGCACCCGGACGCGGGGGTGGCGGCCGTACAGGATCTCCGTGGCGCGCAGGTCGGCGACCTTGCCGGCCAGCCGGTCGTCCTCCCTGGTCACCGCGCCGACGCGGGTGGGCGCGAGCAGTGCCAGCGTCTCGTCGCCGGTGAACGCCCTGCGCAGCGCCGTGGCCAGGTTGAGCGCCGCCGCCAGCCGCTCGGCCAGTTCGGCGATCTGCCCGTACGGCTCGGCCACCACCAGCAGATGCCCGCCCGCGACCGCCCCCCGGTAGAGCTCGCCCAGCCTGGTACGCAGGTAGGCCACCGTGGCCAGGCCGGTCAGCGGGTCCTCGCACTGCAGGTCGTTCATGGGCGCGAAGCTCTGCTCGGCCCACCCGGCCGCGTACGCCCGTACCAGCGGGAACGTCGGCTCTCCTCGATCGGTGACGGCGAACAGCGCCGCCAGGTCGCCCAGTCCCTCGCTGATCCCCACCCCCGCCCCGGCGCGCGCCGCGCCCAGCTCCTCGCAGGCGCGCGGCAGGTCGCCGCCGTCCGTCACGGCCTTGATCGCGTACGCCGCCGCCGGGGTCCACCAGTCGTCGGCCAGCGACCAGCCCTCCGCCATGCTCCGGCCGCGCCAGCGCGACAGCACGTCCTCGTCCATGCGTCCTCCCGTGGTCCTCAGAGGTAAAGACGGCGCTGCGGTTTAGTCATGACGGAGAATGCGGAATGATTGCGCGGGGCAACCCACCGTAATCGTGAGGTCACAATGAGTGTGGAATCGCCGCGAAGCGATGCGGACCTGCTGAAGGAGGTCCGCGCCGGCGACGCGACCGCGTACGGACGGCTCTACGAGCGTCACGTGGCCGCGGCCCGCGCGCTGGCCAGGCAGCTCGTCAGGGGCGAGTCCGAGGTCGAGGACGTCGTGGCCGAGTCGTTCACGAAGATCCTCGACCTGGTGGGCAGAGGAGGCGGCCCCGAGTCGGGGTTCCGCACGTACCTGCTCACCGTCGTGCGCCGTACCGTCTACGACCGCGGCCGGGTCGAGAGCCGCCAGGTGACCACCGGCGAGATCGAGCGCTACGACGCGGGCGTGCCCTTCGTCGATCCCGCGCTCGTCGGCCTGGAGCGGTCGATGATCTCGCGCGCGTTCCTGTCGCTGCCCGAGCGGTGGCGGGCGGTGCTCTGGCACACCGAGGTGGAGAAGTGCAAGCCCGCGGAGGTCGCGCCGCTGCTCGGCCTGTCGGCCAACGGGGTGGCGGCGCTGGCCTACCGGGCGCGCGAGGGGCTGCGGCAGGCGTACCTGCAGATGCACCTGCGCGCGGCGCCGCAGCACGAGTGCCGTCCGGTGCTCGGCAAGATGGGCGCCTACGTCAGGGGCGGCCTGGCCAGGCGCGACTCGCGCGCGGTCGACGACCACGTCAACGACTGCGAGGAGTGCCACGGCGTCCTGCTCGAACTGACCGACGTCAACCGCGGCCTGCGGGTCATCGTCGGCCCGCTGATCGCCGGCCCGGTGTTCAGCGGCTACGCCGCGGCGCTGGCCAAGGCGGGCGCGGCCGGCGGCGGAGCGGGCTGGCTGCTGCGGCTGTTCGGCTGGTTGCGGCGGGCGCCCTCCCGGCAGCAGGTGGTGGCGGCGGGCAGTGTCGCGGTCGCGTCCGCGGCGGTGGCGGCGTTCGTGCTGGTGTCCGGGGAGTCGCCGGTGGCCGAGCGGCCGGTGGCCACGCCCACGCTGGTGGCCCAGCCCCCGGTGTCGGTGCGGCCGGTGCCGCTGCCCGTGGCGAGCGAGCCGCCGGCGCGCGTCCCGCCGCCGCGGAGGGAGCCGCGGGGCAGGGCGCGGCTGCGGGCCACGATCGGCGCGCTCGGCGCCCTCGTACGCGCCCAGCCCGGCATCGTCGGCATGCGCCTGCGCAACGACGGCGACGGCCCGAGCGGCGAGCTGGCCGCGACCGTCGAGCTGCCGCCCGGCGTCACCCTCCTGCCGCCGGCCAGGCGCGGGCACGGCGTGGCGCTGCTCGAACCCGTGGGCACGGTCGACGGCTGGGCCTGCCGGCAGGCCGGGCAGGGCGCGTGGTGCGCCAGGCAGCCGCTGGCCGCCGGGCAGGGCACGGCGGTGTTCCTGCGCGTGCTGGTGTCGGAGCTGGCTCCGGAGGGCGCCGGGCCCGCCGTGCGCGTCGACGCCGACGACCTCCACGTCAACGCGCGGGCCGCGCAGGGCGTGCGCACGGTGGGGGCGTCGGCCAGGTTCGCCACCGAGGGCAGGGTGGCCGTCCGGGCGATCGGCAACACGCTGCTGAGCTGTCCCGAGGAGCACGACGGCTGTCCCGAGGCCAGGCGCCGCCAGGGCGACCAGCGCGACAACGACCTGTGGCCGATGACCCCCCTCGACCAGGACGCCAGCCCGGCCACCAGCGCCTCCAGCGCGGCCCGGCTCACCCTGCCCAAGGACAGCCGGGTCGTGTGGGCCGGCCTCTACTGGTCGGCGAGCGGCGCGGCGGCGGGGCCCGTCAAGGTCAGGGCGCCGGGCCGGCGCACGTACGTGTCGGTCCGTCCCGACCACGTCACGGCCCTCGACATGCCGCTCGGCCCGGCCTACCAGGCGTTCGCCGACGTCACCGCGCTGGCCGGGCAGGCGCGGCCGGGCGGCCTGTGGTGGGCGGCCGACGCGCCGATGGCGGAGGGGGCCTCCAGCCACGCCGGGTGGAGCCTGGTGGTGGTCGTGACCGGGCCGCGGCAGCCGTACAGCCAGGCCGTGGTGCTCGACACGGCGACCGTGATCGGCGGCGCGGACAGGAAGGTGCGCATGCCGCTCGGCGGACTGAGCCCGGCCGCCGCGCCGGCCAGGGCCGAGCTGGTGACCTGGGAGGGCGACGCCGATCTCCAGGGCGACAAGGTCTCGCTCGGCACCGGCGCGATCGTCCCGGAGGGCGGCGACCGCGAGCGCGCCAACGTCTTCGACGGCTCCGCCAACGGCGCCGGCGGCATGACCTTCGGCGTCGACGTCGACACGGTCGACGCCGAGCTGGGCCGCGATCCGGCGCTGACGATCGTGACCGACAAGGACGTCGTGCTCTTCGGAGCGGCCGCGCTGACCGTCAGGGCACGCTCATGACCGCAAACAGGACGAACTGGTACGGTCTGCCTAAATGGTCCGGCTGCACGGCGGCCCGCGGTCGAATCGTCGGGATTCACCCTCGCGCGATCACCTGCTTTCATTACCCTGAAAGAGGGCCGCCGAGTCCGGTCTCTGACGGTGCAGAGCCAGCAAGGTCGGACCACCAGGAAAGGGGCGGTGTCAGTGGATCGCTGTGCGCTGTTCGTGGACGCCGGCTATCTGCTGGCAGACGGAGCGATGGCCGTGCACGGCACTCGCCATCGAGAGGCCGTCGCCTGGGACTATCCCGGGCTCCTCCAGCTGATGACCAACCTGTCGCGCGAACGCACGGGCCTGCCGCTGCTGCGGTGCTACTGGTATGAGGCGACCGTCGAGGGCCGCCGCACCCCGGAGCACGACGCGCTGGCCGACATCCCGGGCCTCAAGCTCAGGCTCTCGCGCATCCGGCCGGGCCGCCGCGAAGGCGTCGACGCCCAGGTCCATCGCGACCTCATGACCCTCGCCCGCAACAACGCCATCTGCGACGCCGTCGTCGTCAGCGGCGACGAAGACCTCGCCCAGGTCGTGTGCGACGCCCAGGACCTCGGCATCAGGGTCACCGTCATCCACATCGCCGCCGACGGCGGGTGGGCCGTGTCCCGGTCGCTGCGGCAGGAGTGCGACGACCTGGTCGAGCTGGGCAACGCCCACCTGCGGCCCTACGTCACGATGGTGAGCGGTGTCACCGAGTCCTCCAACGGCCACCACCAGCCGCTCAGCAACGGGCACGCCGCCCCCTCGCTGCCGCCCGCGCCGCCGGCCGCGCCCCCGGTGACCCCGACGGCCTCGCTGCCGCCGGCGCCGTCCGCGGGCAGCCACGCGGCCGGGCAGCACTCCGGGAGCCACGCGGCCCCCTCCTCCGGCCAGTCGTCCGCCAACGGGCAGGCGTCCTCGGGCGGGCGGTCGGCCACGCCGCCGGTGCTGCCGTCGTACTCGGGGTACCAGGAGCAGCCGCCGTCGATCCCGCCGTCCGTGCCGCCGTCCGCGCCGGCGACCGGGCCGCTGCAGCAGCCGCAGTCCGCCTCGCCCAGCACCGGGCAGTTCGCCACGCCGTCCTCGGGGGGCGCCTACCAGCCGGCGCAGCTCGGGCCGTACACCGGGCCGCAGGCCGCGCCCGTCTCCCCGCCGCCCGCCGCCACCGCCGGGGCCACCACGCTGGCCGACGCCGTGAAGGCCGCCCATCGCGAAGGGCACGACTTCGGCGAGTCCGTCGCCCGCGACGCGCCCGCGCTGTGGCTGGAGGCGGTGCTGGCCCGCAAGCCGCGCATGCCCTCCGACCTGGAGGCCCGCCTGCTGCAGGGCTCCTCGCTGCCGATCGACTTCCTGCTGCACGACGAGGTCCGCCACGCCCTGCGCCGCGGCTTCTGGGACGCCCTCGAACGCGCCCGCCACTGACCCACCCGTGCACGGCAAGCCGGACGCCCGGGCGCCATGAGCGGCGGCCCGGGCGTCGGACGAGATCAGGAGAGCGCGTCGAACCCGGCGCGCAGGTGGGCGACCCGATCGCCCAGGTCGGCCAGCGGCACGGCGAGCGCCGGATCCTGCGACTTGCGGGCCAGTTCCCGCGCCCGGGCCAGCTCGTCCTCCACCGCCGTCAGCCGCCGGGACAACTCCGGCAGGACCGAGGCGTGGTCACCCGCTCCGGGCGGCAGCTCGCCGGTCAGCCGCTCGCGGAGCAACGACGCCTGCTCGGCCAGGCGCTTGTTCATGTTGTAGAGCTCGGTGAACACCGACACCTTCGCCCGCAGCACCCAGGGGTCGAACGGCTTGGTGAGATAGTCGACCGCCCCCGCCGCGTATCCGCGGAAGGCGTAGTCGGGGGCGCTGTCGACCACGGTCAGGAAGATGATCGGGATGTTCCTGGTCCGCTCCCGCCGCTTGATGTGGGCGGCCGTCTCGAAGCCGTCCATGCCCGGCATCCGGACATCGAGCAGGATCAGCGCGAACTCGGTGTTGAGCAGCGCCTTGAGCGCCTCCTCGCCGGACCTGGCGCGTACGGGCACCAGGTCGAGCGAACTGAGGATCGCCTCCAGGGCGATCAGGTTCTCCTCGCGGTCGTCGACCAGGAGGATCTTTGCACGGTCCGGCATCGATCACGACCCTTCAGCGGTTGAGGGCGACGAGTCGGTCGTGGCTCCCCGCCCACGGCTGAGCCAGCCGCGCAGCCGTTCGAGCAGGCGATCGACGTCGACCGGCTTGGGCACGTAGTCGGACGCGCCCGAGGCGATGCTCTTCTCGCGATCACCACGCATGACCTTAGCGGTCAGCGCGATGATCGGCAGGTCGGCGAACTGCGGCATGCGCCGGATGGCCGAGGTCGTGGCCCAGCCGTCCATCTCCGGCATCATGATGTCCATCAGCACGAGCGCGACGTCCTCGTTCCGTTCCAGCTGCTCGATCCCCTCGCGGCCGTTCTCGGCGTAGACGACCGTCGATCCGTGTCGTTCCAGCACGCTGGTGAGGGCGAACACGTTGCGGATGTCGTCGTCGACGATGAGGATCTTGGCGCCGTTGAGCGGGTCGTCGCCCTGCCACTGGGCGGGCGTCTCCACCGGCGGCTCGACCAGCTCGGGCATCGGCATGTCCAGCGGCGGCGGCTCGGGCAGGGTCGCGGCGGCGGCCTGCTCCTCGGCGGGCGAGGTCATGAGCTGCCGGCGCGGGGCCGTGCTGCCGTCGGTGGCGGCCAGCGGGCCGGTGTAGGAGGCCGGCAGGTAGAGGGTGAACGTGCTGCCCCTGCCCAGCTCGCTCTCGACGTGGATCTCGCCGCCGAGCAGCCGGGCGATGTCACGGCAGATGGCCAGGCCGAGGCCGGTGCCGCCGTACTTGCGGCTGGTGGTGCCGTCGGCCTGCCGGAACGCCTCGAAGATGACCTCGCGCTTGTCGGGCGCGATGCCGATGCCGGTGTCGATCACCTGGAAGGCCAGCAGGTCGGTGGCGTCGTGGAGGGTGTCGTCGTCGAAGTCGACCCCTCGGGGGGCCGCCGCGACCCGCAACTTGACCTCGCCCTTCGGGGTGAACTTCACCGCGTTGGACAGCAGGTTGCGCAGCACCTGCTGCAGGCGCTGCTCGTCGGCCCGCAGCTCGCTCGGCACGTCGGAGGCCACCTCGACGCCGAACGACAACCCCTTGTCCTGGGCCAGCGGCGCGAAGGCCGCCTCCAGCAGGTCGACCATCTTGGGCAGCGACACCTGGATCGGATGGATGTCCATCCGGCCCGCCTCGACCTTCGACAGGTCGAGCATGTCGTTGATGAGCTGCAGCAGCGCCGAGCCCGCGCTGTGGATCGTGCGGGCGAACTCGACCTGCTGGGACGTCAGGTTGCCCTCGGCGTTCTCGGTCAGCAGCTTGGCCAGCACCAGCAGGCTGTTGAGCGGCGTGCGCAGCTCGTGGGACATGTTCGCGAGGAACTCGGACTTGTACCGCGAGGAGACCGCGAGCTGCTCGGCGCGCTCCTCCAGGGTGCGGCGGGCCTGCTCGATCTGGAAGTTCTGGATCTCGATCGCGCGGTTCTGCTTGGCCAGCAGCGCCGCCTTGTCCTCCAGCTCGGCGTTGGACCTGCGCAGCTCCTCCTGCTGCCGCTGGAGCTCGTCGGAGCGCTCTTGCAGCTCCCGGGTGAGCCGCTGGGACTCGGTCAGCAGGTCCTCGGTGCGGGAGTTGGCGATGATCGTGTTCATCGTGACGCCGATGGTCTCGACGAGCTGCGTCAGGAAGTCGAGGTGCACCTCGCCGAACGGGGTGAAGGAGGCCAGCTCCAGCACGCCGAGCACGCGGTTCTCGAACAGGATCGGCAGCACGACGATCTGCGCGGGCGTGGACTGGCTGAGCCCGCTGTCGATGGTGATGAACTGCGGCGGCACGTCGTCGAGGATGATGTGCCTGCCCTCGGCCGCCGCCTGGCCGACGATGCCCTCGCCGATCGCGAAGCGCCGGCGCGGCCCCCGGTCGGGACGCACGCCGTAGCCGCCGATCAGCGTCAGCTCGTGGTCGCCCTCGGGGTCGATGCCGTAGAAGGCGCCGTAGCGGGCCGAGACCAGCGGAGTGAGCTCGCTCATCGTCAGCTTGGCCACCTCGAACAGGTCGCGGTGGCCCTGCATGAGCCGGGAGATGCGGGCCAGGTTGGACTTGAGCCAGTCCTGTTCCTGGTTGGCCTGGGTCGTCTCGCGGAGGTTGGCCACCATCGAGTTGATGTTGTCCTTCAGCTCCGCCAGCTCGCCCTGCGCCTCGACGGCGATCGACCGGGTCAGGTCGCCCCGGGCCACGGCGCTGGTGACGGTCGCGATGGCGCGCACCTGCGTGGTCAGGTTGCCGGCCAGCTCGTTGACGCTCTCGGTGAGCCGCTTCCAGGTGCCCTCGACGCCCTCGACCCGGGCCTGGCCACCGAGCTGGCCCTCCGAGCCCACCTCGCGGGCCACGCGGGTGACCTCGGAGGCGAAGGAGGACAGCTGGTCGACCATCCGGTTGATGGTGGTCTTCAGCGCCAGGATCTCGCCCTGGGCGTCGACGTCGATCTTGCGGGTCAGGTCGCCGTTGGCCACGGCCGTGGTGACCTCGGCGATGTTGCGCACCTGATAGGTCAGGTTGTTCGCCATGAAGTTGACGTTGTCGGTGAGGTCCTTCCACACGCCCGACACGCCCTGCACCCGCGCCTGGCCGCCGAGCTGCCCCTGCGTGCCCACCTCGCGGGCCACGCGGGTGACCTCGTCGGCGAAGGACGACAGCTGGTCGACCATCGTGTTGAGGGTGTCCTTGAGCTGCAGGATCTCGCCCTGCGCGTCAACGGTGATCTTCTTCGACAGGTTGCCCTGCGCCACCGCGGACGAGACGGCCGCGATCTGGCGCACCTGCGAGGTGAGGTTGTTGGCCATCGAGTTGACGTTGTCGGTGAGGTCCTTCCAGACCCCGGACACGCCGCGCACCTGCGCCTGGCCGCCCAGCTGGCCCTCGGTGCCCACCTCGCGGGCCACGCGGGTGACCTCGGAGGCGAACGAGGACAGCTGCTCGACCATCGTGTTCATGGTCGACTTGAGTTCGAGGATCTCGCCCTGGGCGTCGACGTCGATCTTGCGGGTGAGGTCGCCGTTGGCCACGGCCGTGGTCACCTGGGCGATGTTGCGCACCTGGTAGGTCAGGTTGTTGGCCATCGAGTTGACGTTGTCGGTGAGGTCCTTCCAGACGCCCGACACGCCCTTCACCTCGGCGCGCCCGCCGAGCTTGCCCTCGGTGCCGACCTCGCGGGCGACTCGGGTGACCTCGTCGGCGAAGGACGACAGCTGGTCGACCATGGTGTTGAGGGTGTCCTTGAGCTGCAGGATCTCGCCCTCGGCGTCAACGGTGATCTTCTTCGACAGATTGCCCTGGGCGACCGCCGTCGCGACGGTGGCGATCGAGCGCACCTGCGAGGTCAGGTTGTTGGCCATGAAGTTGACGTTGTCGGTGAGGTCCTTCCAGACGCCCGACACGCCGGTGACCTGCGCCTGGCCGCCCAGCTGGCCTTCCGTGCCCACCTCGCGGGCCACGCGGGTGACCTCCTCGGCGAAGCCCGAGAGCTGGTCGACCATCGTGTTGACGGTGTTCTTCAGCTCGAACATCTCGCCCACGGCGTCGACCGTGACCTTGCGGCTCAGGTCGCCCTTGGCGACCGCCGTGGTGACCACGGCGATGTCGCGGACCTGCGCGGCCACGCGCGAGGACATCGTGTTGACGGCCTCGGTGAGGTCGCGCCAGCTTCCCGACATGCCCCGCAGGTTGGCGCTGCCGCCCAGCCGGCCCTCGGTGCCCGCCTCGCGGGCGACCCTGGTGACCTCGGAGTTGAACAGGGCGAGCTGGTCGACCATGCCGTTGATGGCCTTGCCCAGGCGGCGCACCTCGCCGCGGGCCGACCGGTCGAGGTCGATGCGCCGCGACAGGTCGCCCTTGGCCACCGCGTCGATCACGTCGGCCGCGCCGCTGACCGGGCTGACCAGGGCGTCGATCAGCATGTTGACCGACTCGACGCTCTCGGACCACGCCCCGACGCCCGGGCCGGGCGTCAGCCGCTCGCCGAAGCGCCCTTCCTTGACGACTTCTTTGCGAACCCTTGCCAGCTCGTTGGCGAGATGTTCGCGGCGGTCGGCCACTTCGTTCAGCAGCAGGCGCACTTCGCTGAGGATGCCGGGAGGAGCGTGCGGGACCCGACGCCGGAAATCGCCGTCACGCCAGGAGAAGAGAGTCTCCAGCACGGGAACGAGATCCGATTCTGTATAGGTCCGCTCCTCCGGGCTTGATGCGGCCTTGGCCGTGGTCATGGGGCCTCCTTCACTCGCGACGGGTCCCGGCGAGTGATTCAAGTCTGTCACGATGAGTAGCTCGTAGTCCTGCCCTTGGATTTACCCCAAGTCAGTGAGAAGTGTGGTAGGCACGATGGGATGACTGGTTCTCCCCACGCGGTCCTGGCCGCGACCTTCGCGCCTGGCGATTCCGCTGTGACGGCTGCGATGAGGTTCACGCGCGAGGTGATGACCGCGTGGGCCACCGTCAGCGTGCTCCATACCGCCGAGCAGGTGGCCGGCGATCTGGCGGAGCAGGTCTCTGACGAGCCGTTTGAGGTGATTTGGAAGCATTACGGGGACTCAGTCCAGGTCGAACTGCGGCAGCGGATCACCGCGCACGGTGACCCGAAGGCTCCTTCCGTGAACGTGGAGGAGTGGGGAGTCACCTTCGCGGGCGATTCCCGTGTCCATTGGGCAAGGCTCACGCTACCCGGCTCCGTGGACCAGGTGGCCGCCGAATGGGCGGAGGAGAGCGCTCGGGGCCCCCACTGGCTCGGCTTCCTGGCCGACGCCAGCGACCTGCTGGCCGGCACCCTCGACCCCGACATGGTCCCGGCGATCATCGCCCAGATCGTCGTGCCCCGCCTGTCGAGCTGGTGCGCGGTCTACACCGCCGGCAACTCGGGCGGCCCGCTGCGGCTGGTCTACCTCTGGCACGCCGACGAGGCCCGCATCGACGGCCTGCGCGAGCAGCTCACGGACATGGACGTCGGCGCGGCCGACACCAGGGCCACGTCCGTCATCCACCTGAACGACTCCCAGGTGCTGGCCGTGCCGCTCACCGCGCGCGGCCGCGGGCTCGGGATGATGTGCCTGGGCCGGTCCGACCGCTTCCCCGACGAGGTCATCCAGTTCGCCGACGACATCGGCAGGCGCGCCGCGCTGGCCATGGACAACGCCCGGCTCTACGCCCAGCAGGCCGCGGCCAACCGGGCGCTGCAGCGCAGCCTCCTGCCGCCCAACGAGCCCGAGGTGCCCGGTCTCGACTACGGCGTCATCTACGAGCCCGCCGGCGAGGCCAACGAGGTCGGCGGCGACTTCTACGACCTGTTCAAGGCGGGCGACGACTCCTGGCGCTTCGCGATCGGCGACGTCTGCGGCACCGGCCCCGAGGCCGCCGCGGTGACCGGCCTGGCCCGCCACACGCTGCGCCTGCTGGCCCGCGAGGGCTACGGCGTCGCCGCGGTGCTCGGCCGGCTCAACCAGGCGATCCTGGAGGAGGGCGAGCGGGCCAGGTTCCTCACGCTGCTCCACGGCGACATCACGCCCGTGGCGTCCGGCCTGGAGGTGCGGCTGGTGTCCGCCGGCCATCCCGAGGCGCTGCGGCTCAGGCCGAGCGGCAAGGTGGAGGCGGTGACCACGCCGCAGTCGCTGCTCGGCGTCTTCCACGAGGTCGTGTTCGAGGCCGACACCATCCATCTCGACCACGGCGACGTGCTGCTGGCGGTGACCGACGGCGTGACCGAGCGGCGCTCGGGCGGGCGGCTGCTCGACGACGACGGCGGCCTGGCCAAGCTGCTGGCCGAGTGCGCCGGGCTGTCGGCCAGGGCGGTGGCCGAGCGCATCCGCAGGGGCGCGGCGGAGTTCGCCGCCGAGCCGAGCGCCGACGACCTCGCCATCGTGGTCCTGCGCGCGCGCTGACCGGCGTGGGAACGCCCCGCAGGAGCGCTCCCACGACGTGCGTGAGAGGTCAGCCGACGTGCACGTGCTTGCGGGCGAACTCCAGTTGCAGGGCCGTCTGCGCGATGCGTTCGGCGACCACGAGCGAGCCGCGGATGGCGCCGTAGGTGTAGAGCTCGTGCTCGCGGCCGTGCTCGGCGAGCTTGGCCACGTACTTCTCGATCTGGCGCAGCGGGCAGCGGGTGTCGTTCTCGCCGGCGAGGATCAGCAGCGGGCTCTTGATCTGGTCCACGTACGTGATCGGCGAGCAGAACGCGTACCGCTCGGGCTGCTCGTCGGGGGAGCCGCCGAGCAGGGCGCGCTGGTAGGCGCGCAGGCTCTCGGCCTCGTCCTCGTAGCAGGTCTGGTGGCAGGCGATGGGCACCGCGGCGATGCCCGCGGCCCACAGGCCGGGCTGGACGCCCAGGCCGAGCAGCGAGAGGTAACCGCCCCAGGCGGTGCCGGCCAGGATCAGCCGGGCGGGGTCGATCGTGCCCCGGTCCACCAGCGCCTGACGCACGGCGGCGATGTCGGCCAGCTCGATGTGCCCGACGTCGCCGTGCAGCGCGTCCCGCCAGGCGGAGCCGTAGCCGGTCGAGCCGCGGTAGTTGACGCGGACGACGGCGAAGCCCGCGTCGACCCAGGCCGCGACCTCGGGGGAGAAGGCGTCGCGGTCGTGGTCGGTCGGGCCGCCGTGCATGAGGAAGACCGCCGGGTGGGGCGCCGCGCCGGTCTCGGGCTTGGACACCAGCGCGTGGATGCGCCCGCCGGGCCCTTCGACGTCGAGGTCCTCGACGGGGACGCTCGGCGGCGCCGGCGGGCCGCCCGCGTTGAGCACGACCTGGCCGTTGCTCGACCGGATGACCGGCGGGCGCGAGCCGCTGGACCAGGAGTACTCGATGTGGCCGCCGGGCCGCGGCGCGGCCTCGTCGATCACGCCGTGCGGCGTGTCGATGAGGGTCAGGACGCCGCCCGCCAGGTCGTAGCGGTGCAGGTAGCTGCGGGCGCGGTGGTCGCGCACGATCAGCAGGCCGCGGCCGTCGTCGAACCACTCGGCGGCCAGGTCGCCGGGGTCCTTCAGCCAGATCTCGCGCTGCTCGTCGGTGACCGGGTCCCAGACCAGGGGCTCGTGGCGCTGGCGGCGCTCGTGCAGGGTCAGCAGGCGGCGGTCGCCGAGCACCGGGGCGAAGCGGAGGCCGTGCACGCCCTTGTCGGGGCCGTCGTAGAGCTCGCCGACGGTCTCGCCGTGCTGGTCGACGACGCGCAGCGCCGGACGCCGGAAGTCGCCGTACTCGCCGTGGTTGATGGCGATGAGGGAGCCGTCGAGGGACATGTCGGTCACCCAGGCGGCCTCGGCGTGCTCGTACAGCAGTTCGGCCGGCGCGCCGGGGCGTACCAGGTGGATCCGGAACGTGCCCTCGCTGGCCAGGCTGATGGCGGCCAGGCCGGTGGCCGACAGCGCGATGCCGCCCGGCTGGCCCGGCGGCAGGCCGGGCGCGGCCGGCTCGCTCGGACCGCCCGCGAACGGCTGGCGCCACCAGGCGCCGAACTCGTCGCCGTCGGTGTCGGCGAACCAGTAGATCCACTGTCCCGCCGGGTCGATCGCCGCGTACGCGGTGCCCTTGGGCCGGTCGGTGACCTGGCGCACGGCGCCGGTCGCCCGGTCCCAGGCGTAGACCTCCCACGTCCCGGTGGCGTTGGAGCGGTAGATGGAGCGGTTCGGGGCCTGGCGGGCCCAGGCCGGCAGCGTCATGCGCGACGCGCGGAACCTGGCCTGCCAGCGTTCCTCCGCCTTCATCCGGCGCGCCCCCTCCCATCGATGGCCCACGCCCTCTGGGTGCGGGATGCCGTCCAGTATTGCGCCTGAGTCGGGGAAATACTCGGGGAATGTGGGGGAATTTCGGACTAAATGCCCCATCAGTAACACCAGTCGCAGATGCCCGTCAAGGAACAGGTCTTGAACGGGGCTCAGGCTCGAAGATAGACAGATGAAACGCGGCTCTGACCGTAACTTTCTTCTGGCCATTCTTGGCATGTCGGCTGAAATAACCGGATATGCGGGCGGCCAGCTCGGCGGAATCAGTGTGCCACGCGCTCGGGCCCATTCCCACGACCTGGACCAGCTCGTCCGGTCCGAGCTCCATGTCGAACTCGATCGCGCGCCGTCCGGTCATGGTGAACCCCTGCATGCTGCGGGCGACCCGGAGATCCTTCTCCTCGTCCACCGAGAGCAGCCCCAGCTCCCCGACCAGCGGGCTCAGGTGCGCCGCCGCGGGGGTCGCGACGACCGCGGCCCCTCCAGGGCGCAGGATCCGCCGGAACTCGGGCCCGTTCCTGGGCGCGAACACATCGATCACCACATCGGCCACCCCATGCCGGATCGGGAGCGGCCGCCACACGTCCGCCACGAACGCCCCCAGCCTCGGATGCGCCCGCGCCGCCCGCCGTACGGCGTGCTTGGAGACGTCGAACGCCATCCCGATGCCATCGTCCACCGCATTGAGCACGGCCGCCAGGTAGTGCCCGGTGCCCGTGCCGGCGTCGACGATCAGCGGTGCGACCCTGCCCGCCGCGCCGAGACCTTCGACGGTCACCGGCCCACCGTGCGGACCGGCCTCCACTCCCGCCCCACCGTACGCTCCCGGCCCGGTTTCGTCATTCGATTCAGTAGAAGATTCACGTTTTTCTCCGGCCGCCACCCGTACGCGTACGGTTTCCGCCAGCGCCTGCGCCAGCGGGGCATAGTGCCCGGCCGCCAGGAACTCGGCCCGCGCGGCCACCATCGCGGCGCTGTCGGCGGTGCCGGGCGGGCGTGACCCGGTGAGCAGGCTGACGTACCCCTGCTTGGCCACGTCGAAGGAGTGCCCGCGCGCGCACCGCAGTGCGCCGTCGGCGAGCTCCACGTCCGCGTGGCAGACGGGGCAGATCAGGTGTTCGACGATGTCGGCCAGCATGCGCCCATTCTCCAGCGGCCTCACGCCGCCGCGCGCAGCGCCTCCAGCAGGAACGCGGCGTTGGACGGCGTCGCGCGCAGCTTGCCGACGAGCGTCTCCAGGGCCTGCTGCCGGTCCAGCCCGGCCAGCGTGCGGCGCAGCCGCCAGATCACCTGCCGCTCCTGCGGGTGCAGCAGCATCTCCTCGCGCCTGGTGCCGGAGGCCTCCAGGTCGACCGCCGGGAACAGGCGTCGCTCGGCCAGGTCGCGGGCGAGGTGGAGCTCCATGTTGCCGGTGCCCTTGAACTCCTCGTACAGGCTGTTGTCCATGCGGGAGCCGGTGTCCACGAGGGCGCTGGCGAGGATGGTCAGCGAGCCGCCGCCCTCGACGTTGCGGGCCGCGCCGAAGAAGCGTTTGGGCGGGTAGAGGGCGCGGGCGTCGATGCCGCCGGTGAGCACCCGGCCGCCGCCGGGCGCGAGGTTGTTGTAGGCCCGGCCGAGCCGGGTCAGCGAGTCGAGCAGCAGCACGACGTCGCGGCCGCCCTCCACCAGGCGCTTGGCGCGTTCGAGGGCCAGCTCCGCGACGGCGGCGTGGTCGCGGTCGGGATGGTCGAAGGTGGAGGCGAAGATCTCCCCCTGGACGGAGGCCCGCATCTCGGTCACCTCCTCGGGCCGCTCGCCCACGAGCACGACCATGAGGTGCACCTCGGGATGGTTGCGGGTGACCGCGGCGGCCAGCGCCTGCAGCACCATCGTCTTGCCGGCCTTGGGCGGCGCCACGATGAGACCGCGCTGTCCCTTGCCGATGGGCGCGACCAGGTCGATGACCCGGGTGCTGAGCGACCCGGTCTCGATGACCAGCCGCTCGTCCGGGTGGACGGGCGTCAGCTCCTCGAAACGCGGCCGGTCCCGCCACTCGGCCAGGCCGTTGACGGACTGGACGCCGGCCAGCTTGTTCCCGGCCACGGTGGCCACGACGCGGTCGCCGCGCCGCAGCCCGAGCTGCCTGACCCGCTCGGGCGGCACGCGTACGTCGCCCGGCCCGGGAAGGTGTTCCGCGCGGATGAAGGCGGACTTCTCCTGTACGTCGAGGAGGCCGCTCACCTGCCCTGCGGGCGTTTCCGCGCGCTGTTGCGGAATGGTGTGAACAGACATGATGAGCCCCTTTGGGGGAGATGCGCCGACCGGAGATCGGCGAGTGCGATGAAGAAGCCGGGCCCGGAGAAACCTGGGCGGGGCTGGAGCAGAACCAGCGGAGCGGAAGCTCAACGCTTGTGGGGAAGATACCACACGTTCCGCCCCATCAAACGCCTAGCCCTCTTGGACTATTCCCGGACGGTTCTGGTGTGTTCTGCCGCGTGTCCCGGCCCGTACGCGTGACAATGTTCTTCATCGCACCACGCCGTGAGGAAGACGCCCGGCCGGCGGTGCGACGAAGGCACACAAACCCCCATCAGCGCAGCGGCACCGTGTCAAGTGACATGCAGGACCCCTGCAACTCGGCGGGGGTTCCATGGACACATCCGAGCTCCTTGGGGGAACACCATGAACACCGTCCACTGCCCGCAGTGCCAGCACACGCTCGACGAGGGCCCGATCATGTACCGGTGCGCCCACTGCTGCCGCGCGGTCTACGCCGCCGACCTGGAGAACGAGTACGTTCCGCGGCAGCCCGTCGCCGCCTAACCTAGGCGGGATGAAGCACAGCCCCATCACCGTCTCCGGCGTCGAGGTGACGCCGCTCTGCGACGCGGTGGGCCCGATGGGCCCCGCGATCCGCCTCCCGCTCGCCGAGATGTTCCCCGGATCCGGTCCGGCGGACGATCCGTGGGTCCTGCACTTCCACTGCTACCTGCTGCGCGACGGCGCAGGCCGCCTCACCCTCGTCGACACCGGCATCGGCGGGGAGGACTCCCCGGCGGCCGGCTGGGCGCCCGTGCCCGGCGTCCTGACGGACGAGCTGGCGGCGGTGGGCGTCGCGCCCGCCGACATCGGCACCGTCGTCCTCACCCACCTGCACAGCGACCACGCGAGCGGCGCGGTCACAGGCGGCCGGCCGGTGTTCGAGAACGCGCGCCACGTGCTCCAGCGGGCCGAGGTGGACGCGGCCTCCGGAGCCATGTCCGACCTGCTGACCTCGCTCAAGGACCAGCTCCACGTGGTCGAGGGGCAGGCCGAGATCGCGCCGGGCGTCCACGTCCAGCACACGCCCGGCCACACCCCCGGCCACCAGATCGCCAGGGTCGGCGACCTGGCCATCACCGGAGATCTCGTGCTCCACCCGGTGCAACTGGCCGACCCGGGCATCCACTACGTCTACGACGACGACCAGGAGACGGCCGCGCGCACGCGCACCGAGGTCCTGGCGGCGTTGCGGGCCGAGCGGGCGACGATCGCCACCGCGCACTTCAGCGAGCCGTTCATGCGTCTTTGATCCGTTACGGCACCATTGGCTGTCATGAAGATTCGTGTTGTGGCCGGGATCGCCCTCGGCGTTGCGCTGCTGGCCCCCGCCCCTGCGTCGGCGGCCACCGCGCCCGAGCTCTCGGGCGCCGCCGTCTACGCCGACGACGGCCACCGGCTCGCCCGCTACGAAGGCGGGGAGTGGAGCACCCTCGCCAAGATCGGCGCGCTGCCGCAGTTCGCCGTCTCGCCGGACGGCAGGAAGGCCGCCTGGGTGACCGACGGCGGCGACCTCCAGGTCAAGGACGGCGCCAGGACCGTCACCGCGGCCACGAAGCTCCAGGGCGGCACGCCGTGCCTGACCCCCGTCTGGTCGCCCGACTCGACGCAGGTCGCCTACGTCGGCAAGGGCGAGACCGTCATGGCGGTCAAGGCCGACGGCACCGGCAGGCGCAGGCTCGGCACGTCCAAGGGCGTGTGCCATCTGGCGTGGGCGGCGGGCGGCCGTTACCTCGCGGGCTACACCGGCGAGGCCGACGCCGTCTACCGGCTCGACGTCAGGACCGGGAAGGCCGCCAGGGCCAAGGGCGTCAAGCTCGTCACCCACGTGCAGAGCCTGTCGCCGAACGGCCGCAACGCGGTCGTCGCGGTCCCGGCCGATCCCGCCGCGCTCGGCGACGGGAGCTGGCCGGCGGCCTTCAAGCCCGCCGTGGTCGACCTGGTGACGGGCCGGAAGCTCACCCCGGCCGTCAAGGGCCGGCTGATCGGCGCGTTCTACCTGGCCGACGGGCGGCTCGTGGTCCGCGTGGCGGGCGGCGCGCACAACACGCTGGTCGTGCTGGACGCGGCGGGCAAGGAGAGCCAGCGGATCGAGGAACCGGCCAGGGCCAGGACCCAGGCGCTGCTGCAGGTGCTGCCGTAACGTCGGCCCGGTGAACGATTTCTGGTCCACCGTCAACCGGGCCGTCACCGGAGCCGCGGCCGCCCGCCTGTTGCCCGCTCACGGCCACCGGCGGCTGCTGGCGGCCGCGCGGGCGCGGGCCTCGGGCGGGACGGCCTACCTAGCTCCCGGCGAGGACCGGCTGGTCGGCCAGGAGGGCTGAGGGCAGGAAGACCATCGCGGTCAGGCCGCCGTAGGGCGAGGGCGCGAGGGTGACCTTGATGTCGTGCCGGGCGGCCAGCCGGCCGACCACGAACAGGCCCAGCCGGTCGCTCTGCGCCAGGTCGAACTCCGGCATCTTGGCCAGCCGGTCGTTGAGCTCGTCCAGCTCGACGCGGGGCAGGCCGAGGCCGCGGTCCTCGATCTCGATCATCAGGCCGTTCGGGGTGCTCGAACTGCGCACGTCCACCCTGGTCTGCGGGGGTGAGAAGAGGGTGGCGTTCTCGACCAGCTCGGCCAGCAGGTGGGCCACGTCCGTGACGGTCGCGCCGAGCAGCGCGGTCTGCGGCGGCGGAAGGATCTCGACGCGCTCGTACTCCTCGACCTCGGCGACGGCCGCGCGCAGCACGTCGAGGATGGCCACCGGGTTGCGCCAGCCGCGCCCGGGGGCCTGGTCGGACAGGATGATCAGGCTCTCCGCGTGCCTGCGCATGCGGGTGGTGAGGTGGTCCAGCTTGAACAGGTCGGACAGCAGGTCGGGCTCCTCGGTGGCCCGCTCCATGCTGTCGAGCTGGAGCAACTGGCGGTGCAGCAGCGACTGGTTGCGCCGGGCCAGGTTCACGAAGACCTGGCTGACGCCGTGCCGCAGCCTGGCCTGGTCGACGGCGGCCTCCACAGCCGTGGACTGCACGTGGTTGAAGGCCCGCACGATGTCGGCGACCTCGGAGGTCTCCGTCCTGACCTCCAGCGGCGCGACCTCGGCGGCCGTGGGCGGCCGGGTGTTCGTGCGCAGCCGCTCGATCAGCCCGGTCAGCCGCACCTCGGCCAGTTCGGTGGCCGCGTCGCGCAGCCCGGCCAGCTCGCGGACCAGCCGCCGGCGGAAGCGCAGCGACAGCAGGATCGAGGCGAGCACGGCGAGCAGGCCCACGCCGCCGGCCACGCCGATCTTGATCAGGATGCTCCCGGCGGCCGGCGTCACCCGGGCCACGATGCCCTCCACGGCCTGGCCCTGGTCGCGTTCGAGCACCGCCCACAGGTTCTGGCCGTCCACCTCCCAGGTGGCGGCGGTGGCGGGCAGGCCGTTCATCGCGGCCTGGCCCCGGATGGCGTCCTCGGCGTCGAGGAACTCCTTGTAGACGGGCGAGGTGGCCAGCTGCGCGTACGGGCCGCGCAGGCCGCCGTCCAGGTGCGAGAGCGCCTGTGAGTACAGCAGCCGCCGGGTCGCCACCATCCCGGTGAACGCCTCCCGCTCGACGGCCTCCACCCGCCCTCTGGCCAGCACCACGACGATCATCGCGCGCTCGCGCGAGACCAGGTCCTTGGCCTCGCCGAGCATGGTGACGGCCCGCGCCTGCCGGTACAGCGACATGTCGGGAACCAGCACCATCGCGTCGTACATGCGGAAGGAGGCGTCCACGATCTGGCTGTAGCCGTCGATCACGGCCAGCGGCGCGACCGTGTCGCCGTCCACCTCGGCGCGGATGCCGGACAGCAGGTCGAGCTTGGCGTTGAGGGCGTCGAGCTGCGTGCGCATCTCGGGCGACATCCCGCGCTGGTCCTTGGCCAGCTTGCGGAAGGCCGCCACGGCCCGGTCGGTCTGCCCGCGCTGCCTGGCCAGCTTGTCCGCGCCGCGGTGGGTGGCCAGGAACTCGACCGAGGCCAGCCGCTCGTCCTGGAGCTCGGCGTTGATCCGCTCCGACGGCGTGGCCAGGTTGGAGGCCAGTTTGTTGATCTCCAGCAGGCGCAGGCCGTCGCCGCCGGTCAGGCCCGCCGCGAACGCCCACAGCCCGACCAGGGACAGCAGCGGCACGAGCAGGAGGATCAGGAGCTTCAGAGCAATGGGACGGCCACGCGTGGGGGGCATGCGACCTCCGGGTGCATGATGAGATCGCCTCGCAGATTACACCCCCCTTTGGAAGGATTTCTGTGCGTCTTCCGCGTTCCGCCGCCGGCTGGACCATCGGCGTCTTCGGCGTGCTCGCCTTCGCGCTCGGGCTCGTCGGGCTGCTGTCGCCGGACTCCCTGCTGGTCCTGCTGGGTTTCGAGGTGCTCGACGTACGCCCGTCCGGCGACTACACGCTGGTCTACATGGCGGCTTCGTCGATGGCGGCGGTGAACATGGGGGTCTATTACGTTTTCGCGGCATCCGCCGACTACACGCCGTTCTTCCGGTGGACCGTGCCGTTCCGGCTGGTGACGTTCGCGGTGTTCACGACGCTGGTGCTGACGGGGGCGGCGCCGGGCGAGTTCTTCGGCGTGGGGCTCTGGGAAGGCGTGGGAGCGCTGGTCACGGGGTTCGCGCTCGGGCGCGAGGGCAAGCTGCTGCCCTCGCGCCCATGAGCTCACGGCCTGGTGTCGTCGGGGCGGCCGCCGGCCACCAGCCGGTCGCCGTCCACCGGTTCGTGCGCGGCCCGCTCGCTCGCGACCCGTTCGTGCGCGACGCGGCCGTCCGTTCCGCCGCCGCCGCCGCCGTCGTGCGCGGCGCGGTTGCGGTCGCGTTCGAGCCGCCGTTCGAGGTCGCGCTTCTCGTCCTCCAGGCGGGAGACCCGGTCGGACGCCTCGGCGCGGACGGCCCGCAGCCTGCGGCGCTTCCTGGCGGTCCTGCGCGACCCGGCGCCGATCAGCCAGATCCCCGCCAGCAGGGCGGCCGCGACGACCGCTCCGGCGATGAACATCTGGACGTGGTCGAGCTGGTAGGTGTTGCCGAACAGGATGTACCTGGAGCTCTCCTCCGTCGCCACCAAGGCGACGGCGCCGCCGGCGAGCAGGACCAGGATCAGACCCAATAAGACCATCCGAACTCACCCCTTGTCGTCAGAGCGCGTTTCTTCTGCCCTGACGCAGACGGGGTATGCGCATGATGGCGGGTATGAGACCCGAGCCCGGCCAGGTGCTGCACTTCTCCGAGGACCCGACCATCGAGCGGTTCGTGCCCCAGGTCGCGGTGACGTCCTCGCTCGGCGAGCCGTACGTGTGGGCGGTCGGCCACGACCGCTGCCCCGACCACTGGTTTCCCCGCGCCTGCCCGCGGGCGATGGCCTGGCGCGGGCCGGACACCACCGACGAGGACGTGGCCAGGATCGCCGGCGCGGGCTGCGGCGACCGCGTGCACGCCGTCGAGTACGCCTGGCTCAAGGCCATCATGGACGTCCGCCTGTACGCCTACCGCCTGCCCGCGGCCGGGTTCGCGCCGATCGGCGACCCGCCGCACGCCGTGGTGTCGAGGGAGCCGGTCGTCCCGATCGGCCCGCCCGAGCCGGTGGGCGACCTGTTCGAGCTGCACGAGCAGGCCGGGATCCAGCTGCGCGTGCTGGACAACCTGTGGCCGTTCTGGCACGAGGTGACCGGCAGCAGCATGTGCTTCAGCGGGATCAGGCTGCGGAACGCGCGTCGATGAGCGCGGTCAGCTCGGCCACCGGCATCGAGGCGGGCGGCAGCTTCTCGCGGGCGACCCGGTTGGCCTCGCGGCGCAGCACTTCGTTGACCGGCGTGGGCAGGCCGTGCTCGCGGCCGAGCAGGACGATCTCGCCGTTGAGGTAGTCGGCCTCGATCGAGCCGCTGCCCCTGGCCAGGCTCTGCCAGGACGATCCGCCGCCACGCCGGACGCCTTCGATCGGCACGACGTCCACCTGGTGGCCGCGGACCCGGCGCTCGTCCTCGGCGGTGGAGTAGGGGATGCCCGCGTGCTCGAACACGCTGACGGCCTCGGCGCGGGCCCGGTCGGCGAGGTCGGCCATGCCGTCGGCGTGCCCGACGAGGGCTTCGACGGCGTTGCCGAGGTTGTTGAGCAGCTTGCCGTGCTTCCAGCGCATGACGTCGGGGGTGGCGCGGGCGAGCAGCCCGTGTTTGCCGAGGTCGTCGGCGATCTGCCCGGCGAGGTCGTCCACACCCCGGGGGTAGCGCCCGACGTGCAGCAGGCCCGAGTACGGCCGGCCGTAGGCGGCCACGACGCCGGGTTCGAGGTGCTGGGACGGCAGCCACACGCACATGCCGTAGACCCGCTCGGACCTGCGCAGGACGGTGCGCTCGTTGGCCACGCCGTTCTGCGCGCACACGACCGGCAGGTCCGTCGGCCAGGGATCGAGGGCGGCCAGGGTGTCCTGGGACTTGGTGGCCAGGATCAGCACGTCGTCGTCGCGGGTGGGGATCGGGCCGGAGGCCGCGGGGATGCGCAGGGTCTCGTCGGAATCGGGGGTGATCAGGCGGAGTCCGTCACGCTTGAGCGCCTCGTGGTGCGCGCCTCTCGCGACGAGCACGACCTCGTGCCCGCCCTGGTGGAGGCGGGCGCCGATGGTGCCGCCGACTGCTCCTGCTCCGATCACTATGTAGCGCATTGTCCGAGAATGTCACTTCCTACTTCGCGAGCGCCACCTCGGTCTGCGGCATCAGGGCGGTCCCGCGCGTACGCTCGCGCATGATCGTCTTCAGCACGCGCCAGCCGTCGCGCACCGCGTGCAGGTTGCTCGCGCCGTGGATCCGGGAGCGCTCGTGGCTGGGCACCTCGTGGATGACCAGGCCGGCCTGGGCGGCCCGGACGTTCATCAGGGTCTCGATCTCGAAGCCGTCGCAGTCGAGCTCCATGACGTCCAGGTGGTCACGCCAGAAGGCGTTGTAGCCGTAGCACAGGTCGGTGAAGCGGGTGCCGTACAGCATGTTGGTCAGGCCGGTGAGGAACTTGTTGCCCAGCGACCGGATGGGGCTGAGGTCGTCGGAGCCGCCGCCGGGGGCGTACCGGGAGCCCTTGGCGAAGTCGGCGCCGTCGATGAGGGTCTCGACGAACGAGCGGATCTCCTTGCCGTCGGTGGAACCGTCGGCGTCGATCATGACGATGATGTCGCCCCGGGCGGCCTGGAAGCCCTCGATGAGGGCGTTGCCCTTGCCGCGCCGGCTCTGCACGACGACCCGGAGGTCGGGGCGCAGCCTGCGCGCGACGGCGACGGTGTCGTCGGTCGAGTTGCCGTCGACCAGGATCACCTCGTCGATCCAGTCGGGCAGCGTGGCGAAGACGTGGGGAAGGTTCTCGGCTTCGTTCATCGCGGGGACGATGACACTGACACTGGCGGCGAAGGGCTGCTTGTTCATGGGTACAAGGTGCACCTGCACACATGCAGCCCACTTGACACTGCCTTGCAGTGATCCTACTTATATGCGATCTCCACCGACCAATGCCTCGTCCGCCCGCGCGAGGATCTCCTCGACGGTCTCGGCGGGGGACTGGGCGGAGGTGTCCAGCCACAGGCCGATGCGCGGCGTTTCGGCCCGCAGGGCGGCGTCGAGCTGGGCGATCGTCCAGGCGCCGTAGCCGGTCTTGGCGCGTTCGCGCTCGCGGCGCTCGACGGCGGCGGCGTCGGGGGCGAGCACGACCACCCGGAGCGGACGGGTGCGGATCCACCCGGTGAACCGCTCCAAGTCCTCGCCAAGCACCACATCTTGCACAATTGCTGTAAATCCGGCTTCGAAATACAAGTCCGCCGTTTGGGCCGCGAGCCGGTAGCGCAGCTGCAACTGGCGCACCGCCTCCTCCGACCCGGGCGTCATCTCGGCCCGGCCGCCCACGACCATGCGGCGGAAGGCGTCGCCCCGGACGTGGGCCGACCGCGGCAGGCGCTCGGCCAGCGCCTGGGCGACCGTGGACTTGCCGGCGGCCGAGATCCCGGTGACCAGGACGACGCCGTTCACCCGCGGCCGCCCCTCACCCGCCGACCAGCTTCCGCACCCGGTCGGCGCCCACCGCCATGAGCAGCGTGGGCAGCCGCGGCCCGGTGTCGCGGCCCACCAGCAGCCGGTAGAGCAGGACGAAGAACGCGCGCTGGGCCGCCTTCAGCTCCGGCGTGGGCTTGGCGTCGGCGTCGAGGCCGGCCTGGAGCTTCGGCACGCCGTAGACCAGGCTGGTGAGGCCGTCGAGCGTCCAGTCGTCGAGGCCGTCGGCCAGCAGCCGCAACGACTCGCGCTCGGTCTGGCCGAGGGAGTCGAGCAACTCCTGGTCGGGCGTCTCGCGCACGTGGGTGCGCTGGTCGGCGGGCAGGTGGTCGGTCACCCAGCGCTGCGCCCGGTCGAGCCGGGGGCGGGCCTGGTCGAGCCGCTCGACGGCGTCGAGGTCGCGCAGGATGCGCAGCGCCTGCTCGTCGTGGCCGGTGGTGATGTCGAGGATCGAGGCCAGCGTGCGGTAGGGCACCGGGACCGGCGTGGCCGGCAGCGGCCCTGCGGCGGTGCCCACGGCGCGGGCGTGGGCGGCCAGCTCGGCGGGCTGGGCCTGGCCGGAGTCGACCTTGCGGGCCAGGGCGTCCCACTCGTCGTAGAGGCGCTGGATCTCCTGGTCGAAGGCGATCTTGAAGGACTGGGCGGGCTTGCGGCGGGCGTACAGCCAGCGCAGCACGGGCGCCTCCATGATCCCCAGCGCGTCGGCCGGGGTCGGCACGTCGCCCTTGGAGCTGCTCATCTTGGCCATGCCGGTGATGCCGACGAAGGCGTACATCGGGCCGATCGGCTGCTCGCCGCCGAACACCTCGCCGACGATCTGGCCGCCGACGACCCAGGCCGAGCCGGGGGAGTGGTGGTCGACGCCCGACGGCTCGAAGACCACGCCCTCATGCGCCCACCGCATCGGCCAGTCGACCTTCCACACCAGCTTGCCGCGGTCGTGCTCGGCCAGGCGCACGGTCTCGCCGAACCCGCACTCGCAGGTGTAGGCCAGCTCGGTCGTCTCGTCGTCGTACGCGGTGACCTTCGTGAGGTCGCGCTCGCACAGCTCGCAGTACGGCTTGTACGGGAAGTAGTCGGCCACCTCCCGGCCGCCGTCCTTGGTCCGGTACGCCGCCAGGATCGCGTCGATCCGCGACCGCTCGCGCACGGCCAGCAGGATCTGCTCCCGGTAGGCGCCCGAGGTGTACTGCTCGGTCTGGCTGATGCCCCGGTAGTCGACGCCCAGCTCGGCCAGCGCGGCGGTCATCGGCGCCTTGAAGTGCTCGGCCCAATTGGCGTGCGGGCTGCCCGGCGGGGCGGGCACCGAGGTCAGCGGTTTGCCGATGTGCTCGGCCCAGGACGGGTCGACGCCCGCGGGCACCCTGCGGAAACGGTCGTAGTCGTCCCAGGACAGCAGGTGGACGCAGTCGAGGCCGCGCCGCCTGATCTCGTCGGCGACGAGGTGGGGGGTCATGACCTCGCGCAGGTTGCCCAGGTGGATGGGGCCCGAGGGGCTGAGCCCGGAGGCGCAGACGATCGGTTTGCCCGGGGCACGACGCTCCGCCTCGGAGATCACCTCGTCCGCGAACCTGGAGACCCAGTCGGCCTCTGCACTTTCCGCCATCGAGCCATTGTCGCGGCTCGCCCGGGTCATACGCGAACCGGCCGAAAATCCGGTGCGTCGCCGGCGAGCCCTGCAGTAGCCTCCCGCGCATGACGCCACCCCGTGTACGTCCGCCCTTCGTGGCCGACGAACGTACCCAGCTCGTCGGCTGGCTGGACATGCAGCGCTCGATCGTCCACTGGAAGTGCGAGGGGTTGTCCGAGGCCGACGCCCACCGGCCGGTCCTGCCGACCTCGCCCCTGATGACGGTGGCCGGTCTGGTCGCCCACATGCGCTGGACCGAGCACTGCTGGTTCGAGGTGCTCTTCCTGGGCGGCAGCGCCGAGGGCAACCCGCAGTTCCTGGAGGAGCCCGAAGACGCCGACATGCTGGTCGAGGGCGTCACGCTGGCCCAGCTCCTCGACGACTACGCCAAGCAGTGCGAGCGCTCCAACGAGATCGTCGCCGCCCACTCGCTCGACGACGTCGGCAAGCACCCCGACTTCCGGTCGGCGGCGTCCTCGCTGCGCTGGGTGCTGATCCACATGGTCGAGGAGACCGCCAGGCACGCCGGCCACCTCGACATCGTCAGAGAGCTGGTCGACGGGAACAAGGGCTACTACTGACCCGTCACACGCCCAGCACGCCCGCCGGGTCGGCGACGATCCGCTGGATGATCAGCCCGGCCGCCCCCAGCACCGCCGCGTCGGCGCCGTTGGCCGAGACGACCAGGGCGGGCGGCGTGCCGCGCATCTGCCCCAGCCGGGCCGCCAGCACGTCCCGGGCCGGGGTCTCCAGCCACGGGAACAGCGGGGCGAAGACGCCGCCGAGCACGATCCGGCCGGGGTCCAGCAGATGCACGGCCGACGTGAGCGCCACCCCGAGCGCCTCCCCGGCCCGCGCGCAGGCGGCCAGCGCGCGCCGGTCGCCCGCGGCCAGCGCGTCGGCCAGGGCGGCGACCGAGTCCAGGTCGCCGAGCAGGGCGTCCTGGCCCGCGTACACCTCCAGGCAGCCGCGGCCGCCGCAGCGGCAGGCGGGGCCGTCAGGGGTCACGACGACATGGCCCAGCTCGCCGGCCAGCCCGTACGTCCCCCGGAACACGGTCCCGTCCACAACCAGGCCGGCGCCGACGCCGATCTCGCCGGAGACGTAGAGGAAGTCCGTCGCCCGCGAGCCGAACCACAACTCGCCCAGCGCCGCCAGGTTCGCCTCGTTGTCGACCGCGCACGGCAGGTCGAGCAGGTCGGC
The DNA here is from genome assembly GCF_044465465.1 of Nonomuraea sp. NPDC049655. Classification (NCBI taxonomy): domain Bacteria; kingdom Bacillati; phylum Actinomycetota; class Actinomycetes; order Streptosporangiales; family Streptosporangiaceae; genus Nonomuraea; species Nonomuraea sp. NPDC049655. The sequence continues at coordinate 73,588 of NZ_JBITLS010000006.1, forward strand.
CACCCGTACGTCGCGCCAGCCCAGGTGGGGGGCGTTGCGCAGCAGGCCGTCCTCGACCGTGCCGGGCACGGCCAGGGCGGCGCCGATGATCCGCAGCCCGGCCGCCTCGGCCTCCGCGGTGACCTCCTTCACCAGGTAGCGCAGCAGTTGCAGCACGTCGGCCGGGTCGGAGCCGCGGTTGTCGGCCGGACGGATGCGGCGCAGGCGTACGGACCGGGTCAGGTCGACCACGCAGGCGGCCAGATAGTCGATGTTGACCTCCAGCCCGAGCGCGGCCACCCGGTGCCCGCTCAGCCGCACGGCCACGCCGGGCCGCCCGCGCTCGCCGTCGCGCACCGCGCCCGACTCGCTCACCGCGCCGGCCTCCAGCAAGGCCGCGACCAGGCTGGACACGGTGGTCTTGGTCAGCCCGGTGAGCTCGGCCAGCGCCGCCCTGGTGAGCGGGCCATGCGCGTGGACGGCCTGGAGTACCACGGCCAGATTGCGGGCACGCATGGAATCATGCCGGACCCCCCTTGACGCCACCATGCATGCCTCCTCAGGATTATGTACAGATTATGGACTAAAGGTAAGGGACGTCAGCAAATGTCATCCTTCACTCCGACACCTGCCGATCGCTTCACCTTCGGACTCTGGACCGTGGGCTGGCAGGCCCGTGACCCGTTCGGCGACGCGAGCCGTCCCGCGCTCGACCCCGTCGAGAGCGTGCACCGGCTGGCCGAGCTCGGCGCGTACGGCGTCACCTTCCACGACGACGACCTGCTGGCCGTCGAGCCCGACCGGGACAAGGCGATCGCCGCCTTCCGCAAGGCCCTGGACGAGACCGGGATGAAGGTCCCGATGGCCACCACGAACCTGTTCACCCACCCGGTGTTCAAGGACGGCGCGTTCACCAGCAACGACCGCGACGTGCGCCGGTACGCCCTGCGCAAGGTCATGCGCAACATCGACCTGGCCGCCTCGCTCGGCGCGACCACGTACGTGTGCTGGGGCGGCCGCGAGGGCGCCGAGTCCGACGCGGCCAAGGACGTCAAGGCGGCCCTCGACCGCTACAAGGAGGGCCTGGACCTGCTCTGCCAGTACGTCCTCGACCGCGGCTACGACCTGCGCTTCGCCCTGGAGCCCAAGCCCAACGAGCCGCGCGGCGACATCCTGCTGCCGACCATCGGCCACGCCCTGGCGCTCATCAACGACCTGGCGCACCCGGAGATGGTGGGCCTCAACCCCGAGGTCGGCCACGAGCAGATGGCGGGGCTCAACTTCGTCCACGGCATCGCCCAGGCGCTGTGGCACGGCAAGCTGTTCCACATCGACCTCAACGGCCAGCACGGCCCGAAGTACGACCAGGACCTGATCTTCGGCCACGGCGACCTCAAGAGCGCCTTCTTCCTGGTCGACCTGCTGGAGAACGGCGGCTACGACGGCCCCCGCCACTTCGACTACAAGCCGCTGCGCACCGAGGACCCCGACGACGTGTGGGACTCGGCCGCCGCGAACATGCGCACGTACCTGATCATGAAGGAGAAGTCGCGCGCCTTCCGCGCCGACCCCGAGGTCCAGGAGGCCCTGCGCGCCTCCCGCGTGGACGAGCTGGCCCGGCCCACCCTCGCCGCGGGCGAGACCTGGCAGGACCTGGCCGCCGACGACTTCGACCCCGAGGCGGCGGCCCGGCGCGGCTTCCACTTCACCCGGCTCAACCAGCTCGCCCTTGAGCACCTCATGGGGGTCCGTGGATGACCAGGCCGCTCAGCGTCCAGCTCTACACCGTCAGGGAACAGCTCGCCGCCGACCGCGACGGCACCCTTGAGCGCATCGCCGGCATCGGTTACGGCGCCGTCGAGCCCTTCGACCCGACCGCCGACCCCAAGGGCTTCCGCCAGGTGATCGACGACCTGGGGCTCACGGTGAGCAGCACGCACGCGTACGCGCTGCTCAGCCAGGAGCCCGCCGAGGTCTTCGACGCCGTCGCCACGGTCGGCGCCGACCTGGTGATCATCCCCGGCGGCGTCCCCGAGGCCGAGTTCACCACCCGCGACGGCCTCTCGCGCACCGCCGACCTGCTGAACGGCCTGGCCGAGCAGGCGGCCGGGCACGGCATGCGCATCGGCTACCACAACCACTGGTGGGAGATCGAGCCCAGGATCGACGGCCGGCACGCCATCGAGGCGCTGGCCGACCTGTTAGCCCCCGAGGTGTTCCTGGAGATCGACACGTACTGGGCGGCCGTGGGCGGCGCCGACGTGCCCGCCCTGCTCGGCCGCCTGGCCGGGCGCACGCTCGCGCTGCACGTCAAGGACGGGCCGATGGTGAAGGGCGAGCCGCACACGGCGGTGGGGGCGGGCGCGATGCCGGTGCCCGAGATCCTGGCCGCCGCGCCGGACGCCTGGCGGATCGTCGAGCTGGACACGTGCGCGACCGACCTGTTCACCGCCCTGGCCGACAGCCACGCCCACCTGACCGGCCTGGAGGGCTCATGAGCAGCGGGCCGGTCGGCGTCGCGGTCGTCGGCGCCGGGGTGATCAGCGCCCAGTACCTGCGCAACCTCACCGCCTTCCCCGACGTGCGGGTGCTCGGCGTGGCCGACCTCGACACCGGCCGGGCCGCCGCGGCGGCCCGCGAGCACGGCGTGCCCGCCTCGGGCAGCCTGGCCGAGATCCTCGCCCTGCCCGAGGTCGAGATCGTGGTCAACCTGACGGTCCCGGCCGCGCACGCGGCCGTCGCGCTGGAGTCCCTGCGCGCCGGCAAGCACGTGTACGGCGAGAAGCCGCTCGCCCTGGACATGGACCAGGCGGCCAAGGTCATGGCCGAGGCCGCCAACCTGGGCCTGCGCGTCGGCGGCGCCCCCGACACCTTCCTCGGCCCCGGGCTTCAGGCCGCGGCGCACGCCCTGCGCTCCGGCCTGATCGGCGAGCCGGTCGGGATCACCGTCGCCTTCCAGAACCTGGGCCCGGAGTCCTGGCACCCCGATCCCGAGTTCTACTACCGGCCCGGCGGCGGCCCCCTGTTCGACATGGGCCCCTACTACCTCACCGCGCTGGTCTCCCTGCTCGGCCCGGTCGCCCGGGTCGCGGGCGGCACGCGCAGGGCCCGCGCCGAGCGGGTCGTCGGCTCCGGCCCCAAGGCCGGCACCCTGTTCCCCGTGGACGTGCCCACCCACGTCAACGCCCTGCTGGACTTCCCCGGCACGGCCACCGCCACCGCCACCTTCAGCTTCGACTCGCCCGTCAGCCGCAAGCTGATCGAGGTGATCGGCACGGAAGGAGCCCTGCTGCTGCCCGACCCCAACACCTTCGGCGGCCCGCTGCTGGTCCGCGGCCCGCACGACCCCGACTGGCGGGAGCTGCCCGTCGCCGCCGACCAGGCCGGGCGCGGCATCGGCGTGCTCGACCTGGCCCGGTCGCTGCGCGCGGGCACGCCGCACCGGGCCTCGGGCGAGCTGACGCTGCACGTGCTGGAGCTCATGACGGCCATCACCGAGTCGGGCGAACGCGCCGAGTTCCGCCCGATCACCTCGGCCGTGACGGCCCCCGAGCCCCTGCCCGCCGGCTGGGACCCGTACGCGAGCACGTTGTCCTGACGGGACGGCTCAGAAGAGCGGCTTGGCCAGCCGGATCGTCAGGATCCGGCTGGTCACGCCCGAGTCCACCAGGCGGCCGTCGGCGTCGAAGGTGCCGAGGCCGAAGTCGTTGTCGTTGGCCACGGCGAGCGTCACCGGGTCGAGCAGGGCGACGCCCTCGATCTTGCCGGGCAGGCCGGGGATCGCCGCCAGGTCCACGGCCAGTGCCTTGGTGGCGACGGTGACGTTCGACGGCAGCGACGCCTCCAGCGAGGGCGTGGTGGCCGGGTCGTCGTGCCGGCCGCCGAGCAGGTTCGTCGCCCGGCGCAGGTCGACGGTGTAGAGGCGGGCCACGGCGTCGGTGCGCTCCTGGAGCAGCAGGCGGCCGGGGCTCAGCACGTTGAGGGCGGAGATCTTCATGTCGCCCTGCTCGGCCGCCGGGTCGAAGCCGGCCACGTTCTCCATCGTGTAGGCCCACTCGCCGGTCGGGCGGCCGGTACGCAGGTCCACCCGCAGGATGCGGGCCGTGCTCGACGCCTTGCCGGTCTTCTTGTCGGGGTTGGCGAGCGGGCTCTGCACGGCCAGGTACAGGGCGCGCTCGGCCTGCGAGACGCCGAGCGCCTCGATGCCGCGGTTCTGCTGCCGGGTCGCCAGGATCGCGGGCAGCGTCTCGTGGACCGGGTAGCCGGCGCCGGTGAGCTTCAGGCCCTTGGGGACGTACCTGGCCAGGACGCGGCCGTCGCTCGCCACGTGCAGCAGCGAGGGGGAGTACTCGTCCACCAGCCAGAAGCCGCCGCGGCCGTCGGTGACGATGTCCTCGGTGTCCAGGCCGTTCGGGTCGTAGGGGAGCTGCGTCAGACCGTCCCAGGTGTAGGGGATCTCGTCGTGGCCGGACTGGTTGGACAGGCCGGTGATCGGGGTGCCGTCGGAGGTCTTCAGCGGGATGCTCTCCACGATGCGCGCGGTGTCGTGCCGTACGGCCACGCGGACGATCGCCGGCGCGAACTCCGGCACCGGGAACGTGCGCCGCTTCTCCCCGTTGATCTTGGGCTCGCCGTTCGGGCCGCGGTCGGTGACCATCCAGTACTCGCCCGCGCGCCTGGCCGGGAACAGGCCGCTGCCGAGGCCGCCCAGCTTGACGCCGCGGGAGTCCTTGACGATGTCCGGCTCGAAGGCGGCCAGGTCGGGGGCGGGCAGCGTCACGTCGGACAGGACGCGCGGCTGCCGTCCCGAGGCGGCGTCGGCGGGCGCGGCGACGGTGGTGGCGAGGGCCGCGCCGACGGCCAGCATGGCGATGAACGAACGAGACATGACGCTTCCCTTGGCAGCAAATCTACAGATAAGGGTCGAAAGGTATCCGCGCTGGATGTCCTGCCGCTGAAGGGCGCGTGAATTCGTCATACGACATCCCGCGAAATTTCACGACGATCGGTGACATGTCGTACTAGGCGGCCTTCGGGGGGCTTCCTACCGTGGAGCCGTGACCCTCATCCGGCGTACGGCCGTCGTCGCGGCGGCCGCGCTCATCTGCTCGCCGCTGCCCGCGCAGGCCGCCCGCGCCGACGGCGCCTACACCTGCTTCCTCGGCCGGATCGACCACGGCACGATCTCCGGCCAGGACTGCGAGGGCGTCGGCTACGTGAACGTCAACGTCACGATCACGGCCGGCCCCGACCCCGGCACGTACCTGTGCCGCACGGCCTTCTCCTGGAACGGCTCCCTGTCGGGCGAGGGCTGCACGGGCTGAGCCCGTCCTGGTTCCTTGCCGGCCGGTGAGGTCCCCGGTCCGGCCGTTCCCTTCCCTTCGTTCGGGGCAGGAGGGTGCTCATGACCCAAGACCCCTTCGAACCTCCCGGAACCGGGCTCATCACCTCCTGGATCGCGCTCCTCGACAACGCCCGCCACGAGAACCGGGTCATCTCGGTACGCCTGCTGAGCGGCGACTCCTTCACCGGCCACGTCACCCGCCGGGGCGACTCCGTCGTCACCGTCGAGTCCTCGGAGCGGACCTCCGGCGTACGGGAGCACAACCTGGCTATCAGCGCCATCGTGTCGATCACCTTCGAGTCGCCGCCCGGTCCCGGCGGGGCCTCGCCCGTCTGAGCACCCGCCGGAAAGCCCGGCTGTGTGCCGGAAGCGCCGGACGCGCCGGCCTGTCGCACGGGAACGCGTCGTCCCGTATCGTCCGCAGCAGCGACCCCGTCCACGTGAGGAATGATCAACATGTCCCGCGATGTGGTACGACGCGTTTTCCAGGTGGTCGACTCGTTCGACCCCGACAAGTTCGCCGAGCTGCTGGCCGAGGACGCCACCCTGGTGTTCGGCAACGCCGAGCCCATGGTGGGACGCGACGCCGTCGCCGCCGGCCTGCGGACGTTCTACTCGACCATCGGCGGCCTGCGGCACCGGATCGTCCGCGACTGGCGGGCGGGGGCCGACACGATCGCCGAGACCGAGGTGACGTACCGGCGGCTCGACGGCAAGGACGCCGCGGTGGTGGCCGTGTCGATCTGGCGCACCCGGGACGACGGCCTGATCTCGGACTACCGCATCTTCGCCGATCTAGCCCCCGTATACGAGCCGTAGCCCCTGCCCTGTATTCCTGTCGGTATTGTGGACAAACTCTCGTGCGCCGCCGGCGGCCACGTACCGACAGGAGAACCGCCATGCCCACCTACGAGCCGCCCACCCCCACCCCGACCGGCACCCCCGCCCCGAGCCCCACGCCTCCGACCCCCAGCGAGCCCCCGACCCCCAGCCCCACGACCCCGTACCCCACCCCCACCCCGACCTCCACGGCAACCCCGTCACCCACGGCGACCCCGACCCCGACCGGGACCCCGACTCCAACCGGGACCCCGACTCCAACCGGGACCCCGACTCCAACCGGGACCTCAACCCCAAGTGGGACACCCACCCAGACCCCGACCGGGACCCCGACCCCCACCGGGACCCCGGCCCCGGCCACCACCCCCAGTGCGACGCCGAGCCCTTCAGGGGTGGCTCCGGCCCCGAGCGCCACCCCCTCGGCCCCCGCCCCGGCCGCGCTCGCCCCCCAGGGCTCCGGGATGCCGACCACCGAGGTGCACGGCACCGCCTTCACCAAGGCCGCCGGCGCCTTCCTCGCCGAGCGCACCGAATACGCGACCGACACCCGCCGCATCCTCGACGCCCTCGACGCGCTGGGCGACTTCGCCGGCACCGACGAGACCGCGAACACCTTCAAGAAGAACTACTTGACGGCCCTGGAGAAGGCCGAGACCTACGTCGACGCCCTGCGCGACGTCTATCCGGCGGTGGCCGACCGCCTGGCCGACATGCGGACCAGCTTCGACGTCGCCAACTGGGCCACCATCGCCTCCCTGCCCGAAGTGTCCGACCCGCCCAAGCTCGCCCCCGACGGACAGTTCGCCTGACACCCCTGGAGCCCCCGATGACCACCCCCGAAGACCCCACCCCCTACCTCGACGACGAGATGCGCCGGCTCCTCGGCCAGTTCCAGGCCGACATCCGCCCGCTGGAGGAGTTGCAGGAGAGCCTCGACGCCGTCCGCGGCCGTGGCGAGGCCGCCGACGGCCAGGTGAGGGCCGAGGTGCTGCCGACCGGCGCGCTCGGCGGCCTGCGCATCGATCCGCGGGCCATGCGACTGGGCGCGGACGCCCTGGCCGAGGCCGTCCTGGCCGCCGCGAACGCCGCCGCCGAGGACCTCGCCGCCCAGATGACCGGCCTGATGACGACCGGTCTGACCCCTTTCGCCGACGAGGTCCGTCGCTTCACCCGGGACTGACGACGTGACCGGCACTCAGTACCGGCGCCACCGCCTGAACTGGTCCTGGCCCGCGGCGACCCCCAGCTTGGCGAGCATCTGCTGCCAGGTCGGCAACAGGCTGACCGGGTCGTCCACGACGTCGCCCGGCCGGTTGAGCGCGTTGGCGGTGGTGCTGAAGATGGTGGACCCGGTCAGGAACACGACCGCGTTACGCGCCGCCGGGTTCTTCGGCAGCACGTTCGCGGCCTTGCCGAAGTTGGCCGGGTCCACGTGGTAGAAGACCATGGCCGCCGCGAAGTTCTTCAGCATGTACTCGCCGCGGTCCCCCCAGGAGCCGGTGTCCTCGCCGCGCGCCAGCTTGAGCCCGTCGACGACCGCCTGGTCGAGCACGGTGTAGGCCAGGCTGCCCCCGACGGCGTAGATGAACCGTTTCCCCACGGCGTTCTCGAACATCTTGAGCAGCAGCCGCGCCTGCGACCTGCGCATCGCCCAGTTGATCAGCACCTGGACCTTTTTGTCGATCGCCGGCCAGCAGAAGAACATCAGCAGTTCGATCCACTGGATCATGGCCATCGTGCGCAACGTGTGCTGGGTCCGTTCCAGCAATTCCGCGTAATCCTCGACCGCGTCCGCCAGTCCGCGGATGTAGGCGGAGACGCGCGGCGGATAGGGCGCGATCTCCTGGTTGAAATACGTCCGGAACGCGTCGATGCCCGCTCCGCTGTTCGGCGGCAGCCAGACCCGGGCCGCGACCTCCTCCACGTCGTCAAGGCTGGCGTCCACGCGTCCGGCCAGTTGGCGCAGCAACTCCGCGGCCGCCCGCGCCTTCGCCGGATCGCCGTCGGGATAGGCCACGCTCAACATCTGCAGAACCACACCGCCCACCCCGACGGCGGAGAACATGAACCCCGCCATCGGCAGCGCCCGGGAAGAAGGACTCATTCGACAACCCCATTCTCCTGATATCGGCAATGATCATAGGATCATCCCACCAATGCTCTTGATGACGCCAGTCCCGGCCGGAACAAGGCGACGGAACTGAGCCTTGAACCGGCGCGCAATTGCTCAATAGCCTCAATACGGCTCATGTTCTGCATCGGAGGCACGGTGACCCCCGAATTCGCTCACATCTCCGCCGGATACCACCCCGATCCCGCACTGTCGATGTCCCTGCACGCCGACGCCTATACCGACCCGAAATGGCGCGACATCGACCAGCGGGCCATCTTCGCCCGTTCCTGGCAGTGGCTGTGTCACGTGGAACGCCTGCGGACGCCGGGCAGCTACGTGACGGGGACGGTGGCCGGCCTGCCGATCGTCGCCGTACGGGACGAGTCCGGCACCCTGCGCGCCTTCTACAACGTGTGCAAGCACCGCGCCCACGAACTGCTGACCGGTTCCGGCGTCCGGCGCGGCATCGTGTGCCCGTACCACGCCTGGAACTTCGACCTGACCGGCCGCCTGAGACGAGCGCGCAACACCGGCGGCATGCCCGGCTTCGACCCCTCCACGGTGCGCCTCGACCGGATCCAGGTCACCGAGTTCGCCGGCATGGTCTACGTCAACCTGGCCCCCGACGCGCCTCCGCTGGCGGAGCAGGCCGGGAACCTGGAGGCGGAGATCGCGGCACGGGCCCCCGACGTGGCCGGGCTGACCCTGGCCCGCCGGCTCACCTACGACATCGCCGCCGACTGGAAGAACGTCGTCGACAACTTCCTGGAGTGTTACCACTGCCACGTGGCGCACAAGGACTTCGTGTCCCTGGTGGACATGGACACGTACAAGGTCACCACGTACGGCATCTACTCCAGCCACATGGCCCAGGCGGGCAGGTCGGAGAACTCCGCCTATGACGTGTCGGGCGCGACGGTCACCGAGCACGCCGTCTGGTGGCTCTGGCCCAACACGTGCCTGCTGCGCTACCCCGGCCGGGGGAACTTCATGGTCCTGCAGATCGTCCCCGACGGCCCCGGACGCACCCGCGAGACCTGGGATTTCTACCTGGAGACCGCCGAGCCCGACGAGGCCGAGCTGGACGGCATCCGCTACATCGACGAGGTGCTCCAGGCGGAGGACATCGCCCTGGTGGAGAGCGTCCAGCGGGGGATGCGCACCCCGGCGTTCACGCAGGGAAAGATCGTCTACGATCCCGGCGGCTCGGGCCTGTCGGAACACGCCGTCCACCACTTCCACGGCCTGGTCCTGGACGCCTACCGCCGCCACCTCGAACAACGGTCATAGGACTCACACAGCCCCGACCAGAAGGCCGCTTAAGGCCGCTTCCGGAGCCGGAGGCGTCCTTCTCCGTGTTCGTCTGTCACGCCTGGAACCATCCGGACACCTGCTTGTTGTGACATACCCCTACGGAAGGGACGAGCGCGTGGGCCCACCGGACCCCCGGCAACGCTTCGAGGAGCTCTACACCGAGCACTACGCGACCGTCTCCGGCTACGTGCGGCGGCGCAGCGACGATCCTCACGACGTCGCCGACGTCATAGCCGAGACGTTCACGACCGCGTGGCGGCGCCTCGGCGAGGTGCCGCCCGGCGACCGCGCCCGGCTCTGGCTGTACGGCGTGGCCCGGCGCACCCTGGCCAACCACCGCCGCGGCGAGTCCCGCAGGGCGGCCCTCACCACGCGCCTGCGCGCCGAGCTCGCGGAATGGACCGGCCCGGCGGCGGACCCGGTGGCGGACCCGGTGGCGGACCCGGCGGCGGACGCCGTGCCCGAGACCGCCCGCGCGGCCTTCATGCGGCTGTCCGCCGACGACCGCGAGGTGCTCTCGCTCGTCGCCTGGGAGGGGCTCGGCAACGCCGAGCTGGCGCAGGTGCTCGGCTGCTCGAGCCTCGCCGTCCGGCAGCGCCTGCACCGCGCGCGCAAGCGCCTGGCCGTCGAGCTCGCCGCCGACGACCCCGATCTCGCCCGGTACGGCCCGCGGGCCGTCCGTCTCGCCCAGGAGACCTCATGAACCCGCAGCTCGACGACATCGTCAGGCGGCTCGCCCCGCCCGCCGGGCCGGGGCTGACGCCCGGCGCCAGGGAGACGATGTTCAAGATCATGGACGAGGAGCCGGCTCCGTCCCTGCCCGCGCGCGGGAGGCGGCGCGCCCTGCTCGCGCTGCCGGCCGCGCTGGGCGCCCTCGCGGCGTCGCTGGCCGTCGTCGTCACCCTCGGGCCCGCCTCGGCCTCGGCCCTCGACGTCAAGGACGAGGGCGGCTACTTCGTCATCGAGGTCAAGGACATGTTCGCCAAGCCGGAGGCGTACCAGCAGCAGCTGCGCGACGCCGGGCTCGACATCAAGCTGCGGCTGTTGCCCTCCACGCCCAGCAACGTCGGCTCGGTCGCCCCGAGCACGGTGGAACCGGACGGGATCAAGGTGATCGACCGTCAGGAAGGCTGCGAGACGGCGGGCGGCTGCCCGATCAGCATCAAGGTCCGCCGGGACTTCAAGGGCTCGGCCGAGCTCGTCCTCGGCCGGGAGGCGCGTCCCGGCGAGGAATACCAGATCATCACCGGCTTCGACGTGCCCGGCGAGCCCATGCACTGCGCGCCGTACTACAACAGGCCCGTCAGCGAGGTGCGCACCCTGCTCAGGGACCGGGGGGTGGACATCCAGGCGTTCGACGTCCTCGGTCCCGCCTTCTGGACGAAGGAGGGCAAGGAGACCGAGCCGGTGACCAAGGCGTCGGTCCCGGAGTCCATGCACGTCGTCGGCGGCTACCTGACGATGGCCGGCAAGGCGGCAGTCCAGGTCAGCGACTCGGACCTGCCCGCCGACCTCGTGCGCACGCTGAAGGAGAAGGCCGGATGCCCGCCTGAGACGTGATCGTCATCGCGCTACCCGGAGCCGACCTTGTCGTCGGAGGCCGGCGGGACGGCGGAGAACTCCGGCCTGCCGGCCGCGCGATAGAGCACGACGACCAGGGCGACGAGCACGATGAACCACCCGACGAGCAGGACGGGTGACAACTCGCTGTAGCCGTGACCGGCCAGCAGACCGGCCGTGCCCAGACCCGCCACCGCCCAGCGCAACACGTCCAGCAGGGGGACCTGTGAGCCGCCGCCCCCCGAGCGCATCCGGGTCATGAGCGCGTCCGCGATCAACCAGACGGTGACCAGGCCGCCGACCGTGGCGGCGGTGCCGATCACGTACCTGATCGGCTCGTACGTAGGCGTGCCGCCCGTGAAGACGGCCACCAGTGAGACGGGGATCATGCCGACCGCCCACGCTTGGGCCCTGGCGAAGTCGTCGCCCGGCCGCTGCAGACGCAGCAGCCCGTCGGCGCACAGTCCCCAGCCGACGGGGTCGAACAGCAGGTCGAGGCCGTTGAACCGGAGGGCGCCGAAGGTGATGACCAGCCCGGTGGTGATCTTCGTGACGGGACGCACGCGCAGTGCCCTTCTCGTGTGGGGCGGCGGTCAGAACTCGCCGCTCACCGCCTTGTTGCACGCCATCGTGGCCAGGCCGCGTTGCCAGGCGACGGGAACACGGTCCGTCCTCCCTGTCTTCTCCCACCAAGCCGGCGTCACATCCGACGAACCCGACCCCAGCCAGGTCCGGTAGGTGAATCGGATCGGCTGCGGCTCGTGCGGCGCCGCCCCACAGTCGGTGATGACGATGCGCCGGCTCACCGTGCCGAATCCGTCGCCCTCAACAGTGATCTCGGCCGATTCGCCCAGCGATTTCTCGGGAGGGAGCAGGCGCAGGCCCGGTATGGACAGTGAGATATCCGTGATGGTGAATGGGGAAATCGCCTCGTTCTCAAGCTCGATCTCGGCCCTGGTGGACATCACGCCATTGTCGTCCACCTGAGCCCCGACAAAGAAGTCGTCGATTAGCCAGTTGGTCTGCGGCGTTATCGCCCCCGCCCACGACAAACCCCCCGCCACACACGCCAGCACGAGACAACAGGACACCATGAGCGGCAATCGTCGCGTACGCGGGGCAACGCCGAATTGCTGCCATATATCCGCTGAACTCACGAGACGGAACCATATATCGTGGCGCCTTGTGACGATACCCCCGGTGATTTTCTGGGTGGCGGTGCTGGTCACCGTACTGGCCGCAGCCGTGCCCCTCAGTCAGGGGCGCCTCGACCGGTTCGCCGTCCTGACGGGCCTCACCGTCACCAGCGCCAATGGCCGCCGGATCGTCGCCTATTTCGCCGGGCTGCGCCGGTGGCGGCTGGTGGCCGTGGTCCTCGCCGCCCCTGTGGCGGGGCTGACTGCGGATCCGTTCTATCTCGTCCTGGGCTGGTGCGCGGTTCCGGTTCCCGGTGTCGTACGGCCGCCGGCCGCTGACGCCCTTTATCGACGAGCTTGGCTGCTCGCCGTGTGCGGTTCCGCCGTGACAGGTTGCTACCTTCTGATATCGCGCGGATTAACCTCGACCCGGCTGGCTCATGCTGCCCTCGTGGTCGCGGTGGTGACGGTGATATCGCGCGGCGAGCGAAAGGCCCGGCCGGAAATCCCGGACCAGACGGAGTCGGCCATTCGCCAATGGTCTGTTCGCACCGGCTATTTGGCGGGAATCGCGACAGTGCTCGCCGGCGCGCTCATCGCGCCCCGGCAGGAGCCGGCGAGCGAACCGCAGCAGTACACGATGCCCCGGCAGTTCCCGGAGCAGCAGGCTTCCTTCCGGAAAATCGGCAAGGTGAAAGGACCCACCTGCCCATGGTCCGACCAGATGGACGACCCGTGCCGCTACTGGCTGGTGGACGGCGACCCGTTCCCGCAGGCCGCGCCATACGTCCTCATGAAGGGCGGGGCGCCGAGGGCGGCGCCGTTCGTGGTGAGCCCCGATCGGCGAACCGCCGTCTACCTGGACCGGACCTCGCGCCGCATGGTTCACGAACACGCGGGGAACCGGCATGATCTCAGCGGCCGGCTCGCCGACGCGGACGTGCCCGAGGTGAGCATCAGCGACCGCGGCCGGTACGTCGCCCTGACCAAGAACGGCACCCGCGTCATCGACACCGAGTCGTGGAACGAGATCACGCTTCCCGGCGCGCTCCAAGTGCTTGAGGTCAACTCCGCGGGCGTGGTGACCACGACGGATTCCCGCCTGGTGGCCCACGACCATCGCGGCAAGGAACTGCTGAACATCGCCATCCGCGACGTGCTACTGGACTCCCACACCGCCTTCCTCAAGCCGGACCGCAGCCGGCTCGTGGTCATCAGCGATTACGGCGAACTCGTCGAGACCTACGACCTCGCCACCCGCAAGCGCATCCACCGTGTGCGTCCCCGACTCCCAGGCGGGGATGCGATCGAAGCAGGCGAGGGCTGGTCGACCAAGGGCCCCTTCCAGGTTCTCCGGGAGAACGCGGGGGCGGGGGAGCGCAGAACCTTCTTCCTCGACCTGGCAACCGGCAAGACCCGGTACGTCAAGAACGGCCTGCCGGACGGCTACCAACCCGCGAACCAGTAGAAGAACCCGACACAGACCGTCCTGCCTGGCTCCCCTTCACCGCGGCACCCACCGAACTCGCCACCTCACCCGTGCAGTGAGCCCCCCGGCGCCGCGAGTGAGATCTGATCTGGCGATGTACGCGTAGGCAGGTGGTCACACCGAGTTCTCGGGCGGCGTCCTTCGCTTTGTTCACCATGGGGACGGCGGAAACCGCAAGGTCTATGTTGAAGGCGTGGAGCTCATAGAAGAACGTGAGTGGAATGCCGGCGCGCACGGCACCGAGAGTCCAGCGCGGCGAGGCGAATGCACGTGGGGAGCACCTTGCCCGAATCAGGCGACCCGAAGCGTCCTGGTGCGTGATGCCCGCGGAGAGAGTTGGTGGGCGGTGTGCGACCGGCACTTCGCTGACTCTCCGGTCTTTCGGTAGGCGTAACACCTCGACATGTAGGCCGGGAGTGGAAGGCAGAGCGGCATGAGCGACGCCGATGTGAAGCAGATTGCCGCGTTGCTGAGGGAGCGGAACGGTGTCGATGAGAAGATCGCAGCGACTATCCAGCGTCCCATGACCGCGGGCCATCTGGGCGAGTGGATCGCAGCGCAAGTCTTCGGAATCGAGTTGGAGACGTCCGCCGTGGCCGCCGCAGTCGATGGCCAATTCACGTCCGGTCCGTTGCGTGGCCGCACTGTCAATGTGAAGTGGTATCTCAAGCGCGAGGGACTACTGGACGTCACCGAGTGGACAGTGCTCGACTACTACCTCGTGCTGACGGGGCCTGCATCACCGGCGGCCTCGTCGCGAGGCGGCACTCGTCCTTGGTGTATCGAGTCGGTGTACTTGTTCGACTCCAAGCAGTTGCTGGCGGAGCTTCGTGCGCGCGGTGTCAAGATCGGAGCCGCCTCCAGCGTTCGAGCAGCGCAGTGGGCAGCAGCTGAGATTTACCCGAGCGCAAATAGCCCGGTACTTTCAGTAACCCCCGAGCAAGCAGACCTGTTGCGACTTTTCGCACTTCGATGAGGCTGCCTGACAGTGCGATCCTGCATGGCCAACGCTCTCGACAGGCCACCACCACCAGGTCCATGATGGCCTGCCGGGTGCTACGCAGCCTGTCGCCTGGGGCGCATGTCGAACATGTAGAAGATGAGCAGCAACACGTAGAACACGAGCGCGCCAATCGCGCTGAGCGCGCCGATGACGGTCGCGACGAGATAGAGCACCGGCCCCATGCCCCAGCGAAATCGCAGCGAGCGCGCCTCGGCCGGAGTGATGTGCCCGCCGAGGTGACGGTGCCCTGACGAGGCGTACCACCACACGGCGTTGTAGAAGATGCCGCCGATCACCAGCACGATTCCATAGAAGACGGCGGCCGTCTGGGTGTCGTGGTCGGCGTGCAGCGCCTCGGCCAGCACATGCGTGGGAAACGGCAAGGAGGCGACATCCATCAGAAGGAGCACGTTGAGGGCCAGCAGCAGGCCGTCAGTCCTCTGGATGAAGTGGAACATCCGATGGTGGTTCATCCAGATCATCCCCACCAGCAGGAACGTCACCATGTAGGTGAGGTAGGACGGCCACAGGCCGATCAGGGCGCCCCCGAGGTCCTCTTCCCAGCCTTCGGGCAGCCGGATCTCAAGCACCAGCAGAGTGATTGCGATGGCGAAAACGCCGTCGCTGAACGCCTCCAGGCGCCCGGTGCTCATCACGGAAGAGTCATCGCTCACGCCGCGTATCGTAGCGAGAGGGCCAAGTCGCCCGATGACGGGCAGTTCGGTGAATTTCTACTGCTAGGCGGGACTCGGTGCCGTCTCGGCGGCACGGCGAGGCTGAACCTCGTAAGCACACCGAAGAATCTCAACCTTGGCCATCCCGTGCGGCGCGGTCAAGCAATGCGAATCGGAACCGGCTGGACACCTCGCGAACTGCGTCACTCGTTCGTCTCCACCATGAGTGACCAGGGCGTCCCCAGCGAGACCATCGCCGATCTCGCCGGGCACGCCGGCACCAGCGGTCACCGAAACGGTCTACCGGCACCAGCTCAAGCCGATGATCACCAAGGGAGCCCACACCGTGAACACGACCTTCGGTGACAAGCCAACGGGTTGGGTCCGAACGAGATGGCTCCCATCGACTTCCGGAAACGGAAAAGGGCCTGACCCGCGTTGCGGATCAAGCCCTCTACCTGGTCAAACTGTGTCGGGGTGGCGGGATTTGAACCCACGACCTCTTCGTCCCGAACGAAGCGCGCTGCCAAGCTGCGCTACACCCCGGTGCACGCCCGTCTTGCGCGTGCTTGAGAAAGTCTAGCGGACTTCGCGGGTACTCGTGACCGCCTCAGCGTCGCGGAACCAGCGTGAGCAACGTCGCCTCCGGGAAACACGCGAAACGGGCCGGTGCGTACGGCGAGGTGCCGAGGCCGGCGGACACGTGCAGCCAGGCGTTCTCGTGCCGGCTCAGGCCCTTCACGCGGGCACGGTCGATGCCGCAGTTGGTGACCAGGGCGCCGTAGAAGGGGACGCAGAGCTGGCCGCCGTGGGTGTGGCCGGCGAGCAGGAGCTGGTAGCCGTCTTCGGCGAAGCGGGTCATGTTGCGCGGCTCGGGGGAGTGCATGACGCCGAGGCGGAGGTCGGCGTCGGCGGGGGCCGGGCCGGCGACCAGGTCGTAGCGGTCGCGGGAGATGTGGGAGTCGTGGATGCCCGCCACCGCGACGTCGAGGTCGCCGATCTTGACGCGGGCGGTGGTGTTGTTCATGTCCAGCCAGCCCTCGGCGGCCATGCCGGCGCCCAGTTCCTCCCACGGGAGGTTGGGGATGTGCTGGCGGCGGTCGTTCTTCGAGGTACGCCAGAGGTAGCGGGCCGGGTTCTTCGGCTGGGGGGCGTAGAGGTCGTTGGACCCGTAGACGAACAGACCGGGACGGGACAGCAGCGGCTCCAGGGCGTGCAGGAGCGCGGGGACCGCTTCGGGGTGGGCGATCGAGTCGCCGGTGTTGACCACCAGGTCGGGCTCCAGGGCGCCCAGGGAACGCACCCAGTTGATGAGCATCGTGCGCCTGGGGGTCAGGTGCAGGTCGGACAGGTGCAGCACGCGTACGGGACGCCGCCCGCGCTCCAGCACCGGCACGTCGAAGCGGCGCAGGCGGAACCAGTTGCGCTCCACGACTGAGGCGTAGCCCAGCCCGGCCAGGCCGAGACCGATCATGGACAGGGGCACTGCGACGGCTTTCCTCACGTACTCATGATGCCTGACAACGGGCACGAGCCGTCCCGGCAGACGGCAAGATGGACCGCATGAGCGCAATGAAGGACAAGCTGAAGGCCGATCTCACGGCCTCGATGAAGAGCCGGGACGAAGTCCGTCTCCGGACGATTCGCATGGCTCTGGCGGCCGTGAACGTCGAGGAGGTGGCGGGCAAGGCGGCCAGGGAGCTCAGCGATGACGAGGTCATCAAGGTGCTGACCAAGGAGGCCAAGAAGCGGCGCGAGGCCGCCGAGGCGTTCCAGAACGCCGGACGCACCGAGCAGGCCCAGGCCGAGCTGGACGAGCAGGCGGTGCTGGAGGAGTACCTGCCGGCGCAGCTCTCCGACGAGGAGCTGGCCCAGATCGTCGACGCGGCCGTGGCCGAGACCGGCGCGTCGGGGCCGCAGGCCATGGGGCAGGTCATGAAGGTGGTCAACCCCAAGGTCGCGGGCAGGGCCGAAGGCGGCCGCGTCGCCGCCGCCGTCCGCGCCCGCCTCACCGCCTGACCCCGGTCCCTCCCCCCACCGATCGCCACACTCGCGCCGCCTTCGCACGGGACGCCTTCGCGTGGGACGCCGCCCCCGCGAGGCCCCCGCGACCCGAGCCTCGGGACACCGCCCTCGGGACACCAGCCTTGGGGGCGGTAGCGGCCCCACAGGACGACGGCAGTGGTCCACGGTGGCGGCGCTCCGGGAGAGTGGCGCTGCCGGTTCGCCGGGGGCCGCGGCGACCGGGCCGCGGCGACCGGGCCGCGGCGTCTGGCTGAGGGGCGTTGTGGGAGGTGGTCGGGGACGACCGGCTGAGGGCGTCCCCACGAAGCCTCTGAAGGCGTTGTGCGAGGGGCTGGGCGGCCATAGAGGGGCAATCGGTGGCCAAGGCCGTTCGGGGCCGCCCAGTGTCTCTCAGCGGCGGGTTCGGGCCGCCGGGGCTGTGGGCCCGAGGTTGGCCTGGCCGCCGAGCCCGTCGCCGAGCCCCCCGCCGAGCCCTCCGCCGCCGAACCCGTTGCCCGGCCGCTGCCAGTCGCCCGGCCCGCGCCCGTCCCCGCCGCCGTCGCCACGGTCGTTGTGGTCGCCGAAGAAGTTGTCGAACGGATCGCCGTCCCCGGGCCCCTCGTCGCCGCCGCGCTTCTTCTTCTTGGGCTTCGGCGCGCACTTGTCGGAGCAGCCGCCGAACCGCGAGTGGTCCACCGGCGTGAACTCCACCGGCTCCACCCCCTTGAGCGCCTGCATCATCGCCTGCTTCCAGATGGGCCCGGAGATGGAGGCGCCGTACACGTACGGGAAGTACTGGCCCCCGATCGTGACCCCGATCAGCTTGTGGGTGGAGGCGCCGCGCGGGTCGCCGAGGCTCACGGCCGAGGACAGGTTCGGGGTGTAACCGGCGAACCAGGCGGACATGTAGTCGTCGGTCGTTCCGGTCTTGCCGGCCGCGTCACGACCGATGCCGCCCACGCCGCTCATCGTGCCCTTGGTGAACACGCCCGACAGGATGCCGCTGACCGCGTCGGCGACCTCCTCCTCCATGACCTGCGAGCACTTCGGCTTGTACTGCTTGGCGGCGCCGTTCCTGTCCTTGATCTCGGTGATGGCCAGCGGCTTGCAGTACTGGCCGCGCGAGGCGAACACGGCGTAGGAGTTGGCGATCGTCACGGGGTCGACCTCGTTGACGCCCAGCGTGAACGTCTCGACCTCGCGCAGCTTGCCGCCGTCGGCCCGCTTGACGCCGAGGCGCTTGGCGAGCTTGACGACCTTGCAGAGCCCGACCTCCTGCTCCAGCTTGAGGAAGAACGTGTTCACCGAGCCCCACGTGCCGGTCTGGAGGGTCTTGAAACCGCCGCCGCCCTCGCTGGAGTTGTGCGCGGTGTGCGAGGGGTCGCCGACGTTGTCGCCCTTGCAGTCCTTGAACGAGTTGTAGCCGCTCGCGGTGAACCCGGCCGGCGAGGGGAAGCCGTCGCCGTACTTCAGGCCCTCCTCCAGGGCGGTGGCCAGCGTGTACGCCTTGGCCGTCGAGCCCTGCTGCAACCCGCGCCCGCCGCCGTGCGCGGCGTCGGCGACGACGTTGTAGCTCATCTCGTTCTTCTTCTTGCTGCCGCCGAACTTGCGCGAGGCCGCCATCGCCTTGATCTCGCCGGTGCCGGGCACGACCATGGCCTGCGCGGCCACGGGCTTGTCCTTGGGGCTGACGTACTTCTTGATGGCCTTCTCGGCGGCCTTCTGCATCTTGGGGTCGAGCGTGGTCTTGATCGTCATGCCGCCGCGCTGGAGCAGCTTCCTGCGCTCGTCCTGGTTCTTGCCGAAGTCGTCGTTGTTGAGGATCTCGTACTGGACGTAGAGGCAGAAGTACGGGAACTTGCTGGCCTCGCAGCCGCCGGGGAACTTGACGTCCTTGTAGCCGAGCTTCTCGGCCTTGGCCGCGTCGGCCTCCGCCCGCGTGATCTTGTGGATCTCGGCCATCCGGTCGAGCACGGTGTTGCGGCGCATCAGCAGCCGTTCGCGCGACTCGGGGCCGACGTTGGGGTCGGTGCGGGCCGGGTTCTGGACGGCGCCGGCCAGCGTGGCGGCCTCCGACAGGTCGAGCTCGGAGGCGGGCTTGTCGAAGAAACGCCTGGCCGCGGCCTGGATGCCGTGCGCGCCCGCGCCGAAGTAGGCGATGTTGAGGTACTTCTCCAGGATCTGCTGCTTGCTGTACTTGCGCTCGATCGCCATGGCGTACCGCAGCTCCTGGAGCTTGCGGGACATCGTCGGGGCGATGGCCGCCTGCTGCTCCTCCGGCGTCTCGGCCTTGTTGACCAGCACCTGCTTGACGTACTGCTGGGTGATCGAGGAGCCGCCCTGCATGACGCCGCCGCCGGTGAGGTTCTTCACCAGGGCGCGGGCGGTGCCCTCGACGTCGATCGGGCCGTGCTCGAAGAAGCGGAAGTCCTCGATCGCGATCAGCGCCGTCTGCATGATGGGCGCGACCTTGTCGAGGGTCACGGACTGCCGGTTCTCGTAGTAGAACTGGGCGATCTGCTTGCCGTTGGCGTCGACCAGCTTCGTGCGTTCCGGCAGCGGGGGTTCGTCGAGTTCCCTGGGCTTGAGTTCGAGTCCGTCCATGGCGGTCTTGGCCGACACGCCCGCCCCGCCGACCGCCGGCAGCGCCACCGCCGCCGCCAGCACACCCGCCGCCGTCCCGGCGATGATCAGACGCAGGACGCTGAGGAGCGGGTGGGAGCGGTCTTTGCCCTTCGCTTGCACGCTCCCAAGGGTACGTCGAAACACTGTCCTTATCGGTAACACGACACCATTTCGCCTTGACTGGGAGGGGTGACTAGTCATTCCCGGTCAACAGTCCGGCGAGAAATTGGTCCTCTGGGGTCTGTCGGCCCGAACGTGAAGTTGCGTACGTTCATCCTCTGCGGCAACTGAATACGGAGGCTCGGCGCCCGCGCCCGTCGGCCCCAAATGACGACTGACCACCTAAGGGGAGTGGGGTCGAAAAATGTGGATCACGGATTGGACCTCCCGTGCCGCCTGTAAGGGTGCGGACCCGGACGCGCTGTTCGTCCAGGGCGCCGCACAGAACAGGGCGAAGCTGATCTGTCGAGGATGCCCGGTCCGTACCGAATGCCTCGCCGATGCGCTGGACAACCGCATCGAGTTCGGGGTGTGGGGCGGTATGACCGAACGCGAACGCCGTGCGCTGCTCAGGCGCCGGCCCGACGTGGACTCGTGGCGCGACCTGCTCGAGTCCGCGAAGGAAGAGTACGAACGGACCAATGAGCTGATCGCGGGCTGATCTGGCCCGCGGCGGGAGAGCACGGCCGGCGCCGCCCGTCGGCCGTGCTTTCTCTACGCGCTCGCCAACAGGTTCCCGATCTGCCGCAGTCCGGCTAGATCGTGGACATCTCCGGACATCGCACGTACCTGTGCCACGGGCACCGTGGGATGAGCCGAGACGAAATGCTCCTGCTCGCGGCTCTCGCGAGTGGCGAGTTGCATCCGGCCGGTGTGCAGCCGCAGCACAGCGGCCGTCAACTCGTGTTCGCCCTTCGACTCCAGGTCCTCGGCCGCGGCGGCGCTGCGTGCCGCCGAGAGCGCCGAGCCGGGCGAGACGTGCACCCGGTTCACCACGAGCCCGGCGAGGGGCATGCGCTCCTCGGCGAGCCGTTCCACGAAGTACGACGCCTCCCTCATCGCGTCGCGCTCCGGCGCGGCCACCACGAGGAAGGCCGTGCCTGGCGCCTGCAACAGCTGGTACGTCATCTCGGCCCGCTGCCTGAACCCGCCGAACACGGCGTCCAGGGCGGACACGAACGTCTGCAGGTCCTTGATCACCTGTGCGCCGAGCAGCTTGGTCATCGCTCCGGCCATCAACCCGAACCCGGCGTTGAGCAGCCGGAACGCGCTGCGTCCGCCCGCCTTGGCGGGGGCGGTGAGCAGCCGGATGAACCGCCCGTCGAGGAAGCGGCCGAGCCGCTCCGGCGCGTCCAGGAAGTCCAGCGCCGACCGCGAGGGCGGCGTGTCCACGATGATCAGGTCCCACTCGTCGGAGCGGCGGAGCTGGCCGAGCTTCTCCATCGCCATGTACTCCTGCGTGCCCGAGAAGCTGGAGGACAGCGACTGGTAGAAGGGGTTCGACAGGATCTGGCGGGCCCGCTCGGGGTCGGCGTGCGCCTCGATGATCTCGTCGAACGTGCGCTTCATGTCGAGCATCATGGCGAAGAGCTGGCCGCCGCCCTCGGGCGAGCTGACCAGGCGCGGGGTGTTGTCCAGCTCGGTCAGGCCCATCGACTGGGCCAGGCGGCGCGCCGGGTCGACGGTCAGCACCACCGCGCACCGGCCGCGTTCGGCGGCGCGCAGGCCGAGGGCCGCGGCGGTCGTGGTCTTGCCGACGCCGCCGGAGCCGCAGCAGACGATGATCCGGGTGCCCTTGTCGTCGAGGATCGCGTCGACGTCGAGGGGGATGGGCTTCTTCACGCTGCTCCCCGGTGGGTGCGGAGGACTTCGGCCAGCTCGTACAGGCCGGCCAGGTCGACGCCGTCGGCCAGCAGCGGCAGCTCGACGCGCGGCAGGCCGGCCTCGGCCAGCGACTCGCGCTCGGCGTGTTCCAGCTCGGTGCGGCGGGCGTGCTCGACGACCTCCTCGGCGAGCGCCTCGGCCATCGCGGCGGCGTCGGAGGTGTCGGCGAGACCGGCCGCCTTGAGCCCGAGCGCCAGCTCGCCCACGTCGAATCGGCCCTTGACAGCCATGTCAAGAGCGGCCGGTGGAAGCAGTGATTCACGGACCATGTTGATGAAAACGCAACCTGCGGGAAGCCCGGCCGAGCGCAATTCGGCGACCCCGTCGAGGGTCTCCTGCACCGGCATCTCCTCCAGGAGGGTGACGAAGTGCACCATCGTCTCCCTGGACTTCACGACGCCGTTCACGAGTTCCGAGTGATTCTTGATCGGTCCGACCTTGGCCAGGCCGGCGACCTCCTGGGTGACGTTCAGGAAGCGCGTGATGCGGCCGGTGGGCGGCGCGTCGAGGACGACGGCGTCATAGACCCGGCGCCCGTTCTTGCCCCGCCTGCGCACGGCCTCGGTCGTCTTGCCGGTGACCAGGACGTCGCGGAACCCGGGGGCCACGGTGGTGGCGAAGTCGACGATGCCCATCTTGGTCAGCGCGCGCCCGGCTCTGCGCATGCCGTAGAACATCTCCATGTATTCGAGCATGGCCTCTTCGGGATCGATGGCCAGCGCGTACACGTCGCCGCCGGAGGGCGCGACGGCGATCTTGCGCTCCTCGTAGGGCAGCGGCGGCAGGTCGAAGATCTGGGCGATGCCCTGCCTGCCCTCCACCTCGACGAGCAGCACCTTGCGCCCGCCCGCGGCCAGTGCGAGGGCGAGGGCGGCGGCGACGGTCGTCTTGCCGGTGCCGCCCTTGCCGGTGACGACGTGCAGCCGCACGTCGCCCCAATCCGTGTCCGGAGAGTCCACGTTTCGAGGCTACCGAACGGTTACTTGTCGAAACCCGACGGCCACCGTTTGATTGCTCACATTGTGGTCACCGCCCCCCGTATGGGTGGGGTGACAGGCCGGGAAGCGGCTTTCCATGAGATCGTCATGCCATGAAGAAATGGGAGTACCTCACCGCTCCGGTGCTGATCCACAACACGAAGATGATCCTCGACAACTTCGGGTCCGACGGCTGGGAGCTCGTCCAGATCGTCCAGGGCGCCTCGCCCGAGCAGCTCGTCGCCTACTTCAAGCGGGAGAAGGCGTGAGCCCCGAGGAGCGGATCGCCGAGCTCGGGTACGAGCTGCCCCAGCCGGTGACGCCGCTGGCCGCGTACGTGCCGACCGTCCGTACCGGTGACCTCGTCTACACCTCCGGCCAGGTGCCCATGCTGGAGGGCAAGCTGCACCAGACCGGCAAGCTCGGCGTCGACCTCGGCGTCGACGAGGGCAAGGCGCAGGCGCGCATCTGCGTGCTCAACGCGCTGGCCGCGCTCAAGGCCGAGCTGGGCGAGCTGTCCCGGGTGCGGCGGATCGTCAAGGTCGTGGTCTTCGTGGCCAGCGCGCCGGGCTTCACCGAGCAGCCCCAGGTGGCCAACGGCGCCAGCGACTTCCTGGCCGAGGTGTTCGGCGAGGCGGGCAAGCACGCCCGCAGCGCCGTGGGCGTGGCCGCGCTGCCGCTGGACGCCCCCGTGGAAGTGGAGCTGATCGCGGAGGTCTCCTGACCATCAGGATGTGTCACCATGACCGAGTGATGTTCTAGTAGGAGGTCAGGTGGCCGGTCTTCCCCTTCCCGACGAGCTCGCCGCGCGAGCCAGAGAGATCATCGCCGGGCGGCTCGCCCCCGTCCCGGCGCGCGACGCCGCCACGGTGGTGATCCTGCGCGGCTCGGGCCCGCGCGGCGGGCCCGAGGTCTACCTGCTCCGGCGGAAGTCCACGATGGCCTTCGCGGCGGGCGCCTACGTCTTCCCCGGCGGCTCCGTCGATCCCCGCGACACCGACCAGGCGGTGGCCTGGGCCGGGCCGTCCCCCAAGGAGTGGGGCGAGGTCTTCCACGCCAGTGAGAACGTCGCGCGCGGGCTGGTGTGCGCGGCCGTGCGGGAGACGTTCGAGGAGTCCGGCGTGCTGCTGGCGGGGCCGGGGCCGGACAGCGTGGTCGAGGACACCACGGGCGACGACTGGGAGGCCGACCGGCTGGCGCTGATCGACCGGAGTCTGGCCTTCGCCGACTTCCTGGCCAAGCGGGGCCTGGTGCTGCGGTCCGACCTGCTCAAGCCGTGGGCCCACTGGATCACGCCGGAGATCGAGCAGCGCAGGTTCGACACCCGGTTCTTCGTGGCGGTGCTGCCCGAGGGCCAGCGCACGCGCGACGTCGGGGGCGAGGCCGACCACGTGGTGTGGCGGCGGCCGGCCGAGGCGATCGAGCTGTGGCGCGCGGGGGAGATCTTCCTGATGCCGCCCACCTCCCACACGCTCACCGAGCTGGCCGGGCACGACAGCGTGGCGTCCGTGCTGGCCGAGGAGCGGCGGATCACCGCGATCCTGCCGGCGGCCGTGGAGGTCGAGGGGGAGATGAGGTTGATGACGCCGTGAGCGGCCTGCACATCCCGCTCGGCACGCCCGACGGCTCCCGTACCGAGCACGCCGAGAACCTGCTGGCGCCCAACCCGTCCGCGATGACGCTCGACGGCACCAACACCTGGGTCATCGGCACCCGCGACGCGGTCGTGGTCGATCCCGGGCCCGACGACGAGGCGCACCTGCTGCGCGTACGCGACCATCTGGGCGAACGGCGGGTCACCCAGATCCTGCTCACGCACGGCCACGCCGACCACAGCGGCGGCGCGAAACGGTTCGCCGAGCTGGTCGACGCCCCCGTACGCGCCCTCGACCCGCGCCACCGGCTCGGCGACGAAGGGCTAGGCGACGGCGACGTGATCACGGTCGACGGCCTGGAGCTGCACGTCTACGCCACGCCCGGCCACTCGTTCGACTCGCTGTGCTTCTGGCTGCCCCAGGACCGGGCCATGCTGACCGGCGACACCGTACTCGGCCGGGGCACCACGATCATCGCCCAGGACGGCGGCCTCGGCGACTACCTGCGCAGCCTCGACCGGCTGCGGGCGGCGGCCGAGGGCCTGGGGGCGCGGGCGCTGCTGCCCGGCCACGGCCCGGTGCTGCCCGACCCGATCGCGGCCCTCGACGGCTACATCGCCCACCGGCGGCAGCGGCTCGACCAGATCAGGGCGGCGCAGGCGCAGGGCGCGCGCACGCCGCGGGAGGTCGTCGAGATCGTGTACGCCGACGTCGACAGGTCGCTCTGGCCCGCCGCGGAGGTCTCCGTGCGGGCCCAGCTCGACTACCTGGAACGGTTGTAGAGCCGGTCCATGTCGAGGATGACCACGGCCTTGGCCTCGATGCGCAGCCAGCCGCGCTGGGCGAAGTCGGCCAGGGCCTTGTTCACCGTCTCGCGCGAGGCCCCGACGAGCTGGGCCAGCTCCTCCTGGGTGAGGTCGTGGTGCACGCGCATGCCGTCGTCGGTCTTGGTGCCGAACCGCTCGGCCAGGTCGAGGAGCTGCTTGGCGACCCGGCCGGGCACGTCGGTGAAGACCAGGTCGGCCAGCACGTCGTTGGTGCGGCGCAGCCGCTGGGCCAGCGCGCGCAGCAGGTGCAGCGCCACCTCGGGGCGGCCGGTCAGCCACGGGCGCAGGTCGTCGTGGCCCAGCCCGGCCAGGCGCACGTCGGTCAGCGCCGTCGCCGTGGCGGTGCGCGGACGCGGGTCGAACAGCGACAGCTCGCCGAACATCTCGCTCGGGCCGAGCACGCTCAGCAGGTTCTCGCGGCCGTCGGGCGAGGTGCGGGAAAGCTTGATCTTGCCTTCGAGCACGACGTAGAGCCGGTCGCCGGTCTCGTTCTCGTGGAAGAGGGTCTGTCCCTTGGACAGCTGGACCTCGGTGATGCTCGTCCGCAGCGCCGCGGCGCTCTCGCGGTCGAGCGCGGCGAACAGGGG
Source organism: Nonomuraea sp. NPDC049655 (assembly GCF_044465465.1). NCBI lineage: Bacteria > Bacillati > Actinomycetota > Actinomycetes > Streptosporangiales > Streptosporangiaceae > Nonomuraea > Nonomuraea sp. NPDC049655. The sequence continues at coordinate 99,539 of NZ_JBITLS010000006.1, forward strand.
GGCCTTGCCCAGCACATCTTCGGTGTTCACTCTGCCTCCTCTGCTGCCATTGTGACTCACCCCACTCCGGGCGGCACACACAGGCTATGGGAATGCCCGGGTTAGCCCGGGATTGCCCTGTTGTGTTGCGCACTGAAGTGTATGAACAAATCGGGTGACCTGCTTACTTCCGCAGGAGGTCGTCCACGGAGGCGACCGCCGTCGCCATCGTGTGGCCCAGCAGGACGCGTACGACATGGGCCGCCGAAGGGCGGCCGGCCGGCTCCGGACGGCGGCACCGCTCGACGATCCCGCGCAGCGGCTGCGGCAGCGCGCCGGACCCGCTCGCGAACCTCACCAGCTCGGCCCAGTCCCGCACGTCGGCGGCCTGGCCGCCGCGGCCGGGCGAGCCCTGCACGCCCACCAGCACCTGGCCGCGCGTGCCGAGCGCGACGTTGTCCGGAGTGAGCCGCAGGCCGGTCACGCCATGGGCGTGCATCCTGGCCATGGCCGCCGCGCTGCCCAGCGCCAGCCGGTGCAGCGCCGCGCCGCGCAACGGTCCGCCCGCGCGGACGAACTCGGTCAGTGACTCGCCCTTGTGCCGATCGCCCATGGTCGCCGCCCTCCAAGCCGCCAGGTTGTACGCGAACGCGGCGTAGAAGGTTCAACCGTTCCCATAGTCTTGCGGCATGGCCACGAACGCGGCGGGGCGCAAGCCGGAGACCCAGCTCGCCCTGGTACGGCGGGCACGCAAGATGAACCGCATCCTCGCCGAGACCTACCCCGACGCCCACTGTGAGCTCGACTTCCGCAACCCGCTGGAGCTCCTGGTCGCCACCATCCTGTCGGCCCAGTGCACCGACAAGCGGGTGAACATGGTGACCCCCACCCTGTTCGCCAAATACCCCACCGTCGAGGACTACGCCGCCGCCGACCGTGCCGAGATGGAAGACATCATCCGCTCGACCGGCTTCTTCCGCGCGAAGACCAACAGCATCATCGGCATGGCCCAGGCCGTGTGCGAGCGTTACCGCGGCGAGGTGCCCGGCCGGCTCAAAGACCTGGTCACCCTGCCCGGCGTGGGCCGCAAGACCGCGAACGTGGTGCTCGGCAACGCGTTCGGCGTGCCGGGGCTGACCGTCGACACGCACTTCCAGCGGCTCGTGCGCCGCTTCGGCTGGACCGAGGAGACCGACCCGGTCAAGATCGAGCACATCGTGGCCGAGCTGCTGCCCCGCCGCGAGTGGACGATCTTCTCCCACCGGGTGATCTGGCACGGCCGCCGCATCTGCCACGCCCGCCGCCCGGCCTGCGGCGTGTGCCCGCTGGCGAACCTTTGCCCCTCCTTCGGCACCGGGCCCACCGGCGAGGCGGAGGCCGAGAAGCTGGTCAGGCCCGGCCCCTTCTCCTGATCCCCGGGCCGCGGGAAGTGATCGAGGCCGTGCCGTGTTGGAGGTTGGCGTGACAGAAGTGCCCGACTGGCTCGAACGGCTGGCGGCGCAGGCCGCGCGCATCACGGTCCCCCGATACCTGCGTCCCCCGGCTGACGGCGGGCGCCTGGCCGCGGTGCTGATGTTGTTCGGCGAGGGCCCGCTCGGCCCCGACGTGCTGCTCATCCAGCGCAGCTCACGCGGGCGCAGGCACGCGGGCCAGCCCGCCTTCCCCGGCGGCGGCGTCGATCCCAGCGACGGCGGCCCGGTCGGCGCGGCCCTGCGCGAGGCGGAGGAGGAGACCGGCGTCGATCCGCGCGGCGTCCGCGTGCTCGGCACGATGCCCGAGCTCTACCTCGACCACAGTGACAACCGGGTCACCCCGGTGTTCGGCTGGTGGCACACGCCGTCCGCCGTGCACGCGGCCTCGCCCGACGAGGTGGAGTCCGTGGAGCGGGTGCCGGTCGCGGAGCTGGTCGATCCGGGCAACCGGGTCATGTTGCGGCATCCCAGCGGGCTCGCCGGCCCGGCCTTCCGCGTGCGGGGCATGCTGGTGTGGGGGTTCACCGCGATGGTGCTCGACGTCGTGCTGCGCGAGGGCGGCCTCGAACGTCCCTGGGACCAGGCGCGGCTGGAGGACCTGCCGGCCGAGGTCGTCCGGCTGGGCCTGCGCGAGCGGACCACTCCGGCGCCCTGACGCAGGACGCCGGGGTCATTCCGGGGTCATTCCGGGGCTCTGAGCGAGACGCCCAGGGAGGCCCAGTCGGCCACGTCGGCGTCGTCGTCGGCGGCCAGGGTGCGCAGCATCTCCAGGCCGGCCCGGTCGGGCGGATCGCCGAGCACGTGCTGCAGCGCGTACGCCGCCCCGTACCGCACCCTCGCGTCGCCGTGACAGGCCAGGTCGATCACCGAAGGCAGCGAGCGGGGGTCGGCCAGGTGGCCGAAGGCGATCAGCACCGAGTACAGGACCATGGCGTCGTCCTCGCTGGCGGCCAGGTAGCGCAGCACCGGCAGCGTACGGTCCACGAACGGCCGCAACATGCCCATGATGTCCACCCCGAGCAGGCGCTCGGCCACGTTGTCCGCAGCGCACAGGCGGCGTGCCTCGATGAACGACTCCAGGTCGGCCCGCTGGCGCAGCTGACAGATCACGTGCCAGCGCAGCGGGCCGTCCGGATCGGTGTCGCTGAGAGCGGCCTGGATGAGATCGCGCACTGTTCCCTCGGCCGGCGGCATACCGCTCAAGATAGCCAGGCGGGTGACGCCGTCCTGGCGGAAGACGTGCACACTTGACCGTATCGCTGGTTACCTTTGAAGCGTGCGCGGTGATCTGCTTGACCTCATATTGATCGGCCTCGTGATCGCCTTCGGCGTATCCGGCTACCGACAGGGCTTCATCATCGGCGCGATGAGCTTCGTGGGGTTCGTGGGCGGCGCCGTGCTCGGCATCTTCATCGCTCCGCCGGTCGCCAAGGCCGTCGTCGACGGCGACACCCCGCAGGCGCTGCTCGCGATCGTGATCGTCTTCCTGGCCGCCACGATCGGCCAGTTCGCCTCCTCCACGGTCGGCGCGGTCGTGCGCAGCCACGTGACGTGGGAGCCGGCCAAGATGGCCGACGCGGTGGGCGGCACGTTCGCCAGTGCGCTGTCCGTGCTGGTGATCGCCTGGCTGATCGGGTCGCTGATCGTCTCCACGACGTTCACCCCGCTGGTCGACCAGGTCAAGAACTCCGCGCTGCTGACCACCGTCGACGACGCGATCCCGCAGGCCGCGCGCAACTGGCAGCAGCCGTTCAAGAAGTTCGTCGACCGGTCGGAGTTCCCGCCCGTCTTCGACGCGATCGGCGCCGACACGCTGATCGACGTGCCGCCGCCCGCGCAGAGCATCCTCCAGGGCGCCAAGCTGGGCCGGGCCCAGCGGGCCATCGTCAAGGTGCAGGGCAACGCCGAGAGCTGCAACAAGCACATCGAGGGCACCGGCTTCGTCTACGCCGACGGCCGGATCATGACGAACGCCCACGTCGTCGCCGGCGTCACCCGCGACCTTGAGGTCATCGACTACAAGAACGTGCGCCACCCGGCCAAGGTCGTGCGCTACAACCCCCAGCGCGACATCGCGATCCTCCACGTGCCCGGCCTCGACCTGCCGCAGCTCAGCTTCGAGGCCGACGGCAAGCGCGGCGCCAACGCGATCATCGCCGGCTTCCCCAGGGGCAAGGGCTTCACCGCCGAGCCGGCCCGCATCGGCGGCCGCCTCGACGCCGAGGGCCCCGACATCTACCACGGCAGCAACGTCCGGCGGAAGGTCTACGCGATCCGCGGCAAGGTGCTGCCGGGCAACTCCGGCGGCCCGCTGCTCACCGTCGACGGCCGCGTCTACGGCGTGATCTTCGCCGCCGCGGTCAGCGAGAAGGACACCGGTTACGTGCTGACCGCCGAGGAGGTCGCGCCCGACGCCGGCCAGGGCAGGAACGACACCACCGCGGCCAGCACCCAGGAGTGCGACTAGCCGGGCAGCTCGCCCAGGACGAGGGCGATCGCCTCGACGGGGTCGCTGTCCTGGGTCAGGCCGGTGACCGCCCTGCCGACGGCGTCGTAGTCGCCGCCGTACGCCTGGGCCCTGGCCGCGCCGCGGCTGAACAGGGTGACCGCGCCGCGGCCGTTGCCGCGCTGGAGGTGCGTCAGGCCGACGCAGATCTGCGCGAGCCCCTGCCACAGCTCGCGCTCCTCCTCGGGCGCGCACTTCCAGCGGCCCTCGAAGACCTCGTGCGCGTTGAACGGCAGCCCCTCGGCCAGGAAACGCCGCGCGTCGGCGAGCGCCTGGTCGGCGGTGGGGGCGTAGTCGTCGGGGACCCGGTCCACGCCGGGCGAGCCGTAGGGGAGCGGCCTGCCGTACGCGTCGCGTGGCCTGGCGTTGCGCGGCTTGCCCTGGGGGTCGCGGTCTCTCATCGCTCGCGGGGCTTCCTATCGGTCGGGCTCGGGGTCGGCCAGCCAGCCGAGCAGCTCGGTGTCGAACACGTCGGGGATCTCTTCGTGGGGGAAATGGCCCGCGCCCTCGAACAGCCGCCAGCGGTAGGGGGCGGCGACGTACCGGCTGGAGCCCTGGGCGGTGCGGGGCAGCACGCACGGGTCGAGCGCGCCGTGCAGGTGCAGCGTCGGCGCCTCGATCTCGGTACGCATGACCCTGGCGTAGCGGCGGCCGTCGGGCCGGAGCTGGGAACGGCCGAACCAGCGGTGGTACTCCAGCGCCGAGTGGGCCACGGCGGGGATCCGGAACGCCTCCCGGTAGGTGCGCGCGGTCTCGGCGTCGGGCCAGCCGGGCGCCGACCAGCCCGCCAGGATCCGGCCGACCAGGGCGGCGTCGTGCCGGGTGAGCCGGCGTTCGGGCAGCAGCGGGAGCTGGTAGCCGAGCGCGTGCCGGCCGGCCCTGAACTGGGCGGGGTCGGTCACCAGCGCGTTGCGCAGCCGCAGCGGGTGCGGCGCCGAGACCACGACCAGCCGGCGCACGCACTTGGGGTCGAGCACGGCCATCGTCCAGGCCAGCAGGCCGCCCCAGTCGTGCCCGACGACGACCGCGCCGGTCTCGCCCAGCGCGCGGATCAGCCCGGTGGCGTCGGCGGCCAGGGTGGGCAGGTCGTAGCCGCGCGGCGGCTTGTCGCTGCCGCCGTAGCCGCGCAGGTCGGCGGCGACCGCCCGGAAACCGGCCCGGGCGAGGGAGGTGAGCTGGTTGCGCCAGGTCCACCAGAACTGCGGGAACCCGTGCAGCAGCAGGACCAGCGGCCCCTCACCGGCCTCCACGACGTGGAAGCGGGTGCCGCCGGCGTGCACGGCCCGGTGTGTCCACGGGCCGTCGATCTGGACGACCGACTCGTCAGGTGCCATCACGACTCACCGGCTGGCCCTCGGGACTGGGCACGGGAAGCGGCTGCTCCTCCGGCGTCGCGATCTCCTTGAGGCCCTTGATCGACCTGGCGGTGCGCTTCATCCCGGCCAGGCCCTTCAGCCTGCGCACGCCGACCAGCACCAGCAGGCCCGCGGCCACCAGGTAGAAGACGGTCACGATGAGGAAGGCCAGCCAGTTGGGCAGCCACTGGGCCAGCACGTACGCGATGGTGAACGAGGCCAGGATCAGGCACAGGTGCGCCATGAACGCGGCGGCGGCGAACAGGCCCGCGGCCATGCCCACCCGCTTGGCGTCGAACTTGAACTCGGCCTTGGCCAGCTCGATCTCGGAGCGGACGAGGTCGGAGATATGGCTGCTGGCCTGGGCGACCAGCGAGCCCAGGGATTCTTCCTCGGGAGTCTGCGGCATGAACGTCTCCTATCGAGGCCTGGTGGCCGTGTCAAACATCCCGTACGGACGGCTGGGCGCCACCGAACACGCCGAGGACGCTGCTACTCACAGAACTACCCGATCGCCCACGATAACGCCGTCCGGTGGAGACGGCTGAGGCGCATGCCCGGTTCGGGCATGCGCCTCAGCTGACCTGCGGCCTGATCAGTCCTCGGACTTGGCCGCGGGCAGCTTCTCGGAGATGAGGTTCATCACCGTGCTGTCGGCCAGCGTGGTGACGTCGCCGATGCTGCGGTTCTCGGCCACGTCGCGCAGGAGGCGGCGCATGATCTTGCCGGAGCGGGTCTTCGGCAGCTCGGGCACGACCAGGATCTGCCGCGGCTTGGCGATCGGGCCGAGCGTCTTGGCCACGTGGTCACGCAGCTCTGCGGCGATGTCGTCGCTCTCCTCGGCGCTGCCGCGCAGGATCACGAACGACACGATGGCCTGGCCGGTCACCGGGTCGGTGGCGCCGACCACGGCCGCCTCGGCGACCTTGGGGTGGCTGACCAGCGCGCTCTCCACCTCGGTGGTGGAGATGTTGTGGCCGGAGACGAGCATGACGTCGTCGACGCGGCCGAGCAGCCACAGGTCGCCGTCCTCGTCCTTCTTCGCGCCGTCGCCGGGGAAGTACATGCCCTCGAAACGCGACCAGTACGTGTCGATGTAGCGCTGGTCGTCGCCCCAGATCGTGCGGAGCATGGCGGGCCACGGCTCGCGCACCACGAGGAAGCCGCCGCCGCCGTTCGGCACGCTGTTGCCCTGGTCGTCGACCACGTCGGCGTTGATGCCCGGCAGCGGCCGCATCGCCGCGCCCGGCTTGGCCGAGGTGACGCCCGGCAGCGGGCTGATCATGATCGCGCCGGTCTCCGTCTGCCACCAGGTGTCCACGACCGGGCAGCGGTCGTGGCCGATGTTCTCCCGGTACCAGACGTAGGCCTCGGGGTTGATCGGCTCGCCGACCGAGCCCAGGACGCGCAGGCTGGACATGTCGAACTTGGCGGGGATGTCGTCGCCCCACTTCATGAACGTCCGGATCGCCGTGGGGGCGGTGTAGAGGATCGTGACCTTGTACTTCTGCACGATCTCCCAGAACCGGCCGCGGTGCGGGGTGTCCGGGGTGCCCTCGTAGATGACGCTGGTCGCGCCGTTGGCGAGGGGGCCGTAGACGATGTAGGAGTGGCCGGTGACCCAGCCGATGTCGGCCGTGCACCAGTAGATGTCGGTCTCGGGCTTGAGGTCGAAGACCGCGTGGTGCGTCCAGGCCGTCTGGGTGAGGTAGCCGCCGGTCGTGTGCAGGATGCCCTTGGGCTTACCGGTGGTGCCGCTGGTGTAGAGGATGTACAGCGGGTCCTCGGCGTCGTGGGGCTCGGCGGTGTGCTGGTCGCTCTGGCGCTCGACCAGGTCGTGCCACCACACGTCCTTCTCGCCCACCGCGACGTCCTGGCCGGTACGCCGTACGACGAGCACGTTCTCCACCTGCGGGCACTCGGCGACGGCCTCGTCCACGGTGGGCTTGAGGGCGCTCGGCTTGCCGCGGCGGTAGCCGCCGTCGGCCGTGATCACGAGCTTGGCGTCGGCGTCGTCGATGCGGCTCTTGAGCGCGCCGGCGGAGAAGCCGCCGAACACCACCGAGTGGATCGCGCCGATGCGGGCGCAGGCCAGCATCGCGATCGGCAGCTCGGGGATCATCGGCATGTAGATGGCCACCCGGTCGCCCTTGCCCACGCCGAGCTCCTGCAGGGCGTTGGCGGCCTTGCTGACCTCGGTCTTGAGGTCGTTGTAGGTGAGCGTGCGGCTGTCGCCCTCGGGCTCGCCCTCCCAGTGGTAGGCGACCTTGTCGCCGCGTCCCTCCTCGACGTGCCGGTCGACGCAGTTGTAGGCGACGTTGAGCTCGCCGCCGACGAACCACTTGGCGAACGGCGCGTTCCACTCCAGCGTCGTGTCCCACCGCCTGGCCCAGGTCAGCCGCTCGGCCGCGCGCTCCCAGAAGGCGAGACGGTCGGCGTCGGCCTCGGCGTAGGCGGCGGCGGTCACGTTCGCGGCCGCGGCCAGCTCAGCCGGTGGTGCGAACCGGCGGTTCTCCTGCAGCAGGTTGGACAGCGCCTGGGTCTCGTTGCCAGGGGTCTCCGGGGCCACTTCGTGCTCCTTCTATGGCCAGGTTGGATAGGTCGGGTCCCACTTCACCAGCTCACGGCCTCCCCACACAAGAGGTCTAGACAGGTCTGTACCGATTCGCGTGGGTGGCCGCATGATTATCAGCTCGCATGACAAACGCAATTGAACTGTTGTCATCCTGAAATCAGGAGAATATGCGGTTCGGCGTGGCGGGAAAAAGCGGGGGTCGCCGTAGCGCCTAATCCGGCGGCGGTCCGGTCCATGGCGGGGGCGGCGTGGCGCCTCATATGGCGGTGGTCGTGGTCACTGGCGGGGCACGGCGTGGTGCCTTTTGCGGCGGGGGGTGTGGTCACTGGCGGGGCATGGTGTACCCGCCGGTAGGGTCGGTTTCCGTGAGTGACCCATTGGCCGTCATCGCGCGGTTCCCAGGCGTGTCCGAGGCGGTTGACGAGGCGCGGCAGGCCGTCGACCGGCTCTATCGGCATCGCGTCCTGCGCCGGGCGAGCCCGGCGGTGTCCACCGAGTCGTCCCTGCGCGGCGCGCGGGCCTCGGCCGCGATCGAGGGCGCCGACGTGCCGCTGGACGCGCTGCGCCGCGACGAGGTGCACGACCCGGTGGTCCAGGGGGCGCTGCGGGCGTCCGCGGAGATGGGCCGGCTCGGCGCCACCTGGCGGAAGGCCCCGAGGCAGGTGCTGGCCCGCCTGCACACCGTCGCCGCCGCGGGGCTCGCCGACCAGCCCGCATTGGGACGTCCCCGTACGGACGACTCCGCCCCCGACCCGCTCGGGCTCGGCCCCGCGCCGGGGGCCGCGGAGACCGCGACGCGGATGGAGGCCCTGCTCCGGCTGCTGGAGGGCGCGGGCAAGGCGCCCGCGATCGTGCTGGCCGCCGTGGTGCACGCCGAGCTGGCGGTGCTGCGTCCGTTCGGTACGTGCGACGGCGTCGTGGCGCGCTCCGCGGAGCGGCTGACCCTGGTCGAGTACGGACTCGACCCGAAATCGCTGGTCGTCGTGGAGATCGGGCACCTGGAGCTGCCGTACGCGGAGGCGCTGCGGGCGTACCTGACCGGGACTCCGGAGGGCGTCGGCCAGTGGGTACAACACTGTGCCTCGGCGGTAAGCCTGGGGGTGCGGGAGACGACCGCGATCTGCGAAGCGATGCAGCGGGGCTGACGGACGGGCTGGTCACATAGCTGACGGCGTCTCGTCCGAGACGCCGTCCGCCGGTGCATCACACCGGGTTACCAAGCGTGCACCTCAATCCGTCGGAGCGGGTCAAGCCCGTCACGACGCGCCTCCCGCGGCTGGTCGCACGTGGGTGCCCGGCTGATGCACCCGGACAAGTGGTCCGTAACACCTTTCTACGTCGGATCCCTCCTGATGGGAACCCCTTGGAGCAAGACCTTTACCGAGCCGTGGAGCGGCCGGGAGGGTCCCGTTGCGGCGCCCGCGAACGCCAACCCGTTATCTACCTGTGACGATTACGGACAGTGAGCACCTTTATGTGATTGTTATGGGGTGGCGAAAAAACTTGGCGAAAATGCCAGATTACTGCTCGACGAAACTCGAGTGGATCGGGCAGCATACGGTGGTATCGCCCGAAACTGGAGCGGCTGTGTGAGGGATTGCTTTGCAAGTCTCTTGCCATGCTCCGGTGAAGTGATGAAAGCTTTCTTCTGAAACGGGACCGGCTCTACCCCCCCGGAGCCGGACCGATCAGGCGACCCCCGCTCTCCCCCCCGGCGGGGGTCGCCCTTTTTCCGCCCCAGGTCGTGCTGGGCTCACCGGTTGTCCACAGGCGGCCCGCGCCTCCGCGCCGCCGTCCCCAGAATCCCGTTCGCCCTCTCGCGACGTCCGTCCTCCTCGGCAGGGTTGGCCTCCCCGCCCCCGCAAGAGGAGGACCCCGTGCACCGCCCCCTGGTCATCACCGAGGACCACGACCTCCTCGACGACCTGGTCCGCATCGCGGCCGCCGCCGGCGCCCAGCTCGACGTGGCCCACACCCCCGCCGGCGCGCGCCCTTACTGGAACCTCGCCCCCATGGTCGCCATCGGCCCCGACCAGGCCGACGCCCTCTCCGCCACCTCGCCGCCCGCCCGCGACCAGGTGCTTCTGGTGACCCGCGCCCCCGACGACCCCGACACGTGGCGAAAATGCGTGGCGGTGGGCGCCCAGGCCGTCGTACGCCTCCCGGGCGACGAACGCCACCTCGTGGAACGCTTCGCCGACGCCATGGAGCCCGAGCCCCGGTCCGGCGCGGTGACCTGCGTCATCGGCGGCCACGGCGGGGCGGGCGCGAGCGTGGTCGCCGCCTGCCTGGCCCTGCGCGCCTCAGGCGACCGCCTCCGTACGCTGCTGATCGACGCCGACCCGCTGGGCGGCGGCATCGACGCGCTGCTCGGCCACGAGGAGTCGGCGGGCGCCCGCTGGGGCGACCTCGTGGCGAGGGAGGGAAGGATCAGCTCCAGCGCCCTGCAGGCGGCGCTCCCGTCGTTCGGCGACCTCGCCGTCCTGTCCTTCCACCGTGGCGAGGTGGCCGCGATCCCGCCCCAGGCCATGCGCTCGGTCCTGGAAGCGGGCCGGCGCGGCTTCGACCTGATCGTCGTCGACCTGCCGCGCCATCTCGACCCGGCCGCCGTGGAAGCCCTCACCAGGGCGACCACGACCCTGACGGTCACCACGGCAGACCTGCGCGGCATCCTGTCCACCGTCCAGGTCCTGGGCGAGCTGCGCAAACACACTTCCGACGTGCGGGCCGTCCTCCGTCCCGGCGTCCTCGACGAGGAGACGGCCGCGGCGTCCCTCGGCATCCCCGTCGCCGCCCACCTGCCCGACCATCCGAGGCTCACCGCCACCCTCAACCGCGGCGAGCTGCCCGGGCTCGGCCCGCGCACGGTTCTCGGCACCCTCTGCGCCGCCCTCCTCCGCGACCTGCTTCCGGCATGAGCGCCGCCGAGGAGGTCTCTCCGGAGCTCGTGGAGGCCGTCCGCGTCCGGCTGGCGCGCGCCGGCGTGGAGCCGACGGCGGCCCAGGTGGCCGTGGCGCTCCGGGCCGAACGCTCGGTCTACGGAGACGCCGAGATCCTGGCGGTGGCCCGCGCCCTGTGCGCCGACCTGATCGGCGCCGGCCCGCTGGAGCCGCTCCTGGCCCGTCCCGACGTCACGGACGTCCTGGTCAACGGCCCACGCGAGGTGTGGATCGACGACGGCGGCGGCCTGCGCCGCACCTCCGTCACCTTCACCGACGACGGAGCGGTCCGCAGGCTGGCCCAGCGCCTCGCGGCCGCCGCCGGTCGCCGGCTCGACGACGCATCGCCTTATGTGGACGCGCGGCTGGCCGGCGGCGTCCGGCTGCACGCCGTCCTGCCGCCGATCGCGTCCGGTGGCACCTGCGTGTCGCTGCGCCTGCCGCCGCGCCGCACCTTCACCCTGTCCGACCTGGTGTCGGCCGGCACGATCGCCCCGGCGGCCGTCACGGTGCTGACGGCGATGGTCGACGCCCGGCTGGCCTTCCTCGTCACGGGCGGCACCGGCACGGGCAAGACCACGCTCCTGTCGGCCCTCCTGTCCCAGGCCGACCCGGCCGAACGCCTCCTGCTGGTGGAGGACTCCGCCGAGCTACGCCCTCTGCACCCCCACGTGGTCCGCCTGGAGACCCGCCCGGCCAACCTCGAAGGAGCGGGCGGGGTGGGGCTGCGCGATTTGGTGCGCCAGGCGCTGCGCATGCGTCCCGACCGGCTCGTGGTGGGCGAGGTCAGGGGAGCGGAGGTCGTCGACCTGCTCGCCGCCCTGAACACCGGCCACGAGGGCGGCTGCGGCACGCTGCACGCCAACGCCGCCGCCGACGTGCCACCCCGCCTGGAAGCCCTCGGCTGCGCGGCGGGCCTGACCAGGGAGGCCGTGCACAGCCAGCTGGCCGCGGCCCTCGACGTGGTCGTCCACCTGACCCGCACCCGCAGCGACGGCCGAAGGCGCGTCGCCGAGATCTGCCTGCTCTCCAGAACCCCGGCCGGCCTCGTCGAGTCGCTCCCCGCCCTCACCTTCGCCCCGAACGGCTCCGTCCACACCGGCCCCGGCTACGAATCCCTGTTGCGCAGGACATCATGAAGGCCCTCGGACGATGACCGCCGCGATCGTCTCAGCGCTGTCCACAGCCTGTGCCATCTGGCTGTGGACCGGCCCCGCCACGCCCGCCCTCCGCCTGCACGCGCTCCTGACCGCTCGCCATGGCCGTCTCCCATGGCAGCACCTGCTGCGGGCCACCCTCACCCGCCCCGGCCCTGCCCGCCGCGCCGACTCCTGGCGCCGGGCCTCCATAGAGCTGTGCCAGTCGCTCTCGGCCGAGCTCGCCGCGGGCCGCACCCCCGGCGAAGCCCTGACCCGAGCCATCGCGGCAGTCGACTTCCCCGACCCGGAAGCCCTGCGCCCCGCCCTGGCCGCCGCACGAGACGGCGGCGACGTCTCCGCGGCCCTCACGGCGGCGGCGCCGGCTCAGGGCGGCGAGGGCCTCCGCCGGCTCGCTGCCTGCTGGGACGTCAGCCTCACCGTGGGCGCCGGCATGTCCGCACTGGTCGAACGAGTCGGCGGCACGCTCCGCGCCGCCCAGGCCCACCGCCAGGACGTCGCCGCCCAACTGGCCGGCCCCCGCACCACAGCCCGGATGCTCGCGGCCCTGCCGGTCCTCGGCCTGGTCATGGCGGGAGCGCTCAACATGCACCCGCTGAGCTTCCTGTTCGGCACCTTGCCGGGCCTGCTCTGCCTCCTGTCCGGCGTCGCCCTCGACGTCTGCGGGCTGTGGTGGACCCACCGCATGGCCACCAAGGCCCAACCTTGACCCGCCACGTCCCCGAACACCTGCAGGCCAGGGCTCCGGCGAGTCCTGTGGCTCCGCGCTCATGCGAGTCCTGTAGGCCAGCACTCCAGGGAAGCCTGTAGGCCCTTTTCCGGCGAGTCGTCCTCCCTGAGTCGTGCTCATCCTCGCCCGTCCGAGTCGTCCTCGTCCCCGCCCGTCGGAGTCGTCCTCGTCCCCGCCGCCGAGTCGTCTTCATCCACGTCCGCCCGAACCACTGGATCCGCCCGATGCTCCCTTTGCTGTCCGCCTTCTGCGCAGCCCTCGCCACCTTCTTGTGGTCGGCCCCACGCACCCCGGTAGACCGCCTCACCCGCCTCCTGCCCTCACCCGATCCGCCGTCGAGCCCCGCCATCTCTTCGACGGACACCCCCGCCCAGCCCGACTGGCTCGACAAGAAGGACCCCCACCACCGCCGCCCGACCCGCAGAACCGTCACCACCGCCGCCATCACCGGCGTGATCACCGCCCTCCTGGTCGGCGGCCTCCCAGGAATCGCGGTGGCCCTGCTGCTGACCCCGGTGACCGCCCTGATCCTGCACAGGAAGGAACCTCCGCGGTCCCGCCAGGAACGCGAGCAGATCACCGCCGATCTCCCCTTCGCCGCCGACCTGATGACCGCCTGCCTTCTCGCCGGACAGCCGGTGACCGCCGCCACCGACCTGGCCGCGACCACGATCGGCGGCCCTCTCGGTCAGCGTCTGGCATGGGTGGGCAGCCAACTCCGCCTGGGCGCCGACCCCGAGCCGACCTGGGCAACCCTGGCGAAGGACCCGGCCCTGAGCCAGCTGTCGAGAGCGATGAGCCGGGCCGCGCAGACCGGCGCCCCGCTGGCAGACGTCCTGACCCGCCTGGCCGACGACGCGAGAGACACAGCCAGAGCCGCCTCACTCGCCGCCGCCCGGACCGTGGGCGTGAAAGCGGTCGCCCCGCTGGGCCTGTGCTTCCTGCCGGCCTTCGTCCTGCTGGGCATCATCCCGGTGATCGCCGGCCTCGCCTCCACGATCGTCCTGCCGTGACGTCCCGACGGCGGCGTTGTCCACAGCCTGAGGGCCGACCCCGCTGGACAATCCCCAGAACGCCATTCGGCCTGACGGCAGCTGTGCCTTCTCGGCGAATCTTGGACTCCCGCCGGACAAGACCCGGCTCCGACCATCTGGAGGCACGATGCAAGGTCCCGCCACCATGCCAGGCACCCTCAGCCCCACTCCAGCTCACGCGTACGCCACTTCACCCCGGCCCGCCGCCTGCACCGAGCCGGCCACCGCCGCGCCGCCCCTCGAAGCCGACGACTCCTCCAACGTCGAGACGGAAGCCGCCCGCGCTTCCTCGACCACCTCCGGTCCTCCCGGTGGGCCCACTGGGCAGAGCTCACGCTGGTACCCGGGCAAGTGGATCACCTGCGCTGTCGCGAACAGAGAGCGCGGCATGTCCACAGCCGAATACGCAGTCGGCACCATCGCGGCCTGCGCCTTCGCCGCGCTCCTGTTCAAGGTGGTCAGCAGCCCAGAGGTTCAGGAGATGCTGAAGTCCCTCATAGACCGAGCGCTCAAGATGACCGGATGACCCTCCACCAGACGCGGAACGCCGCCACCAGGCAACGGTCGGCATCACGCGGCTCGGTGACGGCCGAGACCGCCGCCATGCTGCCCGCGCTCATGATCGTCCTGGCAGCCGCGCTCTGGGCCATACAAGCGGTGAACGTCCAACTGGAATGTGTAGACGCAGCCCGAGCGGCAGTGCGCGCCGCAGCCCGAGGTGAGCCGCTGGACCAGGTCCGCGAGCTCGCCCGCTCGGCCACTCGCCCAGACGCACACGTAGAGATCACCCGCGACGCAGAGTTCACCCACGTAGAGATCGCAGTAGATGTACGACCAGCTTGGGGCGTTTCGCTACCGGCCGTCCCCGTGTCGGCCTCGGCGACAGCCGCCACAGAACCATGACGTCACACACGTACTCGCCGAAATGAGATCTGCCAGGAGGACATGAGCCCTCGTGTCCTCCTGGCAGTCGGGGGGCGAAATCTCCAACCCCTACGGCGTCTTCTACCCACAAGAAGAGACAACAACTCCGCGACGCGGCACGGAGATCGTCCGCGCGGGAGGCGCAGAAGCGTCTCAAGGGCGGGCGAATCGACGACCTTTCACCGACCAATCACTCCGAGGACAAGGATGATCAAGCACAAGGAACGAGGGTCGGCGACCTTATGGGGAGTGGCCCTCATGGGGCTCCTGATGGCGGTTGCCGGAGGGTTGGCCTCCGTGGGGGCGGTTCGTGTGGCTCGCCATCGGGTCGACAGCGCGGCCGATCTGAGCGCTCTGGCCGCGGCCAGAGCGGCGATCATCGATCCGGAGGGCGCTTGCGGCAGGGCGGCCGCGTTGGCCAGAAGGAACGGCGTCCGGCTGGCGGCTTGTGAGATCACGGGAGAGATCGCGGATGTCCGGACCTCTCTGTCGATCACCTTGCCGATCGCCGGAGCACACACTCTTATGGGCAGGTCTCGCGCGGGGCCGGTCACGATGTCACCTGGGTAGCAACTGTTTGCAGCAGCCGGCCGTCAGGCCACCGTCCTGGGCCTTGGGGGCGCGTGACCGACCGCGACACGTGCAAGCCTGGGGGCGTGTCGCGCGAGTCCGGCGACCGGCTCCTCAGGCTGAGAAACGCGTGCCGGCGCCGTGGCCCACATGCGTGCAGCCTCCGTGGCGGCCCGCTTCGACGTGATCCAAACTGACGGCGTTGCTCCAGACGAGCTGATCGGGAGAAGGGGCGGCGCGAGCCGAGATGTCGACTCGCCTGCGCCAGCCCCGGTGTTCACTGTGCTGTCAGTCCCTCGACCAGGCCGGTAGTCGGCCTGCCGAGGAGTCGAGGAAGATCGTCACCGACCCGAGCGAAGACCCCGGCGGCGATGGTTTCATCGAGACGTGCCAAGAAGCCGGCCAGCTTGCTGTCCATCCCCGAGTTGATGAGCGCTGCCTGCAATTCTTCGGGAGTGACAGGCCGGTAGGTGACCTCGCGCTTCAGGACGACCGACATTGCGTCGGCTATGTCGGCGTAGGTGAAGTTCGTGTCGCCGGAGAGGCTGTAAGTCACCTTGTCGTGCCCGTCTGTGGTGACGACGGTGGCCAACGCCTCAGCCAGGTCCTTCCGGCTGGCCGGTGCAACGACGGCGTTGCCGGTCGCGGCGGCCAGGACGCCGGAGAAGCGGGGGCCTGCCAGCGCCTGGATGTAGTTCTCGATGTACCAGGTGTTCCGCAGGATCGTGTACGTCACGCCGGAAGCGGTGAGAGCGTCCTCTGTCGCTCTGTGGTCCGCGTTGATCTCGAACCGGTCGTCGTCGGCCCGGACTCCGCTGGTGTAGTAGACGTGTCGGACCTTGGCGTTCTTCGCCGCCTTGACGATCGACTCGTGCTGAGCAAGGCGGTTCGGGTCTCTGCCCGAGATCAACACGATCTCGGAGTGCCTGGCAACCAGCGCTGCGACGCTGGCCGAATCCGACAGGTCGACGGCGGCGGTGTTGAATCCGGTGGAAGCAAGTTCCCCGAGGCGCGCTTGGTTCCGACCGGCCGCGGTGATCGTTCCTGGGCTGGTTCCCCGAGCGACCAGCGCGTTCAGGACGTGGCGACCGAGTGCCCCGGTGGCCCCGAAGACGAGGGTGCTCGCCTCAGGCGCGGTCATGGAGGGTGATCTGGTAGCCGTCGGGGTCGGCGAAGGTGAAGGTGCGGCCGAAGGGGCCGTCGATCGGTGCGGAGACGATGGTGTGACCGTCGGCGACGAGGGCGTCGTGGATGGCCTGGACGTCGGTGGCGTGGAGCCAGATCGCGGTACCGATGCCGGGCTGGGCAGCGGAGGCGAGATCGGTGCCGGGAACGACCTCGCGGAGTGCGAACGCGATCGGCTTCGTCTCGAAGACGACGGCGTGCGGAGGCCCGGCCTGCGAGCGGACGAGGCCGAGGTACTGCTCGTAGAACGCCTGCGAAGCGTCGAGGTCGCGCGCTTGCAGCGAGATGAAGTCGGGGCCGGTGACGGGCATGGTGATGCTCCTTGTCCTCATGTCAGTTAGCTGACACGTCGCAATGTATGTCAGAATACTGACATGAGTCAAAACGGTGCCGGCGTCGACCTGGACAAATCGCTGGGCTACCTGCTGAAAGAGGCTTCGAGCGCCTTGCGCGCAGCCATGGAGGAGGTGCTGCGGCCACTCGGGATGACCGTGACGCACTACTCCTGCCTGGAGTTGCTGGCTCAACGGCCGGGCTTGTCGAACTCCGAGCTGGCGCGTGGCGCGTTCGTGACCAGGCAGTCGATGAACGTGCTGCTCCAGACCCTGGAACGAGACGGCTACGTGACCAGGCCAGCGGAGGCGCCCGTCGGAAAGGCTCTTCCGGCGCGGCTCACGCCTCGCGGACGACGGAGTCTGGAGAAGGCGAGCGCGGCGGTCCGGTCCGTCGAGGTCAGAATGCTGGCCGGCATGACCGACGCCGAGCAGTCGGACGCGTTCCGGATTTTGCAGAGCATGATTCATTCGCTGCGCGATGGTGACGGCGGTGCCTAGTCGTTTCTCGGTGCACGATTCGCCGCGTCGGGTCAGGGGCGCGGGCGGGTGTGGAAATCTGTGCGAGTGACCTCGAAAACCGGCACCTTGTTCTGCGATTGAGCCGATAGATCGTCAGGCGAGCGAATCAGTGTAGGCCCGTGTGGCGCAAGCTGTAGGGGCGAGGCGAAGCCCAGGGGGGCGAAGGTGCCGGGTGGGGCGTCGGGGCAGGCGCCGGTTGTTCTGCCGATCCATCTGAGCGTGCAGGACTTACGAGCGGCCCAGGAAGTGCAGGAGTCAGCCCGTCATGGGGCTCGGCCGGAAGCGGGCCGGGAAACGGCGGGGGAGACAGGGCGCGATGCGCGGCAGGAGCAGCCGCGCATCGCATCGCCGAGCCCGGCTGTCACGGACGTTCCCGAGCCCGGCCCGCTGTCCCACCCGCCACCCCTGGAGCAGCGATGGGACGACTACCTGCCCCCGTCGCCCAGGTGCATGGAGGGCAGCGGCTTCTGGGAGCGTCCGCTGCCCGGCGCCGGCGACTTCTGGGCCGCCGACGATGACGATGACGCCTACGACGACGAAGCAGAGCGGGCGTGTGCGGGACGCCGGCCGGAGAAGGGTGACAGTCAGGACAGAGGGCCGGGGGTGAGGAGGATGTCCAGGAGCTGGAGCGCGCCGCGTTTGTGCAGGGGCTCGTTGCCGTTGCCGCACTTCGGGGACTGGATGCAGGACGGGCACCCGCGCTCGCACTCGCAGGACGCGATCGCCTCACGCGTGGCCGTCAGCCAGTCGGTGGCCCGCGCGTAGCCGCGTTCGGCGAAGCCCGCGCCGCCTTCGTGACCGTCGTACACGAAGACGGTGAGCAGGCCGGTGTCGGCGTGCAGTTCGGTGGAGACGCCGCCGATGTCCCATCGGTCGCAGGTGGCGAACAGGGGGAGCAGGCCGATCGAGGCGTGCTCGGCGGCGTGTGCGGCGCCGCCGAGGTCGATGTCCGCCGCCGCGAGCGGCGCGACCGCCGTGGCGGGCAGGGTCCACCAGACCGCGCGGGTGCGGAGGGTGCGGGGCGGCAGGTCGAGGGGTTCGTCGCCGAGCATCTCGCCTGACTGCAGGCGTCTTTTCAGGTACGAGACCACCTGCCTGGTCACCTCGACCTCGCCGAAGTGCAGCGTTCCCGGGCCGAGGGAGCGGGAGCGCTGGGTGGCCAGGATGGAGATGTCGGTGATGTCGCGGGCGAACGTGGAGTAGTCGGGATTGGCGGCCTCGACCAGGGCGACTCCGGAGTCCAGGTCGAGGCTCTCCACAAGGAAGGTCTCGCCCTGGTGGATGTAGACCGCGCCGGTGTGGACCGTGGTGTGGGCGGACGGCTCGTCCACGCTGCCGAGCAGGCGGCCGGTCGAGGACTCGACCACCTGGATCGGGGCGCCTCCGCCGCCTCTGATGTCGGCGAGGTCGGTGGCGCGTTCGCGACGGGTCCAGAACCAGCCCGCGGGACGGCGTCTCAGGAGGTTCCGGGCGACCAGGTCTTCCAGGACGTCGGGGGTGGTGGTCCCGAAGACGGGCAGGTCGTCGTCCGTCAGCGGGATCTCGGCGGCGGCGGCGCACAGGTGGGGGCCCAGGACGTACGGGTTGTCCGGGTCCAGGACGATCGCCTCCACCGGCCGTCCGAACAGGGCCTGCGGGTGGTGGACGAGGTAGGTGTCCAGGGGATCGTCCCTGGCGATGAGCACGGCGAGGGCGTCCTGGCCGTCGCGTCCCGCCCGGCCGGCCTGCTGCCAGAGGGAGGCGCGGGTGCCCGGCCAGCCGGCGATCAGTACGGCGTCCAGGCCCGAGACGTCCACGCCGAGTTCGAGGGCGTTCGTGGTGGCCAGGCCCATGAGGGTGCCGGCGCGCAGGGCCTTCTCCAGGAGACGGCGGTCCTCGGCGAGGTAGCCGGCGCGGTAGGCGGCGACCTTGTCGGGGAGGGCGGCCAGGTCCTGGACGTCGTCGGGGATGGCCCAGGTGAGCGGGCTCGCGGGGGCGGGGTGGCGCGGGTCCTGGACGTCTGAGGTGGCGCTTCCAAGGGGTGAAGCGGAGTCCTCAGGGGTGGAGGGGGAGGCGAGCGGCGGGGGCTCGGCGCTGGGGGAGAAATCCGCGGGCGCGGCTTCGGGGGTGGTATGCGAAGGCCAGGGAGCGGTTTCGGGGGTGGTGTGCGCAGGCCAGGCCGCGGTTTCGGGGGTGGCTTGGGGAGGCCAAGGCGCGGTGACGGAGAAGGCGACGTCGGCGAGTTTGGCGCGGGCGGACAGGGCGACCGTCTCGGCGCCGCGTCGCGAACGCACGAATGCGAGCGTCCGTACGTTCGCCAGAACCAGGTCCGCGAGGAGGTCAGCGGTCTCCGCGGTGGCCGTGCGGCGCACAGGAGCCCCTCCCTCGCCCCGCAGATCCGTCAGGGGCGGTTCCCAGAGCGCGATGGTCGTGGAACCCTTCGGCGAGGCATCGGTGGTCACCTCGTCCATCTCAAGCCCCGTCAGCCTCATGGCGAACACGCCGGGCTCGCTCGCCGTGGCCGAGGCGAGCACGAACGTGGGGCGCGAGCCGTACCGGGCGCAGACCCGGCGCAGGCGGCGCAGGATCTGGGCCACGTGCGAGCCGAAGACGCCGCGGTATCCATGGCACTCGTCCACGACGACCATGCGGAGGCGGCGGAAGAACGAGGACCACTGCGCGTGCCGGGGCAGGACGCCGCGGTGGAGCATGTCCGGATTGGTCAGGACGTAGTTGGCGTGCTGGCGGACCCACGTACGTTCCTCGAAGGGGGTGTCGCCGTCGAAGCAGGCGGCACGCACCTGTGTGATGCGCAGTTCGCGCAGGCCGCGGAGCTGGTCGGCGGCCAGGGCCTTGGTCGGCGTCAGGTACAGGACGGTGCCGCCGTCGAGGCAGGAGGCGACCGCCGGCGTGAGGTACGCCAGGGACTTGCCCGAGGCCGTTCCCGTACTGATGATCACGTTTCGGCCACGGAAAGCCAGGTCGGCGGCTTCGTACTGGTGGGGCCAGAGTCCTGTAACTCCACGGTTCGCCAAGCGCGTAACCAGGACTTCCGGAGCCCAGTCCGGCCAACGGGCTTGACCCGCCTGACGTGCTGGAACATGCTCCACATGGGTGACACGCTCATGACGTGCGGGAACTCCGAGCAGGTGGGCGAGGAGTGGACCTGCCTGTTGTGGGGAGGATGCCGAGGAAGTCACTGTTTCCAGTCTTGCATCGATGGGCAAAGTCGCCGGGAATCGTGATTTCGTATAGACACAAGCCAGACGCGTGGTTGAATGCCGCGCGTCAGGGTCGGACAGTCTGGGGCCACGCTCCAGATTGCCAGGCCCGCAAGAGTACTTTCGCAGGCGAGGCGCTGGAGGATCTGTGGATCTGAAGTTGGATCACCGCACCGAAGACCGACTCACCATCGTGGAGGTCGAGGGTGAGATCGATGTCTACACGGCGCCGAGATTGCGTGAGCTCCTCATCGACCTGGTGAACAAGGGCAACTTCCACCTTCTGGTGAACATGGAGAAGGTCGACTTCCTCGACTCCACAGGGCTGGGAGTGCTCGTCGGAGGGCTCAAGAGGGTCCGGGCGCACGACGGCT
This sequence comes from Nonomuraea sp. NPDC049655, assembly GCF_044465465.1. NCBI lineage: Bacteria > Bacillati > Actinomycetota > Actinomycetes > Streptosporangiales > Streptosporangiaceae > Nonomuraea > Nonomuraea sp. NPDC049655. The sequence continues at coordinate 120,393 of NZ_JBITLS010000006.1, forward strand.
CGCTTGAGCTGGTGTGCACCCAGGAGCGCATCCTCAAGATCTTCCGCATCACCGGTCTGACCAAGGTCTTCGGGATTTACGCTTCCGTCGACGAGGCCAAGGAAGCTCACGGCAAAGACAAGTAGCATGGCTACCGTCGAGCTGACGTTCAGCGCTCTCCCCGCGCACGTGCGGACCGCCCGGCTGGTGGCCACGGCGATCGCCCGTCGTACCGGCGTGGAGGAATCGCTGCTGGACGAAGTCAGGCTCGCCGTGGGTGAGGCATGCTCCCGGGCGGTCGAGGCGCATCGACTTCACTGCCCGGGCGAGCCCATCCGCATCGAGCTACGTGACGACTCCGGGCGTTTCGAGGTCACGGTCAGCGATCTGGCCCCCAGTGACGAGATCAAGCAGGAGCAACCGCTCGATCTGGGCATGCTCTCTGACTCGTTCATGTCAGGCTTCGGCATCGCCGTCATCTCGGGTCTGGCCGATGACGTCGAGGTCTTCCCCAGCCCCAAGGGGACGAACATCCGGATGAGCTGGCCCGCCTCCAACGGGGTGGGTTCCTGACCTGACATCGCTTGGATCGGTCCCTTGTCTCCCTAGGGGCGTGTTCGAGCTGGTCGGGTGTGGTTTTAGGGGCGATAGACGGGGATGAGGGGATGTCCGGTTGTGGCATGCCTTCATCCCCGTCGAGTCGCACCACGTTTCCGCATGTCCTGACGAGGTCGCTGAGTGCCTCGTTCTGTCGGCATGCCCGGACGGCCTGCGCCGCTCTGCGACAAGCCGCTCTGCGACAAGCGGCAGCGCGTGTGCGCGCGGACGTCGGACGGCCCGGCCGCCGGATTGGGCCACGCCTGGTGCGAAGCTCGGCGAGGTCTGGTGCAGGGGTTCGGCTGGAGCGGTTCAGCGAGGTCCGGTGCAGGGGTTCGGTGCCGCAGGGACTTCGGCGTGCACCGGCCGAAGCGGCTCAGGGCGATCCGGCGCGGGGCCTGGCATGGCGTCGCAGCAGTGTGAGGGGCGCACGCCTCTACGCCTGACGCTTCTGCGCCTGACGCTTCTGCGCCGCACGCTTACGGAGCTTTGGCCTCGGAGCAGGCCAGAGCCCGGCTTTGCACGTTCAACCGCTGTGTCGTGTGGCGAGACGCCCAGGTTCCGATCGGGCGGTTGCTCAGGGGGCGGACTGCGGGCCGGCCGTGCAGGCGGCTCCACAGGGCGCGGGTCAATGGCTGCTCAGTCTCTGCGAAAGGCTCCGCATGGCGTGGTCGCGGCCGAGGGTCGAAGGCCAGGGCGGCAAATACGGCTTGGGCCTGCTTGGGGTGTTCTGGTGGAGCGATGCGACTGCCCCATAGGATCTTGCTCCCCCCAGTGGTGTCTGTGGAAGGCGATGAGAGTTATCCACAGGCTGTGGATGGGCGGGGGATAGTCGGCCGGGTCGTCAGAAGGTCTCGCGGCGGGGCGGCAGGGGCACGGGGTGAGGTGGGTGACTGGCGGCGAGTGGAAGGAAGGCATGGCAGCTGTGCATGGGGCTGTCAGGACCGACATCCGGAGGGCCGCGTGGGAGCTCCAGGCCGAGATTGAGGCATCGGGTTTGGTTATTGGCTGGCGTAGCTTCTCGGCCGCCGCAGGGGCTCTTGAGGCGGTGTAGAGCCTTTCGGGTCGACGCGCGAGCTGTGGGCTGTCGTGGAGGTGGCCTGGAGGGGCGGGGCGGTGTCGGCCAGGGGCCGAGTGGTGCCCGGCCGGAGGTCAGGGACGGCGTACGGCTCCAGGAAGGCGGTGGGTGGCCGGGTCGCCGGGCCCGCGTCGGTTGGCCGCGTCCGGTGGGCCGCGTCGCGGGAGGCGCGACGGCCGGGCAGCTCCGGCGGGCCATGTCATCGGGCCGCGTTGGCCAGGGTGCGTTCGGCGGGCTGTGTTGCTGGGGCGCGTCCGTCGGTCGTGGTGCCCCGCCGCATCTCGCGGAGGTAGCAGGGAGGTGGCGCGCGAAGGTAGCGGCCGGCGGTCGCGTCTGGAGGTCGCGCCTGGAGGTGCTGCCAAGCGGGGGGTGTCAAGCGGTGCTGCCAAGCGGTGGTGCCGGGTCGGTGGTGAAGCTCGGATGGCCGCTGGGGGTGTCGGTGCGGGTGGGTGGTGGGTGGGTCGGCGTGTCGTGGGGATTAAATCTGGGTTTCGGGCGGTCCGATTTGTGGGGTTGTCATGCCCGTAAACCTGAGGAAATTTCGCCTGTCAGATCTCAAACCGGCCCGCTGTCAGGGGATTACTGAACGCCCGCGCAAATAGCCGCCCCGAGAGCCTTCATATCCGTTCAGTGCCTGCGTAGACTCCCGGCACCGGCCAAGGTGATCCGGCGGAACCGCGGATTCAACCGGAAGCGGCACCCACAACCCGGATGGTGCCGCACCCGCCCGCCGAGAAATCCGCAGCACCGTTCGGGCAGGACGACCGGTCTTGCCGAGGAGAACGATGAGCAGGCACATGCTGGCATTGGCGCCAGCGCCCAATCTGTCCCTGAGCGGTAACAATCTCACCATCGTGATCGTGGTCGCCGCGGTCGCGCTGATCGCGCTAGCCGTCGCCGGCGGCCTCGTACGCGAGGTGCTGTCCGCCGGCCAGGGCACCGAACGCATGCAGAACATCGCGCGAGCCGTGCAGGAAGGCGCGGCTGCCTATCTCACGCGCCAATTCCGCACACTGGCGGTCTTCGTGATCGTCATTCCCTTCCTGTTGCTCTTGCTGCCGGGCGAAATGGACGTACGCGTCGGTCGCTCGATCTTCTTCGTGGTCGGTGCGGTGTTCTCCGCATTGACCGGATTCATGGGCATGTGGTTGGCGGTGCGCGGAAACGTGCGTGTCGCCGCCGCGGCCAACGAGTCGGGCGAAAAGCGCGCCATGCGCGTCGCCTTCCGCACCGGCGGCGTCGCCGGCATGTTCACCGTCGGCCTCGGGCTGCTCGGTGCGGCCGTGGTCGTCTTCATCTACCAGGGCGAGGCGCCCCACGTTCTCGAAGGCTTCGGGTTCGGGGCGGCGCTGCTGGCGATGTTCATGCGAGTCGGCGGCGGCATCTTCACCAAGGCCGCCGACGTCGGCGCCGACCTGGTGGGCAAGGTCGAGCAGGGCATCCCCGAGGACGACCCGCGCAACGCCGCGACGATCGCCGACAACGTCGGTGACAACGTCGGCGACTGCGCGGGCATGGCGGCCGACCTGTTCGAGTCGTACGCGGTCATGCTGGTCGCCAGCCTCATCCTGGGCAAGGTGGCCTTCGGCGAGCAGGGCCTGATCTTCCCGCTGATCGTGCCCATGATCGGCGTGCTGACGGCGATCATCGGCATCTTCGTCACGGGGCTGCGCGACCGCGACCGCAGCGGCATGGCGGCGATCAACCGCAGCTTCTTCATCTCGGCCGGGATCTCGGCGGTGCTGGTCGCCGCGGCGGCCTTCTGGTATCTGCCCAGCAGCTTCGGCGCCCTGTCGGGCTCGACCGTCACCTCCGACGCCGACCCGCGCCTGATCGCGGTGGGCGCGGTGCTGATCGGCCTGGTCCTGGCCAGCGCGATCCAGCTGCTGACCGGCTACTTCACCGAGACCAACCGCCGTCCGGTGCGCGAGATCGGCGAGAGCTCGGCCACCGGGCCGGCCACCGTCATCCTCGCCGGCATCAGCGTCGGCCTGGAGTCGGCCGTCTACTCGGCGCTGATCATCGGCGGCGCGGTCTACGGGGCGTTCCTGCTCGGGTTCGGGAACGTCACGATCGCGCTGTTCGCGGTGGCCCTGGCCGGCACCGGCCTGCTTACCACGGTCGGCGTCATCGTCTCCATGGACACCTTCGGCCCGGTCTCCGACAACGCCCAGGGCATCGCCGAGATGTCCGGCGACGTCGAGGGCGAGGGCGCGCGGGTGCTCACCAGCCTCGACGCCGTCGGCAACACCACCAAGGCCATCACCAAGGGCATCGCCATCGCCACGGCCGTGCTGGCGGCGACGGCGTTGTTCGGCGCGTTCCGCACGGCGGTGGAGGACCAGCTCTCCAAGGCCGGCCAGGACATCAAGGCGGCGCTGGGCGCCTTCTCCACCTTCAGCCTCAGCATCGACCAGCCGAACGTGCTGGTGGGGCTGATCGTCGGCGCCGCGGTGGTGTTCCTGTTCTCCGGCCTGGCGATCTCTGCGGTCGGCCGCGCGGCCATGCGGGTGGTCTTCGAGGTACGCGACCAGTTCCGCAACAAGCCGGGCATCATGGACGGCACCGAGAAGCCCGAGTACGGCCGCGTCGTGGACATCTGCACCCGTGACTCGCTCCGCGAGCTGGCCACGCCAGGCCTGCTGGCGGTGATGACCCCGATCGCGGTCGGGTTCGCGCTCGGCTACGCGCCGCTCGGCGCCTTCCTGGCCGGCGCGATCGCCTGCGGCACCCTGATGGCCGTCTTCCTGGCCAACTCCGGTGGCGCCTGGGACAACGCCAAGAAGCTGGTCGAGGACGGGCACCACGGCGGCAAGGGCTCCGAGGCCCACGCCGCCACGGTCATCGGCGACACGGTCGGCGACCCGTTCAAGGACACCGCGGGCCCGGCCATCAACCCGCTGATCAAGGTGATGAACCTGGTGGCGCTGCTGGTCGCGCCGGCCGTCGTCCTGTACGCGGGCAACGCCGCGCTGCGGATCGGCATCACGGTGGTGGCGGTGGCGGTGGTCGTGGCGGCCATCGTCGTCTCCAAGCGCAGGTCGGTGACGAGCGAGCCGGCCAACAACGACCGCGAGCACGAGCCCGTGGCCTCGTAACGACCGATCGACGAGACGCCCGTCCCGGCCAGGGGCGGGCGTCTTCGCATGCGGGTGGGTGGCGCGGGGACGGCGGGGGCGCGGTGGGAAACTGGGCGGGTGGAAGAGGACAACCGGCCCTCGGGCGGGAAGACGCTGGGCCTGATCCTGCTGGCGATGCTGGTCATCCTGGGCGTGATCATCGGGCTCGGGATCTGGGCGTCGAAGGGCTGACGTGCCAGATGATGACGTGTCGAGAGGATGACGTGCCGAGGTGATGACGTGATGCGGACCCTGATACTGCTCCGCCATGCCAAGGCCGCGCAGGTGCCCGGTCTGGCCGACCGCGAACGTCCGCTGACCGAGCGCGGCGAACGGGACGCCGGCCGGGCTGGCGACGAGATCAGGGCGGCCGGGCTGAGCCCCGACGCGGTGCTCTGCTCACCGGCGCTGCGGACCAGGCGCACCGCCGAGCTGGCCTTCCCCGGCATGGAGATCAGCTACGAACGCGACATCTACCAGGCCTATCCCGAAGAACTGCTCGAACTGCTCCGCAGGACCGACCCTGAGCTGGGCACGGTCGTGTTGTGCGGGCACAATCCCGCGGTGCACGAGCTGGCCCTGCAACTGGGCGGCGGCGACTACGGCTTCCGGCCGGGGGCGTTCGCGGTGATCCAGGTGCAGGCGGCGTGGGTAGACCTGTGGCCGGGGGAGGGACGCCTGGTCACGCACTGGGATCCCAAGGAGCACTGACCGGGGACGACGCCTATGCGGGGGGCCGCCAGAGCGCTGCGTGACGGCTTCTCGCTGCCCGCGCGCCCGCCCTGGGGGTACGGGTTGCTGTGCGGGCTCGCGGTGGCCGGGCCGCTGCTGGCCGGGGTGCTGGCGGGCCGGCCGCAGTCGGGGGCGTTCCTGGCCCTGGGGGCGTATCTGACGGCGTTCGGGGACATGTACGGGCAGCCGTACGCGGCGCGGGCGCGGTCCATGGCCATCAAGATCGTGCTGATCGCGGGCGGGTGCTGGCTGGGCCTGTACCTGGCGGATCGGCCCTGGTGGGCGGTGCTGGCGCTCGGAGCGGTCGCCGCGGCGGGCGGCCGGTGGCGCACGGTCGGGACGCCGCCCGCGTTCGCCCTGGTCACCGGGTTCTACCTGGCGGTGCCCGCGGGTTTCGGGCCGCCCGAGCTGATGGTGCTCGGCGGCCTCCTGTACGCCGTGCCCGCCCTGGCCCTGTGGCCGTTGCGCCGGTTCGACCCATTGGCGACGGCGCTGGGCGAGGCCGTCCGCGGCGTGGCCGGGCTGCTCGACGGGCTCGCGGGCGACGACTGGGACGACCGCAGGGAACGCGCGTCCAAGGCCCTGGAGACGGCGGCCACGGCGTCGGCGTCGTTCGAGAGCATGGACGCGGCCGGCCGGTCCGCCGACGCGTACGTCGAGGCGCTGGTCCGGATCTTCCACGAGACGGTGGCGCTGCGCGCCCTGCGCGCTGCCGCCCCGGACGAACAGGGCGGGATCGACGACGTGGCCACGACGTTGGCCGCGGACCTGCGGGAGGCCGCGGACGGGCGGCGGGCCGGGGTGGTGGAGGCGCTGGCCGTCACCGCCGACTACGCCGAGCGCCTGGGCGCGCGCGACCCGGGCGCCGACCCGGCGGCGCTGCGCAGCGGCGCGGTGCTCGGGCAGGCCCGGCGCTGCCTGGACCGGATCGCGGTGGGGGTGCGCACGGTCGGCCTCCTGGCCGCCCGGCACGTGCCCCCGGCCGGCCGCGGGCTGCTGCCCGGGTTGCCGGGAAGGCCTGCGGCGGGGCGCGGGCTGCTGGCGGGGTTGCCGGAAGAGCCTGCGGCGGGCCGCGGGCTGCTGCCCGGGAAGCCTGCGGCGGGGCGCCGGCTGTTCGCGCGGCTGCCGTGGAAGCCGCCGCCGGGCGGTTCGGGGCCTGAGCACGCCGGGCGGCTGGGGCTCACCGCCGCCGTGGCGATGGCGCTGATGCTGGGGGTGCACGAGCAGTACGGCAAATGGTTCGTGTTCACCGTGCTGCTGGCGGTGCGGCCCACCTACGGGGACACCGTCGAGCGGGTGGTGCTGCGGGTGGCCGGCACCGTGGCGGGGGCCGCGGCGGCGGCGCTGATCCTGGCGGCGGTGCCGGGGCCGTACACGATCGTGGGGACGGTGCTGGTGTTCGGCACGCTCGGGTTCGCCCTGCGCGAGGTCAGCTACGGCTACTGGTCGATCTTCGCGACGCCGCTGGCCATGATGCTCACCGACTTCTCGACCCGGCTCGACTGGGAGGCGGCGGGGATCAGGCTGGTGCTCACCGCGGGCGGCGGCGTGCTGGCGCTGGCGGCGGCCCGGCTGCTGTGGCCGCGCGGCCAGGCGGGACGGCTGCGCGGTCTGGCCGCCGAGCTGCTGCGCGAGCACGCCTGCCTCGTCCGCGCGCTGGCCGAAGGCGACCTGGACCGGCTTCCCGACCGTACGGAATCGGCCGGGACGGCGGCCGACCGGCTGCGCGAGTCGCTGGACAAGCTGGACAAGGAGCCGGGCGGCAGGGCCCCGGCCGAGCTGCGGGCCGCGCTGACGCTGGCCAGGAAGCTCAGGGACGACGCGATCCTGCTCGGCGCCGTGCTGCGCGGGGCCGAGCCCGGCTCGGACGCCACCGCCGGCGTGCTCGACGCGGTGGCCGACCGGCTGGACGCTGTGGGGCAGGCCGTACGGGAGCGCGAGCCGCCGCCCGCCGCCGACGCGTTCGAGGCGCAGCTCGACGAGGTGGCGCGGGAGGTCAGCTCGCTGATGGAGGAGGCGGCGGCGGGCGAGGGCACGGCCGTGCGCAGGCGGCTGCGGCACGCGGTGACCGCCCACCCGGCGCTCAGGTCGCTCTGCAAGGACGCGCTCGACCTGGCCGCCGAGGTCACCGCCCGGTTCAGGACGTGAGCACGCCGTCCTCGGCGTCGGCGGCCTCGACCTCGTCCCTGGAGATGCCCAGGAGGTAGAGGATCGAGTCGAGGTAGGGCGTGTTGACCGCGGTGTCGGCCGCCTGCCGGACGACGGGCTTGGCGTTGAAGGCGATGCCCAGCCCGGCCGCGGCGATCATGTCGAGGTCGTTGGCGCCGTCGCCGATGGCCACCGTCTGGGAGATGGGCAGCCTGGCCTCCCTGGCGAACCGCTCCAGCGCGCGGGCCTTGCCCGGCCGGTCGACGATCTCGCCGACGACCCGCCCGGTGAGCTTGCCGTCGATGACCTCCAGGACGTTCGCCGCCGAGTAGTCGATGCCCAACTCCTCGACCAGGGCGTCGGTGATCTGGGTGAAGCCGCCGCTGACGATGGCGAAGCGGTAGTCGAGGCGCTTGAGCGTACGGACGAGGGTGCGGGCGCCGGGGGTGAGCACGACCTCCTGGCGCACCTGCTCGAACACCTCGGCCGGCAGCCCTTCGAGCAGCGCGACGCGGCGGCGCAGCGACTCGGCGAAGTCGAGCTCGCCGCGCATGGCCTGCTCGGTGACCCGGGCGACCTCGTCCAGGCAGCCGGCGTGCGCGGCCAGCAGCTCGATGACCTCGCCCTGGATGAGGGTGGAGTCGACGTCCATGACGATGAGCCGCTTGGCCCGGCGGGACAGGCCGGTGCGCTGGACGGCGACGTCGACCTCCTGGGCGGCGGCCTCGGCGGCCAGCTCGACGCGCAGGGCGGTCGGGTTGGCGCCGGAGACCGACAGCTCGATGCAGGTGACGGGCCACTGGGCGAGGCGTTCGATGCGGTCGATGTTGGCGCCGGCGGCGGCGATGCGGCCGGCGATGCCCGCGATGGCGGCGGGCTGGAGGGTGGCGCCCAGCACGCTGACCGACAGGCGGCCGCGGCGGCGCTGTTCCTTGGCCTGGGAGCCGGTGGAGAGCTCGACCTCCATCCCGAGGTCTTCGGCCACCCGTTCGACGGCGGTCCACATCGCGCCGAGGGTGGTGCCCGTGCCGGTGGACGGGCCGCCGGCGTACGCGACGAGCACGCCGAGCGTGAGTCTGCCGCGGATGACGACCTGTTCGATGTCCGCGACCGTCACCGGGAACCCGGACAGCACGGAGAAGAGCCTGGAGGTGACACCGGGCCGGTCGGGGCCGGTCAGGGTGATCAGGAGGGTGCGCTGGTCCACATCCAGCCACGGTACTGCGCCCGGTCCGGTGCCCGCGCAGCAGGCTCGCCATTCGGACACGGGCGCAGCGGCCGCGGGACTAGCGGACGATCTTCGTCTTGGCGGTCTTGGCGTAGCCGTGCTCAGGGATGCCGAGGCGCTCGAGCTCTTCCTGGGCCAGGGACCACGTGCCCTTCTCCTGGTCCCACATGCCCTGCTGGACGTCGTAGGTGACCACGCCGAGGGTCGCCTTCTGCGTGCCCGTGGCGCTCTTCTTCAGCTTGGCGTAGAAGTCGAGGCGAACCCAGTCGTCCTTCTCCAGGACGTAGGGGACGCTGCAGTACAGGGCGCGGCCGTCGAGGGCGCAGACGGTGCCCTTGGGGGCGCGGTAGCTGATCTTCCGGAGGTCCACGCCCTTCGGGAACTGGCCGCCGACGAACCAGGCGTCGGCCGAGTACGGGCCGGTGTTGGTCGCCTGGAGGCTGTACTTGATCAGGCCGCCGGCCTTGGCCGTCTTGGACGCCTTCAACTTGATGTCGAAGACCGCGAAGGGGGCGTCGGCGGCCTTGGCGGCCGTGGCGGTGTGGGCGGCGGTGGTCGTCGTGGCGGACGCGGGCACCGCCGGGACAATCAGCGCACCGGCCAGCAAAGCCAGCGAGGCGACCTTAGTGAGGGAGTTGCGCATCAACGTCTCCGGAGAGGAAGTGGCACGGGGACGCGCTTGAACAAGCCCCCGTAAATGTCGGCTGTTCCTATCACAAGGGCAAAATGTGTGTAAAGCTTATTTATCCAGAATCAGGTGCGTGTCGCCGAACTCGTGCCACAGATATCCCTTCCGCAGCGCCTCTTCGTACGCGCGGGCCAGCGCCCTCTCGCCGGCGATCGCCGTCAGCATGAGCAGGTGGCTGGAGCGAGGTTCGTGCAGGCCGGTGATGAGCCCGGTGACCGCCCGTACCCCGGTGGCCGGGGTGACGACGTGGCCGGTCCAGCCGGAGGCGGCGCCCACCAGGCCGTCCGGGGCCACGGCGGTCTCCAGGGCGCGCACGACGGTCGTCCCCGCGGCGATCACCCGGCCGCCGTTCCGCCGGGTCAGGTTGACCAGCCGGGCGGTGGCGGCGGGCACCTCGTACCGCTCGGCGTAGGGCCGCTCGTCCTTCTCCGGCGAGGCCACGCCGGTGTGCAGCGTGACGGGCGCGATCGTCACGCCCCGCGAGACCAGCGCGGTGACCAGCTCGGAGGTGAACGGCCGGGCCGCGCTCGGCATCTCCGCGCTGCCCGGCACGGTGGCGAACACCGTCTGGTAGGCGTCGATGGGCCAGTCGGCCGGCACGTACGAGTAGCGGATCGGCCGGCCGTGCTCGCGCAGGTACGGCAGCACGTCCCGGTCCAGCCGCGCCCGCCACAGCCGCGGCGTCTCCCGTTCGATCAACCGCAGCGTGGCCCGGCCCGGCAGCGGCAGCCACTCGCCCGGCTCGCCGCCCCCGTACGGCTCGGACGCCTTGGCCGTCCTGCGGCGCAGCTCGACCAGCCAGGTGCCGTCCTCGCGGGCGGTGGAGAAGTGCACCGCGAGCCGGTCGAGCCGGACCGCCGCGGGCAGCGTCGCCGAGTTGTTGACCACGATCAGGTCGCCGGGGTCGAGCAGTCCGGGCAGGTCGCCGAACCGGTGGTGGGCGGGCTCGGCCTCGCCGCGCGAGACCATCAGGCGCACCGCGTCCCTGGCCAGCCCGCGCGCCTCGGGCGGCTCGTGGGCCGACAGGTCGTCGGGCAGCGCGAAGTCCAGCAGCGCCGTCATTGCAGGCTCACCTTCCCGCCGGCCGGCCGGGACGTGACCAGGTCGCGCAGCGCCGCGGCCACCTTGGCGGGGTCGGTGGCCGACGACGCCTCCTCCGCCCCGACGGCGTCGGCGAGCATGCGGGTGTTCATCTCGCCGGGATCGGCCCACCAGACCCGCAGGCCGGGCTCCTCGGCGGCCAGCACGTTCGACAGCTGCTCCAGGGCGGCCTTGGTCGCGCCGTAGCCGCCCCAGCCCGCGTAGGCGCCGGTGGCGGCGTCGGAGGTGATGTTGACCACGGCTCCGCCGGCCGCGCGCAGGGCGGGCAGCGTGGCCTGGATGAGCGCGAGCGGCGCGGTCACGTTCGTCTCCAGCAGGACCCGGAACGCCTCCAGCGGGTAGCCCGCCAGCGGCGGCAGCGGGGTCACCCCGAGGTCACTGGCGTTGTTGACCAGGAGGTCCAGCTCGGGCACGGCCCGTCCCAGCCGCGCGATGTGCTCGGGGTCGGTCACGTCGCCGGGGATCGCGGTGGCGCCCAGCTCGTCGGCGATCCGGCGCAGCTCGTCGGCGCCGCGGGCGGTGAGCACGAGGTTCCAGCCCGCCTCCGACAGGGACCTCGCCAGGGCGAGGCCGAGGCCGCGGGAGGCGCCGGTGATGAGAGCGGTGTTCGTCATGACATCGACGCTAGGATCGGCGCGCCGCGCCGGCATCGGGCGCAGGGCCCGCTCCCGCCTGGGCACATCGTCCTAGGACTTCGCCCCTGGAGCGGCACCCTAGAGTGGGTCCGTGAGCTCATCGGACCGGGACGAGATCCTGCAGGCGGTGAGTTCCGCCGTGCTCGCGGTCACCCGCCATCTGTCGGTCCGCGAGGTGCTCCAGGTCATCGTACGGTCGGCGCAGCGCCTCCTCGACGCCCGCTACGCCGCGCTCGGCGTGCCCGACGACGACGGCTCGTTCGCCGAGTTCGTCGCCGAGGGCCTCACCGACAAGCAGTGGGAGGCCATCGGCCCGCTGCCCAGGCAGCACGGCATGCTCGGCGCGATGCTCCGCGAAGGCACCCCGGCCCGGCTGCCCGACCTGCGGGAGGACCCGCGGTTCGAGTGGTGGCCGAAGGCGCATCCGGTGATGAAGGACTTCCTCGGCGTGCCCATCCGCGACGCCGACCAGGTGATCGGCATCATCTTCCTGGCCAACAAGCGCACGCCCGGCGGGTTCACGCAGGCGGACCAGGAGCTGCTGACGCTGTTCGCGGCGCACGCCGCCATCGCGCTCACCAACGCCCGGCTCTACGAGCGCGGGCGCGAGCTGGCCATGCTGGAGGAGCGCAACCGGGTGGCCCGCGAGCTGCACGACGCGGTCACCCAGAAGCTGTTCTCGCTCCGCCTGACCGCCCAGGCCGCCGCCACCATGCTGGACAAGGCCCCCGAGAAGGCGCACGCCGAGCTCGAACGCGTCCAGCGGCTGGCCGGGGAGGCGCTGTCGGAGCTGCGCGCGGTGATCGTCGAGCTGCGCCCGGCCGAGCTCGACCGCCACGGGCTCGCCGAGACGTTGCGCAAGCACGTGCGCATGCTCGACCGGCTCCACCCCTCGCTGGTCACCTTCGAGTGCGACGAGCTGCCGCCGCTCGACTCGGCGGTGGAGGTGGCCGTGCTGCGGGTGGCCCAGGAGGCGCTGCACAACGCGCTCAGGCACTCCGGGGCCTCGCGGGTGTCCGTGCGTCTGGTCCTCGACGGGGGGACGCTGGCGCTGACCGTCCACGACGACGGTGACGGCTTCGAGCAGGGGGACTCGCACGGCCTCGGCCTGGTGTCGATGCGCGACCGGGCGGAGTCGGTCGGCGGGGCGATGACGGTCTCCTCGGCCCCCGGCCAGGGGACCACCGTACGCGTGGAGGTGGGCGTGTGATCCGGGTGCTGATCGCCGACGATCATCCGGTGGTCCGGCAGGGGCTGCGGACGTTCCTCGACCTGCAGGACGACATCACCGTCGTCGGCGAGGCGGCCGACGGCGCGCGGGCCGTCGAGCTGGTCGGCGAGCTGACGCCCGACGTGCTGCTGCTCGACCTGAAGATGCCGGTGCTCGACGGGCTGGGCGCGCTGGAGCGGCTGGCCGGCTCGGCCACGCGGGTGGTGGTGCTGACGTCCGTGAGCGACCGGTCCGACGTGGGCCCGGCGATGCGGGCGGGGGCCGCGGGCTTCCTCTACAAGGACGTCGATCCGTCCGCGCTGGTCCAGGCCGTGCGGGCGGTGCACAACGGTCAGGTGCTGCTCGCGCCGGAGGCGGCCGAGGCGATGTTGTCCGCCCCGGCGCCGGTGGCCGCCGTGCCGGGGCCGGCGCCGCTGACCGAGCGCGAGCGCGAGGTGCTCGCCCTGATCGCGGCCGGGCGGTCCAACAGGGAGATCGCGCGCAGCCTCGCCGTCGCGGAGAAGACGGTCAAGACCCACGTGTCGAACGTGCTGATGAAGCTGGGCGTCCAGGACCGGACCCAGGCCGCGCTGTACGCCGTGCGGCACGGCCTGGCCTGATCAGCCGGTCAGGTGTCCTTCTTCTGGTTGGACTCCTCGTGGCTGGCCGGCGGGTTGTACTCCTTGACGGGCGGCGGCGGCGTCCAGTGCTTGGTGGGCTTGCGCGGCGGGACCACGATCTTGGTCTTGGCCGTCCTGAGCCAGGAGTAGCCCTTGATGCCGAGGCGCTTGAGCTCTTCCTTGTCGATGTTCTCCATGCCCTGGTCGACGTCGTACGCGATGACGCCGAGCTTGGCGACGGCCACGCCCCTGGTGCCCTTCTTCAGGGTGACCTGGAAGTTCAGCCAGTCCGTCTTGCCCTTCGGCAGGACGAATTTGCCCCAGCACCAGAACCAGCGGCCCTCCCAGGTGCACTTCGTGCCCTTCGACGCCCCCCAGCGCAGCGTGGGCACCACGCCCTTGGGCACCTGTCCGCCGATCCAGTAATAGTCGGCGTAGTACGGCCCCAGATTCTTCGCTTTGAGGTAGTAAGTTATCTTTCCGCCGCTTCTGGTGCGGTTGTTGTACTTAACGGAGATCTTGAAGTTCGAGAACGGCTTGGCCCCGGCGGCGACGGCCGGCGTCGTCGTGGTTGTCGCGGTAGTCGTGGCCTCCGCCTGGGCCGGGGCCACCAACGGCACGGCGGCCAGGCCGCTGACTAAGAACAGGCTGAAGCTCTTGCGCATGTGACGGCTCCCCGTACGGTGCTGGAAATCCCCGATCTTCTCCGTGATTATTGCGTAGGGCAAATTTTTCGCAAAGAGCGATGATCTTTCGTGACTTGGGATGGCTTGCGGGCTTTTCGCATGGTTCATCACGCTTCGATCGGGGGTCTCAGCGCAAGGGGAGGACCAGGTGCCGGAGACGCACCCATTACAGCCCGGCGATCCGCGATCTCTGGGCGCCTACCGGCTGCTGGAGCGCCTCGGCAAGGGGGCTCAGGGGGTCGTCTTCAAGGCGGCGGGGCCCGACGGGCGGCTTGTCGCGATCAAGCTGCTGAACACGCTGCTCGACCGGCCCGGACTCGACGGGGAGCGGTTCCTGCGTGAGGTAGCCGCCGCGCGCCGGGTCGCCCAGTTCTGCACCGCGCAGGTGCTGGGGGCCAACCTGGACGGCGAGCAGCCGTACATCGTGAGCGAGCTGGTCGACGGGGTGTCGCTCCAGGTCGTGGTGCAGCGGGAGGGGCCGCGCCAGGGCGGGGCGCTGTACCGGCTGGCCGTCGGCACCGTCACCGCGCTGGCCGCCATCCACCGGGCCGGGATCGTCCACAGGGACTTCAAGCCGAGCAACGTGCTGCTGGGGCCCGACGGGCCGCGCGTGATCGACTTCGGCATCGCCAGGGCGCTGGACTCGGCGATGACGATCAGCAGCGGGGTGGTCGGGACGCCGGCGTACATGTCGCCCGAGCAGATCTCGGGCGAGCGGGTGGGGCCCGCCGGCGACATGTTCAGCTGGGCGCTCACCATGCTGTACGCCGCCACCGGGCGGCCCGCGTTCGGCCAGGACAGCCTGCCCGCGGTCATCTACCGGGTGATGAACGAGGAGCCGGACCTGTCGGCGCTGCCCGGCGAGCTGCGGCCGTTGGTGCAGGCGTGCCTGAGCAAGCGCGCCGAGGACCGGCCCACGGCGGCGGACGCGCTGTTCGCCCTGCTGGAGAACCAGGGGGCGGCGGCCCAGCGGGACGCCGAGGTCGCCCTCAACACCGGCTCCCAGCTCGCCGCCGACCACCCCCGACCCGCCGCCGACGGTCCCGGCCCTTCGGTCCCGCCGCTTTCGGGTCCTCTCCCTTCGGGTTCCCGGCCCTCGGGCGCCGGGCCGTCCGGGCCCGCGCCCGCCGGCGGGGTGAGGGATCCGGGGCCGGTAGGGGCTCGGGGGCCGCAGGGGGCGCCCGCGCCGACCGGGTGGGCCAATCCGTCCGGGGCGTCCTACACCCCGCCGCCGCCCGCCGCCCGCCCGGCGATCCAGGGCCCACCTGCGGCGGGCGGGGCCGGGCGAGGACCGGCCGGTCCGGGGGCACCGTCCAGAGGGCCTGGGGCGGGTGGGGCCGGGGGAGGGCCGCCCGGTCCGGGGGCGCCGTTCGGAGGGGCTGGGGGAGGGCCGGCTGGTCCCGGGGTGTCGTTCGGAGGGGCTGGGGCGGGCGGCGGGCAGGAGGGGGTCACGCGATACGTCCGGCAGGCGCCCGCAGGACCCTACGGGCAGCCGCCGAGGCTTCCGCCGCCGTACCCCATGGGGTCGCGGCAGGCGCCGGCCGGGAGCGGCAACGACGCGTTCTTCCGGCACGCCCCCGCCGTCGAACCGCCCGGTGAGGTCAGGGCCAGGCGCAGGCGCGCGATCTTGGTTTCCAGCGCGCTCGCCGTGGCGCTCGCGCTGGCCGGCGGGGTGCTGTTCCTGGGGCCGAGGATGTTCGGCCCGGAAAACCCGCCGAGCCCGGGCGCGGCGGCCGAGGCCACCACGTCTCTGGCCCCGAGCCCCGGTCTGCCCACCGCCCGGCCCACGGCGACGCTGCCCGCCACCGCCACCCCGCCGTCCACGCCGGTCCCGAGTCCCACCGTCACCCCCGTGCCCACACAGACGGTCCCGCCGCCGCAGGCCGTCGCCGCCATCGGCAAGCAGGACGGCAAGTCGCTCAAGGGCCACACCAAGGGCGTCCAGACGGTCTCCGCCCTGTCCCTGGGCGACGGCAGGACCTGGCTGGTGTCCGGTGGCCAGGACGGCCGCGTCCGCCTGTGGGACCTGGGCAGGCACAAGCCGCTGGCCACCATGAGGGGCCACAGCGAGGAGGTGTACGCCGTGGCCGCCGTCATGATGGGCAAGACCCCCATGGCGGTGTCCGGGGGCTACGACGGCAGCGTTCGCCTGTGGAACCTCAAGACGCACAGGGGCAAGGTCCTCGGCTGGCACGGTGACGCCGTCTACTCGGTCGCGCTGACCAAGGCGGGCGGCAAGTGGATCGCCGTGACCGGGGACGCCAACGGCTGGCTGCGCTTCTGGGACCTGAAGAGGCGCAAGGCCACCGGCAGGGCCGTCAAGGCCCACCGCACGTCCGTGAACTGGCTCAACGCCACCCACCTCGGCGACCGCGCGATCGTCGTCTCGGCAGGCGAGGACGCGACCCTGCGCCTGTGGGACGTGGCCCGCCACAAGCCGTACGGAAAGGCGTACAAGGGGCACTCGAAGGGCGTGTACGCGGTGGCCACCGGCAGGCTCGGAGACAGGACGGTGGTCGCGTCCGGCGGCAAGGACCGGAAGATCCGGATCTGGGACCCGAAGACCGGCAAGACCATCGGCTCGCCCCTGTCGGGTCACAAGAAGATCATCTACTCCTTGTCCTTCGGCACGCTGGGCGGCCGCACGGTCCTGCTGTCCGGCTCGACCGACGGGACCCTCCGGCTCTGGGACCCCGACACGCACAAGCCTCTGGGCAAACCGGTCAAGGCCCACAAGCGCGGCGTGTACGCGGTCGGGATCGTCCCCTCGGACGGCGGCCCGGTCGTCGTGTCGGCCGGCAAGGACAAGGTCATCCGCGTCTGGAAGCCGAAGGAGGAGGCCGGGTCCTGAGCCGCCTACGAGTGGCGTACCGGCTCGAAGATGGCGTGATGGGCGGCCACCAGGGCGCGGCGGACGGCCCGGTCGAGCTCCCGCAGGGCCGTGGCCCTGGCCGCGACCTGCGTCGAGGTGAGCCCGCGGTCGTCGGCCAGGACGAGGACGGCGGCCAGCCGGGTGGCCAGCGTGGAGACGCGGTGGGCGCGGGCCGGGTAGCCGGGGGCCAGCTCGCCGCCGCGCCCGGGCCGGTCGGGCCGGGCCTGGGCCGGGCCTTCGACGCCGGTCAGCGCCTCGGTGGCGGCGCGCATGGCCGACGACAGCTCGTGCTCGGCCTCGGCCAGCGAGGGCAGGTCCTGGCGTACGGGCCCGGCGTCGTACACCTCCAGGCGGGTCCCCACGTACGAGGAGCCGCGCCGGTCGGGGACGGGCACCAGGCCGAGCCGCCGGTCGCGCAGCACGGCGACCGCGGCCTGCCCGGCGTCGACGGCGGAGGAGTTGAACGCCGCCGGCCCGGACAGCCCGAGCGGGTCGCCGGGCGCGGGAAGGGCGAGCCGGAACTCGTGCAGGCCGTCGGACCGCAGGTTTGCGAGGTATTTACGCAGCGGCACGTCACCGGCGACGACGGGCCCCGCGACGGCTTCCACGTGGTCAGCCGCCTCGTCGAGGCCGACGTGACCGGAGAGCCACGCGTTGCCCCAGGCGACGAGCGAGGGACAGACAGGTGATTCAGGGTGCACCGATCCACGATAAGCGCTCGCCCTGCAATAGGTTTGTCCCCAGGGTGACTCCAGAGGTCCCCAGGGTGACTCCAAGGGAGGGAACGGGGATGGGTGGTCAGGTGCTGCGGCTCCAGGACGTCGCCGTCAGGCGCGACGGAGCGGCCCTGCTGCGCGGCATCGACTGGACGGTCAACGAGGACGAACGCTGGGTCGTCATCGGTCCCAACGGCGCGGGCAAGACCACGTTGTTGCAGGTCGCCGCGACGTTGCTCTATCCGACCGAGGGCGTGGTCGAGGTGCTGGGGGAGCGGCTGGGGCAGACCGACGTGTTCGACCTGCGGCCGCGCATCGGGCTGGCGAGCGCCGCGCTGGCCGAGCGCATCCCGCCGGAGGAGAAGGTCATCGACCTCGTCCTGACCGCCTCGTACGCCATCGTGGGCCGCTGGACGGAGGAGTACGACTCCAACGACGTGACCAGGGCCGTCGAGCTGATCGACATGATGGGCGCGGCCCACCTGATCAGGCGGCGGTTCGGCACCCTGTCGGAGGGCGAGCGCAAGCGGGTGCAGATCGCCCGCGCGCTCATGCCCGACCCCGAGATCCTCCTGCTCGACGAGCCGGCCGCCGGCCTCGACCTGGGCGGCCGGGAAGACCTGGTGCGCCGGCTGTCGGCGCTGGCCGGCGACTACCGCTCGCCGACGCTGGTGCTGGTGACGCATCACGTCGAGGAGGTGCCGAGCGGGTTCACGCACGGCCTGCTGCTGCGGCACGGGTCCGTGGTGGCGCAGGGGCCGCTCGACCACGTGATGACGGCCGACAACCTGTCCCGCACGTTCGGGGTGCCGCTGACGCTCGACCGGAGTGCCGAGGGCCGCTGGTACGCCCGGGCATACTGACCTCACTGGATCACCATTTATGCGGATATCGGTCGCCTAAAGGTGAAACGAAATATCATGCACCGAGTCGGTCCCCTCGACTCCGGAGCTTCGCCATGTCGACCGAGCAGCTCGTCGTCGCCCTCGTCGTGGTCGCGGCGATGGGCTTCGTGGTGGCCCGCAGCATCCGCATCATCCCGCAGGCCACGGCCGCCATCATCGAACGGCTGGGCCGCTACCACCGCACGCTGACGCCCGGCCTCAACATGGTGGTCCCGTTCGTCGACCGCATCAAGGACCTGATCGACCTGCGGGAACAGGTGGTCTCGTTCCCGCCGCAGCCGGTGATCACGTCCGACAACCTGGTGGTGTCGATCGACACGGTGATCTACTTCCAGGTCACCAACCCCAAGGCGGCCACGTACGAGATCGCGAACTTCCTGATCGGCGTCGAGCAGCTCACCGTCACCACGCTGCGCAACGTGGTCGGCGGCATGGACCTGGAACGCACGCTGACCTCGCGCGAGGAGATCAACACCGAGCTGCGCGGCAGCCTCGACGAGGCCACCGGCAAGTGGGGCATCCGGGTCAACAGGGTCGAGCTGAAGGCCATCGACCCGCCCGTCTCCATCCAGGACTCGATGGAGAAGCAGATGCGCGCCGACCGGGACAAGCGCGCCGCCGTGCTGGCCGCCGAGGGGCAGCGCCAGGCGGCGATCCTGGCCGCCGAGGGCGACAAGCAGGCCGCCGTGCTGCGCGCCAGGGGCGAGGCGGAGGCCGCCGTGCTGCGGGCGCAGGCGGACGCCGAGGCCCAGGCCATGCGCGCCAAGGGCCAGGCGGACGCGATCGGCATGGTCTTCAAGGCCATCCACGACGGGAAGCCCGACCAGCGACTGCTGGCCTACCAGTACCTCCAGACCCTGCCCGAGATCGCCAAGGGCGACGCCAACAAGGTCTGGATCGTGCCCTCGGAGATGGGCAAGGTGCTGGAAGGGCTGGGCGGGCTGTTCGCCCCGCCCGCGCCGAAGAACCCCGAGGAATAACTCAAACACATGTACGGATAAATACCGGCCTAAGTGGGTATAAATCAGTACATGAAGGGTGATCGGGTGGAGATCGTCATCGACGCGGGCGGCTCCCCGCGAACCTACGAGGTCACGGCCACCCGCGCGGGCCGGCGCGTCGAGGTGGCCAACCGGCGCGGGCTGGTGGAGGTGAGCGAGGTCACCCGGAGCGGCACGCCGGTGCGCACGGCCCGCTTCATGTCCAGCCGGATCCTCGCCCTCGTGGAGCATCCGGCCGACGAAGCCGCAGGCGACGACTAGCGGAAGTCCGCCACGTGGTCCTCGGCCCACTGGCGGAAGGTCAGCGCGGGCCGGCCGAGCAGCCGCTCCACCGTGTCGGTCACCCGCTCGGGGTTGTGCACCGCCGCCCCCCAGCCCTTCAGCGCGGCCTCCACGAACCCGGGATCGCCCCAGGCGGCCGTCAGGTGCGCGCGGGCCTCGTCCAGCGGCTGCTCCTCCCAGCGCACCTCGTGCCCGGCCACCTCGCCGATGATCCGCACCTGCTCGGCCTGGGTGAGCTGTTCGGGGCCGGAGAGCACGTACTTGCCGCCCGTGTGGCCGGCCGAGGTGAGCACGTGCGCGGCCACCGCGGCGATGTCCTTCTCGTGGATCAGCGCCCTGACCGCCTGCCCGAACGGCCAGCGCACGACGCCCTGCCGGATCTGGGCGGCCCAGCCCAGCGTGTTGGCGGCGAAGCCGCCGGGCCGCAGGAACGTCCAGGCCAGGCCGGCATGCCGGATCAGCCGCTCGACACTCTGGTGGAACAGCGTCGGCTCCTCGCCGTCGGCCAGGTCCTCGACGTCGGCGGACAGGTAGACCACGCGGCGGGCGTGCCTGGCGAGGGCCGTCACCGCGCCCGCGGTCGCCGCCTCGGAGTAGCCGGGCCACAGCAGGAAGACGCTCTCGACGTCCCGCAACGCCGGTTCAAGGGTCTCGGGCACGGTCAGGTCGCCGCGCACCGCCTCCACGCCCTCGGGGAGCCGGGCCTTGTCGGGGTTCCTGACCAGCGCCCGCACGTCCAGGCCCGCCTCCGCGAGCTGGGAGACCACATGTTTGCCCACATTGCCGGTCGCGCCGGTCACCAGAATTTTGCTCATGGCCCCGACGGTAGGACCTCAAGTTAAGTTCAGGTCAATCCCGGCCGGACCTGGATCGTGCCGTCGCGGCGGACGCGGGTCTCGAACATGGGCGCGGGCGCGGTCGCGGGACCGTGCTTCACCGAGCCGTCGGCCAGCCGGAACGTGCTGCTGTGCCACGGGCAGACCACGCACGCCTCGCCGTCCTCCATGACCAGCCGGCCCTGGTGCAGCGGGCCGGCCAGGTGCGGGCAGCGGTCGGCCAGCACGGTCACCCCGTCGCCCTGGCGCAGCACGAAGAGCTGGATGTAGCCGAGCCGGCGCGCGACCGGCCTGCCGTCGGGCAGGTCCTTGAGCGGGCACAGGTCGTGCCAGCCCAGCGGTACGAGATGGGCGACCTGCGGCGCGTGGTTGGCCCCCGCGGCCTGCCGGTAGGCCATGTGGCCGCCGAGGTAGCCGCCCAGCCCGCCCAGCCCGAGCCCGACGTAGGACAACACGCGCCCGGCCCGCTCGGCGCCGCGCAGCCGGGCCACCAGCGAGGCCGACATCAGGCCCAGGGCGGTCATGTTGGCGGCCATGTGCACGAAGCCCACGCGCTGCTGCTCGCGGTGGAGCGAGGACCAGTCGGTCAGCCCGGCCGCCGCCGTGGGCAGCGCGTTGACGATGCCCGTGGCCAGGAGCAGCCTGCTCGCCCTGGGGTCGGCGTGGGCCAGGTCGAGCACGGCGGCCGACAGCCAGCAGCCGAGCGTGACCGTGGCCAGCGGCGGGTGCAGCGGTTTCCCCGTGGGCACGCCGTGCAGCAGGTCGCGCAGAGTGCCCTGACGCAGGCGCTCGCGGACGACTTTGGCCAGCCCCCGGATCGGTTTGTCCATCGCCTTCGACTTCTCAAGTCGATCGGCGAGGTCAACCGGACCGACGAAACCCCGCAATTGCCGACGTCTCGCTCGCACTGTCTCTTTCACGACAAGTCCCCTACCCCGGCCTTGACGGGATCACTCGGAGAGGTGTCCTCTGGCCACGGAGAGTTCTACCAGCTCCAGCGCGTACGCGCCGAGAGAGGCCGATCCCTCCTGGATGATCCGCACCTTCTCCCTGACCTCGCCGGCCGTCACCTTGAACAGCGGCCACGTGCCGCCCTCGGTGTGGTGGTTGGCCAGGATCGGCGCGAACCGGTCGAGCGCCTTGGCGAACCTGGCCTCCGGCGTCCGCCTGGCCTCGAACTCGTCCCAGAGCTCCCGCAGCCGGGCGCCCTGCTCCGCGGGGAGCAGGCCGAAGATGCGGTCGGCCGCGGCGGTCTCGGCGGCGGCCTGGGCGGCGACCGCCACGTGGTCGTAGACGAAGGTGTCGCCGGCGTCGATCTCGACCAGGTCGTGCACGAGTAACATCGCCACCACCCGCTGCAGGTCCGTTCCGGGCGGGGCGTGCTCGCCGAGGACCATCGCCAGCGTGCCCACGTACCAGGAGTGCTCGGCGGAGTTCTCCCGCCGCGACCCGTCGATCAGATGGTTGCGGCGGATGATCCGCTTCAACTTGTCGATCTCGACGGCGAACGCGATCTGGGCGTACAGGCGGTCCTCTTCTGGCGCGATAGTCACGCGCGACACCCTAATGTGCGGTGATCACCCCGGTTGGTGAAATCGTGACCGGAACTCCGTTGAACACTGCGTTACCACTTGGGATATCCAGGGCGGATTCGTCCGTCAGCACGTTCGTGTTGACACCGGCGTGTTGGGCCGCCACCTGCTGCGTGCTGCCCGCGTGCCCCCAGCCGTGCGGCAGGCTCACCACGCCCGGCATGATCGTGTCGGTGGGCTCCAGCGTCACCGTGAGACTTCCGGTGGCCGAGGTGACCACGGCCTGGCCGGCCAGGCCCAGCCTGGCCACGTCGGCGGGGTTGATCTGCAGCGTGCAGGTGTTGGTGCCGCCGACCAGCGGGCCCACGTTGTGCAGCCAGCTGTTGTTGGAGCGCAGGTGCCGCCGCCCGATCAGCACGATGTCCGGCGGCTCCGCCGCCAGCCCGCCGCGCAGGCGCTCGACGTCGTCGAGGAGCTGCGGCGGGGCCAGCTCGATCACGCCGGAGGCGGTCTTCAGCACCTCGGGCAGCCGGGGCTCCAGCGCGCCGAGGTCCAGGCCGTGCGGGTGGTCGAGCAGCTTGCGCAGCGACAGGTCGCCCTTGCCGGCCCATTCGCCGTACGGGCCGAGCCGGAGCATGAGGTCCAGCCTGCGTTCGGCGCCCGTCTCGCCCTCCAGCGCGGCCCGCAGCGCGGCCACGTCGTGTCCCTCGACGCCGGAGCCGGGCGTCTGCACGGCCTTGCGCAGCATCTCGCCGATCAGGAACTCGTCCAGGTCCGCTGCCGGGCCGTCCGGCCCTGCCGGCCCGTCCAGGCCGGACGCGATCACGGCCAGTCCGGCCAGGATCCGGGCCTCGCTGGGCCGTCCGTCCAGCGGCAGCGCGGGGCGCGAGTAACGGGCGTAGTTGCGTACGGCGAATCCGAGCAGCGCGAAGTCGTAGTGGCCCGACTGCAGCACGCGCGGCGGCGGCAGGATCACGTGCGCGTGCCGGGTGGTCTCGTTCAGGTACGGATCGACGCTCACCATGAAGTCGAGCCCGGCGAAGGCCGCCTCCAGCCGGTCGCCGTGCGGCGCGGACAACACCGGGTTGCCCGCGATCGTGACCAGCATTCTGACCTGGCCCTCGCCCGGCGTCTCGATCTCGTCGGCCAGCGTGGCCACGGGCAGCTCGCCGTTGGCCTCGGGCAGCCCCCGCACCCGGCTGCGCCACCGGCCCACCGCGTACGGCCGCCGCCGCGCCCCGAACTCGGTCGCCGGCTTGGGGAACATGGCCCCGCCGGGCCGGTCGAGGTTGCCGGTGAGCACGTTGAGCACGTCCACGAGCCACTGGGCCAGCGTGCCGAACTCGGTCGTGCACGTGCCCATCCGGGCGTACACGGCGGCCGTCCGCGCGCCGGCCAGCTCCCTGGCCAGCCGGACGATCGTCGCGGCCGGCACGCCGGTACGCCGGGAGACCGCCTCCGGCGGGAAGTGCTTGGCCGCCTCGCGCACCTCGGCCAGCCCGTTGACCTCGTGCCACGGCCTGGCCAGGTCCTCGGCGAACAGCGTGTGCACGATCCCGAACAGCAGGTACGCGTCCGAGCCCGGCCGGACGAAGACGTGCTCGTCGGCCAGCGCCGCCGTCCTGGTCCGGCGCGGGTCCACCACGACGAGCCTGCCGCCGCGCCGGCGCAGGGCCTTCAGCCGGCCGGGGAAGTCGGGGGCGGTGCACAGCGAGCCGTTCGACTCCAGCGGGTTGGCGCCCAGCATCAGCAGGAAGTCGGTCCGGTCCAGGTCGGGGACCGGGACGGCCAGCGGGTGGCCGAACATCAGGCCGCTGGCGACGTGCTTGGGCATCTGGTCGGCGGTGGCGGCGGTGAAGACGTTCCGGGTGCCGAGCGCCTTGATCAGCGGCCCGGCGTAGAGGCCGCCGGCCATCGTGTGGGCGTTGGGGTTGCCCAGGTAGACCGCCACCGACCGGCGTCCGTGCCGCTCGGTGACGCGGGCCAGGCCCTGCCGGACGGCCTCGAACGCCTCCTCCCAGCTCGCCTCGCGCCACTGGTCGCCCTCGCGGATCAGCGGCTCGCGCAGGCGGTCGGGGTCCTCGTCGAGGCGGCCCAGGCTCGCGCCCTTGGGGCAGATGAACCCCTTGCTGAACGGGTCGTCCCGGTCGCCGCGGACGCCGGTGACGTGGCCGCCGTCGTCGAGGGTGAGCGTCAGGCCGCAGACGGCCTCGCAGAGGGGACAGGTGCGGTGGACGGTCGAGGTCATCGCGACTCCTGAGTTCGCCAGGTGAACTCATCTTGGCCCGTCCCGTCCGCATGGGGAAGCCCCGGGAGCCCCCGCGGTCCCCGGGGCCGTTCCTAGGGAGATGTCCCGCTTTCCCTAGGTCATCGGACGACCTGCGGCAACGCCGGCGACGTGCGCAGATCGTGCGGCTCCTCAAGGCCGGACCGCAGCGGCGTCCAGGAGCGGCGGCCGTACAGGCGGTCCAGGCCGGGAGCGGTCACGCCGGGCGGCTCGTCCCGCCGGACGATCTCCACCAGCAGCAGGTGTGCCCGGTCGCGGTGCCTGTGGACGGTCGCGCTCCTGGCCCAGCAGGCCGCCGCGATCTCCTCGGCGTACGCGTCGAACTCCTCGGCCGAGATGCCCGCCCGCGTCATGACCAGCGCCTTCTCACCCCTGGCCGACGGCGTGATCCAGAGCACCAGCGGGATCCGTCCCGACCGGGTGTGCATGGTCGTCTCCAGGCAGACCCGCTGCAGGCGGTGGCGGGAGACCACGCACCAGAAGTGGGCCAGGGCCCGGTTGCGGCCGGCCCTGGTGGCGGCGGGCACGGAGACGGCGCTGCTCAGCAGGACGAACGGCACCCAGTGGCCGCCCCGCGCGGCGGCCGACAGTGCCAGGGCCAACAGCCCCAGCCCGCCGAGCGCCATGAGCTCGCTGCGGACGCGCCAGATCCGCGTCAGCGGGCCCCCGCCGCCCGCGCCCGGGAGGTCCTCGACGGCCGGGTAGATCTGGTTGCGCGGGTTCCTCGACACGTCAGGACACCTCCTCGGGCACCCGTGACGCCACCGTGAGCTGGTCGAAGCGCGGGTCGCGGTAGGCGCGGGCGCCGAAGCCCGTCCTGGTGACCGTCCAGCCCCGGTAGATGGCGAACTCGTCCGGCTCCATGCAGATCTCGCGGTCCGTCCATGCGATCAGATCCCGGATCCGGGACTTGATTCGGCCGAGCCCCTTGGTACCTTGTGAGTACATAGAAGACCCCTTTCGCGGCATTTCCAGAGGTGGCTTCTTCGCCGGGTCGCAGGTCGGGTCCCGTCCCGCCGCAGGGTGGCAGCCCATATGCGGCGAACGCGGATCCGGTCTCGGCCCGGCAATTTCTTCGTGCTCCGATGAGCGACACGCTTTTCAGGCGATGGGACGGTCCTTCCGGCAAGCGGCCTCCCTTGGGTGGACATTCGTATCCGGGACGGCTCCGTTGCCGGTGAGGCGGCCCTCGCGCGGGCGCCCGATCGTGAGCGGAGAGCCCGGCGTGCGGGGCCGTTTCGTCATCCCGGCCTCCCCTCGTCGGACGAGAACCCTCCTGGCTCGATCGTCCTCCGCGTTCGGTGATGCTGCAATACATCGAGCAAGGGAAGAATTAAGTTTCTTCGCAGATTGCTGTTCTAGTTGCCGTGCAACTTGCACGCGTTCTGTCGAGGGCACACGAGACCTCCGGGACGGCCGTAAATCCTCCCCCTGACCTCTATACCTACGTGAAGCCTTGTCTTGCTACCACGCTCTCTCCGTGAAAGCCTTCGGGCAACCCCATGCGGCAGAGTTCGTGCAAGTTGCAGTGTAAGATTGAGTGAACGGCCCACAAACCGGGTTGCCAAACGATCCGTTCCCGCCACACCTTCATTCCCGACAAGGAGAGTGGACGGTGCCATCGCAGCAGGGCAGTCCGACAGTGCGCAGGCTCCGCCTAGGCCAGGAGTTGCGCCTCCTTCGCGAACGACGGAAGTTCACCGGGGCCCGGGCGGCGCGCGAGCTCGGCTGGTCGGCCAGCAAGGTCAGCCGCATCGAAGCCGCGAAGACCATGCCCAGCGCCGCCGACATCAAGGCGTTGGGCGAGCTCTACAGCCTCGACGGCGACAGACTTGACGAACTCTTCGGCCTCCTGCGAGATGCGGAGCAGCGCGGGTGGTGGGAAGATTATGAAGACTCCCTTCCCGAGGAGTACATCAGGCTTCTCGGGCTGGAGGCGGAGGCGACGGTTCAGCGCAACTGGGAACCCCAGTTGGTGTCCGGTCTCCTCCAGACCGAGGACTACGCGCGAGAGGTCATCCTCTCCGCGCGCGGAATCGTCCGGATCACGCACAGCGGCGTGCGCAGTCGCGTCGAGGCCCGCCTCGACCGGCAGCAACGGGTTCTGCACCGGCCCGATCCCTGCCGCCTCAACGTGGTGCTCGACGAAGCGGTGCTGATGCGGCGCTTCGGGGAGCCCTCGGTCATGCGGGAGCAGATGGAACACCTCATCGAGGTCTCCCTGTTGCCGCACGTCAACGTCCGGGTGTTGCCGCTGGACTCGCTCCATCCGGTCAATACCGGGGCGTTCATTCACCTGAAGTTCACCGGTTTCGACGATGTCGTCTATTTGGAGCACTTGTACACTGCTCACTTCGTGGAGGACCTCGAACGAGTCGCCGGTTATGAGAACGCTTTTGACCACATGTGGGCAGAGGCACTCGACGAGGACGAATCCCGCGTACTCATCCAACGCAAAGCCATGTTGTGGCGGCGCTAGAGCGCGGTCTCAGTAGGCGGGCAATGGGGCCCGCTTATATCCTTTTGGGGAGAAAATGCACACCAGTACGATCCCGAGCTGGCGAAAGAGCACCTTCTGTAATGGTGCGACCGCTTGTGTCGAGGTTGCTCCGCTGGCAGACGGCAACGTCGCCCTGCGGGACAGCAAGGTGGAGGACGGCCCCGTGCTCGTCTTCACGCCGTCCGAGTGGGCCGCCTTCACGGCCGGCGTGCGCGACGGTGAGTTCGACCTGGACTCCCTGGCCGCCAGCGCGTGAAAAGCGGCCCTGGCGCGTTGGTGGCACAACCTCTAGCCCAGGGCCGCTCCGGACGAGGCCGAGACGGCCACGACCGTACTTCGGTCGCCCAGCTTGTGAGCAGTGAAGACGCCTGCATCATCGCATGAGGATCACCCGGGTGATCAAGGTCTGCGCCCGCCCGAGGTGACGAACGGCCCTGGCCCTTGCGCCGCCGAGCCCCAGGGCCCCTCCCTCCCCGAAGCATCGCGTACGCCCGTGCACCGGACCGACGGTCAGCGCGTGGCCCGGCGGCGGATCAGGAAGAGGCTGCTCAGGCCCGCCAGGACGGCCAGGCCCGCCATCGCGACGGCGGCCATGAGGGAGGCCGAGACGGTGCCGTGGCCCTGGCTCAGCGAGATGAACAGGGTGCCCACGGTCGAGACGCCGATGACCTGGCCGAGCTGCATCACGGTGAGCAGCGCGCCGCTCGCGTCCGCCGCGTACGCGCCGTCCACCTGCTCGGTCGCCATGTTGGTCACCGCCACCTGCACGCCGAGCCCGGCGCCGATGAGGGCGCTCATGACGGCGTACAGGACGCCGCCGTCGGCGGCGAGGCCGAGGCCGAGGTAGGCGGGCGCGGCCACCACGTAGCCGACCGGGACGAGCGGGCGCTGCAGCCCCGCCGGCAGCCGCGGCCACAGCAGGCCGACGATGCCGAAGGCGAGCGCGCACGGCACCAGCATCATGCCCGAGCCGAGCGGGGACAGGTGCAGGTCGCCCTGGAGGTGCAGGGCCGAGGTGAACAGGAACGCGCCCCACGTCGCCGGGCCGAACAGCAGGATCGCCAGGCCGGGACGCATGCCCGGCGCGGCCAGCACCTTGGCGTCCACCAGCGGACGCCCGCCCCGGCCGGTCACCCAGCGCTCGACCCGGACGAAGGCCACGAACATCACGGCACTGAGCCCCATCGACACCCAGCCCCAGACGGGCCAGCCCAGGTCACGTCCGAGCACCAGCGGCACCACGAACAGCAGCACGGCCGCCGACAGGGTCACCAGGCCCCACGGGTCGAGCCCGGTCCTGCCGCCGCCCTCGTCGGCGGGCAGGGCGCGGAACCCGATGCCGAGCAGCACCGCCCCGACCGGCACGAGCACCAGGAACACCACCCGCCAGCCGGCGCCGAAGCCGAGCAGGATGCCGCCGAGCGCCTGGCCCACGACGATGCCGCCGCTGATCACCAGTGACCAGAGCCCGATCGCCCGTCCGCGGGCCGCGCCCTGGTAGTTGCGCTGGATCAGGGTCAGCACCTGCGGCATCATCATGGCCGCGCCGGCGCCCTGGGCGAGGCGGAAGCCGATCAGCCAGCCCGTCGAGGGCGCGAGACCGGCGCCGAGCGTGGTGACGGTGAACACGGCCAGACCGCCGAGGAAGGCGTTGCGATAACCGAAGAGGTCGCCGATCCGGGCGCCGGTGATCAAGAGGACGGCATAGACAATGGTGTAACCGGCGACGATCATCTGCAGCCCCGCGCCGGAGGAGTGCAGGTCCGCCTCGATGGTCGGGGTGGCCACGTTGACGATGTTGACGTTGAGGATGGCCAGGAACTGCCCGACGAGGATCACTGCGAGGAGCAGACCGCTGGCCTTGGCCCTGTCCGGTGGGGTGACCTGGACAGGAGTGGTGACAGTGGCGGATTCGGTCATGTGTTTCATTATTGTGCGAATCCGATACCAGTAACGAGAGTCCCTTTATACTGGTATTGGCGGCACCTGGATAAGTGTGCGCGGATGCCCCCATAGTGGAGGTGTGACCGTGACCGAGGCAAGACGTACGGATCTGGCGGCGTTCCTCCGGACCCGCCGGGAGCGCATCACCCCCGAGATGGTGAACCTCGCGCCGGGCCCCCGCAGGCGTACGCCGGGGCTGCGCCGCGAGGAGGTCGCCCAGCTCGCCGGGGTGGGCGTCACCTGGTACACGTGGCTGGAGCAGGGCCGGCCGATCAACGTCAGCGGCCAGGTGATCGACGCCGTCGCCCGTACGCTCATGCTGGACAACGCCGAGCGTCAGCACCTCTACCGGCTCACCGGCCAGGCCGAGCCCCCCGCCGTCGCCGACGCCAGCCGCATGCCGCCCGAGATGCAGGGCATCCTCGACCAGCTCGGCGACATGCCCGCGTCCGTCACCAACAGCCGTTCTGACCTGCTGGCCTGGAACGCCGCCTACGCCACCCTGTTTCCGCACGTCGTCGAGGCCCCGGACGGCGAGCGGAACTCGTTGTGGCAGACGTTCGTCAACACGCACGCCGCGACCACCCTCGTGAACCGCGAGTCGGAGCTGCCGCGCGCGGTCGCGGTCTTCAGGGGCGCCTACAGCCGGCACGCCGACGACCCCTGCTGGCAGGACTTCGTGCGGCGGCTGAGCGCGGAGAGCGCCGAGTTCGCCCGCATGTGGGCCCGGCAGGACGTGGCCGAGCCGGGCCCCCGCGTGAAGGTCTTCAAGCACGAGGTCGCCGGCGACCTCCGCTTCAGCACGACCAGCCTGAACGTCTCCGCCACCCCGGAGACGCGGCTGATCGTCTACAGCCCCAAGGACGACGCCACCAGGTCCGCTTTGACCTGGTTGATGGGTACCAAGTCCTAATCCGCCGCCCATAGAATGCTCGATCCGTAAAAGTCTGGATCGAGCGGAAATGGCGGTAGATGAGACTCCCCCGTGTCCTACCGGTGCTGGTCGTCGCCGCCTCCCTCGCGGCATGTTCGTCGGCACCTGACAAAGAGCCGCAGAGCAAGCAGGTCGAGCAGCAGGCGGCCGGGTCGCCGAGCTCGAAGCCGAAGCCCGCGCGCCGGCCGTTCACCATCTCCTTCGGCGGCGACGTGCACTTCGAGGGCGTCCTGCGCGGCAGGCTCGCCAACCCGGGCACCGCCCTCGGACCCATCGCAAACGTGCTGCGCAAGGCCGACCTGACGATGGTCAACCTGGAGACCGCCATCACCACGGCCGGGACGCCCGCGCCCGGCAAGCAGTTCACCTTCCGCGCGCCGGCGACCGCGTTCAACGCGCTCAAGGCGGCCGGGGTGGACGTCGCGTCCATGGCCAACAACCACGGCATGGACTACATGGAGAGCGGCCTGGCCGACTCGCTGGCGGCCATCAAGCGCAGCAAGTTCCCCATCGTGGGCATCGGGGCGAACGCCGCGCAGGCCTACAAACCCTTCCGCAAGACGGTGAACGGCAACCGGGTGTCGATCATCGGCGCGACGCAGGTGCTCGACGCCGAGTTCATCCAGTCGTGGACGGCCACGGCCGACAAGGGCGGACTGGCCTCGGCCAAGGACGAGGCGAGCCTGCTGAAGGCGGTACGCCAGGCGCGCAAGAACTCCGACACCGTCATCGTGCACCTGCACTGGGGCACCGAGATGCAGAAGTGCCCCAACGAGGCCCAGCGCTCGCTCGCCCCCAAGCTGGTCGCGGCGGGCGCCGACGTCGTGGTCGGCGGGCACGCGCACATCCTGCTCGGCGCCGGATACCTGGACAACGCCTACGTCAGCTACGGCATGGGCAACTTCGTCTTCTACAACTCCACCCCGGGCACCACGGGCAGGACGGGCGTGCTGACCTTGACGATCAACGGCCGCAAGGTGCTCAAGGACCAGTGGACCCCGGCCACGATCCAGGGCGGCATCCCGATCCCGATGACGGGCACGGCCAGGACCCAGGCCGTGAGCGACTGGAAGGCGCTGCGCACGTGCTCGGGACTGGCCGCGCGGCCATGATCGATCCATCCTCTGGACAGCCCGTCCAATAGGAGGTCGCCATGCGGCAGGTCGAGTCCGGCGGGGTGCGGCCGGCGGCGACCGCCCGGCGGGCCGGTCGGCCGTGGCGCCGCACGGCCGAGGCCGGTCGCTGGACGCAGCGCAGCCACCCGCGCGACGACGGCGCGGCCCGGCGTCGCCGATATCGCTCGAATTGAAGATTATTCGCGAAATATCGTCTCGCAATATAGTGTGCCGGGATTGTGTCGAACAATATGACGGTCCCCGTCGGGGAACGTTTATCGAACATATCATCGGCGGGGTGTTATCCGGGGCCTCGTCTCGCAGGAGTCGCGCCGGGCCACCAGGCGTCCGCGCTGGGCCGCGGGTCGCGCGGCGGGCCGGATTCGGCGCGCCGACCAGTACGGAAATTCGGTTATGCCGGCCCGTGGATTTCGCCACGGGCGACCCGGCGGGCAGTCATCCGAGAAATCCCGCAAATGAGTAGGTAACGATCGTGCAGACGAGAGAAGATGAATCCGTGTCTTCGCCGCAAATGGATGATGACTGCGTCCACCCCAAAGCTCTCCGGCGGCAGCCGGCCCAACGCCGCAGCGCCCGGCGCGTCGAGCGCATGCTCGACGCCTGCGCCGAACTCCTCGACGAGACCGGCTACGAGGCCCTGTCCACCACCCGCATAGCCGAGCGGGCAGGCGTCGCGATCGGTTCGGTCTACCAGTTCTTCCCCGACAAGCGGGCCATCACCCAGGAGCTCACCCGGCGCAACGTCGAGCAGTTCGTGGCGCGGGTGGGGCTGCGGTTCATGGAGGAGGAGTACCGCGGCTGGTGGGAGGCCGTCGACGCGATCATCGACGAGTACGTCGACATGCACCGCACGGTCCCCGGCTTCCGGAGCCTGCACTTCGGCGACGTCGTCGACCTCAACCTGCTCGACTCCGACTCCGAGAACAACACGGTCATCGCGGGCAGGCTGCGCGGCCTGCTGCTCAAGGAGTTCGGCCTGGCCGACAGCGAGACGCTCGACCTGGCCGTGCTGGTCGCGGTCGAGGCCGGCGACGCGGTGCTCAAGCTGGCCTTCCGGCGCGACCCCGCCGGCGCGCCCGACATCATCGACGCCGCCAAGCACCTGATGCGGGGGTTCCTGTCGCGTCAGCTCAAGTCGTGGTCGCCGCACGTGCTGACCGAGGGCGAGGGGGGACGCTGACCGAGATCTGGGCATGACAGCGACGAACGATCGTCACTGTCCGTCACGGGTCTTCTGGAGGTGAAGATGTACGATCTTCCGCCGTCCGCCTTCAAGCGCAGTGCCCCCTACGACCCCCGCCACAGGCGTGGGCCGGTCCGCGTCGCGCTCGGGCTCGCCCGGGCCGTGCGGTCCGTGGTCGCCGGCCGGATCACCGGGCCGTACCGGCGATGACCGGCCGCCGGGCGCCGGGCGCGGCCCGCTGCCGCGCCTCGGGCACCTGCTGGATGCGCGGCGTCACCGGCGTACGCAGGCAGGGCAGGGGGAACGACACCGGCCGGACGTCCCGGGCCTGCCGGACGTCGAGCCTGGCCTGCAGCGCGTGCAGGTTGCGTTCGGCCGTGCGGATCGCCTCCAGACGGGCCGACAGGTACCCCGCCACGCCGGGCCCGAGGGCCGAGAGAACGACGGCGCAAGCCAGCGTGAAGGTCATCTGCCTGGACATGCCCATTACAGCCCCCTCCGCCCGCGTACCGCAAAGCATGCCGTATATGCCCGCTGACCTGCGCATACACGCGCAGCGTGACCAGCCTTGGACGAGACGTTGCCGAATTTGCATGTGACCGGCGATGCGCATTGACCGGGCAAACCGCCTGGCGGCTCGGTAGTCTCGCGGGTGTGGCGCATGTGACCCGAGAGCACCTTGATCGTCTGCTGGAGCAGGCCCTGCTGGCCGACGACCACAGTTCCTTGGCCAGTCGGCTGTACGACGTCGCGCTCGGTTATTCGTCCGGCGACGTCTCCAGGGCGTCCATCCTCGTCCTGGCCGCTGAGGAGTGGCGAGCGGCGGGACAGCCCGCACGCGCGATGGAGTGTTTCCAGCGCGCCGTGGAGGACGGCGGCGACGCGGGCTTCGACCCGCGCGCGGGAATCGCCGACACCCTCTTCGAGCTCGAACGGCCCGACGAGGCCCGGGAGCTCATCGAGACCATCCGCGCGGAGGGCGACGTCTCCACGGCGACGGCCCACACCATCGCGGAGACCCTGGTCGCCTACGGCGATCTGCGGGGCGGCCTCGAATGGGCCACCCAGGCCGTGCTGGGCTGCGAGGAGGGCGACCCCGAGCAGGTGGCGCTGCTGCGGACGCGATACCGGATCAGGGTCGACCTCGGCCTTCCGGAGGACGAGCTCGACGAGCTCGTCTCCTAGTCGCGGGGGCCGGCCGGCGGGCCCCCGCGCGGGGCCCGGCTTGTCGCGTGCCCGCGAAGCCGGGCCGGAGGGGCCGCGACAGTGCGCGGCCACGGCCCCTCCGGTTGAGGAAGCCGGGCGCGGCAGGCACGACCCGCGCCCGGACACATTGGCTCAGTGCAGGTCGAGACCGGGCAGCAGGCGGCTGAAGCCGTCGATCGCGGGGTAGCCGCCGGGCAGCGTCGAGGCGCCCTCGATGCTCTCCACGGCCCTGGGCAACAGGTTCGAGATCAGATCGCCGCCGACCTCCCGCACCGGCTGCCGCGCCCGGCCCGGCGACTTCGCGGCGCGGGCCGAGGCCGGGGCGGTCGGCCTCTCGCCGAGCGTCGTCTCGGCCGGCACCCGGGCCGCGACGGGCGCCTGCGGCAGCGCGGGGAGGGCGGGCAGCGCGGGCACCTGCAGCGTCGTGGCCAGATCACGCATCCCGCTGTTGCCGGAGGCCGCGGGGAACAGCGCGGGCGAGGCGCTGTTCAGCGAGGGCATGCCCCACGTCGCCCCGACGCCGCCGAGGTCGGCCAGCGGGCCCATGGCGGACCTGGCGGCCGCCAGACCCGTCAGGCCGAGCCGCCTGGCCATGTCGCCGGCGGCCATGGCCAGCTTGCCGACCTCCTCGGTGACGACCCGGTGGCCGTTCGTCCTGCCCTCGTTGAGCTGGAGCTTGGCGTGGCCGTCGCAGTACGAGGCGACCGCCTCGGATCGCGGCCGGCAGGTGTCGGCCACCGAAGGACCGGCGACCGGCCAGGTGACGCCCACGGTCAGAACGGCCACCGTGAGGATGCTTCGGATCTTACGAGATGACACCGCACGTCCCTCTGATCGGAATCGGTGATCTGACGAACGCCGAAGCTAGCCACCTGTCCGGCCGGTCGCGTGCGGCTTGTCCGAAGGGTGGCGGGAACCTTACCCCGCGGCGACGGGATATGACCCTGGCATGACATGCCGGAGCCCGGAGATCCGCGCGGATCTCCGGGCTCGACGGCGCCGCCTCAGCCGCGCTGGATGAGCAACTCGTCGTCGCCGAGCTCCACCCTGACCTTGTCGCCGTCGGCGATCTCGCCGGACAGCACGGCCTTGGCCAGCTTGTCGCCGATGGCCGACTGGACCAGGCGGCGCAGCGGACGGGCGCCGTACAGGGGGTCGTAGCCGGTCAGCGAGAGCCACTCGCGGGCGGCCGGGCTGACCTCCAGCGTCAGGCGTCGGTCGGCCAGCCGCTGGGCCAGGCGGTCGACCTGGAGGTCGACGATCTGGGCCAGCTCCTCGGAGCCGAGCGCGTCGAAGAGGATGACGTCGTCGAGCCGGTTGAGGAACTCCGGCTTGAACGAGCCGCGCACCGCCCCCATGACGGCCTCGCGCTTGGCGTCGTTCTCCAGCTTCGGATCGACCAGGAACTGCGAGCCGATGTTGGAGGTCAGGATCAGGATCGTGTTGCGGAAGTCGACCGTGCGGCCCTGGCCGTCGGTCAGCCGTCCGTCGTCGAGCACCTGGAGGAGGATGTCGAACACCTCCGGGTGCGCCTTCTCCACCTCGTCCAGCAGCACCACCGTGTACGGCCGCCGCCGGACGGCCTCGGTGAGCTGGCCGCCCTCCTCGTAGCCGACGTAGCCGGGAGGCGCGCCGACGAGCCTGGCCACGCTGTGCTTCTCGGAGTATTCGCTCATGTCGATGCGGGTCATCGCCCGCTCGTCGTCGAACAGGAACTCCGCCAGCGCCTTGGCCAGTTCGGTCTTGCCCACACCGGTGGGCCCGAGGAACAGGAACGAGCCCGTGGGACGGTCGGGGTCGGCGATGCCGGCCCTGCTGCGGCGCACGGCGTCGGAGACGGCCTGTACGGCCTGCTGCTGGCCGATGAGCCGCCGGCCCAGCTCCTCCTCCATCCGCAGCAGTTTGGCCGTCTCGGCCTCCAGCAGGCGGCCGGCGGGGATGCCCGTCCAGGAGGAGATGACCTCGGCGATGTCGTCGGCGCCGACCTCCTCCTTGACCATGGCGTTGTCCGGCGGCGCGGCGTCGGAGGCGGCCTGGAGGGCCTGCTCCAGCCGGGGCACCTCGGCGTACATGAGCCGGGAGGCGGCCTCGAAGTCGCCGTCGCGCTGGGCCCGCTCGGCCGCGCCCCTGGCCTCGTCGAGCTGCTTCTTCAGCTCGCCGACCTTGTTGAGCCCGGCCTTCTCGTGCTCCCAGCGGCCGACGAGGGCGTTGAGCTCCTCCTGGCGGTCGGCCAGCTCCTGGCGCAGGCGGTCGAGCCGCTGGACCGACGCCTCGTCGGTCTCCTTCGTCAGGGCCAGCTCCTCCATCTTCATGCGGTCGACGCTCCGCTGGAGCTGGTCGATCTCCACGGGACGGGAGTCGATCTCCATGCGCAGCCGCGAGGCGGCCTCGTCGACCAGGTCGATGGCCTTGTCGGGGAGGAAGCGGTTGGTGATGTAGCGGTCGGACAGGGCGGCGGCGGCGACCAGCGCGCCGTCGGCGATCTGCACCTGGTGGTGCGCCTCGTAGCGGCCCTTGAGCCCGCGCAGGATCGCGATCGTGTCCTCGACCGTGGGCTCGCCCACATAGACCTGCTGGAAGCGGCGTTCCAGCGCGGGGTCCTTCTCGATGCGCTCGCGGTATTCGTCGAGCGTGGTCGCGCCGATCATGCGCAACTCGCCGCGGGCCAGCATGGGCTTGAGCATGTTGCCGGCGTCCATGGCGCCCTCGGCGGCCCCCGCGCCGACGACGGTGTGCAGCTCGTCGATGAACGTCACGATCTGCCCGTTGCTCTCCTTGATCTCGGAGAGGACGGCCTTGAGACGCTCCTCGAACTCGCCGCGGTACTTCGCGCCGGCCACCATCGCGCCCAGGTCGAGCGAGATCAGCCGCTTGTTGCGTAGCGACTCGGGCACGTCGCCGGCCACGATGCGCTGGGCCAGGCCCTCGACGACGGCGGTCTTGCCGACGCCGGGCTCGCCGATCAGCACCGGGTTGTTCTTGGTGCGGCGGCTGAGCACCTGGACCACGCGGCGGATCTCCGAGTCGCGGCCGATCACCGGGTCGAGGCCGCCGCCGCGGGCCCGCTCGGTCAGGTCGACGCCGTACTTCTCCAGCGCCTGGTAGGTGTCCTCGGGCGTCTCGCTGGTGACGCGGGCGTGGCCGCGTACCTTCTCGAAGGCGTCGAGCAGCGCCTGCGGGGTCGCGCCCTGCGCCTTGAGCAGCTCGGCCATCGGGCCGCCGTCGGCCGCCAGGCCGACGAGCAGGTGCTCGGTCGAGACATAGAGGTCTTCGAGGCGGTTGGCGTGCTGGGCGGCGGTGTTCATGACGGTGAGCAGCTGCCGCGAGCTCGACGGCGCGCCCACTGTCGCGCCCTGAGCCTTCGGCAGCGCCGCGAGCTGCTCCTCGACGCGCGCCCGCAGCGTGCGCCAGTCGGCGCCGACCGCTTCGAGCAGCGGCACGGCCGTGCCGCCCGTCTGGGAGAGCAGCGTGGAGAGCAGATGGGCCGGAGAGATCTCCGGGTTGCCCTCGGCGGCGGCGCGCCGCATGGCACCCGAGAGAGCTTCCTGGCTCTTCTGGGTGAGCTTGTAGTCCATAACCTAGGCCCCCGGTGGCAGCTCGTAGCGGATCAGCGCCCTGACCATCCGCATCTCGGCGCGCAGGCGGTGAACCTCCTCACGCAGCCGCAGAGCTTCGTTCTCGAGCTCGAGGATCCGCTTGATGCCCGCGAGGTTGATGCCCTCCTCCTGGGAGAGCCGCTGGACCTCGCGGAGCTGGATGATGTCTCTTGTGGAGTAGAGGCGGCCGCGCCCGGCGGTGCGGCCCGGGCTGACCAGGCCGAGCCGGTCGTACTGGCGCAGCGTCTGCGGATGGAGCCCGGAGAGCTGCGCGGCCACCGAAATCACATAAACAGGCGTGTCGTCGGACAGGTCGAAGTAGTTGGCGTCCATCGGCTACTCGCTTCTGGCTCGCTGAATGAGATCGGCGCGCGGGTCGTCGCCCGCGGTCGCGGTGTTGAACTCGGTGAGGAGCTCGCGCGACTTGTCGTCGAGCGTCTTCGGCACGAGCACCTCGACGCTGGCGAGCAGGTCACCCTTGGTGCCGTCCTTGCGGGTGACGCCTCTGCCCCGCACGCGGAACGTGCGGCCGTTGGGCGTGCCCGCCGGGACGCGCAGGGTCACCGGCATGCCCTTGAGGGTCGGCACCTTGATCTCGGCGCCCAGCGCGGCCTCCGAGAACGTCACGGGAACCGTGATCGTGAGGTTGTCGCCCGTCCGGCCGAACACGTGGTGCGGCTTGACGTGCGTCAGGATGTAGAGGTCGCCGGCCGGGCCGCCGTTCTCGCCCGGCGCGCCCTTGCCCTTGAGCTTGACCCGCTGCCCGTCGGCCACGCCGGCGGGGATCCTGGCCTGGATCGTGCGGGTGCTCTTGGCCCGGCCGTTGCCCTCGCACACGGGGCAGGGGTCGTCCACGAGCAGCCCGCGGCCCTTGCAGTCGCGGCAGGGCTCGGAGAAGGCGAAGTTGCCCAGGTTGCGGCTGGCCGCGCCAGTGCCCTCGCAGGTGGGACAGACCCGGGGGGTCGTGCCCGCCTTGGCGCCGGTGCCGCTGCACGCGGTGCAGGCGGCCGAGCTGGTCAGCCTGAGCGAGACCGTGGTGCCCTCGACGGCCTCGGTGAACGAGAGCGTGACCTCGGACTCGACGTCCTGGCCGCGGCGCGGTCTGGTCGCGCTCGTCGTGCGGGTGGAGCCCCCCGCCCCACCGCGGTTGAACAGCCCGCCGAACAGGTCGCCGAGCCGCTCACCGGCGCCCCCGCCCTGCTGGCCGGCGGTGCCGCCGAACAGGTCGCCGAAGTCGAACGGGAAACCGCCACCGCCGGGGCGCTGTCCGCCCACCCCGGACCCGAACAGCGTGCGCGCCTCGTCGTACTCCTTGCGGCGCTTGCTGTCGGACAGGATGTCGTACGCCTCCGAGACCTCCTTGAACTTGGTCTCCTTGGCGGCGTCGCCCTGGTTGGTGTCCGGGTGGTACTGCCTGGCCAGCTTCCGGTACGCCTTCTTGATCTCGTCGGCGGTGGCGGTCTTGGGCACACCAAGGACGGCGTAGTAGTCCTTTTCCAGGTAGTCCTTGGTGCTCATCTACGGCCCTTCGTCCTTTTGTCAGTTTGCTTCGTCGTCATTGGACGCGGGAGGAGCGTCCTCGGGCTCGGCCACCGCCACCCGCGCCGGGCGCAGCACCCGCTCACCCATCCGGTAACCGGGCTGCAGCACCTCGATCGCGGTGGGCTCGGTCACGTCGGGCGAGTAGCTGTGCATCAGCGCCTCGTGGACCGTCGGGTCGAACGGGTCGCCCTTCTGGCCGTAGGCGCTGAGGCCCAGCTTGGTGAGCACCGACTCCAGCGACTCCGCCACCTTCGCGAAGCCACCGGTCAGCTCGCCGTGGTCACGGGCCCGTCCGATGTCGTCGAGCACAGGGAGGAGCTCGGTCAGCGCGCCGGCGACGGCCTGCTCGCGGACCGCGACCCTGTCGCGCTCGACCCTTCTGCGGTAGTTCGTGTACTCCGCCTGGAGGCGCTGGAGGTCGGCGGTCCGCTCGGCGAGCTGGGCCGCCAGCTCACCGTCGTGGGCCGCCGCCGGCGCCTGCTCGGCGGGCGCCTCGGGCTGCTCGCCCGAGGTCTCCCGAACCTCGCCCGTCTCCGGGTCGATCTTGCGCTTGTCGCGGATCACCGGCTCCTCGTGCCCGTTGTCGCGCGCCGGCATCACTGGTCCTTCTTCGGCTGGTCTTCGTCGACGATCTCGGCCTCGACCACGTCGTCGTCGGCCTTGGCGCCCTGACCGGCCGAGGCGTCCTGCGGAGCGCCCTCGGGGCCGGCCTGCTGGCCCTGGCTGGCGGCGTAGATGGCCGAGCCCATCTTCTGGCTGACCGTGGCGAGCTTCTCCGCGGAGGTGCGGATGACGTCGGTGTCGGTGCCCTCAAGAGCCTTCTTCAGCTCCGACAGGGCGTCGTTGACCTCGGTCTTGATGTCGCCGGGGACCTTGTCGTCGTTCTCGCGGAGGAACTTCTCCGTCTGGTAGGCCAGACCGTCCGCGTTGTTGCGGACCTCGGCCTCCTCGCGGCGCTTCTTGTCCTCCTCGGCGTACGACTCGGCCTCGCGCATCATGCGCTCGATGTCGTCCTTCGGCAGCGCGGAGCCGCCGGTGATGGTCATCGTCTGCTCCTTGCCCGTGCCCAGGTCCTTGGCGGAGACGTTGACGATGCCGTTGGCGTCGATGTCGAAGGTGACCTCGATCTGCGGGATGCCGCGCGGCGCCGGGGCGATGCCGGTCAGCTCGAAGGTGGCCAGCTTCTTGTTGTACGAGGCGATCTCGCGCTCGCCCTGGTAGACCTGGATCTGCACCGACGGCTGGTTGTCCTCGGCCGTGGTGAAGACCTCCGAGCGCTTGGTCGGGATCGTCGTGTTGCGCTCGATGATCTTGGTGAAGATGCCGCCCTTGGTCTCGATGCCCAGCGACAGCGGGGTCACGTCGAGCAGGAGGACGTCCTTGACCTCGCCCTTGAGCACGCCGGCCTGGAGAGCGGCGCCGATGGCGACGACCTCGTCGGGGTTGACGCCCTTGTTGGGCTCCTTGCCGCCGGTCAGCTCGCGGACGAGCTCGGTGACGGCGGGCATGCGGGTCGAGCCGCCGACGAGCACCACGTGCGCGATGTCGGAGACCTTGATGCCGGCGTCCTTGATGACCTGGTGGAACGGGCCCTTGGTGCGCTCGAGCAGGTCGGCCGTCAGGCGCTGGAACTCGGCCCTGGTCAGCTTCTCGTCGAGGTGCAGCGGGCCCTCGGAGGAGGCGGTGATGTAGGGCAGGTTGATGTTGGTCTCGGCCTGGCTGGACAGCTCGATCTTGGCCTTCTCCGCGGCCTCACGCAGGCGCTGGAGGGCCATCTTGTCCTTGGCGAGGTCGACGCCGTGGGCGTTCTGGAAGCGCTTGACCAGCTCGTCGACGACGCGCTGGTCCCAGTCGTCGCCACCGAGGTGGTTGTCGCCGGAGGTGGCCTTGACCTCGACGAAGCCGTGGCCGTCCTCCTGGCCGACGTCGAGCAGCGAGACGTCGAAGGTGCCGCCGCCGAGGTCGAAGACCAGGATCGTCTGGTCCTGCTCCTTGTCGAGCCCGTAGGCGAGGGCCGCGGCGGTCGGCTCGTTGATGATGCGCAGAACGTTGAGGCCCGCGACCGTGCCGGCCTCCTTGGTGGCCTGGCGCTGGGCGTCGTTGAAGTAGGCCGGGACGGTGACCACCGCGTCGGTGATCTTCTCGCCCAGGTACGCCTCGGCGTCCTGCTTCAGCTTCTGCAGCACGAAGGCGCTGATCTGCTGGGGGGAGAACTTCTTGCCGTCGATCTCCTGGGACCAGTTGGTGCCCATCTCGCGCTTGACCGAGCGGATCGTCCGGTCAACGTTGGTGACGGCCTGCCGCTTGGCGACCTCGCCCACCAGGACCTCGCCGTTCTTCGCGAAGGCGACCACGGACGGCGTGGTCCGCGAGCCCTGCGCGTTGGCGATGACGGTGGGCTCACCGCCCTCGAGGATCGAGACGACGGAGTTGGTCGTCCCAAGGTCGATACCTACCGCACGTGCCATGAGTACGTCCTTGTAGTCAAAGTTGAGTCGGTTGGACTCAAGCTACGGATTCGTGTCGTCTTTGTCAAACGACTTGAGCCTACCCGACTCAACCCCTGTGAGCGTGCCAGCATTCCCGACAATCGGGCACCAAACCGTGATTCTCCACAACCCGCGTAACGGGGGCGGGCGCTCGGTGGTTCCACCTGATCACCAGGTCGGCCGCAAGGATCAGTGGTTCCCGTGGGACCACGCCGCGGGTCCCTGCTCCGGTGGTCGCAGACGGAGGGCAAGCTGGACTGCCGGGACCATGGCGTTCCCGGAGTCGTCTCGCCACGAGGGCGCTGGAGGACGGCGCGGCGCTGCCGGCGCCTCGGACGCTAGGGCTTCGCGCCGTCGACGAGCTTTCGCTTGCCGAGGGCGTGCTTGAGCTTGACGGTCGTGGTCTTCTCCAGGGCCAGCATGATGCAGGAGACGTCCTTGGCCTTCGGGGACGTGCCCTCGTACAGGGTGATGGTGACCTTCTTGGCGGTCTCCTTGACCTTGACCTTGTCCAGCACGGTGCACGGCTCCACGCCCGACCACCAGGTGAGCCTGACCTGCTTGCCGCGTGAGAGGGCCGTGGCCTTGGTCCAGCGGACCTTGTGCACGTTGATGGCGTCGCCGGTGGGCTTGACCGGCTCGGGGGCCTTGCTGGGGGCGGTGGTGACCGGTGTCACGACGTGCTCGGCGGGCGTCTGCGGCAGCGGACGGGCGGCCGGCGGCGATGTGGCACAACCCGTCGCGAGCACCAGAGAACCGGCGAGAAGAGTCGCTGTCGTCATTGTGCGCATATCCATAAGACGAAAAGGGCAGGTCCGC
Source organism: Nonomuraea sp. NPDC049655 (assembly GCF_044465465.1). Taxonomy (NCBI): domain Bacteria; kingdom Bacillati; phylum Actinomycetota; class Actinomycetes; order Streptosporangiales; family Streptosporangiaceae; genus Nonomuraea; species Nonomuraea sp. NPDC049655. The sequence continues at coordinate 161,994 of NZ_JBITLS010000006.1, forward strand.
GGTTCAGCGATATACCCGGGAAGTGGGCGGTTAGTGTGGGTCACGTGCTCCGTCAGGCAATGCTCGCCGTCTCCAAGAGCGAACGCGCCGAACGCGTCATCACCACATCGCCGCTGACCAGGGACGTGGTCAAGCGATACGTCGCCGACGACGTCGGCGCGGTCATCCGCGGGCTGTCCCACGAGGGCCTGCTCGTGACCGTCGACCACCTGGGCGAAGAGGTGACCGACAGGAGACAGGCCGAGGCGGCGGTGCGCGAGTACCTGTCGCTGCTCGACCGGCTGCCGCCGGGCGGCGACGCCTCGGTCAAGCTGACCGCGCTCGGGCTGCGGCTGTCGGAGCAGGTCGCGCTCGACAACGCGGCCACCATCTGCGAGGCGGCGGCCGCCCGCGGCATCACGGTCACGCTCGACGCCGAGGAGCACGACACGATCGGCGGCCTGCACTTCGTGCACGCCACCCTGCGCAAGGAGCACCCCGACGTCGGGATCGTGGTCCAGGCGTACCTGCCCGACGCGCTCGAACGCTGCGAGAAGCTGGCCGGCGCCCGCGTACGGCTCTGCAAGGGCGCCTACACCGCCCCCGGCGCCTACAGCAGGCCGGCCGACGTCGACCGCTCGTTCGTCCGCTGCCTCAAGATCCTCATGGCGGGCACCGGCTACCCCATGATCGCCACGCACGACCCCAGGATGATCCAGATCGCCTCCACCCTGGCCGTGCTCGACGGCCGTGACGTCAACGGCTTCGAGTACCAGATGTTGTACGGCGTGCGCCCCGGCGAGCAGCGCCGTCTGGCCGGGCTGGGCGGCCAGGTGCGCGTGTACGTCCCGTACGGCGCCGACTGGTACGCCTACCTCATGCGCCGCCTGGCCGAACGCCCTCGCAACCTGGCGTTCTTCCTCAGATCGCTGCTGTCGCGGGGCTAGTAGGCTGGGCCGGCGTCCGTTCCCCTTCGAGAGGTCGAGATGATCGCGATTCTGGGCACCGGCAAGATGGGCGAGGCCCTGCTGTCCGGGCTGCTGCGCGCCGGGTTCAAGCCGGGCGACATCATGGCGACCAGCCGCCGTCCGGAGCGGGCGCAGGCGCTGCGCGAGACGTACGGCGTGCGCACGGTCGACAACGCCGAGGCGGCCAAGTCGGCCGACACCCTGATCCTGGCCGTCAAGCCTCAAGACATGGCGACCCTGCTGGCGGAGATCGCCCCCTACGTCCCGGCCGACCGCCTGGTCATCACGGCGGCGGCCGGCATCACCACCGCGTTCGTCGAGCAGCGGCTCGGCGTCGAGGTGCCGGTGGTCCGGGTCATGTCCAACACGCCGATCAGGTTCGACGAGGCGATGAGCGTGATCTCGGCGGGCGCGCACGCCGGCGAGGAGCACCTCAAGCTCACCGAGGGCCTGCTCAAGCCGGTCGGCAAGGTGCTGCGCATCCCCGAGTCCCAGCAGGACGCCGCGACCGCGCTGTCCGGCAGCGGCCCCGCCTACTTCTTCTACCTGGTCGAGGCCATGGTCGACGCGGGCATCCTGCTCGGCATGCCGCGGGCCGCCGCGCTCGACATGGTCACCCAGTCGATCGTCGGCGCGGCCGTGATGCTGCGCGACTCCGGGGAGCACCCGGTGATCCTGCGGGAGGCCGTCACCTCGCCGGGCGGCACCACGATCGCGGCCATCGCCGAGCTGGAGCGCCACAGCGTGCGCGCCGCCTTCCTGGCCGCCATCGAGGCCGCCCGCGACCGGGGGCGCCAGCTCGCCTCGGGCTGACCGGCGGCGGGGGAGCCCGGCCGCCGGGTGCGGCTCAGGCGTCCCGCCGCTGCAGGAGCACGGCGCCCGCGGCCACCGCGACGGCGACCCACAGCGCGTAGACGCCGAGCCCGCTCCACGGCCCCAGCGGGTTCCCGGGCTGGTCCAGCACGATCTCCATACCGGCGTTGGTGGTGAAGTGGTCGGAGACGGCCTTGCCCCACTCGCCGGGCAGCGCGTTGGTGAGCTGCGGCAGCACCATCATCAGCGCGATGGCCGAGACGATCGCGCCCGGCGTGTGCCGGATCACCGTGCCGAGCCCCAGCCCGAACAGGCCGCAGGCGGTGAGGTAGAGCCCGGCCCCGAACACCGACTGCGCCGCGGCGCCCACGTCGACCGAGTCAGGCCGGAGGATCGCCACGCCGACGGCCACCGCGGCGGCCGCCGCGACCGTGGAGACGACCAGCGCCGTCACGGTGAACACCACGATCTTGCCGGTGAGCAGCTTCAGCCGCCTCGGCACGGCCAGCAGCGACGTGCGGATGCCGCCGGTCCGGTATTCGCTGGAGATCACCAGCACGCCCAGCGTGGCCATGGACAGCGCGGCGAACATGATGCCGGTCAGGCTCGTCATGACGGCCTGGTCACCGGTGATGGGCTGCCCGTCGGCCGTGGCCTTGGACGCGACCGACAGCAGCCCGCCCAGGCCGATCAGGAGCACGGCGGTGACGGCGAGCGTCCACACCGTCGAGCGCACCGAACGGATCTTGGTCCATTCGGACCTCAGGATGTCGGTCATGACGAGTACTCCACACTGTCCTTGGTGAGCTCCATGTACGCCGCTTCGAGCGAGGGCTGCACGAACGTCAGCTCCTCCAGGGGGATCCCGGCCCGAGCGGTCAGGGTGCCGATCTCCAGCGTGCTCATCGCGGTGACGCGCAGGTGGTCGGGGTACAGGTCGCCCACCTTGACCAGGTCGGCGACCTCGGCCAGGCGCGGGGAGCGCACCCGTACGTAGCCCTGCGAGCTGCGCCCGATGAACTCCTGCACGCTCGTGTCGGCGATCAGCCGGCCCCGGCCGATCACGATCAGGTGGTCGGCCGTCTGGGCCATCTCGCTCATGAGGTGGCTGGAGACGAACACCGTGCGCCCTTCGGCGGCCAGCTTGCGCATGAACGTGCGGATCCACAGGATGCCCTCGGGGTCGAGCCCGTTGACCGGCTCGTCGAAGAGCAGGATCTCGGGGTCGCCGAGCAGCGCGGCCGCGATGCCGAGGCGCTGCGACATGCCGAGCGAGAACCCGCCGATCCGCCGCCGCGCCACCTCGCGCAGGCCGACGGCCTCCAGCACCTCGTTCACCCGGCCCGCCGGGATGCCGTTGCTCTGGGCGATGGCCAGCAGGTGGTTGCGGGCGCTGCGGCCGCCGTGCACGGCCTTGGCGTCCAGCAGCGCGCCCACCTTGCGCAGCGGGTGCCGATGCTCCTGGTACGGCCGCCCGTCCACCAGCACGGACCCGCCCGACGGCCGGTCGAGGCCGAGGATCATCCGCATGGTCGTGGACTTGCCGGCGCCGTTGGGCCCGAGGAACCCGGTCACCTGGCCGGGCTCGACGTCGAACGACAGGTCCGCGACGGCATGGGTGGCGCCGTAGCGTTTGCTCAGATTGGTTGCGCGAATCGCCGTCATGTCACCAAGCGTGCCGCCCGGGGCCTGCCGTTCTCTTCGGCCGTGAGGACGTTCTTGCCGGGCGCGGCCTGGGAGCCTGGTCCTAGTCTCCAGGTTTGATCAGCGCCGCCTCGTAGGCGACGATCACGGCCTGCGCCCGGTCCCTGACCCCGATCTTGGCGAACAGGCTGGTCACGTGGTTCTTGACGGTCGAGGGGGAGACGGCCAGCTGCCCGGCGATCTCGGTGTTCGACCGGCCTCTGGCGATCAGCACGAGGATCTCCCGCTCGCGCTCGGTCAGCGCGTCCAGCACGGGCGGCGCGGGCGCGGCCGGCGGCCTCGACGCGCGGACGAACGTGCCGATCAGCCGGGTCAGCAGCCGCGGCGCGACCGCCGACTCGCCCCGGTGCACCACGCGCACGCCCTCGATCAGCTCCTCCGGGGAGACGTCCTTGGGCAGGAAGCCGCCGGCGCCCGCCCGCAGCGCCGCGAGCACGTTCTCGTCCAGGTCGAAGGTGCTCAGCGCGAGCACCCGCACGCCCGGCAGCTCCGAGGTGATCAGCTCGGTGGCCCGCACGCCGTCGAGCCCCGGCATGTGCAGGTCCATCAGCACCACGTCGGGACGCAGCCGCCGGCTCAGCTCGACGGCCCGCTCGCCGTCGCCGGCCTCGCCCACCACGGACAGGTCGGGCTGCGCGTCGAGCATCAGCCGGAACCCCTTGCGGACCAGCTCGTGGTCGTCGACCAGCAGCACCGTGATCATGTTGCCTCCAAGGGGATGCGGGCGTGCACCCGGAATCCTCCCCCGGGACGCGGGCCGGTCGAAAGCCGGCCGCCGCACAACGCGACCCGCTCGGCCATGCCGCCCAGCCCGAACCCCGGCGCGCCGCCCTGCTGCGGCACGCCGTCGTCGAGCACCTCGACCTCCACCGCCTCGGACCCGTAGGCCAGGCGCACGCTGGCCCTGGCGCCGGCCGCGTGCTTGCGGGTGTTGGTCAGCGCCTCCTGCACGATCCGGTAGACGGCGTGGTCCACGGCCGAGGGCAGCGCCACCGGCTCGCCCGTGACGGTCAGGCTGGCGGGCAGCCCGGCGCTCCTGGCCTCGCCGATGAGCGCGGGCAGGCGGTCGGCCCCCACGCCGGTCGCGGCGTCCGGGCCGTCGTTGCCGTCGGCCCGCAGCACGTGCAGCAGCCGGCGCATCTCCGACATCGCCTGGCGGGCGGTCTGCTGGGCGCTCTCCAGCGCCTCGCGGGTGACCTCCTGCTCGGGCGCGAGCGTCGCCCGCGCGCCGCCGACCAGGGCGTTGATCACTGTGATGTGGTGCGCGACGACGTCGTGCAGTTCCCTGGCGATCCGCCGCCGCTCGGCCTGTACGGCGGCGTCGGCGGCCTCCAGCCTGCTGCGCTCGTTCAACTCGGCCCTGGCCTTGACCAGCGCGCCGATGCCGGCCGGGATCGCGACGACGAAGGCGCCGGCCAGGAACTGCCCGAGGCCCGGCCCCTTGATCTCCATCACCGTGCCGTAGACCACGATCCCCACGACCGTCATGACCAGCGGCGGACGGCCGGAGGAGTGCCGCACCAGGCTGTAGAAGGCGATGCCCTCCGGGATGGTGGCCGACGTCACGAGTCCGGCCGCGATGCCGACCACGTCGAACGCCGTGACGGCCCCGGCCACCAGCACCGGCCTGCTCCGGCGGACCAGCAGCAGCACGCTGGTCAGCAGGAAGTGCGCCGACCCCAGCGCCCCGTCGGCCCCCGTCTGGACGGACGACACGATCACCCCGAGGCTCGCGAACAGGGCGAGCACGACCACGATCGTGGTGTCGAAAACCCGGGGACGTCGGAAGAAATGGAAGATTCTGCGGAAAGGTCGCGCCCAGCGCACCATAAAACACTAAGTCACGAAATTTCTGATGCGACCGAGACCGTCCCCGACGATCACCCGGGCTACAACCGGAACAGGGCGCTGCGGTAACGTCGGCGCAAGGTGAGGGACGCGCGGAGGGCGGGGCATGAGCCGAACGGCACGAGTCATCTGGGACGACGCTCTCACCTCCTACAACTTCGGCCCGAGCCACCCGCTGGCGCCCATCAGGGTCGAGCTGACGATCGCGCTCGCCCGCGCGCTCGGCGTCCTCGACAAGGTCGAGATGGCCGGCTGCGCGCCCGCCGGCGACGACGAGCTGGCCATGGTGCACGACCGCGGCTACATCGAGGCGGTCAAGGGCGTCTCCGTGGCTGGCGTGCCCGACCTGCGGGCGGGGCTCGGCACCACCGACAATCCGGCCTTCAAGGGCGTGCACGAGGCGTCCGCGCTGATCGCGGGGGCGTCCCTGGCGGCGGCGCGCGCGGTCTGGGAGGGCGCGGCCGAGCACGCGGTCAACGTCGCGGGCGGGCTCCACCACGCCATGCCGGCCGCGGCCAGCGGCTTCTGCGTCTACAACGACCCGGCCCTGGCCATCGCCTGGCTGCTGGAGCAGGGGGACACGCGGGTGGCCTACGTCGACGTCGACGTGCACCACGGCGACGGCGTGCAGGCCGTCTTCTACGACGACCCCCGGGTGCTGACGATCAGCCTGCACGAGAGCCCGCGCACGCTGTTCCCGGGCACCGGCTTCCCGCACGAGACCGGCGCGGAGGGCACGGCCGTCAACGTGGCGCTCCCGGCCGGCTGCGGCGACTCCGGCTGGCTGCGCGCCTTCCACGCGGTCGTGCCGCCGCTGCTGCGCGAGTTCGGCCCGGAGATCCTGGTCACCCAGCACGGTTGCGACAGCCACGCGCTCGACCCCCTCGCCAACCTCATGCTCAGCATCGACGGCCAGCGCGCCGCCTACGCGGCCCTGCACGACCTGGCGCACGAGACGGCGGGCGGCCGGTGGATCGCGGTGGGCGGCGGCGGTTACGAGCTCGTCCAGGTCGTGCCGCGCATCTGGACGCACCTCATCGCCGAGGCCGCCGGCCATCCCGTCGATCCGGCCACGCCCACCCCCGACGCCTGGCGCCAGTACGTCAGGGAGCGCACCGGCGAGGCGCCCCCGCTGACCATGACCGACGGACGCAACCCGGAATTTCGCGACATCTCCGGCGGTTATGACCCAGCGGACCCCATCGACCGTGCGGTCATGGCGACCCGGCAGGCGGTGTTCCCTCTGCACGGCCTCGACCCGATGCCCTGACGACCGCCCCGACGACGCTCGACGTCCTCGATGCCCCTGATGAGGAAGACCTGTGCTGAGCCGCGACGAACTCCGCCGACACCTGATCCACAGCCGTATCGCCGGTGACGTCGCGACGTCGCGCGAGAACAACCTCGACCACTACAGCTCGCTGGCCAACCGCGACCCGTACTACATGCTCGGCCTGACGTTCGAGCAGCCGTGGACCTTCCGGGACGTCCTCGACCTGATGGCCAAGTCGGCCGGCGTGGTCGCCGATCCCGGCCACCGCCGCGGCCAGGACACCATCGACCCCGACCTGACGATCGACGCGATCGACGCCATGGCGGCGCGCATCGCGTCGGTGCTGTCGCGGCCGGCCCCGCGGGTGCTGTTCGCCACCGGCCACCCGACCGGGCTGCTCGCCGTCCACCTGCCGCTGGCCAGGTTCGCCGTCGAGCGCGGCGCGACCCTGCTCACCCCGGCCGAGGGCTGGACGTACGCCGGCTCCGGCTTCGGCCGTCCGCGCCGCATCCGCTACCTCCAGGACGTCGCCATGCTCGACGACCGCGGCGGCTTCGTGCACACCCACGACTCGGCCCCGATGCGGCACATGCTCGACGAGCTCGAAGGCGGGCTGCCCGACCTGGTGATCGCCGACCACGGCTGGGCGGGGGCGGCGGGCGAGGCGGGCGTGCCGACGGTGGCCTTCGCCGACAGCAACGACCCCGGCCTGTTCCTCGGCGAGGCCGAGGGAAAGATCGACGTCGTCGTGCCACTCGACGACAATGTGCTACCCCGCTATTACGCTCCGCTGACCGAGCGATTGGTCACTCTGGTCTCACGAGCCCTTTGAGTCGAAAACGGCCCTCCCCATACCGTCTTTTCGCGCCTGCATTCCAAGAGGCTCGCTGTCCCTTTGCCAACTTTTGATGGGGCTTGGGCGACTCTTATGTGTGGCAACTTGGACAGTTCCAAGGTCCAGGCGAGGTGCTCGGCCTGGCTGCTAACCAGCGACTTTACTGGTCCGGCTGACAGGTGGCTCCGCGGACTGAGAAAATAGGGGGTTTGCGCACCCGGAGTCCCGACTTACGCTGACGGCAGTACACGTGCGTGAGCAATGGCACCAGTGGGGATAACCCGGAAACACGTGCGGAAGAGGCGTCCGATGGGTGCAGGCGAAAGACCTCTCAGCGAGGTGAAGTTCCTGACCGTGGCTGAAGTCGCGACGGTCATGAGGGTGTCCAAGATGACGGTGTACCGGCTCGTCCACTCAGGGGAGCTGCCGGCCATCCGAGTTGGCCGGTCGTTCAGAGTGCCCGAGCAGGCGGTCCACGACTATCTGCGGGAGGCCTACATCGAGGCAGGTTGAAGTAGCGGCGCGCCCGAACGCGCCGTGAATTCGGTCGCGGGAGAAGCCCGGCCTGCGCACCACGAGGCCGGGCTTTCACCCCCCAAGGGGCGATCCACCCCCGATCGCCGGTAGTCTGTCACCCGGTGTGCGCTCGCACATCGATTCAGACTTGCTATCAGTACCTGGGGGTCCCGTGGGCTCTGTGATCAAGAAGCGCCGCAAGCGGATGGCCAAGAAGAAGCACCGCAAGCTGCTCAAGAAGACGCGCATCCAGCGGCGTAACAAGAAGTAACCGACGCAGCTGCGAGGCGCTGATGACCCACACCGTGCTTGTCACCGGGGTCTCGCGCCACATAGGCGCCCGGGTGGCGAGCGTTCTCGCGGCTGACCCGGAGATCAGCCGCGTCATCGGAGTGGACACCGTGCCGCCCCTCTCGCTGACGCGGGACGGCGGCATCACTCTGGGCCGGACGGAATTCGTCCGGGTCGATCTGCGCAGCCCCGACATCGCCGAGGTGATCGCGGCCGCGGACATCGACACCGTTGTGCACATGAGCCTGGTCAGCGCCCCGTCCAAGGGCGATGGCAGGGCCGCCATGAAGGAGCACAACGTCATCGGCACCATGCAACTGCTCGGTGCCTGCCAGCGGTCGTCGACCGTGCGGCGCGTGGTGGTGCGCTCCACCACCGCCGTCTACGGCTCGTCCCCGCGCGATCCCGCGGTGTTCACCGAGGACCTGGAGCCGCACGTCGGCCCGGTCCACGGCTACGCCAAGGACGCGGCGGAGGTCGAGGGCTACGTGCGCGGTTTCGCGCGCCGCCGCCCCGACGTGACGGTGTCGCTGCTGCGCTTCGCCAACTTCATGGGTCCGGGCGTCGACTCGCCGCTCACGCGGTACTTCACCCAGCCCGTCCTGCCGACGGTGTTCGGCTTCGACCCGCGGTTGCAGTTCGTCCACGAGGACGACGCGGTCGAGGTGCTGCGCAGGATGGCGAACGAAGACCACCCCGGCACGTTCAACGTGGCCGGGGCAGGCGTGTTGCTGCTGTCGCAGTGCGCGCGCCGGGCCGGGCGGGCGTCGCTGCCGCTGCTCGCGCCCGTCTTCCGCACGCTCGGCAACACCGTGCGCAGGCTCGGCCTCGTCGAGTACTCGCCCGAGCAGCTGCGGCTGATGAGCTACGGCCGGGCGGTCGACACCGCCAGGCTGGAGGCCGAGCTGGGCTGGCGGCCCAAGTACACCACCGCGGCGGCCTTCGACGACTTCGTGCGTTCACGGGGTATGCATCCGTTCGGAGGTGTGCGTCCGTGAGCGTGCCGCACGAGGAGGAAGGCCGGGTGATCCCGATCAGCGCCGCGCCGTCCTACGAGGAGCCCGATCCGCTGGCCCGGCTGCTGGCGTTCGTCCGCCGGCGCATCACCGGCGAGTACGAGGTCGACGAGTTCGGCTACGACCCCGAGCTGACCGACAAGGTGCTCCTTGAGCTGATCAGGCCGCTCTACCACCGCTGGTTCAGGGTCGAGACGGCCGAGCTGAAGAACGTGCCCGCCGAGGGCGGCGCGCTGGTGGTGGCCAACCACTCCGGCACGCTGCCGATCGACGCGCTCATGATGCAGGTCGCCCTGCACGACGAGGCGGGCCGGGCCGTCCGCCTGCTCGGGGCCGACCTGGTCTACCAGCTCCCGCTGCTCGGCCACCTGTCCCGCAAGACCGGCCACACGCTGGCCTGCCCCGAGGACGCCGACCGGCTGCTGCGCAAGGGCGAGCTGGTCGGCGTGTTCCCCGAGGGCTTCAAGGGCGTGGGCAAGCCGTTCTCCGAGCGCTACAAGCTGCAGCGGTTCGGCCGGGGCGGGTTCGTGGCCTCGGCGATCCGCGCGGGCGTGCCGATCGTGCCCACGGCCATCGTGGGGGCTGAGGAGATCTATCCGAAGATCGGCGACCTGAAGTTCCTGGCCCGCATCCTCGGCGTCCCCTACCTGCCGATCACGCCGTTCTTCCCGTTGCTCGGGCCGCTCGGGCTGGTGCCGCTGCCGTCCAAGTGGATGATCGAGTTCGGCGAGCCGATCCGCACCGACGAGTACGAGCCCGCCGCGGCCGACGACCCGATGCTGGTGTTCAACCTGACCGACCACGTGCGCGAGGTCGTCCAGCAGATGCTCAACGAGTTGCGGCTGCGCAGGGGGCCGGCCTTCCCGCCGTTCCTGTGAAGGGTGCAACCGGTCGCGTCCGGCCGGTGTTCCTGCGGGTGCAGTCATTGACACCCGAGAGGAACCTCTTCGATGGATCTCCAGCTTTCCGGCCGTGTGGCCGTCGTCACCGGCGCGTCCAAGGGCATCGGCCTGGCCGTCGCGCGCACCCTGGCGGAGGAGGGCGTGCACGTCGTGGCGGCCTCGCGGACCGCGCCCGACGCCAAGGTGACGCACGTCGCGGTGGACCTGATGGACCCGCAGGCGCCCGCCCGGGTGATCGCCCGAGCCGTCGAGGAGTTCGGCGGGGTGGACATCCTGGTCAACAACGCCGGCGGGCCGCCCCCCGGCGTGACGCTGCCCCGGATCGGGTTCATGGCGCCGGGCGACGACGACTGGCAGGCCATGTTCGAGTTCAACCTGTTCGCGGCCGTACGCATGATCCGCGCGGCCGTGCCCCTCATGGTGGAGCGCGGCGGCGGCTCGATCGTGAACATCTCCTCCGGCTCGGCCCGCCAGCCCGGGGCCATGAACGTGGACTACGGCGCGGCCAAGGCCGCCATGAACCACGTGAGCAAGGCCGTCTCGGAGGAGTACGGCCCGCAGGGCGTCCGGGTGAACACGATCTCGCCCGGCCCGGTGCTGACCGACTGGTGGACCAAGGACGGCGGCGCCGCCGACGTCATCGCCGGGATGGCCGGGGCCTCGAAGGAGGACGTCATCGCCCAGGTCGCCCCCGGCATGATGAAGCTGGCCACCGGACGCCTGGTGAGCCCGCAGGAGATCGCCGACATGGTGGCCCTGCTGGTCTCGCCGCGCTCGGGCAGCACGACCGGCGCCGACATCGCCGTGGACGGCGGGTTCCTGAAGGAGATCTGAACCCTCTTGGCGGGTTGTGGCAAGACATCCGTGACCGATTCTCCACAGAAGGGCGGAGATGATCACGCAACCCGCCACCAGGGGGGCGGACTCGGAGCTCGTGAGCGCCTCCCTGACCGAGCCGGAGGCGTTCGCCGAGCTGTTCGACCGCTACTCCGCCATGCTCTACCGGTACGTCTCCAAACGCCTCGGCCCTGAGCCCGCCGAGGACCTCGTCGGCGAGACGTTCCTCGTCGCGTTCTCCCGCCGCAAGAGCTACGACCTGTCCTGCCCCGACGCCAGGCCGTGGCTCTTCGGCATCCTCACCAAGCTCATCTCCCGCCACCACCGCAAGGAGGCGGCGCGGTACCGGGCGTTCCTGCGGTCCCCCCTCGACCAGGACGTGGAGTCGCCCGCCGACCGCGTCGCCGCGGGGGTCACGGCGCAGGCCGCCCGTCCCCGCCTGGCGGGCGCGCTGGCCGCGCTGCCCGCCAAGGACCGGGACGTCCTGCTGCTGATCGCCTGGGGCGACCTCACCTACGAAGAGGTCGCCCGGGCCCTCGGCATCCCCATCGGAACCGTGCGCTCCCGCCTCAACAGGGGCAGGCGGAAGGTGCGGGCCGCGCTCGGCGACACCAACCCCATGCTGGCGGAGGAGTGACCATGGACGACCTGCGGATGCTCCGCGACCTCGGCGGGGAACTGGAGCACGAGCCGCCCCCGACGCTCGCCCGCCAGCGCGACCGCCTGCTGCGGGAGCGCCCGCGCCGCCGATGGAACGCCTACTGGACGGCCGGCCTGGTCGCCGTGGGCACGGCCGCGGCCGTCGCGGTGCCGACCATGCTGGTCAACGGCAACATCGTGGCCGCTCCGTCGACGGGCGTGCGGCCGGTCGACATCACCGGCGCCCGTAACATCCTGGTGATCGGCTCCGACACGCGCGGCGGGCCGGGCAACGCCAAGTACGGGCCCCACCTGGCCAGGACGCCCGACAAGGGCGGCAGGCGCTCCGACACCATCCTGCTCGTGCACGTGCCCGCCGACCGCGGCCAGGCCGTCGGGGTCAGCGTGCCGCGCGACTCGATCGTGCAGATCCCGTCGTGCGGGTCCGACCCGGCGCGGAAGGACATGATCAACTCGGCGTACAACACCGGGGGAGCGGGCTGTCTGGTCAAGACGCTGGAGAAGCTCACCGACGTCCGCATCGACCACACCGTCGAGGTCGACTTCGCCGGCTTCAAGGGCATGGTGGACGCGCTCGGCGGCGTGCAGATCACGCTCAGGACGCCCGTGGACGACAAGGCGTCGAAGCTGAAACTGCCCGCGGGCAAGGTCATGCTCAACGGCGAGAGCGCCCTCGGCTACGCCCGCCTGCGCCGCTACGGCGACGGCTCGGACGTCCAGCGGATCAAGCGGCAGCAGATCCTGCTGCTGGCGATGCTGAAGAAGGCGAGGAGCACGGCCGCCGACCCGGGCCGGCTGCGCGACTTCGTCGGCGAGGTGCGCAAGTCGGTCAAGACGGACCTGAGCCTGGAGGCCATGGTCGAGCTGGCCAGGGCCACGTCCGCGACGCAGGTGGCGTTCGTCACCGTGCCCTGGAAACCGGCCCAGGACGACCCCAACCGGATCGAGTGGCGGCAGCCGGACGCCCAGAAGCTGTTCGAACGCCTGCGATGACCGGCGCCGGCGCGCGCCCGGCCGTGGACGTCAAGGAGCCGTCCACGCCGCCGGGCCGCGCCGGCGGCCTCGTCCGCGGGCGGTCAGTGGGAGCGGTAGTGCCTGCGCAGGGCGATGCCGGCCGCCACGCCGCCCGCGATCGCGCCGACCCCGGCCGCGATCGGCAGGGCGGTCATGGTGGCCTTGCGGCCGGTGCGGAAGTCTTTGACCGGCCAGTCGTGCTTCCTGGCGTGCTCGCGCAGCTCGCTGTCGGGGTTGATCGCCACCGCGCTGCCGACCAGCGACAACATCGGCAGGTCGTTGGCCGAGTCGCTGTAGGCCGTGCAGCGGGTCAGGTCGAGCCCTTCGCGGCGGGCCAGCGCGCGCACCGCCTCCGCCTTGGCCGGGCCGTGCAGCAGGTCGCCCACCAGGTGGCCGGTGTAGACGCCGCCGGCGGTCTCGGCGACCGTGCCGAGCGCGCCGGTGAGGCCGAGCCGCTGGGCGATGACCCGGGCCAGCTCGACGGGCGTGGCGGTGACGAGCCAGACGCGCTGGCCGGCGTCGAGGTGGCTCTGCGCGAGCGCGCGGGTGCCGCCCCAGATGCGGTCGGCCATGACCTCGTCGTAGATCTCCTCGCCGAGGCGGACGACGTCGTCGACCTTGGCGCCCGCGACGAAGGCGAGCGCGGTCTCCCGGGCGACCGCGATGTGCTCCGGGTTCTCGTTGCCGCGCAGCCGGAACACGGCCTGGCCGACGGCGAACTTCAGCAGATCGGATGTGGTGAACATGCCGCGCGTGGCCAGCCCGCGGGCGAAGTGGTAGATGGACGCGCCGCGCATCATGGTGTTGTCGACGTCGAAGAAGGCCGCCGCCTCCAGGTCCGGCTCGACCGGCTCGGTAGGCGCGACGGTGACCGCCGCCCGCGCCGCGGCCTCGCCGGCGGCCTCGGCCCCAACCTCGTGTCGTCGTCGCATTAGCCGCCACATGCGGTTCAGCTTACCTAGCCGGTGCCACGAGCCCCTCGATGTAGTCGAGGTAGCCGGCGGCCTGTCCCTTCTGTGCCTCGTTGAGGTGGTCCAGCATCGGCTCGACCGTCTCCCGCTGCTTCTGGGCGAACTTCTTGATCTTGGACGAGCGGGGCTGCGTACGCGTCAGCCGGCTGATCCCGGAGCGGGTGGAGTCCTCCATGTCCTTGAGCGTCTGGCCGACCAGCGGGCTGTCGGTGGACGAGCCGAGCAGGCTCGCGACCTCCTTGGCGCGGGTCTCGGCCGAGGCCAGCTCGCGCTCGCCGCGTTGGGCGTCGTCGGTGCTCAGGTGCACGAGGGTGCTCTCCGCGGCCCTCTTGAGCGGGTAGAGCGTGTCGCCCGGGACCGCCTGGTACGTGGCGAAGGACGCCACCATCATGGCCCCCGCCAGGCCGAGCGTGGCGACCTGGGACAGCAGCGGACGGCGTCGGCGGCGTACGGACGGGACGGCCGGGCCCGGCGCGCGCTCCTCGTCGGGGGTCGTCAGCAGCAGGCGGCCGGAGACCAGGTCCGCGCGCAGGCGCTCGCGGAACGCCGGCTCGGGCCCGCCGCCCAGAGACGGGCCGTGCAGCTCCGTGAGACGCTCGATGACGAGCTCCCGCCGCCTGCGCGCCCTACTCATGACAGCTCCCTGAGGGATCCAGCCGTGCCAACTGGCCTAACGAGGTGCGGGTGGGAGAGGTTACGCCAGGTCGTGCTTGAGTGCCCTGGCGAGCGTTCGAATGGCCCGAAACTGCAGCGCTTTGATCGCTCCACTCTTCTTCCCCATGATCAACGCGGTTTCCGCGAGCGAGAGGCCGTGCAGGAAGCGCAGCACCACGCATTCCTGCTGGTCGGGATTGAGATCGCGGACGGCGCGCAGCACCCGGTCGTTCATGATGGCCGTGACCACCGCGTTCTCCGGGATGTGCGCGCCTTCGAGCGGCACGTCGATCAGCTCTCCCGTCGGGATCTCCAGTCGGTAGCGGCCGGACTTGAAGTGGTCGGCCACCAGGTTCCTGGCGATGGTGACGAGCCAGGCGCCGAAGTCGCGGCCCTGCCAGGTGAAGTCGCCGATCCTGCGCAGCGCGCGCAGGAAGGTCTCGCTGGTCAGGTCCTCGGCGAGCTGGTGGGAGCCGACCCGGAAGTAGATGTAGCGGTAGACGAGGTCCACGTAGCGGTCGTAGAGCGTGCCAAAGGAGTCCGTGCATCCGTTCTTGGCGTGCAGCACCAGCGTGCGGATGTCGTCGGGCACTTCTTCGCGCACGCCAAGCTCGCCCGTCCGGGCAGGTCCAGCGACCGCTGGAGCAAGCAGCCCGGCGAACGGCCACGAATCAGGCATCCGGTATCCCTAGGGGTAAGGGGTGCGGCGTGCTCGAATACTCTAGAAATCAACTGGAAATTCCACAATCCGCGCCTGCTGGCCTGGCTACGAGTAATCGCCCTATACCGTATAGGCGCATACCCCACAGCCTGCGGCGAAGCCCCTCATGGAGCGCCTGTTTCCTCTTCGGCTACCGGCCGGGAGGCATCGTCCGGCAGCATTGGAGTCACCATGGAGATCCTCGTTGCTGTCATAGCCCTTGCCGGTGCGCTCCTCGCCGCGGTCGCGACCGGAGCCCTGATCCGCCGGCTGCGCGACGAGCCCGAGGGGTGGTTGATCGCCTGGACCGTTGCAGCTGGAGCCCTGTGCCTGTCGCTGGCCGCGATCGGCGTCGGTTACGTCCTGGGGTTCGGGCCGGTCACGTTCCGCCTCTACCAGGTGACCGGGTCGCTGCTCGCGCCGCTCTGGCTGGCCGTGGGCCTGATCCAGTTGCTGTCCGACAAGGTGCCGCCGAGGTTCCTGGCCTGGCTGTTCGGCATCGCGCTCACCGTCGTCTCCGTCGCGATCCTGACCTTCGACCCGCTCAGGTCCACCGACCTGGGCAAGTCGCTGCCGTCCGGCTCGGCCATGTGGGGGCTCATCCCGGACAAGCTGCTCATCGGCGTGCACACGATCGACGTGCTCGTCCTGCTGGCGTGCGTTGTGGTGGCCGGGCTCAAGTGGCGCGGCGGCGACGAGTACGACACCGACAACCTCCACGCGGTCCTGGTCATCGCGCCGTCGAGCATCGCCCTGGTGGGGGCCATGCGGTTCTCGGTGCCGCCGCTGTTCACCACCGCGCTGCTCGCGGTGGGCGCGGCGGCGATCTGGTACACCGTGCTGCGCCCGCTGGCGCCGTACGAGGACGACGAGGACGACCTGGAGACGCCGCACGACGACGTGGAGCGCCGGCCGGGCCGCAGGGTCGCGCCCGAGCCCGTGCCGGTGCCGGTGCCGGCCGCCGAGCCGCCTCCCGTGGCGCCCCCGCGCCGCTCGCCCGGCCTGGGCGACCTGGTGGCCGAATACCGGGCAGGCGACCAGCAGGTCGACTACGCCGCCCGGATGGGGGCCGCGCCCGACTCGGGCCCCGCGACCGGCTACATCATGAACGGCTCCCCGCCCCCGCGCATGGACACCTCCCCGCGCATGGACGCCCAGCCCTCCCGGCCCGACTACTCGATGCCCGGCACCGGCGTGGCCTACCCGGGCGCCGAGCTGTTCACCCCGTCGCAGCCCCAGCAGGCGGGCGGCAGGCCCTCGCCCAGCATCTACGGCCTGCTCACCGTCTTCACGATCATGGACGGCGCCGGCGACGCGTTCGACCGCCTGGCCGAGGCCACCGTCGAGGCCGTGCGCCGCGGCGAGCCTGACACGCTCGTCTACGCCTGCCACGCCGTCAAGTCGGCGCCCCTGCAGCGCATCGTCTACGAGCTCTACCGCGACGAGGTCGCCTACCGCGACCACCAGCGCCAGCCGCACGTCGAGCGGTTCCTCAACGAGCGTCAGGCGATGGTGCTGGCCACGAACGTCATCGAGCTCAACGTCAACGCCGCGAAGGTGGTGCCGCTGCCCACCGTCATGTTCTGACCGTCGTGTCCTAGGCGAGGGCGGCGCGCAGGCGGGCCTCGTCGACCCGCCAGAAGTCGTGCTGCACGCCGTCGATCAGCGTCACCGGGATCATCTCCCAGTACTTCTCCCTGAGCTCCTCGGAGGAGTCGATGCTGACCTCCTCCCACGGCACGCCCAGCTCTCCGGCCACCCTGGCGATGACCGCGCGGGCGTCGTCACAGAGGTGGCAGCCGGGTTTGCCGAGCAAGGTGATGCGATGCATGTCCCCAACCGTAGCGCCCCTACTTTGTGCATCGGTTCACAAAGGGATTAACCTGAAAGACGGTTCTAATCCGTTCAGCGGTCCCCACCGCCCGTTCCCTGGAGCTCCGGCACGTGAAGAGCACGTCCCAGTCCCGTGACCGCGGCATCCCCGAGGCGACGGTCGCCAGGCTTCCGTTGTACCTGCGGGCGCTGCACGGGATGGCGGAGCGCGGCGTCGCGACCGTGAGCTCGGAGGATCTGGCCGTGGCCGCGGGCGTGAACTCGGCCAAGCTCCGCAAGGATCTTTCGCACCTCGGCTCGTACGGCACCCGCGGCGTAGGCTACGAGGTGGAGTACCTCGTCTACCAGATCTCCCGCGAACTCGGCCTGACCCAGGACTGGGCGGTCGCGATCGTCGGGGTCGGCAACCTCGGCCGCGCCCTGGCGAACTACGGCGGCTTCGTCTCCAGGGGCTTCCGCGTGGCCGCGCTCTTCGACGCCGACCCCGAAGTCGTGGGCGACACCATCGCGGGGTTGAATGTGGAGCACATCGACGAACTGGAAGCCGTCATCAAGCGGCGTGGAGTCTCGATCGTGGTACTGGCGACACCGGCGGCAGCGGCGCAGGAAGTGTGCGATCGTGTTGTCGCCGTGGGCGTGACCAGCATCCTGAACTTCGCCCCAGTCGTTCTCGCCGTTCCGGACACCGTCGACGTCCGGAAGGTCGACCTGTCAATCGAACTGCAGATTCTCGCGTTCCACGAGCAACGCAAGGCTGGGGGGCCACTCATGGCGGTGGACGGTCAATGAGTGTTCTGGCGATCGGACTCAGCCACCGGACCGCTCCGGTGGCGCTTCTCGAACGCGTCTCGGTGACCGGGGACGCGCTGGTCAAGCTGCTGCACGACGTGCAGCAGGACACCAGCGTCGCGGAGGCCATGGTGATCTCGACCTGCAACAGGGTCGAGATCTACGTCACGGTCGACCGCTTCCACGCCGCGGTCACCTCGATCAGCGGGCTGCTGGCCGTCCACTCCGGCGTGCCGGCCGACGAGCTGACCCCGCATCTCTACGTGCACTACGAGGAGCGGGCCGTCGAGCACCTGTTCTCGATGGTGTGCGGCCTCGACTCCATGGCCGTCGGCGAGGGCCAGATCCTGGGCCAGGTCCGCCAGGCGCTCAAGCTCGCCCAGAAGCACGGCACGGTCGGCGCGACCCTCAACGAGCTGACGCAGCAGGCGCTGCGCGTCGGCAAGCGCGCCCACACCGACACCGGCATCGACCAGGCGGGTCCCTCGCTGGTCACGGCGGGCCTCGCGCTCGCCGGCGACCTGGCCGGGCGGCGGGCGCTGGTGGTGGGCGCGGGCTCGATGAGCTCGCTGGCCGCCGTCACGCTGCAGCGCGCCGGGGTCACCGACATCGTCGTGGCCAACCGCACGTACGAGCGGGGCGCGCGGCTGGCCGAGTCGGTCGGCGGCCGGGCCGTCGCGTTCGCCGCCGTGCGCGAGGAACTGGCGGACGCCGACATCGTGATCACCTGTACCGGCGCCGGGCGGCACGTCATCACCCCCGACATGCTGACCGGGGGCGTGTTCCTGCTCGACCTGGCGCTGCCGCACGACATCGACCCGGCCGTGCGCGAGGTGCCCGGCGTCACGCTGGTCGACCTGGAGACGATCCAGGAGTCCGGCGTCGGCTCGCGCGGCGGCGACGCCGTCGAGTCCGTGCGCGCGCTCGTGGCCGAGGAGCTGAACGCCTACCTCGACGCCGCCCGCGCCGCCCGCGTCACCCCGACCGTGGTGGCGCTGCGCAGCAAGGCGGCGGGCGTGGTGGAGTCCGAGCTGGGCCGACTGATGATGCGCATGCCCGATCTCGACGACAAGGCCAGGGACGAAATCGCCATGACCGTGCAGAGGGTCGTTGACAAACTGCTTCACGAGCCGACTGTGCGTGTCAAGCAGCTCGCCGCCGGTCCAGGGGGCGATCATTATGCGGAAGCCCTGCGTGAGTTGTTCAATCTCGATCCGAAGATGCCCGCGGCCGTGAGGGAGGTGGAGCTGTGAACCTGCGGTTGGGCACCCGCCGCAGCATGCTGGCGACCACGCAGTCCCAGATGGTGGCCGACGCCCTCACCGCGCGCACCGGGCACCCGGTCGAGCTGGTGGGCGTGACGACCTTCGGCGACGTGACCAAGGCGCACCTGGCGCAGCTCGGCGGCACCGGCGTGTTCGTCAGCGCGCTGCGCGACAAGCTGGTCGAGGGCGAGATCGACTTCGCCGTCCACTCGCTGAAGGACCTGCCGACCAAGCAGGACCCGCGCTTCACGCTGGCCGC
Source organism: Nonomuraea sp. NPDC049655 (assembly GCF_044465465.1). Lineage (NCBI taxonomy): Bacteria > Bacillati > Actinomycetota > Actinomycetes > Streptosporangiales > Streptosporangiaceae > Nonomuraea > Nonomuraea sp. NPDC049655. The sequence continues at coordinate 181,121 of NZ_JBITLS010000006.1, forward strand.
GCTCCCCGAGCGCCACGACCACCGCGACGCGCTGATCGGCTCGCACAAGTTCGCCGACCTGCCCGCCGGGGCCAGGGTCGGCACGGGCTCGCCGCGCCGCGTCGCCATGCTGAGCGCGCTCCGCCCCGACCTGGAGTACGTCCCGATCCGCGGCAACGCCGACACGCGCATCGGCAAGATCGCCGCGGGCGAGCTCGACGCCGTCGTGCTGGCCAGCGCCGGGCTCACCAGGCTCGGCCGCGGCGGCGAGATCGCGCAGATCTTCGAGGTCGAGGAGCTGCTGCCGGCCCCCGGCCAGGGCGCGCTCGCCGTGGAGTGCCTGGCCGCGCGCACCGACCTGATCGAGACCCTGTCCGTGCTCGACGACCCGCGCACGCGCAGCGCGGTGACCGCCGAACGCGCCGTGCTGTCCGCCCTGGAAGCAGGCTGCGCCGCACCCGTGGGTGCTTTCGCGGCCGATCACGGGCACACTCTGAACCTGACCGCAGTGGTCGTCTCCATCGACGGCCGCGAAGCGGTCCGCAAGTCCGCCGCCGGTTCTCCTTCGGAGGCTGCACAGCTGGGCCGCCTCCTGGCGGCCGAGATGATCGCCGAAGGGGCCGACAGATTGATGGGGGAGCAATCCCATTGAGCTCCGATAGTCCAACCTCCGGTTTCGTCGCCTTCGTGGGGGCGGGTCCCGGTGACCCCAACCTGCTGACGCTCCGCGCCGCCGAACTTCTCGGCAAGGCGGACGCCGTCGTGCTCGACGACGAGCAGTCCGGCCCGCTGCTCAAGCACTGCCGCGAGGGCGTCGAGGTCGCCGAGGGCGACTACGTCCAGCGGGCCAAGGCCGGGCAGCTCGTGGTGCGCCTGTGCGCGGGCGACCCCATGTTGTTCTCCTCGATCGATGACGAGGTCGCGGCCTGCGTGGCGGCGGAGGTGGACTTCGAGATCGTGCCCGGCGTGCCGCCCGCGACCGCGGTGCTCACCTACGCCGGCATCCCGGCGGCCACGGCCGTGCCCGAGTTCCGCGTCGTCGACGCCGCTCAGGAGCAGGACTGGTCGTCCCACGCCGCCACCCGCGGCACGCTGGTGATCTACAACGGCATCACCGAGGCCGTCGCCATCGGCAAGGCGCTGATCGCCGGCGGCAAGCCCGACACCACGCCGGTCGCCGTCAGCAGCGGCGGCACCACCACCGAGCAGTACACCGTCGTGTCCTCGCTCGGCCGGCTGCAGGCCGACCTCAAGCACGCCGGGTTCACCGAGCCCGCGCTGATCGTGGTCGGCGAGGCCGTGGGGCAGCGCGAGCGGCTGTCGTGGTTCGAGACCAAGCCGCTGTTCGGCTGGCGGGTGCTGGTGCCGCGGACGAAGGAGCAGTCCCGCAGCCTGTCCGAGCAGCTCGTGGCCTACGGCGCGGTGCCCGAGGAGGTGCCGACCATCTCGGTCGAGCCGCCGCGCACGCCGCAGCAGATGGACCGCGCCATCAAGGGCCTGGTCACCGGCCGCTACGAGTGGGTGGCCTTCACCAGCGCCAACGCCGTCAAGGCGGTGCGCGAGAAGTTCGAGGAGTACGGGCTCGACGCGCGGGCCTTCGCCGGGCTCAAGGTGGCCGCCGTGGGCGAGGCCACCTCGCGGGCCCTGGTCGAGTTCGGCGTCAAGCCCGACCTGCTGCCCTCGGGCGAGCAGTCCTCCGAAGGGCTCGTGGCCGAGTGGCCGCCCTACGACTCGATGCTCGACCCGATCAACCGGGTGCTGCTGCCCCGGGCCGACATCTCGACCGACACGCTGGTGGCCGGGCTCACCGAGCTGGGCTGGGAGTGCGACGACGTGACGGCGTACCGGACGGTGCGCGCCGCGCCGCCGCCCGCGCCCATCCGCGAGGCGATCAAGGGCGGCGGCTTCGACGCCGTGCTGTTCACCTCGTCCTCCACCGTGCGCAACCTGGTCGGCATCGCGGGCAAGCCGCACAACGTCACCGTGATCGCGGTGATCGGGCCGCAGACGGCCAAGACGGCCGAGGAGTTCGGGCTCCGGGTCGACGTCATGTCCGACAAGCCATCCGCATCAGCCCTGGCCGCAGCGCTGGCCGAGTTCGGTGCCAAGCAGCGCCAGGCGGCCGTGGCCGCGGGTGACAGCCCGCGCAGGCCCTCCCAGAACCGCCGTGGCGCCAGGAGGAGAGCCAAGTGAGCGCCCAGTACCCCGTCGCACGTCCCCGGCGCCTGCGTCGCAGCCAGGCGCTGCGCCGGATGGTGTCGGGCACGCGGCTGCACGCCGCGGACCTGATCCTGCCGCTGTTCGTCAAGGAGGGCATCGACGCGCCGCAGCCGGTGTCGTCCATGCCGGGCGTGTTCCAGCACACCCGCGACTCGCTGCGCAAGGCGGCGCACGACGCGGCCGAGGCGGGCGTGGGCGGCCTGATCCTGTTCGGCATCCCCGCGGTCAAGGACGCGACCGGGTCGGCGGCCGACGACCCCGACGGCATCCTCCAGGTCGCGCTGCGCGAGGTGAGCGCCGAGGTCGGCGACGCCCTCGTGGTCATGGCAGACACCTGCCTCGACGAGTTCACCGACCACGGCCACTGCGGGATCCTGACCGCGTCCGGCGAGGTGGACAACGACGCCACGCTGGAGCGTTACGCCTCCATCGCGCTGGCCCAGGCCGCCGCCGGCTCCCAGATGATCGCGCCGAGCGGCATGATGGACGGCCAGGTCGGCGCCATCCGCGCCGCGCTCGACGGGGCCGGCCACGCCGACGTCCCGATCCTGTCCTACTCCGTCAAGTACGCCTCCGCCTTCTTCGGCCCGTTCCGCGAGGCCGCCGAGTGCGCGCCGCAGTTCGGCGACCGCAGCACCCACCAGCAGGACCCGGCCGGGCCGCTGGAGGAGGCGCTGCGCGAGGTCAGGCTCGACCTGGCGGAGGGCGCCGACGCCGTCATGGTCAAGCCGGCGCTGGCCTACCTCGACGTCATCACCCGGGTGCGCGACGCGGTCGACGTGCCGGTGGCGGCCTACCAGGTGAGCGGCGAGTACGCGATGGTCGAGGCGGCGGCGGCCAACGGCTGGATCGACCGCGACCGGACGATCATGGAGTCACTGGTCGCCATCAAGCGCGCCGGCGCCGACATGATCCTCACGTACTGGGCGACGGAAGTGGCGCGACAGCTCTAACCAAGGGGTTTCCCGTCAACTCCTGAGGCGTGTGCGTTAGAGTGCGATGACAAGTGCTGGTGTGTCCCGGGGTGTGCGAACGGCCCGGAGCCGGGACCTCCTCAGGCGCTGACTCGACGGGAGACACCATGGTGGGGGTACCACTGGCTCGGCGTACCAGAAAGCGGTCGCGGCCGACACGCATCGATTCCGTGCTGGAGTACGCGTCCCTGGGCTGGCCCGTGGTGCCGGGAGCCTTTCCGCTGCGGCACGGCCCGCGCGCGTGTTCGTGCGACCGCGTCGGCTGTCCCGACCCCGGCGCCCATCCGCTCTCGCCCGCCTGGCACATGCAGGCCACGACGGACACGACGCTGCTGACCCGCTGGTGGGAGAGCGAGCCGGAGGCCAACGTGATCCTGCCCACAGGGCGCGTGTTCGACGTGTTCGACGTACCGCTCGCCGCCGGCCTGTCGGCCCTCACCAGGATCGACGCCGCCGGAGCCCACCCAGGCCCGGTCGCCGCTCAAGGCGACCGGGTCTTGTTTTATGTGGCGACCCGCGGCAACCCCGAGGACGAGGACGAGTGGTGGTCCTGCCAGCTCGACTGCGACCCGGCCACCATCGACGACACGCCGGGCCTGCGCTGGCACTGCCGCGACAGCTACGTGCTCGCGCCGCCCTCCATGCTGCCCTCGGGCCAGCCGGTCTCCTGGCTCCGGCCCCCGGACGGCCGTCCGCTGCCCGACCCGCTGCGCATCCTGGAATGGCTCGCCGACTGAGCACGCCCCGCGGCGGGGGCACGGACCTGCGGGACTAACCTGGGTCGGGTGAGCCGTACACAGAACTCCGAAGGTCTTTTCACCCGCGCCAGGGAAGTGGTGCCCGGCGGCGTCAACTCGCCCGTGCGCGCGTTCGGCGCGGTGGGCGGCACGCCGCGTTTCATGGCCTCGGGCCAGGGGCCGTACATCACCGACGTCGACGGCAACCGCTACGTCGACCTGGTCTGCTCCTGGGGCCCGATGATCCTCGGCCACCGGCATCCCGCGGTCGTCGAGGCCGTCTCCGGCGCGGTCGCCCACGGCTTCTCCTACGGCACCGCCACGCCGGGCGAGGTCGAGCTGGCCGAGGAGATCGTCTCCCGGATGGCGCCGGTCGAGAAGGTGCGCCTGGTCAGCTCCGGCACCGAGGCGACGATGAGCGCGGTGCGCCTGGCGCGCGGCTTCACCGGGCGGTCCAAGGTGATCAAGTTCGCCGGCTGCTACCACGGGCACGTCGACGCCCTGCTGGCCTCGGCCGGGTCGGGAGTGGTCACGTTCGGGCTGCCGGACACCCCCGGGGTGACCGGCGCGTCGGCGGCCGACACGATCGTGCTGCCGTACAACGACATCCAGGCGGTGGCGGAGGCGTTCGCGGCCGCCGAGGTGGCCTGCGTGATCACCGAGGCGTGCCCGGCGAACATGGGCGTCGTCCCGCCGCGCGACGGGTTCAACGCCCGGCTGCGCGAGCTGTGCACGGCCAACGGCGCGCTGCTCATCGTGGACGAGGTCCTGACCGGCTTCCGCGTCTCGTCCGCCGGCTGGTACGGCCTCGACCCGGTCGACGCCGACCTGATGACGTTCGGCAAGGTCATGGGCGGCGGCCTGCCCGCGGCGGCGTTCGGCGGCCGGGCCGACGTGATGGCCTTCCTGGCTCCGGAGGGCCCGGTCTACCAGGCGGGCACCCTGTCCGGCAATCCGCTGGCGTGCGCCGCGGGCCTGGCGACCCTGCGCGCCCTCGACGCCGACGCCTACGCGCGCATCGACGCCGCGGCGCTCGCGGTGGGCGACGCGGCGGCCGACGCGCTGGCGAAGGCGGGCGTGCCCCACCGGTTGCAGCGTGCCGGCAGCCTGTTCTCGATCTTCTTCGCCGAGGGCGAGGTGCGCGACTTCGACCAGGCCAGGGCGCAGAACACGGCGGCCTTCACCGCGTTCTTCCACGCGATGCTCGACCAGGGCGTCTACCTGCCGCCGTCGGCGTACGAGGCGTGGTTCCTGTCGGCCTCGCACGACGACGAGGCGCTCAACCGGATCGCCGAGGCCCTGCCGGCAGCGGCGAAGGCGGCCGCGGCGGTTCTGTAGCCCGGCGCGGCCTGGTGCCGGCGTACAGCACGCCGGCGACGATGAGGGCCGCGGCCAGGAGCTCGGTCCAGGAGAGGGGCTCCCCGGCCACCAGCGCGGCCGACGACATGCCGAACACCGGCACCAGCAGCGTGTACGGCGCCACGGTCGAGGCGTCGTACCGGCGCAGCAGCCAGCCCCACACGCCGAACCCGCCGAGCGTCGAGACGAAGGCCACGTAGGCCAGCGACAACCAGCCCTCGGCGGGGGCCGTCAGCACGGGCGGCCCCTCGACCAGCAGCGACAGCAGCAGGAGGGGCGGCGCGGAGAACGCGCTCACCCACACCATGAACCGCAGCGAGTCCGGCGGCGCGGCCCTGCGCTGCACCACGTTGCCGAGCCCCCAGGCCGCGGCGGCGGCCACGCACAGGGCGAAGGCGCCCAGCGGGCCGGACACCCCGAAGTCGAACGCGACCAGGGCCAGGCCGCCGAAGGCGACCGCCAGGCCGAGGACGCGGCGGGCGGTGAGCCGCTCGCCGAGCAGCGTCACCGCGAACAGCACGGTGAACAACGCCTGCATCTGCAGGACGAGAGAGGTCAGTCCGGCCGGCATGCCCGCTCGCATGCCCACCAGCAACAGGCCGAACTGACCCACTCCGAGAGTGGCCGCCACCCCGGCGACCCAGCGCCACGGGACTCCCGGCCGCCCCGCGAGCAGCAGGGCGGGGAACGCCGCCAGGGTGAACCTGATCCCCGCGTACAGCAGGGGCGGGAAGTGCTTCAGGCCGACCTGCATGACGACGAAGTTGAATCCCCACACGGCCGCGAGGCCGACGGCGAGGTGGCGGGGGCTCACGCAGAGCGGGTCTTCTGGTACCGGTTGCGCTGCTCGCGAGCCTGCTCGGCGAGGACCTTCAGGTACGAGGTGGAACGGGTCTCGGGCTTCCTGCTCTTAATGATTCGCATGCATATATTTTCATCTGCTTCAGATACAAGGACAAGCGAGACTTTCTACGCTAAACCCTTTAGTCTGGCTTACATGTTGGACCTGAACCGGCTCAAGGCACTTCACGCCGTGCACGTGTACGGGTCGGTCGGCGCCGCGGCCGACGCGCTCATGGTCACCCCGTCGGCCGTCAGCCAGCAGATCGCCAAGCTGGAGCGGGAGACGGGCGCCCGGCTCATGGAGCGCAGCGGCCGGGGCGTCCGGCTGACCGACGCCGCCGGGCTGCTCGCCGAGCACGCCGAGCGCATCCTGGCCCTGGTCGAGACCGCGGAGGCGGACTTCGAGGCGCTGCGCGGCGAGGTCGTCGGCCGGCTCAGCATCGCCGCCTTCGCCACCGCGACCCGCGGCCTGATGCCCGGCGCGCTCGTCCAGCTCAAGAGGCACCACCCCGACCTGCACGTGCAGCTCTACGAGCGCGAGCCCGAGCGGGTGCTGCGCGAGGTGGCCAGGGGCGAGCTGGACCTGGGCGTGATGCAGGACTGGCTCAACCGGCCCATCGCCATGCCCGAGGGCCTGTCCAGGGCCACGCTGCTCGACGACGTGGCCGACGTCGCCATCCCCGCCGACCATCCGCTGGCCGGGCGCAGGGAGGTGGGGCTGGCCGAGCTGCACGGCGAGCGATGGATCAGCTCGTCGCCCGGCACGGTCTGCCACGACTGGCTGGTCTTCACGTTGCGCAACGCCTCGCTGGAGCCGGAGATCGCCTGTATGGCCGACGAGTACCCCACCCAGCTCGCGCTGGTCGCCGCCGGGCTCGGCTGCGCGATCGTGCCGCGCCTGGGCCGCGACTGCGTGCCCGACGGCGTGCGGCTGGTCCCGATCATGCCGCGGCAGACGCGCCGCATCTACGCGGTGTGGCGCACCGACGCGGCCCGCCGTCCCGCGATCAGGGCCACGGTCGAGGCCCTGATCGGCGTCAGCCGCGAGCAGGAGAACGCCTGGGCGGTCAGCTGAGCACCCGCCCGCGCACCCGGCCGGGCCGCGCTCAGCTGAGCGCGATCGCCACCACGCCGCCGAGGATCACGCCCGCCGCCAGCAGCCGCCGCCGCAGGTCGCCCTCGGCCAGCAGCCGCCCGCCGAGCAGCACCGCGATCAGCACGCTCACCTCGCGCGCCGGCGCCACCACGCTCACCGGCGCCATCGTGAACGCGATCAGGACCAGCAAATACGACAGGAAGATCAGGAACGCCGCCCCCACGATCCGCGACCGGTGCTCCCGCCACACGGACCCGACCAGCCGCCGCCTGGCCCCGGCGACGAACGGCGTGAGCGCCAGCGCCCGCCCGGCCTCCCCGAGGTAGTTGAGCATGATCGGCGCCACCGCGAACGCGCTGACCACCTGCGAGTCCCACACCGTGTACCCGGCGATGAACAGCCCCACGACCAGCCCCGACACCAGCCCCCGCAGGTCGCCCCGCCCGGCCGCGCCGCCGCTCATCATGAACACCCCGACCCCGACGAGCACGATCCCGGCCACGCCGGCCGGCGCCGGGTGCTCGGCCAGGAACAACACGGCGACCAGGCTGGCCAGCATCGGCCCCGTCCCGCGGGCGACGGGGTAGACCAGCGACAGGTCGCCCGCGCCGTAGCCGCGCTGGAGCAGCACGAAGTACCCCAGGTGCAGGGCCGTGCTGCCGCAGATCACCGCCAGGTCGCCCCACGACAGCCGGGCGCCCGTGACCAGCAGGAACCCGGCGAACAGCGGGCTCCACACCACCGTGGCCACGACCCCGACCAGCCAGAGGAAGACGATGCCGTCCGCCTGGGACGCCTTCTTGCTCAGCAGGTTCCAGGTGGCGTGCGCGACGGCGGCGACGAGAATGAGGACCAGCGCCCAAGGGCTCATCCGGGCGACTCCTTCCAGGGGTGACGGAGAGGAGCCTCCAGGCTTTTGTCCCGTCAGCTGTACGGCCCGGCGGGCCGCGGCGCCGCTCGGACCTGTCTTCCGGCCCTGGTTGTGTGACGGGGGAGGCGGACCGGACGCGGAACCCTAGGCGCAGTCGTCCCGACCATACCTCCGCGCGAAATGCCGGACCAGGCAGCCCCTGACTATGACCGGCATCGAAACGGATAGGCTGTGGCACACCATGGCTGAAACCACCGTCGTCCACCTTTTGCGCCACGGTGAGGTGCACAATCCCGGCGGCATCCTGTACGGCAGGCTGCCCGGCTACCACCTGTCCGACACCGGCAGGCTCATGGCCGAGACGGTCGCCAAGGCCGTCGGCGGCCGCGACATCGTCGCCGTCCACAGCTCGCCGCTCGAACGCGCGCTGGAGACCGCGGCCCCGCTCGCCGACAAGCTCGGCCTCGACGTGACCAAGGACGACCGCCTGCTCGAAGCGGCGAACATGCTGCAGGGCCGTCCGGTCGGCCAGGGCCTGGCCATCCTTCGCAACCCGCGCAACTACCGCTATTTCTGGAACCCGCTGCGCCCGTCATGGGGCGAGGCGTACCCGGCGATCGTGGCGCGCATGAAGGCGGCCGTCGACGACGCCAGGGCGGCCGCGCGCGGGCACGAGGCCGTGCTGGTCAGCCACCAGCTCCCGATCTGGACAATCAGGATGGCCGCCGAGGGCCGCCGGCTGTGGCACGACCCGCGCCGCAGGCAGTGCGCGCTGGCCAGCCTCACCACCTTCACCTTCGAGGGCGACCGCCTGGTCAGCGTCGGCTACAGCGAGCCGGCCGGGTCGCTGAGTTCGGGGCCGTCGATACCAGGGGCCTGATGTCCGGGCCATGTCTGCCCGCCGGTAGAGTTGCAAGCTCTACCGGTTGTAGTACAAGGAGATCATCCTCCGTGCGCGCGACGTCCATCTCCCTCGTTCTCCTGGCCGCGCTGGCCGCGGGCTGCGCGGCAAACCAGAGCGGGCAGCCCCAGGTGGGCGACACCCGGTTCGTCGCGGGCGACGGCAAGATGCAGGTCTTCGACGCCGCCGACCGCAAGGCGGCCCCGCCGGTCGAGGGCCCCACGCTCGACGGCGGCACGGCCTCGCTGGCCGCCCACAAGGGCAAGGTCGTGGTGATCAACTTCTGGGCCTCGTGGTGCGGCCCGTGCCGGGCCGAGGCGCCGGTGCTCAAGGAGGTCGCCGCCAAGACCAGGGGCGACGTGCAGTTCCTCGGCATCGACTTCAAGGACCGCCAGGCCGACGCCCTCGCCTTCGAGCGCACCGAGCAGACCGGCTACTCCCACATCTTCGACCAGCCCGGCAAGGTCGCGCTGTCCTTCCAGGGCACCGTGCCGCCCGCGGCGATCCCGTCCACGCTGGTCATCGACAAGCAGGGCCGCATCGCGGCCAGGGCGCTCGGGGCGGTCAAGTACACCGACCTGATGAACACGGTGACCAAGGTGCGCGATGAGTGACGTCGTCGCCTCGGGCTCGTTGCTGCTCGCGGTGCCGATCGCGCTGCTGGCCGGGGTGGTGTCGTTCCTGTCGCCGTGCGTGCTGCCGCTGGTGCCGGGCTATCTGTCGTACGTGACGGGCATGAGCGCCGACCCCAAGCGGGGGCGGCTGGTGCTCGGCACGGTGCTGTTCGTGGCCGGGTTCGCGCTGGTGTTCGTGCTCAGCGGCGCGCTGTTCGGCGGGCTCGGCTCGATCATGCTGGGCAACGCCCAGGTCATCACGCGGGTGCTCGGCGTCCTGACGATCCTGCTCGGGCTGGCCTTCCTCGGCGTGCTGCCCGGCCTGATGCGCGACGTGCGCATCCACAAGCTGCCGGCCGCGGGCCTGGCCGGCGCGCCGCTGCTCGGCGTGGTGTTCGGCCTCGGCTGGACGCCGTGCATCGGCCCCACGCTGGCCGTCGTGCTCACCCTCGGGCTCAACGAGGGCAGCGCCTCGCGCGGCGCGCTGCTGGCCGTGGCCTACGCGCTGGGCCTCGGGCTGCCGTTCGTGGCCGCCGCCCTGGCCTACAGCAAGGCCCTGCGCACGTTCCAGGCCGTGCGCCGGCACACCCGGCTGATCACCAGGATCGGCGGGGGCATGATGGTGGCCGTCGGGCTGCTGCTCGTCACCGGACTGTGGGGTGCGATGATCGCGGCCATGCAGGGGCTCATCGGCGCGTTCGAGCCGGTGATCTGATGAGCGTCGACGAGCTGGTGCGCGAGGAGCGCGAGCCGCGGCAGGCCGGGATGGGGCCGCTCGGCTGGCTCCGGTGGGGCTGGCGCACCCTCACCTCGATGAAGACCGCGCTGATCCTGCTCTTCCTGCTGGCGCTCGGCTCGATCCCGGGCTCGCTGGTGCCCCAGCGCAGCGTCGAACCCGACAAGGTGGCCCAGCTCTACCAGCAGAACCCCACCCTGGCCGAGTGGTACGACCGCTTCCAGCTCTTCGAGGTGTTCACCTCGGTCTGGTTCGCCGCCGTCTACCTGCTGCTGTTCACCTCGCTCGTCGGCTGCATCATCCCGCGCACCGCCACCTACCTGCGCGAGCTGCGCCGCAAGCCGCCCGCCGCGCCCAAGAACCTGTCCCGGCTGCCCCACTCCGACTCCTTCGAGGGCGACCTCACGGTGGAGGAGGCCGCCGGGCGGCTGCGCAAGATGCGCTTCCGCGTCGTCACCGGCGACGGCTGGGTGGCCGCCGAGAAGGGTTACCTGCGCGAGACCGGCAATCTGTTCTTCCACGTCGCGCTGATCGGCATCCTGCTCGCGGTCGGCTTCGGCTCCCTGTACGGCTACCGCGGCAACGTCCTGGTCGTCGAGGGCGACGGCTTCGCCAACACCGTGGCCGCCTACGACAGGTTCATCCCCGGCAGCCGGGTCTCGGCCGAGTCGCTCCAGCCGTTCTCGTTCGAGCTGACCGACTTCAAGGCCACCTACCAGGTCGAGGGCGACAAGAAGGGCCAGGAGCTCGACTACTCCGCCTACCTGAAGGTGCACGACGAGCCCGGCGCGCCCGCCCGCGACTACGAGCTCAAGGTCAACGACCCGCTGGAGGTCGACGGGACGCAGACGTACCTGATCGGCCACGGCTACGCGCCCGTCTTCAAGGTCACCGACGGCAAGGGCCAGGTCGCCTACGAAGGGCCCGTGGCCTGCCTGATCGACCAGAAGGCCACGCTGACCTCGTCGTGCGTCGTCAAGGCGCCCGACGCGCAGCCGTCCCAGCTCGGGTTCCTGCTGCGTTTCCTGCCCACCAGCGTGCCGCTGACCGACGGCAACTACGCCTCGGCCTTCCCCGGCGAGCTCCAGCCGCAGGTGCAGCTCCTCGGCGGTTACGTGGGCGACCTCGGCATGCGGTCGGGCAAGCCGCAGTCGGTCTACAAGATCCTGCCGGACGAGCTCGACGGCAAGGTCGTGCCCGTCGTGCGGGGATCGTTCGCGACCAAGCCGCTGTCGGTGGGGGAGTCCACCGAGCTGCCCGGCGGGGCGGGGAAGCTGGAGTTCACCGGCGTCAAGGAGTGGATCACGCTCCAGACCGCCTACGACCCCGGGCGCGTGCCCGCGCTGATCGCCGCGGCCGTCGCGGTGGTCGCCATCGCGCTGTCGTTGATGATCCGCCGCCGGCGGGTCTGGGTGCGGGTCAGGGAAGGGCGGGTCGACGTGGGCGGCCTGACCCGTACCGAGGGCTCCGCGGCGGGCTTCGCCGAGGAGTTCGCCGAGATCGTCAAGGCTCTATCAGCAGGAGAACAGCATGTCCGCTGAGCAATTGGCCGGGCTGAGCGACAATTTCGTCGTCGGCGCCGTCCTGCTCTACATCATCGCCATGGTGGGCTTCGCGATGGAGCTGGCCTTCGGAAGGGCCGTCCTGGGCAAGGCGGCCGTGAAGCGGGCCGCCCGGCAGCCCGTCACGGTCGGCGCCCCCTCCGAAGGCGACGCCGCGCCCGAGGCCGAGGCGCCCGTCGCCGATCCCGTGCCCGTCATGGCGGGCGGGGCCAGGGCCGGGCGGGTCGCGCTCGTGCTGGCCTGGATCGGGTGGGCCGCCAACCTCGGCGCCATCATCACCCGCGGCCTGGCGGTCGGCCGGTGGCCGTGGGGCAACATGTACGAGTTCGTGGTGGCCATCTGCTTCGCCGCCGTGACCGCGTTCCTGTTCACCCAGGTCCGCCAGAACGTGCGGTTCCTGGGCGCGTTCGTCATGATCGCCGCCACGCTCGGGCTCGGGTTCGCGGTCAAGGTGCTCTACACGGCGGCCGGGCCCGTGGTGCCGGCGCTGAACTCGTACTGGATCGCGATCCACGTCACCGCGGCGATCCTGGCCAGCGGGCTGTTCACGCTGGCCGGCGTGTCGGGCGTGCTGTTCCTGGTGCGCGGCGAGGGGCTGTCGCGCCTGCCCAGCCGCGACGACCTGGAGCGGGTGGCCCACCGCGCGATCGTGCTGGCCTTCCCGCTGTGGACGTTCGCCGTCATCGCCGGCGCGCTCTGGGCCGACCGCGCCTGGGGCCGCTACTGGGGCTGGGACCCCAAGGAGGTCTGGTCGTTCATCACCTGGGTGGCGTACGCGGCCTACCTGCACGCCAGGGTGACGGCCGGCTGGCGGGGCAGGGCCGCCATGATCGTGCAGCTGCTGGCGTTCGGGTGCCTGATCTTCAACCTGGTCGGCGTCAACATCTTCATCTCCGGCCTGCACAGCTACGCCGACGTCAGCGGTTAGTCCTCGCCGCGCATCCGCCGGTCGAGATCTCTCAGGAAGTCGGGGTCGTCGTCCGGGCCCTTCGGCGCGCCCGGGCCCGGCGGCACCGGCCACGGGTCGCGCTCGGCCCTGGGCCGCCCGCGCAGCATCCAGATCACGCCGCCGAGCAGCGGGACCAGCACGACGATGAGCACCCACAGCGCCTTTGGTACGTTCCTGACCTCTTCCTCGGGTGCGGTGATGACGTCGAAGAGCGAGAAGAGCCAGAAGGCCAGCAACGCCAGGCCGATCAGAACACCTGCCATGCCCGAACTGTAAGCCATCCGCGACGTGATCGTGTCGGACGATGTCCCGTTTCGGATGACTCGGGAAGATCGGCGTCGTACCGTGGAACCCGGTTCGCCATGGACGCGGCGTGAAGGGGTGCGATGGCCTTTTCTCACGACAAGGGCCGACATCGGCGCGGCCGTTGGTGGCGCCGCGGGTCGTACCTGTTCTCGCGGCGTGACGAGGCTCCTCCGGACGCGGACCGTTCCTTCTGGTCCCGGCGGAAGGAGAGCCGCCCGGAGGCCCCGAGAGAGCAGCTCAAGGGCGCCGAGCGGCGCAGGGAGCAGCAGCCGGAGCGGTTCGCCCGTCCCGGCGGCCCCCAGCGGCGCGAGGTCACCTGGGACGGCCTCTCGCTGCGCGAGCGCGCGCCACGCCTGCCCGCCGCCGTCGCCGAACGCCCCCGCTACACCTGGTACGACTTCGAGCTCGACGACACGCCGCCGAGGGCCCAGCCCAACAGGCCGGAGGCCCCCTCCATCGGCGACGGACTGCGCCACTGCGGCAAGCTGGAGAAGATCCTCCACCGCCAGTGGGACGCCCGGCACGGCCCGCCCTCCAGGGACGCCGTACGCGCGGTGGAGAGCCTGGCCCGGCTGCCCGACCGGCTGAAGGAGCTGCTGGCCGCCGGCCTCGAAGGCATCTACGTCGGCCCCGGCGGCGTCCCCGACCTCGACGACATGGGCTACTTACGCGGCGCGCCGCTCCCGTCCGGCCGGGCCACCTGGGACATCTGCGCCGGCGCGTACGGCGACCGCAAGATCGTGGTGGGCGACCGCCCCTCACCCACGCCGGACGTGATGATGCACGAGGTCGGCCACGCCATCGACGACCTGGACTCGTTCCACGGCGAATGGGTGTCGGACTCGCCGGAGTTCGTCCGGCTCTACGAGAACGCCTTCCCCAAGCTGGCCTCGACCTTCCACCGCCAGGGCAACGGCCTGGGCCGCAAGGAGTTCTTCGCCGACGCCTTCGCCGCCATCGCCGCCCGCCAGCGCCCGGCCCTGGTCGACATGCTCGGCGGCGACACACGGATGGCGCTCGACGTCATGCTCTTCTTCAACCGGCGCTACGGAATCTAGGTGATCAGCCATGTACGTCATCCGGCTCGCTGACGGGACCCTGCGCGTGCCGCAGAGCCTGACCAGCGAAGACGGGCGTCTGATCGGCAACGCGTACGTGGACGTGCAGCCCGGCGATCCCGACTACGACAAGTGGCTGCCCGAGTCGCTGACCGAGGAGGAGGCGGCCGAGCGCCGCAGTCGCTGGGAAGAGGAGAACGACGACCTCGAACGCGAGTTCCTGGCCTTCAAGGCCAGCCAGGAGGACGCCTGAGAAGGATCGGCGCCAGCCACGGTCGGCGGTTGGCGCCGCCCCGTGCCTGCCGTCGGGAAGTGTGGCCCGCAGGCACGCTCGACCACGGCCTCACGACGTGAGGCGGATTGAGGTCCCGCCAGCGGTGATCCTGGCGGATCTCAGGATCACCGACTAGACGGAACGTCAGACGCGCGGGGACTCACCTGCTGGCCTGTCGGCCGTGAGAACGTCCTCGCCTCGAAGAAGGGCGTGCACTTCCGACTCGCGGAAGCGCCGGTGCCCTCCGGGGGTGCGGATACTGCTGATGCGGCCTGCCGCAGCCCAGCGCGTAACCGTCTTTGGGTCTACCCGGAAGAGGGCGGCAACCTCTCCTGGGGTCAGCAGACGCTCGCTGCTACTCTCCACCAATCTCTCCCCCTCGCATCCCGCTTCCTGCCAGCGGGCGGACAGGTAACCAGTGTGTCGAGCGAAGCCTGATTTATCCGTGGTTTTCGACAAAGATCACGGGTTGTTATCAGCTGACTGCCCGATTGTTATATGATAGAGCCTCTTTGGGGCTCTCGTGGGTGTTTCTTTACGAAACACCCTTACTGGGAACAGTAGCAGCGCTCGCGTCCGATGCGAAGAGCGACCGCTACGCAGGGACGAGTAACCTCGAACCCGTGCATCCCGTTCTCGTTTACACCGCGTCGCGGATCGGCCTGTTTGTCGTGACCCTGGGTGTTCTGTACCTCGTCGGCCTGCAAAACCCGCTGTTCCTGCTCGCAGCCGCTTTCGTGATCAGCGGCATAGCCAGCTACGTGCTGCTGTCGAGGCAGCGTGACGCCGTCAGCGCACGCCTCAGCGGCCGGATCGACCGGCCGGAGCCGCAGGACGACTAGGGCAGGGGGAACATGCCAATCCGGGCATGGTACTCCCGTCCGAGTCGCGTTGTGTCACTACCGACTAGTAGGCCGCTCTTGTGCGCCAGAAATGCCTTCACGCCGATGCCCCGCTCCCGGCCGGGATTCCAGGCGAGCGCCTTTCCCGTACGCGGATGAATGGCGCCGATGCCCTCGCGGGGCACCGCTCCCGGGCCGGCCGAGTCGCGGCCCTGCGGGTTGTCCAGCCAGCGCTGGTGGCCGCCGACATACACGGCTGAGCCGGTGACCGCCACCGCGTAGAGCGAGTCGCCGCCGGTGGCGTTGGTCCAGGTCGGCCTGACGTCCGAGCCTGCGGCGTACGTCTCGAACCGGGCGGCCGTGTCGCACATGCGGCCCTTCGGGCCCCCGGTCGTGACCACCACGAAGGAGCGGCCGTCGGGTGCGAAGTCCAGGCCGCGCACGTAGGAGGGGAACGCCTCCGCGCAGCGCTGGGCGTAGACCTCGGTGCGCCAGTCGGCGACCCTGGCCACGGGCCCGCTGACGTCGATCAGCCCGAGCTGCGGCCGGGACCGCCCGCCCAGCGTGGTGAACGAGCCGTCGACCGCCAGCCGGCCGCCCGACAGGGCGAGGGCCTGGACCTTCACCCTGGGCGTGAGCGGCTCGCCCGGCGTGACGGCGAAGCCGGGGTCGGCCACGCCCGTCGCGGCGTCGAGCCCGGCCAGGGCGACGCGCGGCCGGACGAAGTCGCCGCCGACATAGAGCCTGGAGCCGTTCCTGACCACGGTGGTGACCATGCCCCCGTCGATCCGGGGCATGAAGCCGTCGACGAGCTGCCCGTCGGCGACGTTGATCCGGGCGAGCGCGCGGGCGCCCACGTTGTTGACGCCGGGGAAGGCGCCGCCCACGTAGACCGTGCCGTGGTCGCCGGCGGCCAGCCCGTAGACCGGCCCGGCGACGGACGGCGCGAAGCCGCGCAGGATGCGGCCGGTCGCCAGGTCGTAGGCGAACAGGTTGGCCCGGCGCAGCGTGTACGTGCGCCCGGCGTCGCTGACCTCGCTGAACGAGCCGCCGACGACGACGGTGCCACCGACCAGCGCGATGGCGTTGACGATGCCGTCGAGGACGTGGGGGGTGTTGTCGACCGGGTCGGCCGAGACCACGCGGGAGTGCGCGACGGGGGCCGAGGCGATGATCGCCGCAAGGGCGACACGGGCAAGCATTCACCAACAACTAGCAGACGTTCGGTAGCGGTGCCGCTACTTTGCGTCAATTGCCGTAAGGGCCGGGCTCGCCGGCGGCCCGGTGGTGGCTGGTCAAAGGCCGTAACGCCCGGCGAATACCGCACGGGCCGCCTGAGTACTCTTGTCCGCATGACGCGCGCTCAGTTGGACAAGCAGCCGGACGAGGTCGCCGCGATGTTCGATCGCACCGCCCGGCGCTACGACCTGGTCAACGACGTGGCCTCGCTGTGGCAGGTCAGGCTCTGGCGCAAGGCCGTGGCCGCCGCCGTCGACGCGGGGCCCGGCGAGGTCGTGCTCGACCTGGGGGCCGGCACCGGCACCTCCACCGACAGCTTCACCGGCCTCGGCGCCCGCGCGGTGGCCTCCGACTTCTCCCTCGGCATGTTGCGCACGGGCGTGCAGCGGCACGGCGGCAACGCGCTGAGCGGGCCCGGCATCCCGTTCGTGGCCGGCGACGCGATGCGGCTGCCGTTCGCCGACGACGTCTTCGACGCGGTGACGATCTCGGTGGCGCTGCGCAACGTGCACGACACCTCGCAGGCGCTGCGCGAGATGCTCCGCGTGACCAGGCCGGGCGGCCGGCTGGTGATCCTGGAGTTCTCGCACGTCACGTTCGGGCCGTTCGACCTGGTCTACCGCGAATACCTGATGAGGGCCCTGCCCAAGGTGGCCAAGGTGTTCGGCTCCAACGACGACTCCTACGACTACCTGGCCGAGTCCATCAGGGACTGGCCCGACCAGCGGGCGCTGGCCCGGACGATCAGCGACGCCGGCTGGGAGCGGGTCGCCTGGCGCAACCTGACGATGGGCATCGTCGCCGTCCACCGGGCGTTCAAGCCCGCCTGAGCCGCGGGCGGGCGGCCATGGCGGGAGTTCCTGAAATCGTTTTCCGGCTTTCCGCCCGTTCTCGGTTATGCGGGCCACTCTGCGGATGTGCCGGAGGGAATTCCCGCCGGGATGACGACAGGGCCTCTTTCCGGGACGAAACCAGGGGCGAGGATTGTCATCGCACTTTGTGGGCATATCTCTCGATTTCTCGGAAGGAGCCCCGCCGGCTGCTGACGGAGGAGCCGCCGCTGCGCTGCTCGACCGCGCTCGACGAGGCCGTGCCGCGCCGGCGCTTCGGGACACCGCCATGGACCGCTTCGGGAAACCGCCATGGACGAGGAGGAATCGCGCGAATTCATCGCGTCGTCGGCAGATCAATCGTAACGACATGGTTATCGCGGCGTGTCTTGCAGGTCCGGCCGATCTTCTGTTGGCTACCGTCATTGGTCCAGACCAATGAGACTCGGGAGGTAGTCCGTCCGATGAGCGGCCCCACTGTCTCGCCGGGCGGTCGGCGCAGGAGCAGTCTCGGCGCGGCCGCCGGCGAGTGCGTCGAGTTCGCCCGGAGCGCGACCGGCGACGTGCTGTCGCGTGACTCGAAAGACCCCTCGGGCGGAGTGCGCAACGCCGAGTTCGAAGTCTGACGTTCCCGTGCCCGGCCCTTCGTTGACGACGGAGGGCCTTCTTGTGTCCAGGATCCGTACCCCGACTGCCACTATGTACAGGAAAAGCAGTAGACTGCGGGCCGACAAGTTTGTGAAGGGGTTCACAAAGGAACGAAGGCGCAAGACCCCGAGGCCTTCGAGCGTGTAGGACAGGACAGTCCAGTGACCGTGCCACCAGCCATACAGGCTGACGCCGACGTCATCGTCGTCGGCGCCGGTCCCGCCGGTTCCGCAACCGCCTTTTACCTCGCTCAGGCCGGTCTCGACGTGCTGCTCCTGGAGAAGACCAGGTTCCCCCGCGAGAAGGTCTGCGGCGACGGCCTGACGCCACGTGCCGTCAAGCAGTTGCTCAACATGGGCGTCGACATCGACGCGCCCGGCTGGATCAGGAACAAGGGCCTGCGCGTCGTCGGCGGCGGCCTCCGCTTCGAGCTCGACTGGCCGCAGTTGGAGCGCTTCCCCGACTTCGGCCTGGTCCGCACCCGCAAGGACTTCGACCAGATCGTCGCGGCCAACGCGGTCAAGAACGGCGTGCGCCTCATGGAGGGCGTCACCGTGACCGGGCCGGTGCTCGACGACCGCAGCGGGCACATCGTCGGCGTGCGCACCAAGGACGGCGCGACGTACCGCAGCCGGGTGGTCGTGGCGGCCGACGGCAACAGCACCCGCCTGGCGATCGGCATGGGCCTGCACAAGCGGGAGGACCGGCCCATGGGCGTGGCCGTCCGCACCTACTTCGAGAGCCCCCGCCACGACGACGACTATCTGGAGACCTGGCTGGAGCTGTGGGACGGCGACACCCTGCTGCCCGGCTACGGCTGGGTGTTCGGGGTCGGCGACGGCACCGCCAACGTCGGGCTCGGGCTGCTCAACACCAGCGCCCAGTTCGGCAACATCGACTACCGCGACCTGTTGAAGCGCTGGTGCAGGGCCATGCCGGCCGACTGGGGCTTCACCGAGGAGAACATGACGGCCCCCATCCGCGGCGCCGCTCTCCCGATGGCCTTCAACAGGCAGCCGCACTACACCCGGGGTCTTATCCTCGTGGGTGACTCCGGCGGGTCCATCAACCCGTTCAACGGCGAGGGCATCGCCTACGCCATGGAGACCGGCGAGATCGCCGCCGAGATCATCGCGAAGGCACTCAAGGACACCACTCCCGCACAGCGCGAGCGGATCCTGAGGACCTACCCCCAGGTGATGAAGGACGCCTACGGCGGCTACTTCACACTAGGGAGGTTGTTCGTCGAGGCGATTGGGAAGCCGGGTGTGATGAGCTTCGGGACCAGGCACGGCCTGCCACACCCGAGGCTGATGCGCTTCGCGCTCAAGCTCCTTGGTAATCTCACCGACCGGCGAGGCGATGCGTCCGACATGATCATCAACGCTCTCTCGAAGGTCGCCCCACCAGCATGATTCCCACGACAGACACATCAAGCTGCGCGCCCGCGCGCGCGGCGACTCCAGAGGAGGCGTAGCGATGGACCTTTACGTGCCCATCCTGGTGCTCGCCGTTCTCGCGGGGGGCTTCGCGATCTTCTCGGTCGCCATCGCTCCCTTCACCGGACCCAAGCGCTGGAACCGCGCCAAGCTTGACGCCTATGAATGCGGCATCGAGCCGACGCCCCAGCCGGTCGGTGGCGGACGGTTCCCGCTCAAATACATGATCACCGCGATGCTCTTCATCGTGTTCGACATCGAGATCATCTTCCTCTACCCGTGGGCGGTCTCCTTCGCGCCGCTGAAGAACGACGCGGGCACCGTCATCGCGTCCGGCCTCGGGCTGTTCGCGCTGGTCGAGATGCTGCTGTTCATCGTCACCGTGCTCGTCGCATACGCGTACGTGTGGCGCCGCAAGGGTCTGGACTGGGACTGAAAATGGGACTTGAAGAGAAACTCCCCAGCGGGTTCATCCTCAGCACGGTCGAAGCCGCCGCAGGATGGGCGCGGAAGAGCTCGGTGTGGCCGGCCACGTTCGGCCTCGCATGTTGCGCCATCGAGCTGATGGCCACCGGTGGCCCCCACTACGACCTGGCGCGCTTCGGCATGGAGCGCGCTTCGGCGTCTCCCCGCCAGGCCGACCTCATGATCGTCGCCGGGCGCGTGTCGCAGAAGATGGCGCCCGTCCTGCGGCAGATCTACGACCAGATGGCCGAGCCCAAGTGGGTCATCGCCATGGGCGTGTGCGCCTCCAGCGGCGGCATGTTCAACAACTACGCCATCGTGCAGGGCGTCGACCACGTCGTGCCGGTCGACATCTACCTGCCCGGCTGCCCGCCGCGGCCCGAGATGCTGATCGACGCGATCGTGAAGCTGCACGACAAGATCCAGAACATGAAGTTCGGCGCTCACCGCGCCAAGCAGATCGAGGACCTCGAACTGCGGGCGCTGCGCACGCTGCCGCTGATCGACCAGGGGGCCGGAAAGTGACCTCGCCCGACCACCTTCCCGGGAGCCCGGAGAGCGGGGAGGCCCCCGAGGCCGCCTCGGTCCCGGCCGTCCCCGAGGCGCCCGTCGCCCGGCACGGCATGTTCGGCGCGCACGACTCCGGCGACACCTCCGGCTACGGCGGCCTCGTCGTCCGCCGGGCGCCGCAGATCTCCACGCCCCGCCCGTACGGCGGCTACTTCGACGAGCTGGTCGACGCCCTCGCCCTCGACGACGCCATCGAGCGCGTCGTGGTCGACCGCGGCGAGCTGACCCTGCACGTCCGCCGCGAGCGTCTGGTGGAGGTCGCCCAGAAGCTGCGCGACGATCCGGCCCTGCGTTTCGAGCTGTCGCTCGGCGTCTCCGGGGTGCACTACCCGCACCTGAAGGGCGAGGAGCTGCACGCCGTCTACCACCTGTGCTCGATCACCCACAACAGGCGCGTGCGCCTGGAGGTCAGCGCACCGGACACCGACCCGCACATTCCATCCACCGTGGGCGTTTACCCTGGTCATGACTGGCATGAGCGGGAGACGTACGACTTCTTCGGAATCGTCTTCGACGGCCATCCGTCGCTCACCCGGATCATGATGCCGGATGACTGGGACGGTCACCCGCAGCGCAAGGACTACCCGCTCGGCGGCATCCCGGTCGAGTACCGGGGCGCCACCATCCCCTCGCCGGACCAGAGGAGGTCTTACTCATGAGCACCGCTTATGACGAGGCGACAGAGGGCAAGGTCTACTCGGTCACCGGCGGAGACTGGGACGAGGTCGTCGGCGGCGCGCGCGACACCGAGGAAGAGCGCCTGGTCGTCAACATGGGCCCGCAGCACCCGTCCACGCACGGCGTGCTCCGCCTGGTCCTGACGCTCGACGGTGAGACGGTCACCGAGGCGCGCAGCGTCATCGGCTACCTGCACACCGGCATCGAGAAGAACATGGAGTACCGGACGTGGACCCAGGGGACCACGTTCGTGACCCGCATGGACTACCTCTCGCCGATCTTCAACGAGACCGCGTACTGCATGGGCGTGGAGAAGCTGCTCGGCATCACCGACCGCGTGCCCGAGCGGGCGCAGGCCATCCGCGTGATGATGATGGAGCTCAACCGCATCGCCTCGCACCTGGTCGCGATGGGCACGTTCGGCATGGAGCTGGGCGCGACCACGCCGTTCCTGTTCGGCTACCGCGACCGTGAAATGATCATGGACCTGTTCGAGTACATCACGGGTCTGCGCATGAACCACGCCTACGTCAGGCCGGGCGGCGTCAGCGTCGACCTGCCCGCGGGCGCGGTGGACAAGGTGGGCGAGTTCCTCAAGGAGATGCCCAAGCGGATCAAGGACATCCGCAAGCTCCTCGACGAGAACCCCGTCTACGTGCGCCGCACCAAGGACGTGGGCTACCTCGACCTGACCGGCTGCATGGCGCTGGGCATCACCGGCCCGATCCTGCGCGCCGCCGGGCTGCCCTGGGACCTGCGCAAGTCGCAGCCCTACTCCGGCTACGAGACGTACGAGTTCGAGGTCGCCACCGAGCGCGGCTGCGACGTCTACTCGCGCTACCTCGTGCGCATGCGGGAGATGGAGGAGTCGCTCAAGATCATCGAGCAGGCTCTCGACCGCATCGCGGGCCCGCTCAAGGGCGACCCGGTCATGATCGAGGACAAGAAGATCGGCTGGCCCGCGCAGCTCGCGCTCGGCCCCGACGGCTTCGGCAACTCGCCCGACCACATCGCGCACATCATGGGCAGCTCGATGGAGGCCCTGATCCACCACTTCAAGCTGGTGACCGAGGGCTTCCGGGTCCCGGCCGGCCAGGCGTACGCGAGCATCGAGTCGCCCAAGGGCGAGCTCGGGGCGCACGTCGTCAGCGACGGCGGCACCCGCCCGTACCGCGTGCACTTCCGCGAGCCTTCCTTCTGCAACCTGCAGGGCTTCCCCGCCATGGCGGAGGGCGGCCAGGTCGCCGACGTGATCGCCGCGGTGGCTTCTATCGACCCCGTCATGGGAGGTGTGGACCGGTGACTTATTCACCGGAAGTCCGCGAGCGTCTCGAACAGGACGCCAAGGAGATCATCGGCCGCTACCCCAAGACGCGGTCCGCCCTGCTGCCGCTGCTCCACCTCGTGCAGTCGGCCGACGGCTACGTCTCCGACGACGGCAAGGAGTTCTGCGCCGAGATGCTGGGCCTGAGCAAGGCCGAGGTCACCGGCGTGGCCACCTTCTACACGATGTACAAGCGCAAGCCGGCCGGCGACTACCACGTCGGCGTCTGCATCAACGCGCTGTGCGCCGTCATGGGCGGCGACGAGATCTGGGACGAGCTGTCCGAGCACGTCGGCGTCGGCCACGAGGAGACCACCGGCGACGGCAAGATCTCGCTGGAGCGCCTGGAGTGCAACGCGGCCTGCGACTTCGCCCCGGTCATGATGGTCAACTGGGAGTTCTTCGACAACCAGACCCCCGACTCGGCCAAGCAGCTCGTCGACGACCTGCGTGACGGCAAGGACGTGCGGCCGACCCGCGGACCGAAGAAGCTCTGCACCTTCAAGGAGGCCTCGCGCGTGCTCGCGGGCCTGCCCGACGACCTGGCGGGCGACGGCCCGTCGGCCGCCGGCCCCTCGCTGGAGGGCCTGAAGGTGGCCAAGGCCAACGGATGGAAGGCCCCCGAGGCATGAGCACCACACTGACCCCGGTCCTGACCGCCAACTGGGACCAGGCCGACTCCTTCACCCTCGACGGCTACGGCGGTGACTACAAGGCGGCCAAGAAGGCGCTGGGCATGGACCCCGACGCCGTCATCCAGGCGGTCAAGGACTCCGGCCTGCGCGGCCGCGGCGGCGCGGGCTTCCCCACCGGCATGAAGTGGGGATTCATCCCGCAGGGCGACGGCAAGCCCCACTACCTCGTCGTCAACGCCGACGAGTCGGAGCCGGGCACCTGCAAGGACATCCCGCTGATGATGGCCAACCCGCACTCGCTGGTCGAGGGCGTCATCATCACCGCGTTCGCGATCAGGGCCAACTACGCCTTCATCTACGTGCGCGGCGAGGTGCTGCACGTCATCCGCCGGCTGCACGCGGCCGTGCGCGAGGCGTACGAGAAGGGCTTCCTGGGCGAGGACATCTTCGGCTCCGGGTACAACCTGGAACTCGTCGTGCACAGCGGCGCCGGCGCGTACATCTGCGGCGAGGAGACGGCGCTGCTCGACTCGCTGGAGGGCTTCAGAGGTCAACCGCGACTCAAGCCCCCGTTCCCGGCCGTGGCGGGCCTGTACGCCTCGCCGACTGTCGTGAACAACGTCGAGTCGATCGCCAGTGTTCCCTCGATCATCAGCAACGGCGCCGACTGGTTCGCCTCGATGGGCACCGAGAAGTCCAAGGGCTTCGGCATCTTCTCCCTCAGCGGCCACGTCACCAGGCCCGGCCAGTACGAGGCCCCGCTCGGCATCACGCTGCGCGAGCTGCTCGACATGGCCGGCGGCATCCGCGAGGGGCACCAGATCAAGTTCTGGACCCCGGGCGGCTCGTCCACGCCGATCTTCACCGACGAGCACCTCGACGTGCCGCTCGACTTCGAGGCCGTCGGCGCCAAGGGCTCGATGCTCGGCACCCGCGCGCTGCAGATCTTCGACGAGACCACCTGCGTGGTCCGCACGGTGCTGCGCTGGACCGAGTTCTACGCCCACGAGTCCTGCGGCAAGTGCACGCCGTGCCGCGAGGGCACGTACTGGCTCAAGCAGGTGCTCAAGCGCCTGGAGAAGGGCCAGGGCACCGAGGAGGACCTGTCCACGATCACCGACATCGCGGACAACATCCTCGGCCGCTCGTTCTGCGCCCTCGGCGACGGCGCGACCAGCCCGATCCACTCCTCGGTGAAGTACTTCCGCGAGGAGTACCTCAAGCACTTCGAGATCGGCGGCTGCCCGTTCGACCCGAAGAAGTCCACTCTCTGGGGTGAGCAGTGACCGTCGTAGAAACAGAAACCACCCTGGTGACCCTCACCATCGACGGGTTCCAGGTCAGTGTCCCCAAGGGCACCCTGATCATCAGGGCCGCCGAGCTGCTGGGCATCCAGATCCCCCGGTTCTGCGACCACCCGCTGCTCGACCCGGCGGCCAACTGCCGCCAGTGCCTCGTCGACATCCCCGACGCGGGCAACGGCCGCGGCTTCCCCAAGCCGCAGCCGTCCTGCGCGATCGAGGTCGCCGAGGGCATGGTCGTGCAGACCCAGCTCACCTCGCCGGTCGCCGAGAAGGCGCAGCGCGGGGCCATGGAGCTGCTGCTGATGAACCACCCGCTCGACTGCCCGGTCTGCGACAAGGGCGGCGAGTGCCCCCTGCAGAACCAGGCCATGTCGAACGGCCAGGGCGAGTCGCGGTTCCAGGAGCAGAAGCGCACGTTCCCCAAGCCGCTGCCGCTGTCCACGCAGGTGCTGCTCGACCGTGAGCGCTGCGTCCAGTGCGCCCGCTGCATCCGCTTCTCCGACCAGATCGCCGGCGACCCGCTCATCGAGTTCTTCGAGCGCGGCGCCAAGGAGCAGGTCCGGGTCGCCGACGGCAAGCCGTTCAACTCCTACTTCTCCGGCAACACGGTGCAGATCTGCCCGGTCGGCGCGCTCACCGGCGCGGCCTACCGGTTCCGGGCGCGCCCGTTCGACCTGGTCTCCACGCCGAGCGCGTGCGAGCACTGCGCGTCGGGCTGCTCCCTGCGCACCGACCACCGGCGCGGCCGGGTGACCCGCCGCCTGGCGGGCAACGACCCGCAGGTGAACGAGGAGTGGAACTGCGACAAGGGCCGCTGGGCCTTCTCCTACGCCACCCAGCCCGACCGGCTCAAGACGCCTCTGGTGCGCAACGAGGAAGGCGTGCTCGTGCCCGCCTCGTGGCCGGAGGCGCTGGCGGTCGCCGCCGAGGGGCTGGCCGCCGCCCGCGGCAGGGCCGGCGTGCTGGTCGGCGGCCGGGTCACGGTCGAGGACGCCTACGCCTACAGCAAGTTCGCCCGGGTCGCGCTGGGCAGCAACGACATCGACTTCCGCGCCCGTCCGCACTCCGCCGAGGAGGCGCAGTTCCTTGCGCACGCGGTCGCCGGCAAGGGCATCGAGATCAGCTACACCGACCTTGAGAAGGCTCCGGCCGTGCTGCTCGTCGGGTTCGAGCCCGAGGAGGAGTCGCCGATCGTCTTCCTGCGCCTGCGCAAGGCGTGGCAGAAGAAGGGCCTGAAGGTCACCGCGATCGCGCCGTTCGCCTCCGCCGGGCTGGCCAAGATGGGCGGCACGCTCATCGCCACCGCCCCGGGCGCCGAGGCCGACGCGATCGGCGACCTGGTGGGCACGCTGGCCGAGGGCACGATCGTGCTGGCCGGCGAGCGGCTGGCCACCGTGCCGGGCGCACTGTCGGCCCTGGTCCGCCTCGGCGCCGGCTCCGGCGTCCGGCTGGCCTGGGTGCCGCGCAGGGCCGGTGAGCGCGGCGCGCTCGAAGCCGGCGCGCTGCCCAACCTGCTGCCGATCGGCCGTCCCGTGGACGACGAGGCCGCCAGGACCGAGGTCGCCAGGGTCTGGAACGTGGGCTCGCTGCCCGCCCTGCCCGGCCGCGACACCGACGGCATCATCGCCGCCGCCCGCGCCGGCGAGATCGACGCGCTGGTCGTGGCCGGCGTCGACCCGCACGACCTGGCCGACCCGGCCGCCGCGCTGGAGGCGCTGGAGAACACGCCGTTCATCGTCAGCCTGGAGATCCGCGCCAGCCCCGTCACCGACCGCGCCGACGTGGTGCTGCCGGTCGCGGCGGTGCAGGAGAAGAGCGGCACGTTCGTCAACTGGGAGGGCAGGGGCCGCTCGTTCGAGGCGCCGCTGCGCGTGCCCGGCCTCCAGAGCGACCTGGCCGTCATCGGCAACCTCGCCGACCGCATGGACGTGCACCTCGGCCTGCCGGACGCCAAGGCCGTCCGGCGCGAGCTGGCCAGCCTCGGCGCCTGGCGCGGGGTCCGCGTCGCCGCGCCGAGCACCGCCACCCGCGCCCAGGCCGCCCCGGCGGCCGGCGAGGCGCTGCTGGCGACCTGGCACCTGCTGCTCGACGAGGGCAGGCTCCAGGACGGCGAGCCGTACCTGGCCGGCACCGCCCGCGCCACCGAGGCGCTGGTGTCGGCGGCCACGGCGGCCGAGATCGGCGTCATCGACGGCGACAAGCTCGTCGTCGGCGGCCCCGGCCCCAACGCGGTCACGCTGCCGGTCCGCGTCGCCGACCTGCCCGACCGGGTGGTCTGGGTGCCGGCGAACTCCGGCGGCTGCTCGGTCACGCGCGACCTGCGCGCGCTGGCCGGCGACATCGTCACGATCGGGAGCGCATCATGACCCACGTTCTCGCGGCCGATCCCACCCTCGCCGACTTCGGCAAGGACCCGCTGTGGATCACCATCATCAAGGCCGTGATGCTGTTCGCCTTCCTGATGCTGGGCATCCTGTTCGGCGTCTGGTACGAGCGCAAGCTGATCTCGCGGATGCAGCACCGCTACGGCCCCAACCGGGCCGGCAAGTTCGGTCTGCTCCAGTCGGTGGCCGACGGCATCAAGATGGGTCTGAAGGAGGACATCTTCCCGCGGACCGTGGACAAGGTGCTCTACCTGCTGGCCCCCGTGATCATGGTCGTGCCGGCGTTCCTGGCCTTCTCGATCGTGCCGTTCGCGCCGATGGTCAACCTGTTCGGCGTCCAGACGCCGCTGCAGCTCGTCGACCTGCCGGTGGCGGTGCTGTTCATGCTGGCCATGGGCGCCATCTCGGTCTACGGCGTGGTGCTGGCCGGCTGGTCGTCGCGCTCGCCGTACGCGCTGCTGGGCGGTCTGCGGTCGGCGGCGCAGGTGGTCTCGTACGAGATCGCGATGGGCCTGTCGTTCGTGGCGATCTTCCTGTTCGCCGGGACGCTGTCCACCTCCGAGATCGTCAAGGCGCAGGGCGAGCAGGGCTGGTTCGTCTTCCTGCTGATCCCGTCGTTCGTGATCTACGTGATCTGCATGTTCGGCGAGGCCGCCCGAATCCCGTTCGACCTCCCCGAGGGCGAGGGTGAGCTGGTCGGCGGCTTCCAGACCGAGTACTCCTCGTCCCTGAAGTTCGCCCTCATCATGATGGGCGAGTACCTGCACACCTTCACCGCCTCGGGCATCGCGGTCACCCTGTTCCTGGGCGGCTGGCGGGCCCCGTGGCCGATCTCCCTGTGGGACGGCGCCAACACGGGCTGGTGGCCGGTGCTGTGGTTCTTCATCAAGTTCGTGCTGACCTTCAGCTTCATCGTGTGGGTGCGTGCCTCGCTGCCGCGCGTGCGCTACGACCAGCTCATGTCCCTGGGCTGGAAGGTGCTGATCCCGGTGAACCTGGCCTGGATCCTGCTCGTCGCCGCGGCTCGCAACGTGGTCGTCAACGAGGGCAACAAGACGGTCGGCATCGTGATCGGCGCGGTCATCGTGGTCGGCGCGCTGGCCATCTGGATGCGGTTCGACACCGTCAACCAGCGGCGCAAGGAGGCGCGCAAGGCCGAGGTGGAGGCCGAGTTCGAGCAACTGTCCGACGAGCCGACGGCCGGCGGCTTCCCTGTGCCGCCGCTCGATCTGCCGCACTACCACGGGGTGCAGCACAAGGAGATTCCCAGTGGGACTAACTGATTGGCTGAACCCCGTCAAGGGCTTCGGGGTCACCTTCCACACGATGTTCAAGAAGCCCGTCACGACCAACTACCCGGAGGTCAAGAAGCCGACGGCTCCTCGCTTCCACGGTCGTCACCAGCTCAACCGCTGGCCGGACGGGCTGGAGAAGTGCGTCGGGTGCGAGCTGTGCGCGTGGGCGTGTCCGGCGGACGCGATCTACGTCGAGGGCGCGGACAACACCGACGAGGAGCGCTTCTCGCCGGGTGAGCGTTACGGGCGCACGTACCAGATCAACTATCTGCGGTGCATCCTGTGCGGCCTGTGCATCGAGGCCTGCCCGACCCGCGCGCTCACCATGACCAACGAGTACGAGCTCGCCGACAGCAGCCGCGAGAGCCTCATCTACACCAAGGAGATGCTCCTCGCGGACCTGACGCCGGGCATGGAGCAGCCGCCCCACCCGATGCGTCTCGGCGAGACCGAAGAGGACTACTACCGGCTGGGACGAACCAATGGGTGAGACCATCACATTCTGGGTTCTCGCCGTCGTATCCGTCGGCGCGGCGCTCGGCATGGTCTTCAACAGGAAGGCCGTCTACTCAGCGCTGATGCTCGGCACCGTGATGCTCTGCCTCGCGGTGCTCTACGCCGTCCAGGACGCGCCCTTCCTCGCCGCGGTGCAGATCATCGTCTACACCGGCGCCATCATGATGCTGTTCCTGTTCGTGCTCATGCTGGTGGGCGTGGACTCCTCCGACTCCTTCGTGGAGACGCTGAGGGGCCAGCGCTTCTGGGGCGCCCTCGCGGCCCTCGGCTTCGCCGTCCTGATCATCCTGGCGGTGGGCAACGCGATCTTCTCCGGTGAGGCGGGCCTGGCGCAGGCCACGGCGCAGGGCGGCTACGTCCGCTCGATCGCGCTGCTGCTGTTCACCAAGTACGTCTTCGCGTTCGAGGTCACCTCGGCCCTGCTGATCACCGCCGCCCTGGGCGCGATGGTCCTGGCGCACCGGGAGAAGTTCACCGAGAAGGTCACGCAGAAGGACCTCTCGCGCGCCCGGTTCCTCGGCGAGCGTCCCTCGCCGCTGCCCGGCCCCGGCACCTACGCCAGGAACAACGCCATCGACATGCCGGCGCTGCTGCCCGACGGCTCGGTCGCCGAGTCGTCGGTCAACCGCTACATCGCCCGCTACGACGTCGAGCACGGCCACCTCCCCGAGGACCCGAAGCTCGCCGAGGCCATCAAGCACACGGCCGAGGATGACGCCGAGGAGACGACCAACGAGGTGACCAAGTGACGACCCACTACCTGATCCTGTCGGGTGTGCTGTTCGCGATCGGCGCGCTCGGCGTGCTGATCAGGCGCAACGCGATCGTGGTGTTCATGTGCGTCGAGCTCATGCTCAACGCCTGCAACCTCGCGTTCGTCACCTTCGCCAGGCAGAACGGCAACCTGGAGGGCCAGATCATCGCGTTCTTCGTGATGGTGGTGGCCGCGGCCGAGGTCGTCGTCGGCCTGGCCATCATCGTGACGATCTTCCGAACCCGCAGGTCCGCGTCCGTCGACGACGCCAACCTGCTGAAGTACTAAGAGGTGACTGGTGGAATCTCCTGCTGAGATCGTCCAGCACACCGCCGGTGGCGCGATCGGGGTCTCCTGGTTGATGATCGCTCTCCCCTTGTTGGGGGCGTTCATCCTCCTGGTGTTCAACCGGTTCACCAACCGGTGGGGCCACCTGCTGGGCGTGGCCATGTCCCTCGCCTCGTTCGTCGTGGCTGTGCTGGCGTTCTTCGAAATCCTCGGACTCGGGGACGATCAGCGTCGCCAGGCCGTGCATCTGTACGAGTTCATCCCCGGCATGGTCGACATGGGGCTGCTCATCGACCCGCTGTCGATCAGCTTCGCCCTTCTGATCACCGGTGTCGGATCGCTGATCCACATCTACTCGATCGGCTACATGTCGCACGACGAGCACCGGCGCAGGTTCTTCGCGTACCTGAACCTGTTCGTCGCCGCGATGCTCCTGCTGGTGCTGTCCGACAACTACGTCGGGTTGTTCATCGGCTGGGAGGGCGTGGGTCTCGCGTCCTATCTGCTGATCGGGTTCTGGCAGTTCAAGCCCTCGGCGGCGGTCGCGGCGAAGAAGGCGTTCGTCGTCAACCGCGTCGGTGACTTCGGCCTGCTGGTCGGCATGTTCATCATCTGGACCACGTTCGGCACGCTGAGCTTCGGCAAGCTGACGCACGCGGTCGTCTCAGGTCAGGGCGACGGCACGCTCACGGCGATCGGACTGCTGCTGCTCCTCGGCGCGTGCGGCAAGTCGGCGCAGCTCCCGCTGCAGTCCTGGCTCCTCGACGCCATGGAGGGCCCGACCCCGGTCTCGGCCCTGATCCACGCGGCGACCATGGTCACCGCCGGCGTCTACCTGGTCGTGCGATCCGGCGCGTTCTTCGAGGCGTCCGACGTCGCCTCGCTGGTCGTGACGATCGTCGGTGTGGCCACGCTGCTCGCCGGTGCGATCATCGGTTGCGCGAAGGACGACATCAAGAAGGGCCTGGCCGGCTCGACGATGTCGCAGATCGGCTACATGATGCTCGGCGCGGGCCTCGGCCCGGCGGGCTACGCCTTCGCCATCGCGCACCTCATCGCCCACGGCTTCTTCAAGGCCGACATGTTCCTCGGCGCCGGATCGGTCATGCACGGCATGAACGACGAGGTGAACATGAGGAAGTACGGCGGCCTGCGCAAGTTCATGCCGATCACGTTCGTCACGTTCATGGTGGGCTACCTCGCCATCATCGGCTTCCCGTTCCTGTCCGGCTTCTACACCAAGGACGGGATCATCGAGACGGCCATGGAGCACGGCGCCTGGATGGGCTGGCTGGCCGTCCTGGGCGCGGGCATCACCGGCTTCTACATGTCGCGCATGATCTTCATGACGTTCTTCGGCGAGAAGCGCTGGGACAAGGAAGCACACCCGCACGAGTCGCCCGCGGTGATGACCCTGCCGCTGATCCTGCTGTCGGTCGGCTCGGTCGTCCTCGGCTACTTCCTCATCAACGACAACCGCCTGATGAAGTTCCTCTCGCCGGCCGTCGGCCTGCCCGAGGAGCTGCCGTCGTTCCACGTGTTCAGCACCACGACGGTGGGTCTGGCCACGCTCGTGCTCGTGGCCGTCGGCGCGGCCTACGCGTGGATGCGCTACGGCCGCGCGCAGGTGCCGGTGGTGCAGCCGCGCGGCTCCTTCCTCACCACGTTCGCCCGCCGTGACCTGTACGGCGACGCCCTCAACGAGTCCCTGTTCATGCGTCCCGGCCAGTGGCTGACCCGCATCGCGGTGTTCTTCGACAACCGCGGCGTCGACGGGCTGGTCAACGGTCTGGCGGCAGGCATCGGCGGGAGCTCGGGTCGCCTGCGCAGGCTCCAGACGGGCTTCGCGCGAACGTACGCGCTGTCCATCCTGATCGGTGCCGCCCTGCTGACCGGCGCCCTGCTCCTCGTTGGGAACATCTGATGTCACCCTGGCTCCCGATACTCATGGCGGTGCCCGTTGTGGGCGCCATCGTGGTGGCCCTGCTTCCCAAGGGCGGCGACAAGCTGGCCAAGCAGGTCACGCTGGCGGTCTCGCTGCTGACGATGGTGCTGACGGGCGTCATGGCCGCCGGGTTCAAGCCCGGTGGCGAGCGCTTCCAGTTCAAGGCGGAGTACGACTGGATCCCGAGCTTCGGCGTGAAGTTCGGGGTCGGCGTCGACGGCGTCGCCCTGGTGCTGATCGCCCTGTCGGTCGTGCTGGTGCCGATCGTCGTCCTGGCCTCCTGGCACGACGCCGACGGCGTCAGGACCTCGGACGGCACGCTGATCACGCCCAAGCGGTCGGTCAAGACGTACTTCTCGCTGCTGCTCGTCCTTGAGACGATGATGATCGGCGTCTTCGCGGCGACCGACGTCTTCCTCTTCTACGTGTTCTTCGAAGCCATGCTGATCCCGATGTACTTCATGATCGGGTCGTACGGCGGCGCCCAGCGGTCGTACGCGGCCGTCAAGTTCCTGCTGTACTCGCTCTTCGGCGGCCTGCTCATGCTGGTCGCGGTCATCGGCCTGTACGTGCTGGCGAACAAGGGCACGTTCATGTTCGAGCCGCTCGTCGGGGCCATCAAGGACCCGACGACGCAGAAGTGGCTGTTCGGCGGCTTCTTCATCGCCTTCGCCATCAAGGCGCCGCTCTGGCCGGTGCACACCTGGCTGCCCGACGCGGCCGCCCAGGCCCCGGCCGGCGCCGCCGTGCTGCTCGTGGGCGTGCTCGACAAGGTCGGCACGTTCGGCATGCTCCGCTTCTGCCTGGAGCTGTTCCCCGACGCGGCCAAGGCGTTCACGATGCCGATCGTCGTCCTGGCGGTCATCAGCATCATCTACGGCGCGATCGTGGCCATCGGCCAGACCGACATGAAGCGGCTCATCGCCTACACGTCGATCTCGCACTTCGGCTTCATCGTGCTCGGCGTCTTCGCCATGTCGTCGGTCGCCCAGTCCGGCGCGGCCCTCTACATGGTCAACCACGGCTTCGCCACGGGCGCGCTGTTCCTCGCCGCCGGGTTCCTCATCGCCCGGCGCGGCTCGCCGTTCATCGCCGACTACGGCGGCGTCCAGAAGGTCGCCCCGGTGCTCGCCGGCTTCTTCCTGGTCGCCGGTCTGGCCGGTCTCTCGCTGCCCGGACTGTCGTCCTTCGTCAGCGAGTTCATGGTGATGATCGGCACGTACTCCAGCGAGGCGCACGGCTCCGGCGCGCTGACGGTAGCCGCGATCATCTCCGCGGTGGCCGTGATCCTGGCCGCCGTCTACATCCTGTGGATGGTCCAGCGCACCCTGAACGGTCCGACCGCCGAGCCGGTCAAGGCGTTCAAGGACCTCAACGCCCGGGAGATCTGGGTGCTGGCGCCGCTGGTCGCGCTGATCATCGGGTTCGGCTTCTTCCCCAAGCCGCTGCTCGACGTGATCAACCCGTCCGTGCAGCAGACGCTGACCAACGTGCACGTGCCCACTGCCACCATCGCTGAGAAGGGGACAGGTCAGTGAACGACGTCATCCCAGCGCCGACGATCGAGTACGGCACGCTGGCGCCGTTGCTGATCATCTTCGGCGCTGCCTGCATCGGCGTGCTCGTCGAGGCGTTCGCGCCCCGCTACCTGCGCAAGTCCATCCACGTCCCGCTCACGCTGCTCAGCCTGATCGGCGCGTTCGCGCTGGTCATCCTGCAGGTCATGCGCGGCGTGCCCACCCAGGCCGCCGCCATGGGCGCGGTCGCGGTGGACGGTCCCGCCCTGTTCATCTGGGGCGTGATCATCGTCCTGTCGTTCGTGTCGGTGCTGCTGATCAACGACGAGGGCCACTTCGTGGCCTCGGCGGCGGCCGTGCCGGGCAGCGCGGACGAGGAGGAGGCCGAGGCGGCCGACAACGGCGCCGGGCAGACCGAGGTCTACCCGCTGGTGCTGTTCGCGGTCGGCGGCATGCTGCTCTTCCCGGCCTCGCACGACCTGCTGACGATGTTCGTGGCCCTTGAGGTCATGTCGCTGCCGCTGTACCTGCTGTGCGGCCTGGCCCGCCGGCGCCGCCTGCTGTCGCAGGAGGCTTCGATGAAGTACTTCCTGCTCGGCGCGTTCTCCTCGGCGTTCTTCCTGTACGGCACCGCCATGATCTACGGCTACGCGGGCACCGTCTCGCTGCCCGGGATCAACGCCGCCCTGGCCAAGGGCGCGCTGCTCGACCCGCTGCTCATGGCCGGGCTCGCGCTGCTCGGCGTCGGCCTGCTGTTCAAGATCGGCGCCGCGCCCTTCCAGGCGTGGAAGCCCGACGTCTACCAGGGCGCCCCGACCCCCATCACCGCTCTCATGGCCTCCGGCACGCTCGTCGCGGCCGTCGGCGCCCTGCTGCGGGTGTTCTGGGTCGGTCTGGGCAACCTGGACTGGAACTGGCGGCCGGTCATGTGGGCCGTCGCGGCCCTGACGATGATCGTCGGCTCGATCCTGGCGATCACGCAGACCGACATCAAGCGCATGCTGGCCTACTCCTCCATCGCGCACGCGGGCTTCCTGCTCGTCGGCGTGATGGCGACGTTCGGCTCGGCCGGGCAGAACGCCCAGTCGCTCAAGTCGATCCTGTTCTACCTGGCGGTCTACGGCATCACCACGGTCGGCGCGTTCGCGGTGGTCACGCTGGTGCGCGACCCCGGCGGCGAGGCGGGACACCTGTCGCGCTGGGCCGGGCTCGGCAAGCGGTCGCCGGTGCTCGCCGGGGTGTTCGCCTTCTTCCTGCTCGCCTTCGCCGGAATCCCGCTGACCAGCGGCTTCTTCGGCAAGTACGCCGTGTTCGCGGCCGCGCTGAACAGCGGCACGCAGCCCGGCGACTCGATGGGCGGCTGGATGGCCGGCCTGGTCGTGGTGGGCGTGGTGGCCTCGGCCATCGCCGCCTTCTTCTACGTCCGGGTCATCGTGCTGATGTTCTTCAGCGAGCCCGCGGCCGACGGCCCGGCGATCTCGGTGCCCAGTATGGGGACCGTGGCCGTCATCGCCGTTTCCCTGCTGGTTACCGTAGGAGTGGGGCTCTACCCGGAGACCCTCCTCGGTGTCGCCAACGACGCCGCTTCGGCTCTGTTCATTAGATAAGGGGATCTCGTATGTCTGCGCCGCCCGTGGTTGACCTTCCCATCGAGGACGAACGGTTGGCGCAGGACGTGGCCACCGGACTGGCCGCGGTCGAGAAGCTCCTGCGCTCGTCGGTGGAGAGCGAGGACGCCTTCGTCACGGAGGCGTCCAAGCACCTCATCGAGGCGGGCGGCAAGCGGTTCCGCACACTGATGGTGCTGCTCGCGGCCCAGTTCGGCGACCCGTCCGCGCCGGGTGTCGTGCCCGGCGCGGTGGTCATCGAACTGACCCACCTGGGCTCGCTCTACCACGACGACGTCATGGACGAGGCCCCGGTGCGCCGGGGCTCGCCCTCGGCAAACGCCCGGTGGGACAACACCGTGGCGATCCTCACCGGCGACTACCTGTTCGCCCAGGCCTCGGACCTCCTGGCCGACCTCGGCCCCGAGCTCATCCGCATCCAGGCCCAGACGTTCTCCCGCCTCGTCCAGGGGCAGATCCGCGAGACGATCGGCCCGCGCGACGGCGAGGACCCCGTCGGCCACTACCTGAGCGTCCTGGCCGACAAGACGGGCTCCCTCATCGCCGCCTCCGGCCGGTTCGGCGCGCTGCTGTCCGGCGCCCCCGCCGACGTCGAGGAGCGGCTGAGCCGCGCCTGCGAGGCCGTCGGGGTGGCCTGGCAGCTCGGCGACGACCTGCTCGACGTGGCCTCCTCGGGCGCCCAGTCGGGCAAGACCCCCGGCACCGACCTGCGCGAGGGCGTCCATACCCTGCCGGTCCTCTACGCGCTCACCAGCGGCGAGCAGTCGCGGCTGACCGAGCTGCTGTCCGGCCCGGTGCCGGAGGAGCACGTGGAGGAGGCGCTCACCCTGCTGCGGGCCCACCCGGCCATGGAGCGGGCCCGCGCCGAGCTGACCGCGTGGGTCGACCGGGCCCGCGTCGACCTCTCCGCCCTGCCCGACATCCCGGCCAGGGCGGCGTTCCTAGCTCTCTGCGACTACGTGGTCGAGCGTTCGGGCTGACCGCCTGACCCGGGCGGCCGTCCGTGCCGCCCGGAGGCTGTCGTAGGTGAAGATGGCCAGGGCCAGCCACACGATCGAGAACCCGATCCACCGGCTGGGCGGCATGACCTCGCCGGCGATCGTCACCCCCACGATGAACTGCAGGATCGGCGCGATGTACTGCAGCACTCCGACGGTGCTCAGCGGCACCCGGATCGCCGCCGCGCCGAAGAAGATCAGCGGCACGGCCGTGATGATCCCGGCCCCCACCAGCAGCAGCGCGTGCCCGAGGCCCTGCTGCCCGAACGTGGCCTGCCCCGCGAACTCCAGATAGATCAGGTACCCGAGCGCCGGCAGCAGCAGCACCAGCGTCTCGACGGCCAGGCTCTCGGTGGCGGCCACGTTCGCCTGCTTCTTGGCCAGCCCGTACACGCCGAAGCTGACGGCGAGCGTGAGCGCGATCCAGGGGAGCCTGCCGTAGTCCAGGGTCAGCACGACCACCGCCAGCGCCGCGAAGCCGACCGCCGTCCACTGCAGCGGACGCAGCCGCTCCCGCAGCACC
Organism: Nonomuraea sp. NPDC049655; assembly: GCF_044465465.1. Taxonomy (NCBI): domain Bacteria; kingdom Bacillati; phylum Actinomycetota; class Actinomycetes; order Streptosporangiales; family Streptosporangiaceae; genus Nonomuraea; species Nonomuraea sp. NPDC049655. The sequence continues at coordinate 217,422 of NZ_JBITLS010000006.1, forward strand.
AGCACCCCGAACAGCACGCTGACCAGCGGGTTGATGAAGTAGCCGAGGGCGCTCTCGACCACGTGGCCGGTGTTGACCGCGTAGATGTAGGTGCCCCAGTTGACGGTGATGACGATGGCGGCGATCGTCAGCAGGACGAGCTTGCGCGGTTGCCGGGCCAGCTCCCTGAACCAGCTCCAATGCCGGCGCACGGCCAGCACGACGGCGACGGCGACCAGGGACCAGACCATCCGATGAGCCAGGATCTCCACGGCTCCGGACGGTTTGAGCAGCGGCCAGTACAGGGGGAACAGCCCCCACATGGTGTAGGCGGCGATCCCGAACAGCACACCGCGCCGAAGGTCAGGCATGTAACCCATTTTCGGGCCTTACCAGCTTAAATACAAATGTGTGTCACTATACGGGAATGTTTAGGCATCCTTAACTGTTCGGGCGTTGTGTAGGCGCAATCCCGCCACCCACGTCACGCCGCCGCCCGCGGCGCTGCGTAGGGTGGAGACACCTGATGGAGGTGGCACGATGGGCTGGCTGTTCGGCGGCAACAAGACATCGATGGTCCGTCCCGAGGACGCTCTGCCGGGCCGCTCGGAGGCGATGCCCGTGCCCGCGCGGCACGCGGTCCTCGACGCTCCGCTCGCCCCGCCGTACCCCTCGGGCCTGGAGGTGGCCGACTTCGGGCTGGGCTGCTTCTGGGGGGCCGAGCGCAAGTTCTGGCAGACGCCCGGGGTGGTGACGACCGCCGTCGGCTACCAGGGCGGCTACACCCCCAACCCGACGTACGAGGAGGTCTGCAGCGGCCTCACCGGGCACACCGAGGCCGTCCGGGTGGTGTTCGACCCGGCCCAGGTGTCGTACGAGGAGCTGCTGAAGGTCTTCTGGGAGAACCACGACCCGACGCAGGGCATGCGCCAGGGCAACGACACCGGCACCCAGTACCGGTCGGCGATCTACTACCACTCGCCGGAGCAGGAGAAGGCGGCGGAGACGTCCCGCGCCGCCTACCAGCAGGTCCTCACCCAGGCCGGCTACGGCACCATAACCACCGAAATAGCCCAGGCCAAGCCTTTCTACTACGCCGAGGACTATCACCAGCAGTACCTGTACAAGGTCCCCAACGGCTACTGCGGCATCGGCGGCACGGGTGTGGCCTGCCCCGTCGGTCTGACCTCCGGCGAAGCCTGACCTGCCGAACGCGGGCCGTGCCGCCAGAGCGGCCCGCCTTCGGGGACACATGAGCCCGTCCATCAGGACGTGGAAGACGCGGTCCACAATGCGGATAGTGGAAGAGCGCGCATGCGGTCCCCGAATGGGAGCGTTTCCTGGCCCGCGTACAGGACGTACCCGGCCATGAGCCGGTCGCCCAGTTTGCGGGCCAGATGCTGCAAGCCTCTGAAGTCATCGGCACGTACGGTTTCGGTCGCCTTGACTTCGATGCCGATGATCTCGCCAGAGGCTCGTTCGAGTATGCCGTCGACTTCGACCCCATCTCTATCTCGGTAGTGATAGAGCTGTACAGGCTCCTCGGACCACGTGAGCTGGCGGGCCAGCTCGCCGACCGCCGCCGATGAGCCGGGTGGGCCGGGCCTGCGCCAGCCACGTCCGAGCCGTCCGCGGAGCTGTCCGCGTGTCCAGCATGAAGTCGCGGTGGCGCACCTGGTCCAGGACGTACTTGTTGTAGTCGGGGCCCGCGGCGGGGGCCCAGCCCTTGTACGTACCCGGCCGTTCGGCGGGCTTGACGCCGTCGGGGCAGGCGCCGTCGGAGCTGAGGAAGTTGTAGCCGCCCTGGTTGAAGCTGGTGCCGACGGTGACGAAGCGGTCGCCGAGCCGCTCGCGCAGCTCGCCGCCTATCGGGGCCGGCACGTACGTGGTGTCGATCGGGGTGTAGCTCAGGTGCGCGTTCAGCCCGGACACCTGGATCTTGGCGTCCGTCACACGGTTCCACCAGGCGACGTTGTCGGCCAGCACCTGGTTCCGGTAGATCGCCGCCTGGCGGCGGCCGTCCGCGCTGGCCTGGTCGGAGGCGAAGTCGGTGAAGGTCTGCGACAGCGCGCGGGCGTGCTGGAGCGTCCATCGGTCGGCGCCCTCCCTCTGGAGGAGCTTCAGGGCCTGGGTGGCCCGCTCGGCGTTGTCCTGCCGAGTCTCCAGGGGTACGGCCAGCGCCAGCCTCATGTACTCGCCGGCGTTTTTCGTGGTGGGGCGCAGCCCGTCGTACAGCCGGGTGAGCTCGGGCAGCAGGGCGGGTCGGTGCTGTTTGGCGTACGCCAGCACCTTGTCGAAGAGGATGTCGTCGGGGTAGAGCAGCCGCACCGCCGAACGACTGCACGTCACCCCGGCCCGGATCACGAAGGCGATCCAGAAACAGGAACGCCAGATCGGCGCCCCGCTCGTCGAACGGACCCCAGGTCGGTACGGCTGACGCCGCTCGGTCGGCAGCTCCGCGACGATCTCTGGCCGATGTACAGCGGCCTCCAGGAGAGCATGCGCCGAGCCAGGCTGGCCGCCGAGGGCATCACCGGCGTGCTGCGCGTCGGCGTGATCCCGCACAATTCGCACGACCTGCGGCGCTACTGGGACACGTTCCGCAGCAACCACCCCCAGTGGAAGCTGCAGATCCGCATCTCCCCCTTCGCCGATCCGTTCGCCGGGTTGCGGCGCGGCGACATCGACGTCCTCGTCGCGTGGCTGCCCGTTGAAGAACCCGACCTGACCACGGGGCCGGTCCTGTTCACGGACCCGCGCCTGCTGGCCGTGTCCGCCGATCACGAACTCACCCGGCACGCCACCGGCCTGGTGGAGATGCTCGCCGATTTCCCGCACGTGGACACTCCGTCCAGGCCCGACTACTGGGCGGACGGCTTCCTCCCGACCCGGACTCCTGTGAGCCATCGAATCGAGCGCGGCCCCCTGGCGCTCAACACCGAGGAGATCCTTTCCCTGGTCACCACCGGGGAGACCGTCAGTCTCGTCGCCCACCACATGAGGCGGTACTACCTCCGGCCCGACATCACGTACCTGCCGCTCCGGGACGACGATCCGCTGAAGTTCGCACTGGTGTGGTCGACCGAAGCGGAGAACGCTCTGATTCGCGCCCTCGCTCAGACCGTCCGCGACCTCGGCCCCCTCGACCTGCTCACCCTCTGACCGGTCGGGCGCCGAAACTCATCCGCGGGGCCGCCGCGGACGGCTGGCTGACTCCTCCGCGACGATGTACGCCAGGACTGCTCGGCAGGGGGCGGCGTACATTCGGGACTGACGACGGACATCAGATTGTGTTCTGACATAGACTGCGGGAGTGAGCACTAGTCATGCCGACGCAGTGACCTTCTCTGATCTGTCGAGGAATCCGCGAGCGGTCGCGGAACGGGCCGCACGTCTTGGACGGGTACGTGTCACGCATCGAGACGCTCCGGACTTCTACCTCACCGCAGCTGATCGTGAGGAAGAGCGGGAACGGACGCTGGCCACCGCCTCGCGCTTGTTCCTTGCGTTGATCAAGCACGATCCCACCGCGCGCGCCCTGGTCATCGCCATGCCAGAGGTCTTCCCGTGGGTTCGCCACCTGTCGTCCACCGAACTGCGTGCCTTCACGCTGGAATTGGTCGAGGCGCTCTCCGACGCGGCTGAACTGGATGTCGACGCCACCAGCCAAGAGGTCATAGCGGGCTGGCGAGCCACTGCGAGGATCAAGGCGGATCCTGCCCACTATGCCGAGGCTCGTAAGGCCACGAGCGGCGACTTCGGGCCGGTGCAGGTTTCCGTTTGAGCCCGAAGCGGGGTGACAGGGTTACGGTCCCGCCCCCTGACGATGAATGGGATGTCCGGTTCGGCACCGGCGAGGCGGTCCGCGGCTGGGAGGAACTGTGCCGCCATGCGTTGGCCAATACCCGTCGATGCTTCGAGATCCTGCGCCTTGATCCGCGCACGGGTGCCAGTCGTTATCGACAACATCGTCTACGTGGCGATCTCGCATCCCATCGTCACAACGGCAGGATTTGGAGCAGTGGGAGTTCGAGATCACCAGCGGTGGGCGTGTGCGGTACGTCATCGATGACACCACTCGTACCGTCTGGGTGATCTACGCATCACCTCGACACCCGAAGGACACCGAGTAGGTAGTCATTGCTTCGTGAAGTTGGGCGCCTACCAGTAGGTCAGGGCGAAGGTACGGCGCGCCGCCGCACCCCGTCCTCCGGCCGAACGCTGCGGCTGGGCTGGTCGCCGTGGGGCGACGGTCCGAGGCTTCGTTCCTCAGCCCCGGCTGATCGAAGGCTGTGAGGCCTTCTGGGGCGTGTCAGATCTGTGCCAGGACGGGCGGGGGCGCGGTCACTCCCGGCTGCTGGCGTCGTCACCCGGTTCAGCGCTTGTGGCTGGGGTCAGAACTTGCCTGACTGTACCTCTATGCGGTGTCCCAGTTGCTTGCTCAACTCCGTGTGGAAGCTGACGCTGAGAGGTGGCCATCCCCAGAAGTCGAATGCGAGCGCCCCGAGGTCGAAACCGGACCCGAACTGCCACTCGGTGACCGGAACGGAGGCGCCGCATGAGGAGCAGGTGACATTCCCTTCACCGGTCTCCTTCCAGGTGTCGATGCCGTCGCTGAACGGCTGCCAAGCCGCCTGGTCGGCCTCCCACGCGTTCGGGTAGTCGATGATCACAGTCGTCGCGTCACATCGTGGGCAGGTCGCGGAGTCCGCCTCGCTCATCCCCTGCCCTCCGACGTGGTGATCCCGCCCGACGATGACCGCCACCGGGCCCGGTATCCACGTCGGGTCCGAGGAATCAGCCACTGCTCGTTGCCAGTTGGGGCCGGGCTCGTAGCCGTCGTCCACTTGCAGGCTGTACATGCCGTCGCTGGACCTTTCGCGCGTGATCAGCCCTTCGGCAACCATCCAGTCGACCACCCGCTCTGCGAGCGACTCAGCCTCTTGGCCGGTCACCTCGACATCGACGATCCGCTCGAAGTGGTCACCCATCGTCTTTCAACTCCTTCTCGATAGCTGATGCCCACTGTGCCACTCTCCTGAGAGAGTGGCGCCGTTCTCTCACTCACCCCGCGGCCCTGTCGGCTTTCAGCATGTGCTGGAAGGGGATACTCGTGGTTTTCAGTACGGCCGGATCGTGCTGTGCCGCAGGCCATATCTGAAGGTAGTGGTCATCAACGGAGCAGCGCTCTTCGGCCATTCCTCGGACGTGATATCGCAGACGGTATGTGCCGGGACCGGAAAGCAACGGGGAAAGGTCGTGCGCCTTTTCGTCGTCCCAATCCATGAGCCATCCGGCCAAGAAAACCTGGCCCGACGGGGAGTCGAAACTGATCTCCACGATGTCCTCATAGCCGTCAAGGTCAGCGCCCGGATCCTGGTCGGCGACCGTCACGGTGAAGGGGATCAGCCCCCAAAGTGTGGCGATGTTCAGGCTGGCGAAGCCTCTTCCCTCTGCTGTGACGAGGCCGACCGAGTGGGCCGGCGAGTCCTCTGGCCTGCCGTTGGGCTCGTGGTCTCCCTCGTCCAGGAGATAGACCTGACCGCAGTCTGCGACCTCCACATCAATCCGCTTCGTGTGCGTGACGGGAGACTCTTCTCTGGTCATGGGCGCGAAGCGTAGAGTCCGGCACCGACAATCTCGGTCGGCCGGTGCCGGACCTGTTTCTGCTGAGCCGCGGCGGATCGTCTCGCATAGCATCGTGAACATGGACGAGGCCACCACCGTAAGGCTCCCGCACGGGCAGAACCTCAGGTGCGACACATGCCAGAGCGAGATCTTCGAGTCCCGTCAGTGGAAGCTGCAGACGACCGGAATGAGTTTCATGGGCCTGGACTGGGCCAACCGAGACGCGACCTGCTTCGTCTGTACCACTTGTCGGCGGATTCACTGGTTCCACCTGTAAGGGAACCGGCTGCCGGCGCCCGGAGGTGATCATGGTGCGCGTCGCTGTGTCGGGGCACAGGGGCTTGCCGGGAGAGACCGCTGTACTGGTCGATCGGGCGATACGTGAGGCTCTTGTGGAGTGCCTTCCCGACCTCGGTGGGTTGTCCTGTCTGGCGGACGGGGCCGACCAGATCTTCGCTCGTGCGGTACTCGATCTCGGCGGTGTGCTGGAGGTCGTGATCCCGGCCGAGCGGTATCGGGACGGGCTGCCGGACGAGTGCCGTGCCGCGTACGACGAGTTGCTGGGCCGGGCGGGCCGGGCTCACCGGCTGGAGTTCGCGGAGTCCACCGCGGAGGCCCACATGGCGGCCAGTGAGCGGATGCTGGATGACGCCGATGTGTTGTTCGCCGTCTGGGACGGGCAGCCGGCCCGAGGTCATGGCGGCACGGCTGACGTGGTGGCCGAGGCTCGGCGGCGGGGGATGTCCGTCCGGGTGATCTGGCCCGAAGGGGCTCGGCGAGGTTGAGGGACTCTGGCCGGGGCGGGCCCGAGACGTGAGGGGGGCGTGGCCCGGGCGGGCGGTGGGCGTCGGTGACGGGCGCGAGCCGGCTGTAGATCCGTGTGCCTGTCTGCTTATCCCGCTTTCCGGCTGTTCGGCGGTGTTTGTGGTCGGGGGGCTGGTGAGAAACCGCATCCCCGGGAGGAAAGACGCGTGGTGGTGGGAGAAAGAAGCACACCTCGTGTCGGACCGTGGCTCGGCTTCTTTGCCTTCCATCTGTCACTGTGCTCCCGTCAGAGCACGCGCCGGGCCACCGGTGCGGCATCTTCTTCCCTGCGTGGAACAGGCAGGAGCCGTGAACCTAGAGGCGCAGATCCTTGAGGTGATGCTACGGGTCAAGGCGCTCGAGACGAGCACCCGCACCGCGGACGACCTCACCATGATCAGCATTGTTCTGATGATGACCGAACTCGTCACCTTCCAGGCTGAGCTGAGACAAGACTACGAGGCCCTGGTGGACGAGATCACCGGGCTGCGGCACCACATCAACGCCCATGACGCCGTTCCGCAGTGTGGCCTGCCGCGTTGCGGCCTCCTGCGCCGCCCCGGCCCTCGGCAGCGCCCAGAGAGCAACTAGATGGTTGGTACCAGGCCTTAGCTGTGGCGAAGGTGCGGTTCACGAGGGCGTTCATGCTCGATGGGAGAGCTGGGCGCCTTCGCGACCGCACCTCGGTATCGCGGGTCTCACTCATTGGCATCAACCATCCCGCGAGCCGGAGTCGTCGTAACTCCGTGGACGTCGGCTGCTCGTACAGCCGATCATGGAGTGTGGTGTGGGAATCGGCGGGGCGGTTGTGGGCCGGGTTGGCTGGGGTGCCTGGCGTGTTTCCTGGGCGTGGCGAGGTTGCGGTGGTGGTCTCCGCCAGGTCGGGGTTGTGTCCGCCTGGGTGGACGGGGATCGTCGTGCTGGACGGCGGGGCGCTCGTCACGGTGCCTGATGCCGGGTTGGTCGAGCCGTTGCGTCGGGCCCTGCGCGGCGGTCTCGGTAGGGACGGCGTCGATCTTCCGCGGCTTTCCGAGCGGCTGGAGGTGCGCGAGGTCTTGGGGCCGGCGACGCTCGCGTACGTCGATGCCGACGCGTTCGTTCCCTGCCATGTCGGGGCGGATGTCGAACCGCTGACGCTGGGGGACCCGGAGGTCGGCGGGCTGCTGGCGGCGGTGAGCGAGCAGGATGCCGACGAGAGCGGGCTGGCGGAGGTCGGTTCGGCGGTCTGGGTGGTTCGTGCGGGTGGGGAGGTGGTCGCCGCCGCCGGGTATCGGACGTGGTTGGACACGGCGGCGCATCTGTCCGTACTGACTGCCGAGGGGTTTCGGGGGCGGGGGCTGGCTCGGGCGGTGGCGTCGGCGGCGGTGGCCGACGCGCTCGGTGCGGGGTTGCTGCCGCAGTGGCGGGCGCGTCCGGAGGCGTCGCGGCGGGTGGCCCGAGCTCTCGGGTTCCGCGAGCTCGGGTCACAGGTGAGCCTTCGCGTAGAGCGGTGACCGTGCCTCTGTGGAGCCGTGACCGTATCTTTGGCGGGTGGGCAAAGTGTCGTCGGCGGTGTTCGAAGAGGTGTCCGTGCTTTGGGAAGAGCATCGGCACATTCCGTTTCCCGGGCTGGCTGATCGGGACCTGTTCGCGGACCTGGTCCTGGCGGACGACGGAGTCGCGGGTGTCATGTTCTGGTACGTCCGCAATGAGGGTAAGCCGCTCACCGACCAGCTGCGCGAGCAGCTCGTCAGCAGCGCCCGCGACCTGCGCTGGATCCGGCGGCGAGCGCGTGGCCGGGAGGCGAGGACGTACGTGGACCGGCTGCTGCGGATGGCCGACCTGATCCTCGGTGGCTCCCCGGCCGGATGAGGAGCCTGCCTGGCGGCCGGTCAGATCGCGTCGGTGAAGCGGGTGAGAAGGGTGCGGAGGGTGGCGCGTTCCTCGGGGGTGAAGGCGGCGGAGATGCGGCGTTCGATGATCACGGCTGCCTGGTCCGCCACCCGCAGCGCCTCGCGGCCGGCGTCCGTGAGGTGGGTTTCCAGCATGGTGCGGTGCCACTGATGGGGGGAACGCTCGATCAGGCCGTGTTCGAGCAGGTTCTTCAGTACGACGTTCATGGCCTGCGGCGTGACCAGGCATTCCCTGGCCAGGGCGGCGGCGGAGATGCCCGGGTTGGCGTGGAGGGCGAGCAGGGCGGCGTACTGGGGCACGGTCAGTCCGGCGGTCTTGACCGCGGCGTGCTTGGCCGCCATGAGTCGCTGCTCGGCACGCTTGACGTCGAGGCCGAGCCGCTCCTCCGGGGGCATGTCCATGCCAGGAGCCTACAAGTCGGCAGGGACTCAAAGCTCTTATGGTCATAAAAGCTTTGATAGTGTTCCGGGCATGTCCGTTATTCCGGAGAGCCATCTCGACCTGTTGACCCGTCCCCTGTACGTCCATCTGGCGACGTTGATGCCCGACGGCACCCCGCAGGTGACGCCCGTGTGGACCATCTGGGACGGCGAGTTCCTGCGCTTCACCACCACGAACGACCGGCAGAAGGGACGCAACGCCGGCGCCCGCCCGCACGTGGCGATCTCGGTCAACGATCCGGAGCAGCCGTACCGCTACCTAGAGGTGCGGGGCACGGTGGAGCGGGTCGAACCCGACCCCCAGGGCGACTTCTTCGACGTGCTGGCCAGGCGGTACGGCCTCGACTACGCGCGGCCCGTCGGCGACGCCGAGCGCAGGGTGGTCATCGTGGTGCGGCCCACCCGCTGCACCAGCCAGTGACCGGACACCTCTAGGACGGCTGCCGGGGGCGGGGCTGGGCGCGCATGTGCATGCGTTCGCCCTGCCGTCCGAACAGGTTGAGCACCTCCACCGGATGATCGCCCGCGGGGCCGAACCAGTGGGGCAGGTGGGTGTCGAACTCGGCGGCCTCGCCGGGCCCCATGACCAGGTCGTGGTCGCCCACGATCAGGCGGACGCGTCCCGAGAGCACGTACATCCACTCATAGCCCTCGTGCGTGACGGGCTGCGGCTGGTTCTGGTCGGCGGGGATGACCGACTTCCACGCCTGCAGCGGGCCGGGCTGGGCGGTCAGGGGCAGCACGGTCCGGCCGTTGCGGACCACCGGCTTGAGCCGGACGCGCGGGTCGCCGACCTCCGGCGCGCCGACCAGCTCGTCCAGCGGCACCTGGTGCGCCTCCGCGATCGGCAGCAGCAGCTCCAGGCTGGGCCGGCGCTGCCCCGACTCCAGGCGCGAAAGCGTGCTCTTGGAGATGCCGGTGGCCTCGGCCAGGGCCGACAGGGTCACGCCGCGCTGGGTGCGGAGGTGTCTGAGCCGGGCGCCGACCTGGGCCAGCGTGGCGTCGATCCGCGATTGCCGCTCCATGAGGCCCATTCCACCTCCGATTTCCCAGAAATGGCAACAGAAGTTGTCATCCCCGCGTGCCGGGTCGCACCATCGGGGCCGGAGGTGATCGCCATGACTACGGCGATGAACAGCAAGGACACCGAGTACGACGTAGTGGTGGTCGGCGCGGGGGCGGCCGGACTGAGCGCGGCCCTGCTCCTCGGGCGCGCGCGCCGCAAGGTGGTCGTGGTCGACGCGGGCGCGCCGCGCAACGCCCCGGCCGCGCACATGCACGGCTTCCTGTCCCGCGACGGCCTGCCGCCCGCGACCCTGCTGGAGCTCGGCCGGGCCGAGATCGAGCGGTACGGCGTGCGGTTCGTCCGGGGTCGTGTGGAGGAGGTCGAACCGGGCTTCGCGGTGCGGCTGGAGGGCGGTCCGGTGCTCGGCGCCCGCCGCCTGCTGGTCGCCACCGGCCTGTACGACGAGCTGCCCGCCATCCCCGGCGTGCGGGAGCGGTGGGGCAAGGACGTCCTGCACTGCCCCTACTGCCACGGCCACGAGGTCGGCGACCAGCCGCTGGGGGTGCTCGGCACGCATCCGGGGGCGGTCCACCAGGCCCTGCTGCTGCGCCAGTGGAGCGACGACGTCGTCCTCCTCACCCACACCCTCGACCTGACGCCGGAGGACCGCGATCGGCTGGAGGCCCGCGGCGTGCGCATCGTCGAGGGCCCGATCGACCACCTCGTCGTCGAGGACGGACGGCTGCGCGGCGTCGAGCTCACCGACGGGCGGGTGCTGCCGCGCGCCGCCGTGTTCCTGTTCCCGCGCATGGTGCCGCAGGACCAGGTGCTCACCCGTCTGGGCTGCGACAAGGACGACGCCGGCTGGGTCGTCACCGACCGGACGGGACGGACCAGCGTGCCCGGGGTCTGGGCGGCGGGCAACGTCGTCGACCCGCGCGCGCAGGTCGTCACGGCGGCGGGGACGGGGGCGGCCGCCGCGTCCGCCGTCAACGCCGACCTGGTGGACGAAGAGGTGCGGGACGCCGTCGAGCGGCGCCGCGCGACGTCCGTCCTGGCTCGTTAGCCCCCCCGCACGCAAGGAGACTTCGTCATGCCCGCGCATGTTCCCGGCTCGGTGCGCAGCGTCACCGAGCAGAACTTCACCGAACGCGTCCTCCAGGCGGGACGTCCGGTCCTGATCCAGTTCTGGGCGGCCTGGTGCCGTCCGTGCCAGATGGTCACCCCGATCGTGGAGAGCCTGGCGGCCGACCGCGCGGGCGAGGTGGACGTCGTCCGGGCCGACCTGGACGACCAGCCCGGCCTGGCCGCCCGGCACGGCATCACCGCCGTCCCCGCCTTCGTGGTGTACGCCGGCGGCCGGCCCGCCGGTTCCTGGACGGGAGCCGCTCCCCGGCACGTCCTGGACGAATACCTCACCTCGGCCCTGCGCGCGGCGGGGGCGGACCGATGAGCGCCACGGCCACCGGACGGGCGGCGGTCGCCCGCGGCAGGTTACCGCTGGGGGTCTACCTGCTGTCCTTCAGCCTGTTCTCGATGGGCAGCGCGGAGTTCCTGCTCGCCGGGGTGCTGCCAGCGGTCGCCGCGGACCTGCGGATCACGCTGGCCTCGGCCGGCGGGCTGATCTCGGCGTTCGCGGCGGGGGTCGTGATCGGCGGGCCGCCGCTGGCCATCATGACCCTCCGCTGGCCGCGCCGGACGACGCTGGTGGTCGCCCAGGCGGCCTTCGCCGCCTGCGTGGCGATCGGCATCCTCACCGACAGCCATCCGGTGCTGCTGGTCACGCGCTTTCTCTCCGGTCTGGCGTACGCGGGGTTCTGGGCGGTGGCGGCGGTCACCGCGATCGGGCTGGTCCCGGCGGACCGCACCGCCCGCGCGTCCGGGGTGGTCGTCAGCGGGCTGAGCCTGGCGATGATCGCCGGCGGGCCGGCCGGGGCGATGATCAGCTACTTCACCGGGTGGCGCGGCGGGTTCTGGGCCGTGACCGCGCTCACCGTCGCCGGCGCCGTCCTGACGCTCGTGGCGCTGCCCGCCACCGGCGGGCACGGGCAGGCGAGCGTCCGCGGCGAGCTCCGCACGATGCGCCGGCCGCAGCTGTGGATCGTGTACGCCGTCACCCTGCTGAGCACCGCGGCCTACATGATCTCCTACAACTACCTGGCGGCGTTCCTGACGCAGGTCACGGGCGTGCCCGGGGTCTGGGTGCCGGTGATCCTGACGCTGTTCGGCGTGGGGGCCTTCGCCGGGCTGTCGGTCGGGGGCCGCATCGCCGACCGGCTGCCCACCCACGCGCTCCTGGCGGGGGCGCTCGGGATCGCGGCCTGCTCCGTGCTGCTGGCCCTGCTCGGGCGGCACGTCGCGGCCGTCGTGCCGCTGGTGCTGCTGCTCGGCGTCGCCGGGTTCGTGCTGAACCCGGCCGTCTACGGGCGGGTGTTCGCCATCGCGTCGGGGGCGCCGGCGCTCGCCGGGGCCACCACGGTCTCGGCCTTCCAGCTGGGCATCAGCCTGGTGCCGGTGCCGGCCGCCGTCGTGCTGGACGCGGGGGCGGGGGTCGCCGCCGTCCCGTGGATCGGCGCGGGGCTGGCCGCGCTCACGGTCGTCCCCGTCCTGCTGGACCGGTTGGCCTCGCGCCGGACGGGCTAGCAGACGCCGGGCAGGCCGCAGACCTTGACGGCCATCTTCCTGGCGTTCTTGGTGAGCCGGCCGGGGTCGTAGTCGCCCTCGTCGGTCCGGTAGATGATCAGTGCGCTGCCCCGGCGCGCGACGACCCCCGTGACCGTCTGGTCCACATTGCCGTCCTGCCGGGTCCGGTAGCCCATGCCCACGGCCTCGTCCCCCGCCTTCACCTTGGTCGTCCGCCACTGGATCTTGAGCGTGGGCGCCGACGGGTCGCCCTTGCGCGCGCACCGCGCGGCCTCGGCGCGCAGGCCCGTGAGCGCGGCGTGGGCGGCCCGGGGGCTCCTGTAGAGGACGAGCTGCTCGGCCGACTCGCTGGGCCCGGTGGTCCAGTGGCTGATCGTGCGGGCGGCCGTCCGGCCGCGGTCGACGGCACGCCGGTGCCCGCACGGGTTCAGCTCGAAGGGCGCGGTGAGCCTGTCGCTGATCTTGTATCCCTGCTCGGCGGCGTCGTCCGGGCTCAGCGGCACGCGCGCCTCGCGCTCGGTGAACAGGAAGTTCTTCGGAATCTCGGTCACGGCCGCCGGAGACAGGGCCAGCAGCAGGGAGAGCGTCACGCCGATCATGAACAGTTGGATGCCGCCGGGACCGGCTTGGTTCTTGGTGTGTGGCGCGGATCACAGGGGCGTCGTGTCACGGATGGGGCGGGGTCTTGCATCACGTGGTCAGACGCACCGTAGGAAAGGGCACGGCGATGACCACACAGCGCGAGAACGGCAAGGCTCCGCACCACGTCCTGGTGCTGGGGGCGGGGTACGCGGGGATGGCGGCGGCGATCCAGCTCGCGGCGCGGACCAAGGGCCGGACGGACGTCCGGGTGACCCTGGTCAATCCGCGGGAGCGGTTCACCGAGCGGTTGCGGATGCACGTCGTGGCGAGCGGGCAGCAGGTCGCCGAGATGCGCATCCCTGAGCTGCTGGAGGGCACCGGGGCCCGGTTCGTGCGCGGCTGGGTGACCGCCGTGGACGTGCGGGCCAGGAGCGTGCGGATCGACGACAACCAGGTCCTGCACTACGACACCCTCGTGTACGGGCTGGGCAGCGTGGCCGACACGGTGACGGTGCCGGGGGTGGAGGAGCACGCGTACACGCTGGACAGCGTGCCGGACGCCGAGGCGCTGTCCGCCCGGCTGGGCCGCCTGGGCAGGGGCACGGTGGCCGTCTGCGGCAGTGGGCTGACCGGCGTCGAGTCGGCCGCCGAGATCGCCGAGCGCCACCCCGAGCTGGACGTCGTGCTGCTCGGCAGGCAGGAGCCGGGCGCGGCCATGGCGGCCGGGCCGAGGGAGTACGTCAGGAAGGCGCTGGCCCGGCTGGGCGTCCGGGTGCGCAGCGGCGTCGAGGTCACGAAGGTGCTGCCGGACTCGGTCGAGATGGCGGGCGGGGAGAGCGTCCCGGCCGACGTCGTGCTGTGGACGAGCGGCACGCGGGTCTCGCCGCTGGCGGCGGCCGCCGGGCTCACCGTGGACGACCGCGGCCGGATCGTCACCGACGCCTTCCTGCGCTCGGTCTCGCACCCGGACGTGTACGCCCTCGGCGACGCCGCCGCGATCCGCCAGGGTTACGGCGTCATGCACGGCACCTGCCAGAGCGGCATGCCGACCGGCGTGCACGCCGCGGTGTCGATCCTGCGCGCCCTGGACGGCCGGCGGCTCAAGCCGTTCCGCTTCGGCTACTACCACACCCCGGTGAGCCTCGGCCGCAACGACGGGGTCGTGCAGTTCACCCACCCAGACGACAGCCCGCGCCGGGTGTATCTCACCGGTCGCACGGCCGCACGGTATAAGGAGACGGTGACTGCAGCACCCTGGCCGACGTACGTCCGCATGAAGAAGATGCCGGTCTCCGGCGCGCTCTGGCCGCGTGGCGGCCGGTTCACCCGGATCGGCGCCGGGCGATGAGCCGCGCGTACCCGGAGCAGGACCAGCAGGTCTTCGACGAGCATCGCAAGCTGCTGTTCTCGGTGGCCTACCGCGTGCTCGGCTCGGCGGCCGACGCCGAGGACGCGGTCCAGGACGCCTGGATCAGGTGGTCGGCCGATGACCGTTCGCAGGTGGCGGATCCGAAGGCGTACCTGGCGCGGATCGTGTCGAACGTGGCCCTGCAGCGGCTGCGGTCCACGCAGTACCAGCGCGAGATGTACGTGGGGCCGTGGTTGCCGGAGCCGATCCTGACCAGCGGCGACACCGCCGACGACGTCGCGGGCGCCGATTCGGTCTCGACGGCGATGCTGGTGGTCCTGGAGACCCTGAGCCCGCTCGAACGCGCGGTGTTCGTGCTCAAGGAGGTCTTCGGCTTCAGCCACGCCGAGATCGCCGAGGCGGTGGAGCGTTCCGAGGCGGCGGTGCGCCAGGTCGCGCATCGGGCGCGGGAGCACGTACAGGCCCGGCGGCCGCGCTTCACGGCGGACCGGACGCGGCAGCGGGACGTCACGCGGCGCTTCCTGGCCGCCGCGACCGGCGGCGACATCAACACGCTCATGGAACTGCTGTCCCCTGACGTCACCCTGTGGACCGACGGGGGCGGGAAGGTGCGCCAGGCGCTGCGTCCGGTCGTGGGCGCGAAGACGGTGGCCGCGTGGTTCGCCGCGATCGGCACGGTCTCCTACCAGGGCGTCGAGCCGGGCGACATGCGGGCCGAGCTCGCCGAGATCAACGGCGGCCCCGGCGTGGTGTTCAGCGGTCAGGGCCGGGTCGTCGCCACCGTGACCTTCGACTTCGACGCCGACGGGCACATCACCGCCGTCCACAACGTCGCCAACCCCGACAAGCTGGGGGCGGTCGCGGCCGGGACCGCCCGCGACCTCACGCCTTGACAACCGTCGCTGACCTGGACGGTGGCGACGACCTGACATGTCGGTTGTCCGCCATGCCCTAGTCATGGTGTGTACGTCCCTTTCTGGCAAAACTTTCTTCTGCCGGTTGCGCAACCCCCCAACCGGTAGAAAGAGAGCCACCGCCATGCCATTCAGTCGTAGAGCGGCGCTGCTCAGCGCCGCCCTCGCCGCCACGCTCGTCGCGGCAGGCACCGGAAGCGCCCACGGTGACGCGACGGCCCCCGCCGCCGGAGTCACCGGCGTCCCGGCGTCGTCGGTCACCACCGCGCGGGTCACCCTCATCACCGGGGACGAGGTCACCGTGGCCAGCCAGGCCGGCCGTCCCGTCTCGGTCACCGTCACCCCCGGCGAACGGTCGGCCGGCGCCCTGCGCACCTACACGGTCGGCGGCGACGTGTACGTGCTGCCGAACGAGGCCGCGCCGCTGGTCGCCTCGGGCCAGGTGGACAAGCGGCTGTTCAACGTCACCCAGCTCATCGCCCAGGGGTACGACGACGCCCACAGCGAGTCGATCCCCACCATCGTCCGCTACTCCGGCAAGGGCCTGGCCAAGGCCGCTCCGCCCGACGGCGGCCGGCTCACCCGATCCCTGCCCGGCATCCGGGGAGCGGCCGTCGCCGCGGACAAGAAGCGCGGCGGCGCGTTCTGGGAGGCCGTGGACGACGACACCGCCAAGGCGGGCACGCCCAAGGCCCGGCTCTCCGGCGGCATCGAGAAGCTCTGGCTGGACGGCAAGGTCAAGACGCTGCTCGACAAGAGCGTGCCGCAGATCGGCGCCCCCGAGGCATGGGCCGCCGGTTACGACGGAACCGGCGTCAAGGTCGCCGTCCTGGACACCGGCGTGGACGCCGAGCACCCCGACCTGGCCGACCGGATCGCCGAGAGCCGCAGCTTCGTCCCCGGCGAGACGGCGCAGGACGGCCACGGGCACGGCACGCACGTCGCCTCCACGATCGCGGGCAGCGGCGCGGGCTCGGGCGGCAAGTACAAGGGCGTGGCGCCCGGGGCCCGGCTGCTCGTGGGCAAGGTGCTGGCCGACGAGGGCGCCGGCATGGAGTCGTGGATCCTCGACGGGATGAACTGGGCGGCCCACTCGGGCGCGAAGGTCGTCTCGATGAGCCTGGGCGGCCAGGAGGGCGCCGACGGCACCGATCCGATGGCCGTGGCGGTCAACGAGCTGACCGCCGAGACGGGCGTGCTGTTCACCATCGCCGCGGGCAACAGCGGCCCGGGGGCGACCACGGTGGGCTCGCCCGGCGCGGCCGAGGCGGCGCTCACCGTCGGCGCGGTCGACTCGGCCGACGCGGTCACCGACTTCTCCAGCAGGGGTCCCCGCGGCGGCGACGGGGCGCTCAAGCCGGAGATCACCGCTCCCGGCTTCAAGATCGTGGCCGCCCGCGCCGCGGGCACCTCGATGGGCACGCCCGTGGACGGCACGTACACCACGGCGAGCGGCACGTCGATGGCCACGCCGCACGTGGCGGGCGCCGCCGCCATCCTCGCGCAGCGGCACCCCGACTGGACCGCCGCGAGGCTGAAGAACCAGCTCGTCAGCACGGCGCGGACGACGGCCGGCACCCCCGTGCACAGCCAGGGCGCCGGCCGCGTGGACGTGAGCCGCGCCGTACGCCAGCCCGTCTCTGGCTCCGGCGTGATCGACTTCAGGCTCGCCGACTGGGACGCCGGAGAGCCGGCCACCAAGCAGATCGAGTACGTCAACGACGGCGACCAGCCCGTCACCCTGACGCTGGCCGCCAAGGGCGCGGGCGAGGACCTGCCGGCCGCGGCGCTGACCCTGGGCGCCCAGACGGTGACCGTGCCGGCGCACGGCACCGCGTCGGCGGCCGTCACCGTCGACACCTCGGCCGTGCCGGCGGGGGCGCACGGCGCGCACGTCACCGCGACCACCGCCGACGGCCAGACGGCCGTGACCACGGTCGTCGGCTTCGTCCGGGACGTGGAGCGCTTCGACGTCACCCTCAAGGTGCTCGACCGGGACGGCAGGCCGACCACAGGCGCCGCCGTCGTGCACGACATCAACCTCGACAGGCTGGCCCTTCCGGACAGCTACCTGATCGGCGCGGACGGCACCGCCAAGGTCCGGCTGCCCCGGGGCGAGCACGCCTTCATGGCGGAGATCTTCCACTACGCCGCCGACGGGAACCGGGTCTGGGAGTACACCTACGGCGCCGAACCGGGCGCGGTCATCGACTCCGACCGGACCATCACCTTCGACGGCGCCAAGGCCGGACCGGTCACCATGGACACCCCGAAGCCGAACCAGACGGACAGGGTCCGGCTCGGCCTGTCGGTCCAGAGCGCGGCCGGCACCAGCGCCTACGGCCTCGAACAGTGGATGAACGGCGAGACGAAGGTGTACTCCGTCCCGTCCCAGGGCACGAGCAGCCGCTTCGAGTCCCGGGTCGCCTGGTCGCTCACCGCGCCGGAGCTGAAGGCCCAGGTCCTCGGCGCCGGGGCCGAGCCGATCGAGCCGGCCTACTTCCGGGGCCGGGCCGGCTCCGCGCGCATCGACGGCGCCCAGGTCCTGCGGGCCGCGGACGCCGGGAGCGGGCGTCCCGAGGACTACGCGGGGCAGCCGGTCCGGGGACGGCTCGCGCTGGTCAAGCGCAGCGCCGAGCTCACGCCGCAGCAGCAGGTCGACAACGCGGCCGCCGCGGGTGCGGGCGCGGTCATCATCTACAACGACAAGCCCGACAACTGGGGCGCCGACAACTGGAGCACGTCGCCGTCCAGGATCCCGGCGATGACGCTCGCGGGTGAGCAGGGCGCCCGGCTGGCCGCGGCGGCGGCCAAGGGCAGGCTCCAGGTCCGGCTCTCGGGCACGGCGGTGAGCCCGTACGCCTACGAGCTGGTCAAGTACCGCAACGGCGGCGTCCCGGCGGACCAGCGGTACAAGGTGCGCGACGGCGAGCTGGCCACCGTGCGGTCGTCGTTCCACGCCTCGGCGCCGGCCACGGAGGCCGGGTACGCCCGGTCGCTGGTCTCGCCGATGCAGGGCACGGCCTACGCGGTCTTCACCCGGATGATCACGCCGCGGCCCCTCACCGAGTACGTCACGGCCGACCTGCGGACCTTCGAGTCGATGCAGGTGGGCTCGGTCTGGGAGGGCGGCCAGGCGTGGCAGCAGACCGCGCCGTCCGTGCTCAAGGCCGGTCAGCGGGTGTCGCGCGACTGGAACAAGGCGGTGGTCCGCACGGCGCTGCCGGCCGCGGCGGACAAGTCGGCGGTCCGCGAGGGCGCGATCGGCGTGCTCTTCGCGGGCGGGCTGTTCGACACCGCGCCCGGCCAGACGTACCTGTTCCGCGCCTCCGCCGACAAGGAGCAGTCGACGGTCTACCGCGACGGCGAGCTGCTGGGCTCCGCGCCGTCGGCGGCCGTCGCCTTCCCGGTGGTGCCGGAGCGCGCCCAGTACCGCGTGGTGACCGACGTGCAGCGGAACGCACCTTTCTGGACGACCTCCACCAAGGTGCGCACCGACTGGACGTTCCACTCGCAGCAGGTGGCCGCCCAGGACCTGCTGCCGGTCCTGTCGATCGACTACGACCTCGACGTGGACGAGACCAACAGCGCCCACGCGAACGCCCCCACCCGCGTCGGCCTCGGCCTGCGCTACCCGAAGGGCCTGGCGGGGCCGCGCATCACCCGGGCCGCCCTGTGGACCTCCGCCGACGACGGCGCCACCTGGCAGCCGGTACGGCTCGCCGGGGCCGGTGAGCGGGCCTTCACCGGCACGATCAGGAACCCGGCCAAGCCCGGCGGGTTCGTGTCGCTGCGCGTGCAGGCCACCGACGCCGACGGCGGCACCGTCGAGCAGATCGTGACCCGCGCGTACCAGCTACGCCGATAGTTCCAGGTGAGGGGCGTCCCCGGCGGGGGCGCCCCTCACAGCGGGATCATGCCGGACCGGGCCGCGTACCAGGCCAGCTGCATGCGGCTGTCGGTCCCGGCCAGCTTCATCAGCCGCCGGATCCGGCGCTGGACGGTGCGCTCGCTGGTGCCGAGCCGGCTGGCGACCGTCTTGTCCGGCATCCCGGACAGCAGGTACGTCATCAGCGCGACATCGGTGTCGTCCCAGGCCGCGACCCCTTCGGTCACGCTCGTGGCGGTGAGCCGCAGCGGGGTCGCCGCCTGCCACACCCGCTCGAACAACTCCACCAGAAGATGGACCAGGGACTGCCCCCTGACCAGGAGGAAGCCCGGCTCCACGCTCGTCTGGTCGGGCAGGACGGGCAGGAGCACGACCTCGCGGTCCACGATGATCATCTTGCTGGGCAGCTCGGCGGCGATCCTGATCTCGTAGCCGCCCTTCAGGAACCTGGCGATCTCGGCCGGGGCCCTGGGGTCGTCCAGCGCGGCGCGTTCGTACACGTAGCGGTAGGTGGCCAGGGCGTTGGTGGAGTCGTCGAGGTTGACGTCGAGCACGTACGGAGGCCGGAAGAAGGCCAGCACCTCCCGGCGGGCGCCGCGTTCCAGGTTGCCGAGCCAGGTGGCGAGCTGTTCCGGCGTGGTGAGCGCCTCGATCTCGCCCGCGGGCGAGGCCGCGCCCGTGCGGTAGACCTCCACCAGCTCGGCCAGCCTGCCCTGCACCTGCTGCAACGCGGCCTGGCGCTCGGCGATCAGCGTGCCGAGGCCCACGTCGGGGGGCACGGCCATGTACAACCCGGTGTTGTCGCGGCTGGCCAGGCCAAGCGCGACGAGCCGCGTCACGGCCGCCGTCACGGCCGTCACCGGCAGGTCCAGCGCCTCGCCCACGTCGGGGATCGTCACCCGGCGGCGGCGCAGGAGCTCCAGGTAGACGACCTCCTCCTCATCGCTGAACCCCAGCCTATCCAGCATCTTTCATCACTTTCCGGCTGCCTGGCAGCATCACGGTCGCTCGTACGCGGGCGCGGCCAGCTCCCAGAGGCCGACGGGCCGCAGGGCGCGCGCGGCGGCGAGCAGCTGCTTCTCGGGCACGGTCCCGCTGGAGAGCCGCACCAGGGTGTTCCCGTGGGCGGTGAACACGGCCCTGCCGTAGTCGTCGCTCAGCACCCAGATGTTCTTCGCCGCCTCCGTGCAGGTCATCTGCCGTGGGATGGCGATCGCCTCCTCGCACGCGTGCTCGGGAGGCACGGTCTCCGGCAGCACATCGACCACGACGGTGGCGGCGTCGGCGCGCTCGTACGTGAGGCTGAGGTCCGGGTGGTGGTTCTCCACCTCGGTCAGCCGGAAACCGGGCAGGTCGGGCACGACGTTCGTGGCGTTCCGGGCGGCCATGGCCTGCGCCTGCGCGGCGAGCGTGGTCACGTCGTGGTTCGACCAGGCCGCCAGGAACAGGGACGCGGCCACGCCGACCGCCGAGAGGCGCAAGGGCGTGGCGACGGGCAGGGCGATCCCCGCTCCCAGCGCGTAGCCGCACGCTCCGGCGGCCATGGTGATCAGGCCGACGCGCCAGGCGCCGAAGGCGAGGAGCGCGGAGAAGGGCGCGGTCATGGTCAGGCCGACGTACAGCGCGACCAGGGCGAACTGCCCCAGCAGCGCCACGAGCCACCAGTTCCGCAACATGGCGTACCAGGACAGCAACATCCCGGCCGGAAGGGGCGCGAACAACATCAGCAGCAGGTTGCCCGCGGCGTCCTCAGGGCCGTGGAAGGCGATGACGGCCTGTGCCAGGCCCACGACGGCCCCCACGAGGGCCGCCCGGATCAACGCGTTCATGCCCGATCATGGACGATCTTCGCCCATTCCTGTCAAGAGGGGGCATCCGTCCGCTTCCGCTGCGAGAACCAGCGCCAGGACGGCGGCAGGAGCAGCAGGACGACGACGGGCACCGGCCCGAGGGCGTTCGCGACGAGCAGTCGCACCGGGTCGAGGCCGCCGGAGTCCATCAGTCGCAGCACCACGTAATCGGTGACGACGAGCACCTCCAGGGCGACGACCGCCCAGCGCACCCACATGGCGCGCCTGCCGAACCGGCCCAACAGCCAGCCGGTCAGCCCGAGGATCGCCGCCTCCCACGCGACCAGCAGGAGCGGGCCGGGCGCGAGGACGGACAACGCCGCGGCGCCCAGGGAGACGACTGCCACCAGTCCGAACGCCACCTGGAGCGTCATGAGGAACCTGGCGGCCTGTACGACGAAGGGCATCGGCTCGGTCCGCACGGTCACCGTCATAGGACAGATCATGACGGATCGGCCCCCGCCGGGACAGGGGAACCCCGCGTGAATCCCGTCTTTCGATCAGGGGACGATCGTCCGTCCCGGGAGCCCTCAATTGGACAGCGGCATGCGCGCAACGGATATTGGACGGGAATGGAGGATCTATTACATGGATGCGCGTCTGGATCATCTCGTTCTCTGGGTCTCCGACCAGCTTGCCGCCCTGCGTTTCTACGAGCAGGTGGTGGGCCTGCCCGGGGTCCGGGGGGAGGAGTTCCGCGAGGGCGAAGCGGGGTTCCCGAGCGTACGGATCGCCGAGGGGACGATCATCGACCTGATGGCGCACGACGTGTCGAAGGGCGTGGAGGAGGGCACGGGGGTGACGGGCAGCGCCGGGCACCAGATCAACCACTTCTGCCTGTCGGTGAGCAGGGAGGACTTCGAGGCGCTCAAGGTCCGGCTGAAGGACCACGGGGTCGAGGTCACCGGCACCGGCTCCAACTCCTTCGGCGCCCAGGGCATCGCCCCCGAGACCATCTTCTTCCCCGACCCGGACCGCAACGTCATCGAGGTCCGCTACTACCGCTGAGCCGGCGGAGTTGTCGGTCGGGTTTGGTAGACAGGTCGGCATGGGTGTGAGCGTCGACGAGTTCCTCGATCTGGTGCGCGGGCTGCCGGAGGTGACCGAGCATCCCAGCGCGGAGTGGGTCGGTTTCAAGGTCCACGGCAAGGGCTTCGGCTACCTGTGGGAGAAGACCGAGACCGTCGGGGTCAAGGCCACGATCGAGGAGCAGCTCGCGCTGGTGGCCGAGCGGCCCGAGGTGTTCGAGGTGCAGTTCACCGCCGGGCGCTTCGGGTGGGTCGTGGTCCACCTCGACAAGATCGACATCGACGAGCTGTTCGAGCTGATGGCCGAGGCGTGGTGCCTGACCGCGCCCCGGCCGCTGGTCAGCGCGTTCGAGGCGGAGCACCAGATCGCGCCCTCGTGAGCCGGCGGTAGTCTCGGGCAGCGTGACCCCCGTCGACATCCGGCTTCGCGAGTGGCGCGAGGACGACGCCCCGGCCGTGCTGCGCGCGTTCCGTACGCCCGATCTGCGCCGCCAGTCGTCCTTCCCCGTCGTCACGCTCAAGGACGCGGTGGGCTGGATAACGTCCTGGACGGGCGTCGGGCACGCGTTCGCGGTGACCGTCGAGGGCGGCGCGGTGGTCGGCAACGTGGCCGTGGCCGGGATCGACGCCCACGACAACGGGTGGGTGTCCTACTGGGTCCTGCCCGCGCACCGGGGGCTCGGGATCGCGACCGCGGCCACCCAGGAGCTGGCCCGGTGGGCGTTCGGCGAGCGCGGGCTCTTCCGGCTGGAGCTGGGGCACCGCACCGACAACCCCGCGTCGTGCCGGGTGGCGACCAAGGCGGGGTTCCGGGCGGAGGGCATCGAGCGCGGCAAGCTCCGCCACGAGGGCGTGCGCCTCGACGTCGAGCGCCACGCCCGCCTCGCCACCGACTGACCCGCCCGGCCTGCTCCCGCCGCGGAGGGCCCGGGGCGACGCTCGCATCGGGGAGGGGCTTGGTGACCGGCTGATCCCACTGCTGAGGGCCCGGCGGCCGGAGGGCCCGGGAGGGCCGGGTGATCGGGTGCGCTGGTCACGTGGTGGCGGGGTGAACTACCCTTTTTCGGGTGGACAGCGAGAGCCGGGCCGCGGCCGGGCTGCTGGCGGCCCTGAGCAGGGCGGCCGAGATCCTCGCCGGCTTACGCCACCCCTTCGTGCGCAGCCGTCCCTTCTCCTGCTTCGTCCCGCCCTCGGGGGTGCGCACCGGAGCCGA
Organism: Nonomuraea sp. NPDC049655; assembly: GCF_044465465.1. Classification (NCBI taxonomy): domain Bacteria; kingdom Bacillati; phylum Actinomycetota; class Actinomycetes; order Streptosporangiales; family Streptosporangiaceae; genus Nonomuraea; species Nonomuraea sp. NPDC049655. Next base: position 240,660 of record NZ_JBITLS010000006.1, read on the forward strand.
CTTCGTCCTCCCCGACGGCCGCGAGGTGCGCTTCGAGGTGTCCCTCACCGTCTCCGGCGACGCCTTCCACGTGGCGGGCGGGATCACCGCGGAGGGCGAACCGCTGCTGGAACTGCCGCGCCGAAGCCTGCCGAACGTGCACGACGCGCTCGCCGTCCTGGACGACTACGCGGGCGACGTCGCCGCCCCCGCTGACCGCATGCTGGACGGCCTGCTGGACGAAATTGTCTAATTGTCTGACAATAGCAGCATGAAGAACGGACCTCTCGCCGTCGTGGGCGCCTCCGCGCTCTGGGGCACCGCGGGCACCGCGGGGCTGCTGGTCTCGGCCGACTCGGTCGCCCTGGCCGCGGCTCGGCTGGTCATCGGCGGCGCCGCGCTCGGCCTGCTCGCGCGGGCCGGCGTCCGGCGGGCGTTCCGGCCGGTGCTGGTGCCGGCGGCCCTGGCGGTGGCGGCGTACCAGCTGTGCTTCTTCGCGGCGGTCGGCCGCACGGGCGTGGCCGTCGGCACGGTGGTCGCGATCGGCAGCGGGCCCGTGTTCACGGGCCTGCTGTCCTGGGTGCTGCACGGCCGGCGGCCGAGCGGGCGGTGGGCGCTGGCTACCACGGCGGCGGTCTGCGGGTGCGCGGCGCTGATCGGCGGCGGCGGCGCGCAGGCGGGCGGGCAGATGGTGTCGGGGGTGCTGTTCGCGCTGCTCGGCGGCCTGCTCTACGCCTTCTACGCGGTCTCCGCGGCCAGGGCCATCGAGAAGGGGGCCGAGTCGGACGCCGTGATGGGCGTGCTGTTCGGCGGCGCCGCCCTGGTCATGCTGCCGGTGCTGCTGGTCAACGGCGTCGGCTGGCTGGGGGAGCCGCGCGGGCTGCTCGCCGTGCTCTACCTGGGCCTCGGCACCACCGCGCTGTCCTACATCCTGTACGGGCGCGGCCTGCGCACCACGCCGGTCGCCACGGCCTCGACGCTGGCGCTGGCCGAGCCGGCCGTCGCCGCGCTGCTGGGCCTGCTGGTCCTGGGCGAGCGGCTGGCCCCGCTGTCGATCGCCGGGCTGGTGATGCTGGTGCTCGGGCTGGTGGCGGTGGCCGTGCCGGAACGCGGCGGAGCCCGGGGCGGGGAGCAGGGCAGCGAGCAGGGCAGCGAGCAGGGCAGCGAGCAGGGCAGGGAAACGGCACTAGCATCACAGCCGTGATGTTGCCCCTCAAACCCGTCTCCACGGTCGGCGCGCTCGCCGACGCCCTGCGCACCCGTGTGCTCTCCGGCGAGATCGCGCCGGGCACGCCGCTGCCCGAGCAGGAGATCGCCGCGTCGTACGGCGTGGCCAGGCCGACCGTGCGCGAGGCGCTGGCCGGCCTGGTGCACGAGGGACTGCTCAGGCGGGAGCGCAACCGCAGCGCTTATGTCCCCGAGGTGACGATCTCGGACCTCCAGGACCTCATGTACGTGCGCCGCCCCCTGGAGGACCTGATGGCCCAGGCCGTGGCCGGCCGCCGGGTGCCCGACGCCGAGGCCGCGCTGCTCAGGTGGGCGGAGCTGCCGGCCGACGCGCCCTGGTCGGCGACCGTCGCCGAGCACATGGCCCTGCACGAGGCGCTGATCGAGGCGGCCGGCAGCCGGCGGCTCGAACGTCTCTACGCCACGCTCGCCGCCGAGACCAGGCTCGGCATGGTGCGCCTGCGCCAGGTCTACCGCGACCGGGACGTCCTGATCCGCGAGCACCGCGAGCTCCTCGACGCCATCGCGGCGGGCCCGGTGGAGGCGGCGCGGGCGGCCGTCGCGGCGCATCTCAGCCACAACTGGGGCAGTCCCGAGCTTCCTTGAACGGGTGGCTCATGTGCGTCATTGAGCGCGAACCCTTGCGGGACGGCCCCGGAACTCGCAAGAATCGCGGCCATGCACGGCAACCCGATGCCGGACTCCTACGTATATGTCACCGAAGAGGGCGTCACCCGCCACTACGCCGACGGCAGCGTCGAAGCCCTCGCGTGGGAGGACGTGGTGGAGGTCCGTGTCGCCACCGAATCCGGGGAAGACGTCCACTACATCCTGCTCGACCGGGACGGCGAAGGCTGCGTGGTGCCGCGTTCCGCGACCGATGCCACCTTTGTCGCCCGGCTACGCTACTTGCCCGATTTCGATCTCGACCGGCTGAACCTGGCCGCCGATTCCGTGCGTGACGGAGTTGTGGTCGTGTGGCGCAGCCCTGATCCGCCGTCCGCATTGCCGGACCTGGAGTACGACTAGCGGCTCCGCCCCCCGGTCACCTGGCGAAATGTCGCCATAAACCTCACATTTTCTCGCTTCGATGCTGCACTTTTGGATCGTTCCGTCAACCCCCGAAACCCCTAGATCGACGTCCGATTGTGGACATTTCCCGTTATTCCCCAGGTTGGAATCGATCTTTACTCTTTAGTGGGGGCCGCCGCCCTTGATAACGCATGGGTCATTGTCAACCTATGCGGCACAAGGAACGTCCTGTTATCGCGGTGAAAGCAGTTATCACAGGGTGGTGCTATGAGGGTGGGGACTGGGGAGTCCACTGCTGTGCTCCTCGAGGCCGCGCCACGCCTTGAGTCCAACATCTGGACCCGGGCGTATCTGCGGCTCCTGTTAGGCGGGGACACGGCGTGCGCGCTGCTGGCGTGCGCGTGCGTGCTGGGCGTACGCCTGGCCTCCGGCGTGTACGTGCCGATCGCCGAGTACGTGCTCGGGCTCGGCCTGCTCGTCGTCTGGCCGGTCGCGCTCATGATGGCGGGCGCGTACCGTCAGCGCGCCAACGGCGAGGGCACCGAGGAGTTCAAGGCCGTCTTCACCGGCGGCATCGGGCTGATGGCCACCACGGCCATCCTGGCCTACGCCACGCAGACGGCCATCGCGCGCAGCTTCGTCATGGCGATGCTGCCGTTGGTGCTGCTGGCCACGCTCTACTTCCGTTACCGCATGCGCAAGCGGCTTCACCGCAGGAGGGCGATCGGCGAGTACATGCGGCAGGTGATCGCGGTCGGGCACCGGGAGTCGATCCTCGACCTCGTCGTGCAGTTCCGCCGCCAGCCGCACCACGGCATGCAGGTGGTGGGCGCCTGCCTGCCGCACGACACGCTCGACGTCGACCTCGACGGCATCCCGGTGATGGGCTCCTTCGGCGACGTCGCCGAGGTCGTGGCCCATTCGCGGGCCGACGCGGTGGCCGTCCTGGCCTGTCCCGAGCTGGACGGCGCGGCGCTGCGCCGGCTGGCCTGGAGCCTGGAGACCGCGCGCACCGACCTGTTCGTCGCGCCCGCCCTCCTGGACGTCGCCGGCCCGCGCATCAGCATCAGGCCGGTGGCCGGGATGCCGCTGCTGCACGTCGAGCACCCGGAGTTCGACGGCACCCGGCAGCTCGTGAAGGCGGCCTTCGACCGGCTGGTGGCCGGGGCGGCCCTGCTCGTGCTCGCGCTGCCGCTGCTGACGCTCGCCCTGGTGATCAGGCTCACCAGCCGGGGGCCCGCGCTGTTCCACCAGACCAGGGTGGGCCGGGGCGGCCGGGAGTTCCGGGTGGTGAAGTTCCGCACGATGGTGGTGGACGCCGAACGGCTCAAGCACCAGCTTCTCGCGGCGAACGAGTTCGACGGCGTGCTGTTCAAGATAAGGAACGATCCAAGGATCACCCGCGTCGGCGCGTTCCTGCGCCGCTACTCGCTGGACGAGCTGCCGCAGCTGCTCAACGTCATCCGTGGTGAGATGTCCCTCGTCGGCCCCCGGCCGCCGCTGCCGGAGGAGGTCGCCAGGTACGGCGCCGACGTGCGCCGCCGTCTGGTGGTCAAGCCGGGCATGACCGGCCTCTGGCAGGTCAGCGGGCGCTCCGATCTGACGTGGGAGGAATCCGTCCGGCTCGACCTGCGCTACGTGGAGAACTGGTCGCTCCTGCTCGACCTGCAGATCCTGTGGAAGACCTGGTCCGTCGTCACCCGTGGAGAAGGGGCTTACTAGCAGTGAAGGCACTCGTGCTCGCCGGGGGGTCGGGCACACGGCTCCGGCCCATCACGCACACCTCGGCCAAGCAGCTGGTCCCCGTCGCCAACAAGCCGGTCCTGTTCTACGGGCTGGAGGCCATCGCGGCGGCCGGGATCCGGGAGCTCGGCCTGGTGGTCGGGGACACGCAGGCGGAGATCGAGACGGCCGTGGGGGACGGCTCGGCTTTCGGGCTGCAGGTCACCTACCTCCGCCAGGAGGCGCCGCTCGGGCTGGCCCACGGCGTGCTGATCGCCCGCGAGTTCCTGGGCGACGACGACTTCGTCATGTACCTGGGCGACAACTTCGTCGTCGGCGGCATCAACGACCTGGTGGACCGGTTCGCCAGGGAACGGCCCGCCGCGCAGATCATGCTGACCAGGGTCGGCGACCCCGGCCAGTTCGGGGTCGCCGAGCTGGACGCGAAGGGCCGGGTGGTCGGCCTGGAGGAGAAGCCGGCCCGGCCCAAGAGCGACCTGGCGCTGGTCGGCGTGTACCTGTTCAGCCCGGCGATCCACGCCGCCGTCGCCGAGCTCAAGCCGTCGTGGCGGGGCGAGCTGGAGATCACCGACGCCATCCAGTGGCTGATCGAGGCCGGTCTGCGCGTGGAGTCGTCGGTGATCTCGGGATACTGGAAGGACACCGGCAACGTCACCGACATGCTGGAGGTCAACCGGCTGGTCCTGGAGTCGGTCGAGCCCGGCGTGCGCGGGCGGGTCGACGAGGCCAGCGAGCTGATCGGCCGGGTCGTGGTCGAGCCGGACGCGGTGGTCGAGCGCTCCCGCGTGGTCGGCCCGGCGATCATCGGCCGGGGGGCGCGCGTCCAGGACAGCTACGTCGGGCCGTTCACCTCGGTCGGCGCGTCGTGCGTGGTCACCGGCAGCGAGATCGAATACTCGATCCTGCTGCCCCGGGCGTCCATCGACGGCGTCGGCCGGATCGAGGCGTCACTGATCGGCCACGACGTCGAGGTCACCCGAGCGCCCAACACGCCCAGAGCCCACCGTCTCGTGCTGGGCGATCACAGCAAGGTACAGATCACTACATGACAAGAATTCTGGTGACCGGCGGCGCGGGATTCATCGGCTCCCACTTCGTCCGGGGGCTGCACGACGCGTACGTCACGGTCCTCGACAAGCTCACCTACGCGGGGAACCGGGCCAACCTCGAAGGGGTGCGGCACGAGTTCGTCCACGGCGACATCTGCGACGCCGAGCTGCTGCGCGAGGTCGTCCCCGGGCACGACCTGGTGGTGAACTTCGCCGCCGAGTCCCACGTCGACCGGTCGATCGAGGGCGCCGCCGCCGAGTTCATGCGGACCAACGTGCTCGGCACCCAGACGCTGCTGCAGGCGTGCCTGGAGGCGGGCACGCCGAAGGTCGTCCAGGTCTCGACGGACGAGGTCTACGGGTCGATCGACATCGGCTCCTGGGACGAGTCCGCGCCGGTGCGCCCGCGGTCGCCGTACGCGGCCAGCAAGGCGGGCGGCGACCTGATCGCCCGCTCGTACGCGATCACCTACGGCCTGAACGTGTCGATCACCCGCTGCGGCAACAACTACGGCCCCCGGCAGTACCCGGAGAAGCTGATCCCGCTGTTCGTCACGAACCTGCTGCGCGGCCGCCCGGTCCCGCTGTACGGCGACGGCGGGAACGTGCGCGACTGGATCCACGCCGAGGACCACTGCGCCGGCATCCGCCTGGTCGCCGAGAAGGGCGAACCCGGCGAGATCTACCACATCGCCGGCACCGCCGAGCTGACGAACAAGGAGCTGACCGCCCGCCTGCTCGAAGCCTGCGGCCGTGACTGGGACTCGGTGCGCCACGTCGAGGACCGCAAGGGCCACGACCGCCGGTACTCCCTGGACGACAGCAAGCTGCGCAAGCTCGGCTACCGCCCGGAGATCCCGTTCGACCAGGGGTTGAAGGACACGATCCGCTGGTACGCCGAGCACCGCGACTGGTGGCCCGCGTGACCGGGCGCCTGCCATGAGGTGGCTCGTCACGGGCGGCGGCGGGATGCTGGCCGCCGACGTCCTGGAACGGGCCGCGCTGACCGGCGAGCCGGTGCTCGCGCTCGCCCGGTCCGAGCTCGACCTGTGCGACCGGCGCGCGGTGCGCGACTTCGTCGCCGCCTACCGGCCGGGCGTGGTGGTCAACTGCGCCGCCTGGACCGCCGTGGACGACGCCGAGACCCACGAGGCCGAGGCGCTGGAGATCAACGGGCACGCGGTGGGCTGGCTGGCCGAGAGCTGCGCGCGGGCCGGGGCGCGGCTCGTGCACGTCTCCACCGACTACGTCTTCGACGGCACCGCGCCGGGCCCGTACCCGGAGGACGCGCCGACCGCGCCGGTGAACGCGTACGGCAGGACCAAGCTCGCCGGCGAGCGGGCGGCGCTGGAGCACGGGCACCACGTGGTGCGCAGCGCCTGGCTGTACGGCGCGGCCGGCCCCAACTTCGTCCGGACCATGATCAGGCTGGCGGCCGAGCGCGACACCGTGGACGTGGTGGACGACCAGCACGGCCAGCCGACGTGGACCGCCGACCTGGCCGACTACCTGGTACGGCTGGCGCGCTCCGAGCTGCCGCCGGGCGTCTACCACGGCACCAGCTCCGGGGAGACGACATGGTGCGGCCTGGCCAAGGAGATCTTCACGCTGCTCGGCCTGGACCCGGACCGGGTGCGCCCGGTGAGCTCGGCGGGCTTTCCCCGGCCGGCCCGGCGTCCGGCCAACAGCGTGCTCGCGCACACGAAGGGAGAGCCGATCCGGCACTGGCACCAGGCGCTGCGCGCGGCCTGGCCGGTGCTGACCCGCGGGCGCCGGTGCGGCGTCGCGTAGGCGGCGCGGTGCTGTGGATCATGGTGGCGGGCCTCGCGGGCTGGGCGGGGCTGCGGCTGCTCGGGTGGGAGCCGAAGTTCCTGTGGTCGCAGCTCGTGTCGTTCACGCCGTACGCGGCGGCGCTGTCGGTGGTGCCGCTGGCGTTCGCGCTCTACCTGCGCGCCGGGGCGCTGATCGCCGCCGCGCTCGCCGTGACCTGCGCGTTCGCGGTGGCCGTCGTGCCGCGCGCGGTGCCCGAGGGCAACCCGCCGGCCGCCGGGCCGGTGCTGCGGGTGCTGGCGGTCAACCTGCTGCACTCCTCCGTGCTGCCGCCGGTGCTGGTGGAGACGGTCGAGCGCGAGCGGCCCGACGTGCTGCACCTGCTGGAGTTCACCGGCCTGATGCGGGAGCGGGTGGAGGAGCTGGGGCTGACGCGGCTGCTGCCGTACCGGATCGTGCTGCCGGGGGAGGACTCGTCGGGGGCGGCGATCTACTCGCGGTACCCGTTGCGGGCCGCGGACTCGCCGATCGCGGCGCCGCCCTTCGAGGAGAGCCCGCGCCACCTGCCCGCCGTCGTCACGCTGCCGGGCGGGCGGGAGGCCGAGATCGTCGCCGTGCACGCGTGCGCGCCCTCGGAGGGCTGGCGCACGGCCTGCTGGGCGTCGAGCATCCGGGCGCTGCCGCCCGCCGGCGGCCGCCTGCGGATCCTGGCCGGGGACTTCAACTCCACGCTCGACCACGCGGTGCTGCGCGACCTGATCGCCACCGGCTACCGGGACGCCGCCGACGTCACCGGAAAGGGGCTCTCCATGACCTGGCCCTACTACGAGCAGCCGCGGCTGTTCCCGAAGGTGGCCATCGACCACGTGCTGGCCGACCGGCGGATCGCGGTCCGGAGCTTCCAGACCCTGCGGGTGCCGCGGACCGACCACCGGGCCACGCTCACCGAACTGGTCCTTCCTTGATGTGACGTTTCCGGAGCTGAGACCGATATGTCATGGACACCCAGGGGGACGGATGACGAGGTTGCCGGAGCGGAAGACGGTGTTCGGCACCGTGCTGGACGCCCTCACCATGAACCAGGTGATCGCCCGCTGCGTGGCGGCCGTCGCGGAGGGCGGCAGGCTGACCATCGGCGTGGTGAACGCCGCCAAGGTCGTCAACATGCGCGCGGACGCCGCCCTGCGCCAGTCGGTGCTGGACAGCGACCTCGTGCTGGCCGACGGGCAGGCGGTGGTCTGGGCGGCGCGGGCGCTCGGTCACCGGATCCCCGAGCGGGTGGCGGGCATCGACCTGTTCACCGAGCTGATGGCCGAGGGCGGCCGGCGCGGCTACCGGGCGTACTTCCTCGGCGCGACCGGTGAGGTGCTGGCCGGGGTGCTGGACGAGGTGCGCGCCCGCTACCCGGGGCTGGCCGTCGCCGGCTCCCGCGACGGCTACTTCGCGCCGGAGGAGTCGGCCGAGGTCGCCGCCGAGATCGCCGCCTCGCGGGCCGACCTGCTGTTCCTGGGCATCACCTCGCCGAAGAAGGAGATCTTCATCCGCGAGTGGGGCGAGCGCACCGGGGCGCGGATCATCCACGGCGTGGGCGGCTCGTTCGACGTGCTGGCCGGACGTACCCGCAGGGCGCCGGTGCGCTGGCAGCGATCAGGGCTGGAATGGCTCTACCGCATGCTCCAGGAGCCGCTGCGGCTCGGGCCGCGCTACGTGCGCACCAACGGCAGTTTCCTGCTCCTGGTGGTCAGGGAGTGGGCCGGTGTCAGACGCAGGATCGAGGAGACGACGTGACGGATCACCGGATCGCTCTGCTGAGCTCCGGCCACCAGGACTTCGTGCGGGGCATGCTGGACCTGTCGGTACGCGGCCTGCCCCCCGGCTACGGCGACGGCGGCTTCGTCTTCACCCGCCGGGGCCGGCGACAGCCCGACGGCACGTGGACGGCCGTGCCCGAGGGGCGCAGCATCCGCTACTCCGCGATCGTCGCGCTCGGCGTGGCCACTCTGGAGGAGGCGCGGCAGCGGGCGGCGCTGGCCGGCGACGACGTCCTCGACCTGGTGGGGAACCTGGTCAAGCGGCTTCCCGAGGTGAGCGGCGCCGGCGACGCGGCGCTGATCTGCTGGGCGGCGGCCGAGGCCGGGCACGCGGACCTCGATCTGGCCCTGAGCCGCCTGGCCGAGCTGGACGCGGGTGGGCAGATCCACACCGTCGAGGCGGCGTGGGTGCTGGCCGCCCTGGTCGCGGCCGGGGTGCGCGACGGCCGGGCCGAACGCGCCCGCGAGCGGCTGCTCGGCGGGCTGGCCGGCAACCGGCTCTACCCGCACGCGCTCGGCCGGGGCGCGCTGGTGCCGCGCTACCGCGCCCACGTGGGCTGCTTCGCCGACCAGGTCTACCCGCTGCAGGCGCTGGCCCGGCTGCACGCCGCCACCGGGGACGCCGAGGCGCTGCGGGCCGCCGAGCAGGTGGCCGCGGGCATCTGCCGGGCGCAGGGGCCGGAGGGGGAGTGGTGGTGGCACTACGACGCCCGTACCGGCTCGGTGGTGGAGGGGTATCCGGTGTACAGCGTGCACCAGCTCTCCATGGGGCCGATGGCGCTGCTGGACCTGGCCGACGCGGGCGGCACGGCGTACGTGGCGGAGATCTCCAAGGGGCTCGACTGGATGATCGCTCGGCCCTCGTTCGTGCTCGACGACCTGGCGCTGACCTGGCGGAAGGAGGCCAGGGCCGATCCGCGCAAGCTGGTGCGCGGGCTGCGGGCGATGGCGACGGGGGTGCACAAGGAGATGCGGCTCGGCGTCCTGGACCGGGTCTACCCGCCGGTCGCCGTGGACCGGGAGTGCCGGCCGTACGAGCTGGGGTGGTTGCTGTACGCGTGGCTGGCCAGATGCGGACAAAGCGCGTGACTTAGCCCTGAATCGGTGCGATAGATCGATCCAGGGCTCGGGGGATTTTTCCGTTTCAAGGGGGTTCCCGTGTTACGGCGGCTTCGCCATGCGCTTTTTTCCGTCCTGCTGATCACGACCGGGCTGGCGATCGTCGCGCCGCCGCCCGCGCAGGCACTGCCGGGCAGCTTCCAGAGACAGGTGGTCTTCAGCGGGCTGACCAATCCGACCAACATCGAGTTCGCCTCGGACGGCCGGGTGTTCGTCGCCGAGAAGAGCGGCCTGATCAAGGTCTTCGACTCACTCACCGACACCACGCCGGCGATCTACGCCGACCTGCGCACGCAGGTGCACAACTTCTGGGACCGCGGGCTCCTCGGCCTGGCCCTGCACCCGGACTTCCCGGCCGACCCGCGCATCTACGTGCTGTACTCCTACGACGCGGTGCCCGGCGGCGGCGCGCCGCGCTGGGGCACCGCGGGCGTGAGCGCCGACCCGTGCCCGACCCCGCCCGGCGCGACCGGTGACGGCTGCCTGATCACCGGGCGGTTGTCCGTGCTGGCGCCCTCGGGCGGCTCGGTCGCCGAGACGCCGCTGATCACCGGCTGGTGCCAGCAGCACCCCAGCCACTCCGTCGGCGACCTGGCGTTCGGCCCCGACGGCATGCTCTACGCCAGCGGCGGCGACGGCGCCAGCTTCAACTTCGCCGACTACGGCCAGGACAACGTGACCAGCTCCGACGTCACCCCGGACAACCCCTGCGGCGACCCGCCCTCGCCCGTGGGCACCGCGCTCAGCCCGCCGGCCGCCGAGGGCGGCGCGCTGCGCTCGCAGGACCTGCGCACCGGCGGCGACCCGGCGGGCCTGAACGGCAGCATCATCAGGGTCGATCCGGACACCGGCGCGGCCGCCCCCGGCAACCCGAACGCGGGCAGCAGCGACCCCAACGCGGCCAGGATCATCGCCTACGGCCAGCGCAACCCGTTCCGCATCACCGTACGGCCCGGCACGAACGAGATCTGGGCGGGCGAGGTCGGCTGGAACACCTACGAGGAGATCAACCGGATCGCCTCGCCCACCGGCCCGGTCAGCAACTTCGGCTGGCCCTGCTACGAGGGCCCGGCCCGGCAGGGCGGCTACGACAACCTGAACCTGACGCTCTGCGAGAACCTGTACGCGGCGGGCCCGTCGGCGGTGACGCAGCCGTACTTCGCCTGGAACCACGCCTCCAAGCCCGCGCCGAACGACCCGTGCCCGTCAGGCGGATCGTCCTCCAGCGGCGTCGCGTTCTACGAGGGCGGCTCCTACCCGCACGCCTACGACGGCGCGCTGTTCTTCTCCGACTTCAGCAGGTCGTGCGTCTGGGTCATGACCAAGGGCGCGAACGGCCTGCCCGACCCGGCCACGGTGACCACGTTCGACTCCGGGATGCCCGCCGTGGAGGTGCAGACCGGCCCCGGCGGCGACCTGTTCGCGGTCGACTACACCAACGGGCAGATCGTCCGCTACATCTACGCCAACCACCCGCCGTCCGCCGTCATCAGGGCGAGCGCCACCGCCGGCGTCGAACCCCTCACGGTGAACTTCACCGCCGCCGACTCCAGCGACGCCGACGGCGACCCGCTGACCTTCCAGTGGGACCTGGACGGCGACGGCGAGCTCGACGACTCCACCGCGACCGCGCCGTCCTTCACCTACAGCCAGCGCGGCTCCTACGTCGTGCGGCTGCGGGCGAGCGACGGCCACGGCGGGCAGGGGGACGCCACCGTCACGATCAACGTGGGCAACACCTCGCCGCAGGCGACGATCAACACGCCGTCCACCGGGCTCACCTGGGCGGTCGGCGACACGATTGCCTACTCGGGCTCCGCCACCGACGCCCAGGAGGGCACCATCCCCGGCTCGCGGATGGTGTGGAAGCTGAGCCTGATGCACTGCCCGCTCACCTGCCACGAGCACGAGATCACCTCGACCACCGGCACCAGCGGCACGTTCGTCGCGCCCGACCACGAATACCCCTCCTACCTGAAGCTCTCCCTGACCGCGACGGACGCGCAGGGCCTCACCGACATCAAGAGCGTGGTGCTGCAGCCGAAGACGGTGAACGTCGGGTTCGAGACCTCGCCCTCCGGCCTGCAGATCGGCTTCAACAGCGAGCAGTCCGTGACCCCCTTCACCAGGACGGTGATCGTGGGCTCGCACAACTCGATCTCCGCGCCGTCGCCGCAGAGCGCGGACGGCTTCACCCACACCTTCGCCTCCTGGTCCGACGGCGGCGCGGTCAGCCACGACATCACCGCCCCGGCCACCGGCGTGACCTACACGGCCACCTTCGAGCGGGCCCAGGGGCCCGACGGGCTGGTGGCCGCGTACGGGATGAACGAGGGCGCGGGCACGGCGGTCGCCGACTCCTCCGGCAAGGGCAACGCCGGGACGGCGGCGAGCACCACGTGGAGCACGAGCGGCAGGTTCGGCAAGGCGTTGTCGTTCGACGGCACGTCGAGCTGGGTGACCGTGGCAGACTCGGCCTCGCTGCACCTGACCGGCGGCATGACGCTGGAGGCGTGGGTGCGCCCGACCAGCGTGACGGGCTGGCGGACGGTGCTGATGAAGGAGTTCGGCGCCGACCTGGACTGGGCGCTCATGGCCAGCGGCGGCAGCGGCCCGGCGGCGTTCGTCCACACCTTCGCGGGCACGAACGCGCAGGCGCCGGGCAACCTGCCGCTGAACACGTGGAGCCACGTGGCGGCGACCTACGAGGGCAGCCGGCTGCGGCTGTACGTGAACGGCAGCGAGGTGGGCGGCACCTCGATGTACGGCAACCTGCGCACCGGGACGGGCCCGCTGCGGATCGGCGGGAACAGCGGCTCCGGCGAGCACTTCAGCGGCCTGATCGACGAGGTGCGCGTCTACGACCGGGCGCTCACCCCGGCGCAGATCACCACCGACATGAACACCCCCGTCGGCCCCCAGGGACCGCCCGACACCACGCCGCCGACCGCGCCCGGCCCGCTGACCGCGACCGGCGGGCCGGGCAGCGCGCAGCTCGTCTGGACGCCCGCGACCGACAACGTCGGGGTGACCGGGTACACCGTCCACCGCTCCTCGACCGCGGGGTTCACCCCGTCGGGGGCCAACCAGGTGGGCTCGACCGGCGGGCCGGCGTTCGTCGACTCGGGGGTCGCGCCGGGCACGTACTACTACCGGGTGGTGGCCTTCGACGCCGCCAGCAACACCGGGCCGCCGTCCAACGAGGTGTCGGCGGTCGTGACCCAGCCGCCCGCCGTCAGCGGCCTGGTGGCCGCGTACGGCATGAACGCGAGCAGCGGCACGGCCGTCGCCGACTCCTCCGGCGCCGGCAACAACGGCACCGCCACCGCGGCGACCTGGGTGGCCGGCAAGTACGGCCAGGCGTTGTCGTTCAACGGCACGTCGAGCTGGGTGACCGTGGCCGACTCCGCCTCGCTGCACCTGACCGACGCCATGACGCTGGAGGCGTGGGTGCGCCCGTCCAGCATGGACGGCTGGCGGACGGTGCTGATGAAGGAGTTCGGCGCGGACCTCGCCTGGGCGATCATGAGCAGCGGCAGCAACGGCAGCCCGTCGGCCTTCATCCACACCTCCTCGGGGGTGAACGCGCAGGCGCCGAACTACCTGACGTTGAACGCCTGGAGCCACGTGGCCGCCACCTACGACGGCTCCACGCTGCGGTTCTACGTCAACGGAGTGGAGGTGGCCACCAACCCCACGGGCGGCGACCTGCGCATCGGTACGAGCCCGCTGCGGATCGGCGGGAACAGCGGTTCGGGTGACTACTTCAGCGGCCTGATCGACGAGGTGCGGATCTACAACAAGGTGCTCACCCGGGCCCAGATCGGCACCGACATGAACACGCCGGTCAGCTAGCTCCGGCTGCTCTCGTCGCGCAGCCAGGTGGTGTAGTCGCCCGCGCGGATCGCGCGGGCGGCCCGCCGCCTGGCCAGCACGGCCATCGCGGCGAAGACCACCGCCGCGCCCGCCAGGCGCGGCTCCTTCGCCACGATGGCCGCCAGGTCGCGCGGCCCGGTGCGCTCGCCCGCGCCGGTCGAGGTCCGCTCCAGCTCGGTGACGCTGGTCATGGCGCGGACCCGGCGGCGCAGCAGGTCGGCGACCGTGCGCGGCGGATGGATCACCGCGCGGGCGGCGCCGACGATCACGCGTTCGCCGGGCGTGAACGCCAGCGAGGCGGTCAGGTCGTCGGCCATCACCGGCGGCAGCGCGCGCAGCCGCTCGTTGCCTGCGTCGTTCACCGCGATCACGCCCCGGGCGAACAGCCCGGCGCGGACGTGCGGCAGCCGCGTCCAGATCGCGTAGTAGGCGCGCACCGGCCACGGGCGGTCGGCCAGCGTCAGGTCCCGCTCCGGCGCGGCGGCGAGCGGCCCGTCCGGCGCGGCCAGCACGGCCGCCAGCGCGCGCGCCGAGGCCGTGCTGAGCTCGATGTCGGCGTCCACGTACAGGCGGGGGTAGCCGCGGGCGGCCGCGTCGCCCAGGCGCAGCGCCGCGCTCTTGGACGGGACGGGCGTGGTCAGCACCCGGACGTCGTACGGCCGGGCCACCTCCGCCGTGCCGTCGGTGCAGCCGTTGGCCACGACCACCACGTCGAACTCGCCGGGCGCCGCCTCGCCGAGCAGGCCGTCCAGCAGCCGGCCGAGCACCTTGGCCTCGTTGTGGGCCGGGATCACGACGCTCACCACGACGGGAGGATCCCCGCGTCGCGGGCCTGCTTGAGCGTGGGGGCGGCGGCGTCCTTCGCCGACAGGACCGGCTCCACGTCGAACGGCCACTCGATGGCGAGGTCGGGGTCGAGCGGGTGGATGCCGTGCTCGTGGGCCGGGTCGTACGGGGAGGAGCAGAGGTAGACGACCGTGGCCGACTCGCTGAGGGCCATGAAGCCATGACCTAACCCCTCGGTCAGGAAGATGCCCTGGCGCGAGACGTCGTCCAGCCGCACCGCCTCCCACCGCCCGTACGTCGGCGAGCCCACGCGGACGTCCACCACGACGTCCATGGCCTCGCCCGCCACGCACATGACGTATTTGGCCTGGCCGGGCGGCACGTCGGCGAAGTGGATGCCGCGCAGCACGCCCCGGCCGGAGACCGAGCAGTTGACCTGGGCCAGCTCGATCGAGCGCCCCGTCGCCTCCCGCAGGTCGGCGGCGCGGAAGCTTTCCAGGAAAACGCCCCGGGGATCGCTGAGGATGCGGGGGGTGTAGAGCAATGCTCCATCGATGCTCAGGCGTTTCATGAAGACACTTGTAACACTCATTGCCGCTCACCCGAAGTATGGCTGTGGGTTTCCAAAGGGGGAAATCTTGTCATTTCTGGGTGGGGCCCTTTGTTGATGACATCGTGCCGGTTGTGCGGCTCGACGGACCTGGTCGGCGTGGTGGATCTAGGGGCGACACCGCCCTGTGAGCTCTTCCTCACGGCGGAACAACTCGATCAGCCCGAGCTCACCTATCCCCTTCATCTGCGGGTTTGCACGGGCTGCTGGCTGGCCCAGATCCCGCCGTTGATCACACCGGAAGAGACATTCACCGAATACGCCTACTTCGCGTCATTTTCCGCCTCCTGGGTGGAGCACGCGCGACGGTTCGTCGACACGGCCGTGGAACGGTTGAAGCCGTCGTTCGTGGTCGAGGTGGCCAGCAACGACGGCTACCTGCTGCAGCACGTGGTCGGACGCGGCATCCGGTGCCTCGGCATCGAGCCGTCGGCCAACGTGGGGCAGGCGGCCAAGGACAAGGGCGTGCCGACGCTCACCGCGTTCCTCACCCCGGAGACGGGCGCGTCGGTGCGGGACGGGAACGGTCCGGCCGACCTGGTGGTGGCCAACAACGTCTACGCGCACATCCCCGACGTCATCGGCTTCACCAAAGGGCTGCGCGCCCTGGTGGCCGACGACGGATGGGTCTCGATCGAGGTCCAGCACCTGCTCACGCTCGTGGAGCTGAACCAGTACGACACGATCTACCACGAGCACTTCCAGTACTACACGGTGGCCTCCGCGCAGCGGGCGCTGGCGAGCGGCGGCCTGACCCTGGTCGACGTCGAGCTGCTGCCCACCCACGGCGGGTCGATCCGGCTGTGGGCGCGGCCCTCGGGCAGCCCGTCCGGCCGGGTGCTGGACGTGCTCGCCAGGGAGAAGGCCGCCGGGCTGCACGACCTCTCCGGTTACGCGGGGTTCGCGGAGCGGGTCGCCCGCGTCCGCCGCGACCTGCTCCGATTCCTGATCACCGCCGCCGAGGAGGGCAAGACGGTCGCCGGGTACGGCGCGCCGGGCAAGGGCAACACGCTGCTCAACCACTGTGGCGTCCGGCCGGATCTGCTGGCCTACACCGTGGATCGCAATCCGTACAAACACGGCAGGTTCACGCCGGGCACCAGGATCCCGATCGCTCCGCCGGAGCGCATCGCCCAGGACCGTCCGGACTATGTGCTGGTCCTGCCGTGGAACCTGCGCGAAGAGCTCACCGCTCAGCTCTCCTATGTGCACGAATGGGGAGGCCGGCTGGTCTTCCCGATCCCACACCTGGAGGTCGTGTGAAGGTTGTCCTGTTCTGCGGAGGTTTCGGCACCCGGATGCGGACCGGTGTGCCGGGCGAGGTGCCCAAACCGATGGCGCTCGTCGGTCCGCGACCGCTGCTCTGGCACGTGATGCGCTACTACGCCCACTTCGGACACAAGGAGTTCATCCTGTGCCTGGGGTACGGCGCCCACCACATCAAGGACTTCTTCCTCGGCTACCAGGAGGCCACCTCCAACGACTTCGTGCTGCGCGGCGGCAAGGTCGAGCTGCTGTCGAGCGACATCTCCGACTGGTCCATCTCGTTCGTGCAGACCGGGACGGACTCCCCGATCGGGGAGCGGTTACGCCGGGTCCGCAGCCATCTGGGCGACGACAAGGTGTTCCTCGCCAACTACGCCGACGTGCTCACCGACGCGCCGCTGCCCGAGATCATCGACCGGTTCGCCGAGTCCGGCGCGGCCGCCTCGATGATGGTGGTGCCGCCGTCCCAGACCTTCCACTGCGTGGACGTCGGCGAGAACGGGCTGGTCGGCGGCATCTCGCCGGTCAGTGAGATGCCGGTGTGGGTCAACGGCGGCTACTTCGTGCTGACCCAGGAGATCTTCGAGCACATCCCGGAGAACGGCGACCTGGTCGCCGACGGCTGCGCCGAGCTGGCCAAGCGCGGACGCCTGCTGGCCTACCCCCACCGCGGCTACTGGCGGCCCACCGACACCGTCAACCAGCGCATGGAGCTGGACGAGGCGTACTCGCGCGGCGTGCGTCCGTGGGCTCTGTGGGAACGGTCCCGGTGATCGGACTGCGTCCCGGGGGCGTGACCTCCGTCGTGGCGCTCGCCGCGCACTGCGACGACCTGGCGATCGGAGCCGGCGGCAGCCTGCTGACGATCTGCGCCGCCCGTCCAGGCGTGCGCGTGGACGCGCTGGTGCTGTCCGGCGGCGGGACCGAGCGGGAGGAGGAGGAGCGCGCCGCGCTGGCCGACTTCTGCCCCGGCGCGGACCTGCGGGTGAGCGTGCTCAAGCTGCCCGACGGCTACCTGCCGGCCCGCTGGGAGGAGGCCAAGGCCGCGGTCGAGGAGCTGCGCGCCCGCACCGAGCCCGGCCTGATCCTGGCGCCCTGGCGCGGCGACGCCCACCAGGACCACCGGGGACTGGCCGAGCTGGTGCCCACCGCCTTCCGCGACCACCTGACGCTCGGCTACGAGATCGTCAAGTGGGACGGCGACCTGGCCGCCCCCGCCGTCTACCAGCCGCTCACGCCGGAGGTGGCCGAGCGCAAGGCGGACCTGCTCCAGCGCCACTACGCCTCGCAGCGGCACCGCCCCTGGTACGACCGCGAGGCGTTCCTGGGGCTGGCCCGCATCCGGGGCATCGAATGCCACACGCGGTACGCCGAGGCGTTCCACGTGTCCAAGCTGACCGTCGATCTGGAGAACTGATGCGGGTACTTCTCACCGGCCACCAGGGCTACCTGGGCAGCGTGATGGCCCCCGTCCTGGCCGAGGCCGGGCACCAGGTCGTCGGCCTGGACTCCGGCCTGTTCGCCGACTGCGTGCTGGGGCCCGAGCCCGAGCCGGTCGAGGCGCACGCCGTGGACCTGCGCGACGCCGGCCCCGAGCACGTCGCCGGGTTCGACGCGGTGATCCACCTGGCTGCCCTGTCCAACGACCCGCTCGGCGCGCTCGCGCCCGACCTGACCTACGACATCAACCACCACGCCTCCGTACGACTGGCCAGGCTGGCCAAGGACGCGGGCGTGCGCCGCTTCCTGTACGCCTCCACCTGCTCGGTCTACGGCGCCTCCGGCGGCGCGGACCTGCTGGACGAGGAGGCCCCGCTGCGCCCGGTCACGCCGTACGCCGAGTCGAAGGTGCGGGTCGAGGACGACCTGACCGCGCTGGCCGACGACGACTTCACCCCGGTGTTCCTGCGCAACGCCACCGCCTTCGGGTTCTCGCCGAGGCTGCGCGCCGACATCGTGCTGAACAACCTGGTGGGCCACGCGCACCTGACCGGCGAGGTCCGGGTGTTGTCCGACGGCACCCCGTGGCGTCCGCTGGTGCACGCCAGGGACATCGCCGACGCGTTCGCCGCCGCCCTGACCGCGCCGCGCGAGGCCGTGCACGCCACGGCCTTCAACGTGGGCACCGAGGCCAACAACGTGACCGTGGCCGAGATCGCGGCCGAGGTGGTCGCGGCCGTCCCCGGCTCGACGCTGACGATCACCGGCGAGACGGGCGCCGACCCGCGCTCCTACCGCGTCGACTTCTCCCGGATCAGGTCCGCCCTGGGCTACGAGGCCCGCTGGACGGTCAAGGCGGGCGCCGTCGAGCTCATCGACGCCTACCGCGAGCACGGCCTGACCCGGCACGACTTCGACCGCCGCTTCACCAGGCTGGCCCGGCTCGCCGACCGGCGCGAGGCCGGCACCGTCGACGCCACCCTGCGGCCATGACCGGCCCGGAGATGCACGACCTGATACGGCGGCTCTACCCGTTGTGCCGCAGCATCACCGGCGACGGCCTGCGCCGCACCCTGGAGATCATCGGCGGCTCGATCCCGCTGGAGATCACCGAGGTGCCGACGGGCACGCAGGTGCTCGACTGGACGATCCCCCGCGAGTGGAACATCCGCGACGCCTACGTCAAGGACGCCGCCGGGAACCGGGTCGTCGACTTCCGGCGGAGCAACCTGCACGTCGTCGGCTACAGCGCGCCGGTCGAGGCCACCATGTCACTGGCCGAGCTGCGCGGACGCCTGCACACGCTGCCCGGCCAGCCGGACCTGGTGCCGTACCGGACCAGCTACTACGCCGAGACCTGGGGCTTCTGCCTGAGCCAGAACACCCTGGACGGGCTGGCGGACGGGCCGTACGAGGTCAGGATCGACTCCACGCTCGCCGACGGCCACCTGACCTACGGCGAGCACGTGATCCGGGGCCGCAGCTCGGAGGAGGTGCTGATCTCCTGCCACGTGTGCCATCCCTCGCTGGCCAACGACAACCTGGCCGGGGTGGCGGTGGCGGTGTCGCTGGCCCAGCGGCTCCTCGACCCCTGGTACACCTACCGGTTCGTGTTCGCGCCCGGCACCATCGGCGCGATCACCTGGCTGGCGCTCAACCGCGAGCGCGTGGACCGGATCAGGCACGGCCTCACCCTGGCCTGCGCCGGGGACGCCGGGACGATCACCTACAAGCGCAGCAGGCGCGGCGACGCCGAGATCGACCAGGTCTTCGCGCACGTGCTCAAGGACCGGCCGCACACCCTCCTGGACTTCTCGCCCTACGGCTACGACGAGCGGCAGTACTGCTCGCCGGGTTTCGACCTGCCCGTGGGCTCGCTGACCAGGACGCCCTACGGGGGCTACCCGGAGTACCACACCTCGGCCGACGATCCGGACTTCGTGCGGCCCGAGGCCATGGAGGACACCCTGGAGACGCTGTGGAGCGCCGTGCGGGTCCTGGAGGGCAACCGCCGCTACCAGAACCTCAGCCCGTACGGCGAGCCCCAGCTCGGGGCGCGCGGCCTGTACGGCTCGCTGGGCGGCCGCAGTGACACGAAACAGGCCCAGATGGCGATGTTGTGGGTGCTCAACCTTTCCGACGGGCGGCACAGCCTGCTCGACATCGCGGAACGGTCGAACCTGCCGTTCCAGGCATTGGCGGACGCGGCGAACGCCCTGCAGAACGCGGGCCTGCTGAAGGAGTGGGTGGATTGAGCCTGGCGCTGAAAGTCGGCGACGTGGTCGAGGTTCTCAGTGCTGAAGAGATCCTGGCGACCCTCGATGAGCGCGGAGAGCTGGACAGCCTTCCGTTCATGCCGGAGATGCTGCGGTTCTGCGGGCAACGGCTGACCGTCCACAAGGTGGCCAACAAGCTCTGCGACACGATGACCAGGACCGGGATGCGGAAGATGGAGGACGCCGTCCACCTGACCGGCTCCCGTTGCGACGGCACGGCCCACGGCGGCTGCCAGACGGCCTGCCTGCTCTACTGGAAGACGTCCTGGCTGCGGAAGGTCGACGGGCCGCCCACGGCCGAGGAGCGGGTCCGTCCCGAGCGGCCGCTGCTGCCGCTGCTGGAGGTCAACACCCGCAAGGAGCCCGCGCCGGACGGCGAGGAACGGTTCCGCTGCCAGGCGACCGAGCTGCTGCGGGCCGCCCCCGAGCTGCTTCCGTTCCGCGACCTGGGCCAGTACGTCACGGACGTCCGGGTGGGCAACGCCGGGATCGCCTCGACCGTCCGGACGTTGTTCTTCGGCCTGTTCAACCGCTACCAGCGGCTGTCCAGGAGGTTCCCCCGGGCGCTGCGCTTCAGGGGCGGCCTGGACTGGGGGTTCGTGCAGCCCGGCCCGCACACCGGCCCGGCCCCCACCGGGACGACCGACCTCCAGCCGGGCGAGCTGGTCCGCGTCAAGTCCAAGGACGAGATCGTCGCCACGCTCACCACCAAGGGGTTCAACCGGGGGCTGGGCTTCGAGGAGGACATGGCCCGGTCGTGCGGCAAGGTCGCCCGGGTCACCGCGCGGGTCGAGCGCTGCATCGACGAGAAGACCGGAAAGCTGCTTGAGATGAAAAACCCGTGCATCGCCTTGGACGGAATCATCTGCGACGGTGTGTACAAGTCCAACTGCCCCCGCGCGTTCATCCCGTTCTGGCGGGAGATCTGGCTGGAGCGGGTCAACGAGCAAAAGTAGGGCACAGCATGGTGGATCAGGCGAGCCCGGACATCAGTGACATTGGGCGCAAGGCGGGTCGAGGGGCGGTGTGGAGCCTGCTCGGCACGCTCGTCACCCGTGCGGGCTCGTTCATCCTCGGGCTGATCCTGGCCCGGCTCCTCGCACCCGCGGACTTCGGCACGTACGCCGTCGCGCTCGCGGCCACCCAGTTCGTCATGGTGGTCAAGGACGTCGGCGTCATGTCGGCCGTCGTGCAGTGGCGCGGCCGGTTGGAGGACATCGCGCCCACGGCCACGACGCTCACGATGATCTCCGCGCTCGGCCTGTACGGGCTCTTCTGGGTCGGGGCGCCGTACTTCTCGGCGCTGGCCGGCAGCGCGGAGGCCACCTCCGTGGTGCGCATCCTCACCGCGGTCATCCTGGTCGAGGCGGTCACGGCGGTGCGCAGCGCGGCCCTGCTGCGCTGGTTCCGCACCGGCAAGAACGCCAAGGCGGTGCTCGCGGGCTTCCTGGTCAACGCGCCGGTGGCCATCGTGCTCGCGGTCAACGGCGCCGGGGCCTACAGCTTCGCCTGGGGGCAGCTGGCCGGGGCCGTGGTCACCGGCGTCTTCATGCTGATCTACGCGCGGCTGCCCTACCGGCTGGGGTTCGACCGGAACGTCGCGGGCCGGCTGCTGAGGTTCGGGATCCCCTCGGCGGCCGGGATCGCCCTGGAGGTCCTGCTGCTCAACGTGGGCTACATCATCGTCGGCAACATCATGGGCGATGCGTGGCTCGGGTTCTACCTGATGGCGTTCAACGTGTCGAGCTGGGTGCCCGGCATCATCGGCAGCGCCATCCGCATGGTGTCGATCGCCGGCTTCTCCCGGCTGGCCGAGCGGGACGAGGAGTCGTTGTCGATCGGCGTCCAGCGCAGCGTGCCGCTGCTCGTCGCCATGGTGCTGCCGCTGGCGGTGTTCATGGCGGTGCTGGCGCACTCGCTGATCATCTTCATCTACGGCCCGCAGTGGGAGCAGTCCGCCGGGGTGCTGCGCTTCCTGGCGGTCCTGATGGTGGTGCGCATGCTCACCGCCTTCGCGCTCGACATCTTGAACGGCCAGGGCGCCACCCGCTCGACCGTCTGGATGAACCTCGGCCACGCCGCGGCGATGATCCCGGCGGTCATCGCGGGCACGCACCTCGACGGCATCCGGGGCGCCGCGATCGGCCAGGCCGCCGCCGCCGTGCTGGTCGCGCTGCCGCTGGCGATGATCGCCGTGCAGCGGGCGGGGGTCCGGCTCGGGCCGGTGCTGCCCGGTCTCGTACGCCCGGCGGTCGGGGCGGTGGTCTGCGCCGCCGTCATGCTCGGCCTGGCGAGCCTGACCCACGGCAGCCCGTTCGTCCAGCTCGCCCTGGCCGGCGGCGGCGGGCTGCTGGCGTACGTGCTGGTCGTGGTGACCCGCGACCAGTTCCACCTAGTGAGCGCCCGTCTGGTGCGGCTGCTGCCCGCCCGCGCGCGCTGACCCCGAGGAGAGACGATGCTGGTGTCCATCGGAATCCCGGTACGCAACGGCGCGGACCGGCTGGAGACGGCCGTGCGCTCCGCGCTCGCCCAGGATCACGCCGAGCTGGAGGTCGTGATCTCGGACAACGCCTCCACCGACGGCACGCAGGAGCTCTGCCGCGAACTGGCCCGCCAGGACGACCGCATCGCCTACCACCGCCAGCCCCACGACCTGCACGTGGTCGGGAACTTCGTGGAGGTGCTGCGCCGCGCGCGCGGCGAGTTCTTCCGCTGGATGGGCGACGACGACCTGCTCGAACCCGACTACGTCTCGCGCACGCTGGAGCCGTTCCTGGCCGACGAGCGGCTCATCCTGGTCACCTCCGACGTCCGGTACACCGGCGCGGACGGGACCGTCCACGAGCCGCGCTACCGCGGCACCCGGATGCTCTCCGACGACCCGGTCGACCGCCTCGACGAGCTGTGGGACGTGGTCACGACCCAGCACCACGGCCTCGACCCCCTCTACGGGCTGATGCGGCGCGAGCGGGTGGCCGCCGTGCCCAGACCGCTGATGATCCGCGAGGACGAGGTCTACGCCACCATGCTCGCGCTGACCGCGCCCTGGGGGCACGTCCCGCGGGTGCTGGCCCATCGCAACCTGCGCGAACGCCGTCTGTCCGGGATCGCCGCGGCGCTCGGCGTGCCCGCCTGGACCGCCCATTTCGCCACCACGCTGCAGTTCCGGGCCATGCACCGGGCCCTCGGCGGCACGGAACTGTCGGCGGAGCAACGCGCCCGCGCGCGGGCCGTGCTGCTGCGCACGTACTGGCGGCGTCAGCAGCAGATGCTGACGCACCGCAGCCGCAAGATCGCCGGGTTGGCCGCCCGACTCGTCTCCTCGAAAGGGTGAAAGCCTCGTGCTGATTCGCATCGTGCGGCTGCTCATGCAGCCGGGCCGCATCCTGCTGGCCGTCCTGCGGCGCCTGCCGTTCGGCTCCCACGAGCTGCGCTGCGCGCTCGACCTCTATCCGCGGCCGCACTACGCGTACGGCGTCCAGCAGGCGGCCGAGCTGGCCAGGCGGCTCGGCGTCGGCCGGATCAGCGTGGTCGAGTTCGGCGTCGCCGGCGGCGCGGGCATGGTCGAGCTCAACCGCATGGCGGCGCTGGCGACGGCGGCGACCGGCGTCAAGATCGACGTGTACGGCTTCGACACCGGCGCCGGCCTGCCCAAGCCCACCGACTACCGCGACCTGCCCTACATCTGGCGCGAGGGCGACTTCGTCATGGACGTCGAGGCCCTGCGCGCCCGCCTGGGAGCGGCGCAGCTGATCCTGGGCAACATCGAGGACACCGTCGGGGAGTTCCTGGACGGCGAGCACCCCGCGCCCATCGGCTTCGTCTCGATCGACGTGGACTTCTACTCCTCGACGGCGGCGGCGCTGCGGCTGTTCGCCGGCGACCACCGCTACTTCCTGCCCCGCGTGTTCGTCTACCTGGACGACACCGTCGGCGACGACGACCAGGTCATCCACAACGACTACGTCGGCGAGCTGAGCGCGATCCGCGAGTTCAACGAGGACAACAAGGCGATGAAGCTGGCCCCGATCCACGGCCTGCGGCACAAGCGCCCGGTCCCCGCCCCCTGGAACGACAACATCCAGGCGCTGCACCGGTTCGATCACCCCGACTACTCGACCTATGTCGCCCGGCCGGACACCGAGACACAATTGCCGCTGTAATCCCCTGTAACGAAGAAGCGGGCACCGGCGAGAGAAAGGAAAAGAACGACGCGAGGGGGTAAATCTCGCTATGTCCGTTATATTAACCAATAGCCGAATTCGGGATGATGTTCGGCGCCAAATGATCTTTAAAGGGGACGTGTTCCTCTACTCCGCCACCCCCGCCTCGACCAAGCTGATCGAGTTCGCCCGCGAGCTGATCGAGGAGGCGTTCGGAGCACGCGACCCGCAGACCGCCCAGCACGAGATGCCGGTGGAGGACTTCGCCGCGCTGCTCGCCGAGCTCAAGCCCCGCTTCATCCATCATCCCACCAGCAAGAAGCTGATCCGCGCCCTGCTGGCGGAGCTCGGCATGGCGCTGGACGAGACGTACTTCGACGTGCCGCGGCTGCGCACCTCGACCGCCGACCACTACCTCGACTCGGGCATCTCCTACGCCTATCACGCGCATAGAGACTGCTGGTACTCCGCGCCGTTCTGCCAGGTCAACTGGTGGATGCCCATCTACGAGGTGGTCCCGGAGAACGTCTTCGCCCTGCACCCGCAGTACTTCGACCGTCCCGTGCTCAACGGCAGCGGGCGCTACGACTACGCGGAATGGACCGCGGTGAGCCGGCCCACCGCCGCGCAGCACGTCCACAGCGACACCAGGGAGCAGCCCAAGCCGGAGGAGGCGCTCGACCTCGACCCCGAGCTGCGGCTCGTCCCGGAGCCGGGCGGCATGATGCTGTTCTCCGGTGCGCACCTGCACTCCACCGTCGCCAACACCTCCGGCAGGACCCGGTTCAGCATCGACTTCCGCACCGTCCACATCGACGACGTCCGCTCGCGCGCCGCCGCCCCCAACGTGGACGCCGCCTGCCGCGGCACCACTCTGCGCGACTTCCACCGGGCCGACGACCTGTCGCGCATCCCCGAGGAGCTCGCGGCGGCCTACGAGGCCGAGGCGCTGGCGAAGATCACCTGATCCGGGTCACCTGAACCGCGCCCGCGCGGCCTCGCGCAGCCTCCGCCAGCCTCTGTGCCGCTGGAAGGGCAGCTCGAAGACGGACGCGAACAACCACGCCACTCCCACGCTCGCCGGCACGGCCAGGGCGAGCGTGAGGAGGAAGGCGGGCATCCCCGGCGGCACGCGCGGCGCGACCACCAGCCGGTTGACCATGACGACCAACGGCGCGTGGATCAGGTAGAGGCTGTAGGAGAACGAGCCGAGCCGCCGTACCGGACGGGTGTCGAGCAGCCGGACGAGCCAGGAGGGCCGGCCCGTCGCCACGCCGGCCAGCAGCAGGCCGGCGGCGGGCCCGACCGCGAGGTCCACCCAGAAGAAGTGCCCGACCACCCACTCAGGACCGGCCACCACGACCAGCGCGAGCACCGGCAGCGCGGCCGCCGCGGCCAGCCAGTGCCAGGGCGGCCGCCCGGAACGTTCCGAGGCCCGCACCACCCCGGCGCACACCGCGCCCACGGCGAACAGCGCGGCGAACTGCGGGGTCAGCCGCATCAGCAGCTCCACGGCCGGGACGTACGGCGCCAGCGCCCCCACGGCCACCACGACCAGCGTCACCGCGCCCAGCATCACCGCCGCCCCCCACCGGCGCAGCACCAGCACCATCAGCGGGAACACCAGGTAGAGCTGCGCCTCGACGGCGATCGACCACATGGCGCCGTTGGGGCTGGGGGAGCCGAAGACGTCCTGGAGCAGCAGGCCGTAGATGAGCACCGACTGCCCGGTGGGCGCCTGCTGGCCCGGCTGCGGGATGACCGTCCAGGCGATCACCAGGCTGAACAGCAGCGCCGCCCAGTACGGCGGCAGGATGCGCCAGGCCCGCCGGTTGAAGAACGTGGGGATGCTGCCCAGCCGCCAGCCGGACCGGGCGGGCGAGACCGCGAGGGAGAACCCGGACAGCACGATGAACACCACGACCGCGAAGTGCCCGTAGAGCAGCCACCCCGTCCACCAGGGCGCGTCGTTGACCGGGAACCCGGGGAACGACAGCAGCCAGCAGTGGTGCAGGACCACGAACAGCGCGGCCAGCCCCCGTAACCCGTCGAGCCCGGCGAGCCTGCTCCGTGTCGCCGGACGCTCAGTTGTCAGCCCCACCGAAAGCCCCCGTCGCCGTAGTCGTAGGTCTATCGCGGCGATCACGTCCGATGTAACCGATCTGGGGGGATGTAACGTCTGCCAGTGATTGGGCGATGGTCCGCTATAGGGCAAGTTCGCTGATGCGGGGGAACGTACCAAAATGGAGTTCTGGAAGGCGATTCTTGGTCTTCTCCGACGAATTCTGATAGGCCCGCCGCTGATCCTCCTGTCGATCCTGGTGGGCGGCGTGGTGTACCTCGTCCTCCCGGCCCACTACACGACCGACGTCTCCCTCGTCCTCGCGACCCCGGTGAACGGCGGCACGGTCAACAGCGACAAGACCAAGCAAGGGCTGACCAACCCCTTCCTCTCCTTCAACGACGCGCTCAAGACCGGCGCCAGCATCGTCATCCTCGCGATGAACACCCAGGACGTCTGGACCGAGCTCGGCGCCCCCAAGGACGGCCCGACCGAGATCACCATCGACGACGGGCGCACCAACCCCAACGTCCTGGACATCAACGGGCCCTACATCTACATCAGGGTGGACAGCGAGTCCCCGAGGCAGGCCACGACCGTGCTCATGGCGGCCCGCGAGCGCGTGGCGAGCGAGCTGTTCAAGTGGCAGAAGACGCTCGGCGCGCCGCCGAACACCTTCATCACCTCCACCGACATCGTGCCGCCGTCCAAGCCCGAGGCCGACCACAGCGTGAGCTGGCAGGGGGCGATCGGCGGCGCGCTGCTCACCCTGTTCCTGGGCCTCGGCATCGCCTACGGCGTGGTGGTCCGGCGCGAGCCCCGGCAGCCCCGGCAGCCCGAGCCCGCCGCCCCGGCCGCGCCTCCCGTCGCCGCTCCCGTTCCGGCTCCGGCTCCGGTGCCGGTTCCCGTTCCGGTTCCGGCGCCCGAGCCGGTCGAGGCCCAGGCGGCCGAGCCCGTCGAGCTCCCGGTCCTCGACGAGGACAGCTCGGCCACCATGGAGTTCCCCGCCTACCGGGCCGGCCCGCTGTCGCCCGTCCCGGGGCCGAGGAAGGCGAACCAGGACGACGGCGAGAAGTGAGGGCCCGCCATGGACTTCTGGGCGACGGCGAAGATCCTGTTCAAGCGCTGGTACGTGACGGTCCCCGCGTTCCTGCTCACGGTCGTGACGGCCCTCGGCGTCTTCGCCGTCGCGCCCAAGACCTTCATCTCCAGCTCGGCGCTCGTGCTGACCCTGCCGGTGACCGGCGGCAGCGTGCCCAGCGACCCCAAGTTCCCCAATCCGCGCACCAACCCCCTGGTCTCCTTCGACCAGGGGCTCAGCATGACCTCCTCGATCCTCATCCAGGCGCTCAACACGCCCCAGACGGCCGCCGCGCTCGGCGCGCCCATCGGCGGCGACGTCACCCTCAAGATCACCAGCGGTGGCACCAACCCCGAGCTGATGCCCGCCACCCCGTTCATCGTGATCATCTGTGAGGCGCCGACCGCCGAGCTGGCCCACGGCATCGTCGTGAAGGTCACCGCCCTGGCCCAGAAGGAGCTGCGGGCCCGGCAGCAGCAGGTCAAGGCGCCGCCCACCACGTACGTGACCGCCACCGTCGTGGTGCCGCCGACCGCGCCCGACGAGAAGAAGGGCAGCCGCATGCGCAGCGCCGTCATCACCGGCGCGCTGGCGTTCTTCATGAGCCTGTTCGCCGCCTTCGCCGTCGAGAGCTTCGCCCGGCACAGCCGTTCACGCCGCCGGGCCGGGGGCGGTCCCGTGCGGTTCGAGCCCGCGCTCGCCAACGGCGCCAGGACGCCTGCGGGACACGAAGGATGACCGGCACCGTCCTGCCGCGGCGCGCCGACGGCGCCACTTTGGCCTGCCTGTTCGTGCTGTTCCTGCTGATCCTGCCGGCCCGCCTGGCGGTCGCCGGGCTGCCGCTCTCGCTCACCCCCGCCGAGATCATGGCCCTGTTCATGGGCGTGGTGTGGGTGTGCGCCCAGATGGTCGGCACGACCGGCGTCGCCAAGGGCGGCAACCCCGTCCGCACCTCGATCTTCGTCTACGGCATGCTCCTGCTGGCCGTCTACGGTTACACGACCTACCGCTACCTGCCCTCCGACGAGCTCAACCTCGCCGACCACACGCTGGTGCTGTACCTGGGGTACGCGAGCCTGCTGCTGGTGATGTGCGACGGGATCGGCAGCCGCGAGCGCCTCGACTTCGTGCTCAAGGCGGTCGTCATCGGCGGCACGTTCGCCGCGATCGTCGCGTTGCTGCAGTTCCGGCTGGACTTCGACCTGACCGAGTACATGCGCGTCCCGGGCCTGCGCCACTCCTCGGTCGAGGAGGTGCCGACCGTGATCTCCCGGTCGGACCTGCGCAGGGTCGCCGGCACGCTCGGCCACCCGATCGAGTTCGGCGCGCTGTCGGCGATGCTGCTGCCGCTGGCCGCCCACCTCGGCTTCCAGGCGCGCAGCCGGGGCCAGGCCGCGACCCGCTGGTGGATCTGCGCGGCCGTCATCGCGGCCGGCCTGATGTTCTCGGTCTCCAGGACGGCCGTGCTCGGCCTGGCCGGGGCCGGGCTGATCCTGCTGCTCGGCTGGTCCAACCGGCGGCGGATCGTCACCATCGGCGCGTTCGTGGTGTTCCTGGGCTTCATGAAGGTGCTGGCGCCGGGCCTGATCGGCACGTTCTACAACCTGTTCGCCGGCGCAGGCGAGGACAGCAGCGTCATCTACCGCACCCACGACTATCCCTTCGCGATGCGGGAGTTCGCCAAGAGCCCGTTCTTCGGCCGCGGCCTCGGCACCTGGTACCCCTTCAAGCACCAGGTGTTCGACAACCAGTACCTGCTGTCCCTGGTGGAGACCGGGGTGGTCGGCGTGCTCGGGTTCGTCGGCGTGATCGGGTGCGGGATCGTCGTCGCCCTGCGGGTGCGCCGGATGAGCACCGACCCGAACGTGCGCAACCTCGGCCTGACCATCGCCGCCTGCCTGGTGATCCCGCTGCTCGGCGCGGCCACCTTCGACCTGCTGTCCTTCCCCGGCATCACCAGCGTGCTGTTCCTGCTCGTCGGCGCGGCCGGGGCGCTGATGCGGTTCGAACGCCGCGATCAGGCGGCCAGGACGGCCCTGAGCTCCTTCCACGAGCCCGCCGACCTGTCGCGCTCGCTGATCGCGGTCACCGGCAACGGCCACGGCAGCGCGAGGTCGGGGTCGTCGTAGCGGACGGCCAGGTCCTCGGCCGGGTCGTGCTCCCTGTCGATGCGGTAGCAGACGTCGGCCTGCTCGGTCAGCGCCTGGTAGCCGTGCAGCACGCCCGGCGGCACGTACAGGTTGGCGAAGGTCACGTCGTCGAGCCGGACGGCGACGTGCGAGCCGAACGTCGGCGACCCGGGCCGCGCGTCCACCAGGACGTCCAGCACCGCGCCGCGGGCCGCGCGCACCAGCTTGGCCTCGCCGCGCCCCGACCGGCCGTGCATGCCCCTGATCGTGCCGAGCCGCGAGCGCGACTGGCTGTCCTGGACGAACGCCGTGTGGTCCAGCCCGTGCTCGGCGGCGATCACGGCGTCGAAGGTCCTGGTGAACAGGCCGCGGTCGTCGTGGCTCGGCGTCGGCACGAACAGCAGCGCGCCTTCGAGCCCCAGTCGCTCGACTCTCATCGTGTTCCTCTCCTGTGGAAGGGCCCGCGGCTCCTGTGCGAGGGCCCGCGGCTCCTGTGCGAGGGCCCGCGGTTCAGCCCGGCAGGGCCCGCAGGCGGCGGGACGGCCTGAGCAGGGCCACGACCGAGGCCCTGGCCGTACGCCGCCCGGCCGCCGCCCGCATCGCCTCGCCGAGCAGCACCGCCAGGTAGAAGCCCGCGGTCGCGACCCGGCCCCGGCGCCGCCGGAACAGCCGGACGCGGTTGACGGTGAGCAGCGCGGCCAGCATCGGGCTGGTCTTGGCCTCGCCGCCGATGTGCTCGACCACGGCGGCCGGCTCGTACCAGAGGGTCCAGCCGGCGTCCGCGGCGCGCAGCGCGTACTCGGTCTCCTCGCTGTAGAGCAGGAAGGACTCGTCCCAGGGGCCGAGCCGGGCCAGCGCCGTGGCCGAGACGAGCATGGCGGCGCCGGTGGCCCAGTCGGCCGGCCCGGGACGTTCGTAACGGGCCGGATCGACGACCATCTCGCCCAGCGTGCCGATCCGGCCCGCCAATCGGCCGCCGACCAGCGACTCGGCCAGCGCGCGGCGTACCGCGGGCGTGCGGCGCAGCGAGTGGTGGAGCACCCCCTCGGTGCTGACCAGCCGGGGGACCGTGATGCCGATGCCGGGCCGGTCGAGGGCCGCGGCCAGCACGGCCAGCGCGCCGGGACGCAGGCGGCAGTCCGGGTTCAGGACGAGCACCGCGTCGAGGTCGTCCAGGTCGAGCGAGGCGACCCCGGCGTTGATCGCCGCGGCGTACCCGGCGTTCCGGCCCACCTGAAGGGGCCGTACGGGCAGGCCGGCGGCCTGTTCGGCGATGGCGAGCGAGTCGTCCTTGGAGGCGTTGTCGGCCACGACGACGTCGGTGAGCCGGACCCCCTTCGCGCCCTCGGGCAGGGAGGCCAGGCAACCGCCGAGGACCGGCGCGCTGTTGTAGGTCACGATCACGATCGCGACTCGGGGAGAGCCGGGCGTCACATGTCGCCATCGGCGGCCGGGAATGGATCGTTACAGGTAACAGAAGGCACTGATGAGGCGATGAGGAGGTAGGGGCCGGGTGTCGTAGGAGACGGAGACACATTCCATGCAGGATCTGCAGGCTTTCACCTTCCACCGGGACGAGCTGTTCCCGCTGGCGGACAAGTACTCCGAGCAGTTCCGTACCGCCTCGCCGTTCCGTCACGTCGTCATCGACGACTTCCTGCCGCCCGAGGTGCTGGAGCCCGTCCTGGACGAGTTCCCCGAGCCGCGCGACGCCACCTGGCAGCGGTTCGACAGCGCGCGCGAGGTGAAGCTGGCGCTGGCCGACACCGAGCGCATGGGGCCGGCCACCCGGCGCCTGCTGGCCGAGTTCAACAGCGGCGTGTTCGTCGAGTTCCTGGAGCGGCTGACCGGCATCACGCAACTGGTCTCCGACCCGCACTTCGAGGGCGGCGGCCTGCACCAGATCCGGCCCGGCGGCTTCCTGAAGGTGCACGCCGACTTCAACCGCAGCTGCCGGCTCAACCTCGACCGCCGGCTCAACGGCCTGCTCTACCTCAACAAGGACTGGCAGGAGAGCTACGGCGGCCACCTGCAGCTGTGGAACAAGGACATGACCGAGTGCGAGGGCAAGATCCTCCCGGTCTTCAACCGCTTCGTGCTGTTCGCCACGACCGACGACGCCAACCACGGCCACCCCGACCCGCTCACCTGCCCGGACGACCGGGCCCGCCGCTCGATGGCGCTCTACTACTACTCCAACGGCAGACCCGACGACGAGGTCACCGACGACCACACCACGCTGTTCAAGCAGCGGCCGGGCGAGGCGTGGAAGAGCAACCTGCGCCAGGTCGCCAAACGCTGGACGCCGCCCGCGCTGGCCGACCTCGTCGGCGGCCGGAGGACCAAGGGCGAGTGAGGCCGTACGTCCGAGGGGCCTGGTGCCTCGTCGCGGTCCTGGTCGTGTCGCTGGGCGGCTGCACCGGGTCCCCCGGCGGGCCCGAGGTCACCCGGTCGCCCGCCGCGGCCACGTCCAGGCCGGGCACGCCGCCGCCGTCGAAGCCGGCCGAGCAGGGCTGGCCGGGCGCGCACAACACCGGCGTGCCCGAGGGGATGGCGCTGCGCAAATCAGGATCGATCCGGGTGACCAGGAACGGCACGGTGATCGACGGCGTCGAGGTGACCGGCTACATCACGGTCGAGGCCGACGACGTGGTCATCCGCAACACGCGGGTGCGCGGCACCAAGGGCTGGTGGGGCATCCTCCAGCGCGAGGGACGCACCGGCCTGACGGTCGAGGACACCGAGATCTTCGGCAACGGCAGGGCGCGCACCCAGTTCGGCATCCTCAACCAGGGCAAACTGATCACGATCCGCCGGGTGGACGTCCACACCATCTCCAACGGCATCCTGACCCAGCAGGGCCTGGTCGAGGACTCCTACGTGCACGACCCGAAGTACTACTCCGGCGACCACACCGACATGATCATGTCCACCGGGCCGCCCGCGCCCGGCACCGAGCTGGTCATCCGGCGCAACACGGTGATCAACACGCTCGACCAGACCGGCGCCATCGCCCTCTTCCAGGACTTCGGCGTGGTCAAGGACGTGACGGTCGAGGGCAACCTGCTGGCCGGCGGCGGCTGGTCGCTGTACGCCGGGGCCGGGGTGAAGGGGAAGTCGTCCAACATCAAGGTGATCGGGAACGTCTTCAGCCGCCGCGTCTGGCCCAAGGGCGGAGCGGCGGGGCCGGTTTCATATTGGGATAAGGACGGGCCCGGAAATCGGTGGCAGGGGAACACCTGGGAAAACGGCGGCACGGTGACGCCGGGATGACGCCTCTCTGTCGGATTTGCCGCGATAGATGAGAAACATGAGCTTGTTGTGAATTTGGAGGATAACGAGTTTATTTCGGTAAAAGGCACCACTTCTTCTTTCGGCATGGCTACTCTCTCCCCTTGGGGGACTCGGACTCGGCCACGATCGGAAGGAGTCGCCTGTGTCGCGGCATCGAAGAGGGAAGAGACGTACCGGCTGGTTATCCCTGGCCGGGGTCTCCGTGGTGGCGGTGCTGGCCGGCGGGTACGGCCTCGTCGTCTCCGATGTACTGGACCCCCGGGCCGTCCTGACGGAGGCCAGTGGGGCGAGCAGCGCGGCCTCGCCGCAGGCCGCCGCCGGCCGGCGGGCCCAGCCGCGTCCCACCACCCACAAGCCCCGGCCCACCAGGACCCGAAGCCAGGAGCCCAGGTGGTGGCCCAGGCGGCCCACGAGGAAGCCGACCGCGCGCCCGACGCGCCGTCCCACCCACCGGCCGACGCACCGCCCGACGCCGACCGGCACCCTGCCCGGCACCCCACCGGGCACCCCGCCCGGGACGCCCACGACGACGCCCACGACGACGCCCACGGTGAGCCCTCCCGCCACGCCGACCGTCACGGCCACCCGCACCCCGACCCCGACCCCCACGGGCACGCCGCCCAGCGAGTCGCCGACCCCGACGCCCACCAAGACGCCCACCGGCACTCCGACGGCGACCCATACGGCGACCCCCACGGCCACCAAGACCCCGCCCCAGACCCCGCCCCAGACGCCGCCCCAGACGCCGCCACAGACGCCGCCACAGACCCCCACCAAAACCCCCACCTCCACCCCGCCCCCCGGCGGCGGCGGCTGGCCCGGGGCGGGCAACACCGGCGTCCCCGACGGCACCGACCTGGTCAAGAAGACCGGCTCGATCGTCATCAAGGAGGACGGCAAGGTCATCGACGGCTGGGACGTCACCGGTGACATCACCGTCGAGGCCGACAACGTGACCATCCGCAACACCCGCGTCCGCGGCCAGAGCGACTACTGGGGCATCCTCCAGCGCGAGGGCTTCTCCGGCCTGACGGTCGAGGACAGCGAGATCTTCGGCAACGGCAAGGTGCGCACCCAGTTCGGCATCCTCAACCAGGGCAAGCTGGTCACGATCCGCCGGGTGGACATCCACACGATCTCCAACGGCATCCTCACCGACCAGGGGCTGGTCGAGGACTCCTACGTGCACGACCCGAAGTACTACTCCGGCGACCACACCGACATGATCATGTCCACCGGCACCGCCGCCCCCGGCACCGAGCTGGTCATCCGGCACAACACGGTGATCAACACGCTCGACCAGACCGGCGCCATCGCCCTCTTCCAGGACTTCGGCGTCACCAGGAACGTCACCGTCCAGGGCAACTTCCTGGCCGGCGGCGGCTGGTCGCTGTACGCGGGCGCCGGACGGAAGGGCCTGTCGTCCAACATCAAGGTGATCGACAACGTCTTCAGCCGCAAGGTCTGGCCGAAGGGCGGCTACGCCGGCCCGGTGTCGTACTGGGACGCGAACGGGCCGGGCAACGTCTGGAAGGGCAACTCCTGGGAGGGCGGCGGCGCGACCATCATGGGCACGGACTGACCCCGGCGAGCCTGGGCCTCAGCTGCGGACCGCGATGACCGACTTCACCAGCCCGGCCAGCCGCTCGAAGCGCAGCCGCGACTTGGGGAAGTAGTGCCGCATCTCGGTCACGCTCAGCAGCTCGACCTCCATGGCGATCATCCGGGCGGCGTCCCGGTCGGAGGTCGGCGTGTGGACGAGCGGCCAGCGGCGCAGGATCGTCGTCCGCGCGGCGAGCGGCAGGAACTGGAAGCCGGGGAACAGGAAGTGCGGTTCGACCGGGAAGTACCGGTAGGGCGTCTGCACCCAGTGGCGATCGGCCATCTCGTGCACGGTGTCGGCGAACCGCTGCCGGCGCTGATGTCCGCCGACGTGCTCGATGACGGCGTTGGAGAAGACCAGGTCGTAGCGGCTGCCGCGGATCGCGGGCGGCAGGTCGCAGGCGTCGGCGACGTCGGCCCGCAGCCAGGACGGCAGGTCGGCGGGCGGCTGTTCGAGGTTGACGATGTGCACGTGCGCGGGCCTGACCGGGGCGCGCATCCAGGCCCCGGCCGTGCCGCCGAGGTCGAGGACGTTCATCCGGTCGAGGTCGGGGAAACGGGCGGCGAACCATTGCCACCTGCGTGCCCGCGCCTTGGCTCCCAGCGAGTCGGGAGCGTCCACGAAACGACTGCGCAGGGCGTTCAGGCGGCTCATAAAGGCAACTCCTCCGGCCGGAATAAGTAGCCCCATGCTCGCAGAATTTCGCCCGTCCGGCTAAGAGGGCCTTTCTTCGTGACATTCTTGGGATGCATACCAATTGACCGTCCGGCGCAACCCTTCGTCCAATTCCGTGGCAGGGCGCCAGCCGAGCCGGTCCGCCGCCGGGACGATGTCGGCGACCTGCGTGATGTCGTGCGGACGGTCGGGCGCGGCGCCGAACTCGGGCCGCGTGTCCGCGCCCGTGATGCGGTAGAGCCGCTCGACGACCTCGTGGGCGGCGGTCCGTACGCCGGTGCCGACGTCGAGCGTGTGGCCGACCGCCTTGTCGGACTCGCCCGCCAGCACGAACGCGTCGACGACGTCGTCCACGTAGATCCAGTCGGCGAGCTTGGCGCCCCTGGTCAGCCGGGGACGTTCGCCGCGCAGCAGGCTGAGCGTCACGTACGGCACGAGCTTGGTGGTGTCGGGCTGGGCCGGGCCGTAGACCATGCTGGGACGCAGCACGGTGACGGGAAGGTCCCAGAGCCGGTGGTAGAGCCGCGCGTAGCCGGTGGCGGCCCACTTGGACATCGCGTACGCCGACGAGGGCGGCGCATGGTCGTTGCCCGGCCGCGGCTCCTCGATCGAGCCGGTGAACACGGTCCGGACGCCGTGCTCGCGCGCGGCCGACAACACGTTGACCGCGCCCACGACGTTGCTCTCCAGCGTGGCCCGGACGACCTCGTCGCCGCGCGACCCGGTGACCTCGCCGGCGAGGTGGAACAGCAGGTTCGGGCGTACCGACCGGAACAGCCGCGCGGTGTCGCCGGCGTCGTCGAGCCGGGCCTGGTGCCAGATCTCCCCGTGGCGGGCCTGCTGTGGCCGCCGGCTGACCGCGTGCACCTGCGCGCCGAGCACGCGCAGACGCGCGGCCAGGTGCGATCCGATGAACCCGGCCGCACCCGTCACCAGCACCACGGCCTCAGGCCAATACGACATCGTGGATTGACCTCCGTGGAAGATGGAGCCGTCAGGCCGACGGCTCCATCTAATACACGAACTAGCCGATGCGCCAGGTGTCTCCACCCATGAGCAGCTCGCTCAGGTCGCCGGGGCCCTTCTGCGCCACGGCCTCCTCCAGTTGGTCGGCCATGAGCACGTCGTAGGCCGGGCGGTCGACCTGGCGGAAGATGCCGATCGGCACGTGCTCGAAGGCCGGCTCGTCGAGCCTGCTGAGGGCGAAGGCCACCGACGGGTCGGGGTTGTGGGCGTCGTGCACGAGGATCTGCTCCTCGCTCACGCCGTCCCTGGCGACGACCTCGATGCCGCCGTTCGCGCCGCGCACGACGGCCTTGGACGCGCTCACGATCGGCTGGCCGTGCTCCAGGCGCAGCGTGATGTCGTCGCGCACCGCCGGGTCCTTGAGCTGCTCGAAGGCGTTGTCGTTGAAGATGTTGCAGTTCTGGTAGATCTCCACCAGCGACGTGCCGCGGTGGGCCGTGGCCTCGCGCAGCACCGACTGCAGGTGCTTGCGGTCGGAGTCGATCGTGCGGGCCACGAACGACGCCTCGGCGCCGATGGCCAGCGAGATCGGGTTGAACGGCTTGTCCAGCGAGCCCATCGGGGTCGACTTGGTGATCTTGCCGACCTCGGAGGTGGGCGAGTACTGGCCCTTGGTCAGACCGTAGATCCTGTTGTTGAACAGCAGGATGTTCAGGTTGACGTTGCGGCGCAGCGCGTGGATCAGGTGGTTGCCGCCGATGGACAGCGCGTCGCCGTCACCGGTGATCACCCACACCGACAGGTCGGGCCGCGAGGCGGCCAGGCCGGTCGCGATCGCGGGCGCGCGGCCGTGGATCGAGTGGAAGCCGTAGGTGTTGAGGTAGTACGGGAAGCGCGAGGAGCAGCCGATGCCGGAGACGAACACGATGTTCTCGCGCCGCAGCCCCAGCTCGGGCAGGAAGCTCTGCACGGCCGCCAGGATCGCGTAGTCGCCGCAACCCGGGCACCAGCGCACCTCCTGGTCGGACTTGAAGTCCTTCAGCCCCTGCTTGACGTCGGTCTTGGGAACCAGGCTCAGGCCCTTCCCGTTCACCAGCTCAGTCACTGTCGATCACGTCCTGAATGACTCCGGCCAGCTCCTCGGCCTTGAACGGGAGCCCGCGCACGCGGTTGTAGCTGATCACGTCGACGAGGTAGCGGGCCCGCAGCAGCAGCGCGAGCTGGCCGAGGTTGATCTCGGGCAGCAGCACCTTGTCGTAGCTCTTGAGCACCTCGCCGGTGTTGGCCGGCAGCGGGTTGAGGTGGCGCAGGTGCGCCTGGGCGACCTTGCCGCCCTCGCGCCTGATGCGCCGCACGGCCGCCGCGATCGGCCCGTACGTCGAGCCCCAGCCGATGACCAGGACCTTGGCGTCGCCGTCGGGGTCGTCGACCGCGAGGTCGGGCACGTCGATCCCGGCGATCTTGGAGGCCCGGGTGCGGACCATCAGGTCGTGGTTGTCCGGGTCGTAGGAGATGTTGCCGGTGCCGTCGGCCTTCTCGATGCCGCCGATGCGGTGTTCGAGGCCGGGGGTGCCGGGGATGGCCCAGGGGCGGGCCAGCGTCTCGGTGTCACGCTTGAACGGCAGGAACTCGCCGCCCTCACCGTTGGGCTCGGTCGTGAATTCCTGCGAAATGTCGGGCAAGTCGGAAACTTCGGGCAGGCGCCACGGCTCCGAGCCGTTGGCCAGGTAGCCGTCCGAGAGCAACATGACCGGCGTGCGGTACTTGACCGCGATGCGGGCCGCCTCGACGGCCGCGTCGAAGCAGTCGCTCGGCGAGAGCGGCGCGACGATCGGCACCGGCGACTCGCCGTTGCGGCCGAACATGGCCATCAGCAGGTCGGTCTGCTCGGTCTTGGTCGGCATGCCCGTGCTGGGACCGGCGCGCTGGACGTCAACGATGATCAACGGCAGCTCGGTGGTGACCGCGAGGCCGACCGTCTCCGCCTTCAGCGCCACGCCGGGGCCGGAGGTGGTGGTCACGCCCAGCGCCCCGCCGAACGCGGCCCCCAGCGCCGCGCCGACGCCCGCGATCTCGTCCTCCGCCTGGAAGGTGCGGATGCCGAACCGCTTGTGCTTGGACAACTCGTGCAGGATGTCGCTGGCCGGCGTGATCGGGTACGAGCCCAGGAACAGCGGCAGCTTCGACTGCACGCTGGCCGCGATCAGCCCGTAGGCGAGGGCCTGGTTCCCGGAGATGTTGCGATAGACGCCGGGAGCCAGCCTGGCCGGCTTGACCTCGTAGGAGACCGAGAACGACTCGGTCGTCTCGCCGTAGTTCCAGCCCGCCTGGAAGGCCGCAATGTTCGCCTTGGCGATGTCGGGCTTCTTGGCGAACTTCTGCTGCAGGAACGAGATCGTCTGCTCGGTCGGCCGGTGGTAGAGCCACGACAGCAGGCCGAGGGCGAACATGTTCTTGGCGCGCTCGGCGTCCTTCTTCGAGATCTCGAAGCCTTCGAGCGCCTTGACCGTCAGCGAGGTCAACGGCACCGCGTGCACGCGCCACTCGCTCAGGGAGTCGTCCTCCAGCGGGTTGGCCGCGTAGCCGACCTTCTGCAGGTTGCGCTTGGAGAACTCGTCGGTGTTGGCGATGATGTCCGCGCCGCGCGGCAGGTCGCCGAGGTTGGCCTTCAGCGCCGCCGGGTTCATGGCCACGAGCACGTTGGGCGCGTCGCCGGGCGTCAGGATGTCGTGGTCGGCGAAGTGGAGCTGGAAGCTCGACACGCCGGGCAGGGTTCCTGCGGGGGCGCGGATCTCGGCGGGGAAGTTGGGCAGCGTCGACAGGTCGTTGCCGAACTCCGCCGTCCCCGCGGTGAAGCGGTCGCCGGTGAGCTGCATGCCGTCGCCGGAGTCGCCGGCGAACCTGATGATCACGCGGTCGAGTTGCTGGACCTGCTTCGTCACAGCTCAGTCCTCCTCGACGCGCCAAGGCGCGGTTGCGTTGGGCGCGTTCTCTGTTTCCATGCTAGATCCTCGGAAGGTCACGCGTTTGCCAGCCGCGAAAGCGGGTAACGCGGTCGGAAGTCAGGGTGAGGCGGGAGAACGACGACACAGCCCTGACGCGAGCCTGCAGAGGTCTACATGCAGGCGTGCGAAGAGGACGGTTCGGGTCACGAGCGCCAATGATACGTCCCCCCAACACGTGTGCTACGTCAGGGGCTGCTTACGCGACTGCTGGTTCCCCGACTCGTACAGGCGTCCGGCGCGCATCGCTGCGGAGCCGTACAACTCTGGAACGGTCACGAAGGTGTAACCCTTCCCGCTGAGTTCTTTCAGGATGCCCGGAATCGCGTCGATCGACTCGGGGTTGGTGTCGTGCATCAGGATGATCGCGCCCGGATGGGCCTTGCGCACGACGCGCTCGGTGATCTCCGACGCCGTCGCGCCGGGCTCGTCCCTGGAGTTCACGTCCCAGCCGACCAGCGACAGTCCCAGGTCGCGGGCGA
Source organism: Nonomuraea sp. NPDC049655 (assembly GCF_044465465.1). NCBI lineage: Bacteria > Bacillati > Actinomycetota > Actinomycetes > Streptosporangiales > Streptosporangiaceae > Nonomuraea > Nonomuraea sp. NPDC049655. The sequence goes on from NZ_JBITLS010000006.1 coordinate 280,101, forward strand.
CGTCGCGCACGTCCTTGCTGATCGCGCCGTACGGCGGGCGGGCCAGCGTGGGCTCCTGCGCGATCGCCGCCCGGACGGCGTCGTCGGTACGCCGGAAGGAGTCGGCGATCTTGCTGGTCGCCTGCTTCGACAGGTCCCGGTGCGACCAGGAGTGGTTGCCGACCAGGTGGCCTTCCGCGCTCATCCGGCGCAGCAGGCCCGGCTGCGCGACGGCGTTCGTCCCGACGGTGAAGAAGGTGGCCCGCGCCTTGCCGGCGGCCAGCAGGTCGAGCAGCCGCCCGGTCCGCGGCCCCGGCCCGTCGTCGAACGTCAGCGCCACGCACTTGGTCCTGGCGCAGTTCACGCTCCCGGCCCGGTTGCTGGACGCCTCGGGGCTCGCCGCCGGCGCAGTCTTCGGCGTCGTCGCCGGCCCGGCCGGAGGGGCGCTGCGGGCGGCCTCCCGCACGCTCTCCTGGGCCCGGCGTCCCAGCTCGGACAGCAGCGGCGCGACCCGTCCCGCCTGGACGGCCACCGCGACCCGGCCGAGCGAGCACGGCCCGATCTGGCAGTCGTCGAACTCGACCACCAGGTCGCCGCTCCGGTTGAAGGCCATGGAGTCGAACTGGCCGGGGTCGGCCCGCACGCCGTCCCGCTCGACCTGCGGCCCGCGTCCCTTGAGCTGCTCCTTGACCAGCACCGCGAGCCGGTCCAGCGCCTGCGGCCCGCCCAGCAGCGCCGTGGACCCGCCCGCCTTGCCGGTACGCGGGTCGAACCAGAAGGTACGGGTGGAGTTGCCCCAGCTCGCGCCCAGGAACTCGCCGGTGCGCAGCCGAACCGCGACGGCCTCCGGGGAACGGGCGGCGAGCTGCCAGTCCACGTTCAGCTCGGGACGCGGGTAGTCGCCGTTGACGCTCTTGGCGGCCCGGAAGTCCCGCAGCTGCCGCTCGGCGTCCGCGCGCAGCGCGCGGTTCAGGCCCGGCGCGTCGGTCAGTTCGGGGTAGCTGATGTGCACGTATCTGCTGTGGTCGTCGTCCTCGTTGATGATGGTCGCGGTGGACAGGCCGACGACTGTCGCGGGGTCGACGAAGTCGATCGCGGTCGGCTCTGCCGGGACCAGCACGTCCCGCTCGGGTGCGGCGGCGGCCAGCCCGCAGCCCCCGGCCGAGAGGGCCAGCAGAGCGATTCCAGCAAAGAATCGCGTTTGGTGCATGTCTGTCAGGGTATGTGGGGGATCTTACCTTTTGCCCCGTCTTGGGGTTATGGGGTCTGAGGTTTGACTGGGTTACGATCACGTCATGGAGGGCTACTTCGGGTCCTACGTGCTGGTCGCCGCGCTGTTCGCGATCGGTGTCGCCATCGTCGCCGGGGCTCTCATGGCCAACCGGCTCCTGCGGCCCACCAGGCCGACCCCCGAGAAGCTGACCACTTACGAATGCGGCGTCGACCCCGTCGGCGACGGCTGGGCGCAGTCGCAGGTCCGCTACTACGTCTTCACCTACCTCTACGTCGTCTTCGCCGTCGACGCCGTCTTCCTCTTCCCGTGGGCCACGATCTTCGACGCGCCCGGCTACGGGGTGACGACGCTGGTGGAGATGTTCGTGTTCCTCGGCTTCATCGCCCTCGGCATCCTGTACGCCTGGCGCAAACGCGTCCTCAGCTGGACGTAGATCACTCTTGACGTTCTTGTGCCGCCTCGGCACATTTGTCTGCCGTGTCGAGCACCGGCAAGGGATGGGTGGCACGCCGGCAGGCGGCCGTCGTCCACGGCCTCCACCGTGACGTGATGCGAGCCGCCCGCGAGAATGACGCCGCCCGGGCGGGCGGATCGGCCGGGGCCGCGCGGGCGGCCGGTTACGCGCTCGCCGCGCTGGTCCATCTGCTCCCGTTCGCCTTCCTCGCGCTCGGCGGCTACCTGGTGACCAGGTTCACCATCCTCAGCGTGCCGTTCGGGGTGATCGCGCTCGACGTCGCCTGGTTGCTGCGTCCCCGCGTCATGCGCGTCCCGGGAGGAGCCGAGACCCTCACCCGGCAGAACGCCCCCCGCCTGTACGAGCTGATCGACCGGATCGGCGCGGAGGTCGGCGCGCCGCGCACCGACCTCGTCGTGCTCAGCGGCGCCGCCAACGCCGCGTTCACCACGTACGGCTGGCGCCGACGCCGCCTGGTGGAGATCGGTTACCCCCTCTGGATGCTGCTGACCCCGGCAGAACGCGTGTCGGTGATCGCCCACGAGATGGCCCACTCGCGCAACGGCGACGCCAGGCACGGGCTCGCCGTGGGCGGCGCGCTGTACTCGCTGAGCGAGCTGCGGGAGGTGACCCGGTTCTGCTGGCAGCCGGGCGACGGCCTGTCCCGGCTGGCCGCCGAATGCCTGCTCGCGGTCGTCGGGCTGCCGGTGCGAGGGCTCATCGTCGTCCTGGAGCTGCTGGTCCACCGGTCGTCGCAGCGGGCCGAGTACCGGGCCGACGCCATCCAGGCCCGCGTGGGGGGGACCGAGGCGGCGCTCTCCTTGATGGACGCCCTGAGCACCCGGGTGGTGCCCGCCGACCATTTCCTGATGACGCAGACCCTTGCGGTGGGCCGGCAGGACCTGTGGGCGGAACTGCGGGACCACGTCGCCGGCCTTTCGGAGGCGGAGATCGAACGCCTGCGCGTGGCGGCCGGGCTGGACGAACTACGGGTGGACAGGACGCACCCGCCCACGCACCTGCGGAAGGAGCATCTGGCGGCGCTGCCGTACGCGGAGGCGCGGGTGCGGGCGGCGGCCATGGAGGAGATCGAGGAGGAGCTGGCGCTGCCGGCCGAACGCGTGGCGCGCGGCCTCAAGGAAGACGCCCAGTCGGCTCTGTACCACTGAGGAAGCCGCCGGGCGCCGCGGGCGTGTCCTTTGCCTGACCTGCGATTCGCGCAAGAATGGGCGACATGGCAGCAACGGATCTCCCGATGCCCACCGTCGGACCTGTCTCCAGGCTCGCGCCCAAACCCATGCGGTTCGTGCTCAACTGGGGGCGGCGCTATTCGCTGTGGGTGTTCAACTTCGGGCTGGCCTGCTGCGCCATCGAGTTCATCGCGACCTCCATGAGCAGGCACGACTTCATCCGGTTCGGGGTCATCCCGTTCGCCAACGGCCCCCGTCAGGCCGACCTGATGATCGTCTCCGGCACGGTCACCGACAAGATGGCCCCCGCCGTGAAGCGCCTCTACGAGCAGATGCCCGATCCCAAGTACGTGATCTCGTTCGGCGCCTGCTCCAACACCGGCGGTCCCTACTGGGACTCCTACTGCGTCACCAACGGCGTCGACCAGATCATCCCCGTCGACGTCTACGTGCCCGGCTGCCCTCCCCGTCCCGAGGCGCTGCTCTACGGGATCATGAAGCTCCAGGAGAAGATCGCGGGGGAGAAGCTGAGCGACCGCTACGTCTGGTCCCGCTCCCACGGCTCCGAGGACCAGGCGTGAACGCCGCCGTCGCCGCCCGTTTCGGCGAGCGCGCCCAGATCAGCGAGTCCTACGGCGAGACCACGGTCGACGTCGCCCCCGCCGACTGGATCGAGCTGCTGACCTTCGCGCGCGACGACCTCGGCCACGCCTTCTTCGACTGGCTGACCGGCGTGGACGAGCCGCCCGACGCCTTCGTCGTCGTCGCCCACGTCTACAACCTGGACGCCCGCGAGCGGCTGCTGCTGCGCACCCGGGTGCCGCGCGCCGACCCGCGCCTGCCGTCCGCCGTCGGCGTCTACCGGGGGGCGAACTGGTACGAGCGCGAGACGTACGAGATGTTCGGGGTGATCTTCGAGGAGCACCCGTACCTGGTGCCGCTGCTCCTGCCCGACGGCTTCGAGGGCCATCCGCTGCGCAAGGACTTCGTGCTGGCCGCCCGCGTGGCCAAGCCGTGGCCGGGCGCCAAGGAGCCGGGCGAGTCAGGGCACGGCGCCCCGAGCCGCCGCAAGACGCTTCCGCCCGGAGTACCGGCCGATTGGGGTCCGCCTGATGCTTGAAGTGGTGCTGAGCTTCGTCGTCATCCTCGTCGTGTTCCTGGTGCTGCCGCTGATCGTCGGCCAGACCGAGCACAAGGTCATGGCCCACATGCAGTCGAGGCTCGGCCCCATGTACGCCGGCGGCTTCCACGGCTGGGCGCAGCTCATCGCCGACGGCGTGAAGTTCATGCAGAAGGAGGACGTCATCCCGGCCGCGGCCGACCGCCGCGTCTTCATGATCGCGCCGGGCGTGGCGCTGGTCCCGTACCTGGTCGTCCTGATCGTCATTCCGCTCGATCGCGGCCTGGTCGCCGTCGACCTCGATCTCGGGCTGTTCTTCGTGCTCGCCGTCATGGGCGTCGGGGTGCTCGGCGCGATCATGGCGGGGTGGGCGTCGGCCAACAAGTATTCGGTGCTCGGCGGCATGCGGGCGGCCGCCCAGCTCATGTCGTACGAGCTGCCGCTGGTGCTGGCGGCCTCGTCCGTGGCGATGGCGGCGGGCACGCTGTCGATGCCCGGCATCGTCGAGGCGTGGCAGTGGTGGTGGCTGCCCTGGCAGGCGATCGGCGGAGTGGTGTTCTTCGTGGCGGGGCTGGCCGAGCTGCGCCGTCCGCCGTTCGACATGCCGATCGCCGAGTCCGAGATCATCATGGGCCCGATGACCGAGTACACCGGCATGCGGTTCGCCCTGTTCATGCTCTCCGAGTACGCCGGGATCGTCGTCCTGTCCCTTCTGACCACCGTGCTCTTCCTGGGCGGCTGGCACGGGCCGTTCCTGCCCGGCTGGATCTGGACCCTGATCAAGGTCTTCGCGCTGGCGTTCGTGGTGATCTGGCTGCGCGTCACCTATCCGCGGCTGCGTGAGGACCAGCTCCAGAAGCTCGCCTGGGCCGGACTGGTGCCGCTGGCGCTCGTGCAGCTCGCGCTCACCGGAGTGGTGAAGGTCCTCATCTGAGTTTCGCGCCGGCGGAAACTTTATGACGCCCTTATCCGTCGTACCCGGCATAGGGGGCCCCGGATGAAGGGGACAATTCGTGAACGCGCAAATCCTGCCCGTCGCGGGCGCGATGAAAGGCGCCCGCTGCCCGAAAGTCAGTCTCACCTCCGACGGCCGCACCTTGACCGTCACCGACGTAGCCAGGGGCCGTTCCACGACCCTGTCGCCCGCGTCGCTCTATCGTTACGACTATTCGACAGACGGTTCCGGGAAGAGGTCGCGGTTCCTGAAAGGGGTCGCCGCCCTCGACCCCGACGGGCTCGTCCTGCTGGACCTGCCTGGCGGCTGGCACCCACCCCAGCTGCGGGACTTCGCCGCCAAGGCCGGCATCCCGCTCCGGGACGGCCGGGACGACAGCTCCGAGCGGGCGCGCCGGATCCTGGCCGCCCGCGCCCCCGGCTGGGAACGCATCCGCGGAGTCCCGGCGCCGCGGACGGCCCGATGGAACCTGGCGCTGGGGGTGTGCGCGGGAATCGCCGGGCTGGCGTTGATGGTGTATCTGGGGGTCACCGGAATGTGGGTCGCCTGGCGCGGCTTCTCGGCCTTCGGACGTTTTCTGATGGAACTGATCGAGGCCAAATGGCTGATGGTGGCTTTCAGTCCCGCGTTGCTCGTCGTACGGCCCGTGCTGGGCGGGGTGCACCGGTGGCAGGAGAGGCGTGGTCTTGTCGTGGGGCCGCCCGGAGGGCCGTGTCTGCGGATGAAGTCGTCCCGGACGTTGTCGGTGTACCGCCGTTCGGGGGTCATCACCGAACTTCCGGTCGAACCGGGCAGCAGTCTCCTCCGATACCGTCACGACGACCTGTGCGGCGTCTTCCTCCTCGACCCCGCGGGGAACCCCCTGCTCCACCTGCCCGGCCGCTGGCCCCCGGCCTCTCTCCACCGCTTCACCGAACGCCACGGGCTGGGGCTGGCGATGCACCGGGTCTCCCGCGAGGAATACCTGACCCTCACCACCCGCTCCCGCCAAGCCTTCCCCTGACCCTCACCACCCGCTCCCGCCAAGCCTTCCCCTGACCCTCACCACCCGCTCCCGCCAAGCCTTCCCCTGACCCCCTCCTCATCGGGCCGCCCTCCACGAACCCCTCGACCGGATCGTGAGGGGTGCCCTACTCCATCTCCCGTCCTGTCCCCTTGGGTAGGGGGTGCCCGCTTTCGTCGTACGGCGCTTGGTGGTGGGGCGACTCGCTTCGGGCCCTCCCGATCCGGCTGGCACGGACCGCCCACGGACGGTCACCGGTGGACGAAGCGGTAAGCGGTGGGCGAAGCGGTAAGCGGTGGTCATCCGCCTGCGGTCGGTTGTTCGGTGGTCGCGGCATATGCCGGGGCGGTGGTCAGTGGACGATCGCGACCATCACGTCCGAAGCCGACGGGCGTTCCTGGGGGCGCTTGTTCAGGCATGCCCCCACCACGCCGCGCAAGGCGGGCGGCAACGGCGACAGGTCCGGGTGGACCGTGAGCACCCGGTTGAAGACGGCCGGCACGGTGTCCTCGCCGAACGCCGGACGCCCGGTGGCCGCGAACATCATCGTCACCGCCCAGCTGAACACGTCGGACGCCGGCCCCACAGGCTCCCCGGTCAGCTGCTCAGGCGACATGTACGGCGGCGTCCCCACCATCTTCCCGGACGTCATGGTCATCCGGTCGAGCGCCCGGGCGATCCCGAAGTCGATCACCCGCGGCCCGTCGTGCCCGATCAGGACGTTGCTCGGCTTGAAGTCACGATGCACCACCCCGGCCTTGTGGATGGCCGCCAGCGCTCCGGCTGTGGATAACGCGAGCCGCGTCAGGCCGTCCTCGTCGCGGGGCCCGTGGCGCCGTACGAGTTGCTCCAGCGACGGCCCCTCCACGTATTCCGAGACGATGTACGCGTGCTGTCCGTTGATGTTCACATCGAGCACCCGGGCTGTGGAGAACGTGGCGACCCGCCGAGCCGCGTCCACCTCCCGCGCGAACCGGGTGCGGGCGGTCTCGTCGACCAGGTCGTGCAGCACCTTGACCGCCACCCGCGCCCCGTTGGGCGCCATGGCCAGGTAGACGGCACCCTGCCCGCCGCGCCCGAGCTGGTGCAGCACCCGGTAGTGCCCGATCCACTCCGGCTGCCCGCGATGCTGCTGATGGGTGGGGGCCGTGGTCCGTTGATGCAGGTCGGCGGGCCGATGCCGCGGCGTGGGCGTCTGGGCGGGCGCGTGCATGGGCGCCTGCGTGCGCACGGGGGCCTGCGCGTGCACCGGCGGCCGGTGCCGCGCCCGCGCCATCGCCGGCACCAGGACGGCCGAATGGGCGATCCCGCCGATCCAGGCGATCACGAACCCGAACGAGATCAGAGTGGACATCGGCTCGGGGATGTTGTCGAAGTCGTCGTACAGCATGATGGCGATGACGAACGAGCCGATCAGGACCAGGTAGACGCAGGCCCCGATGGCCTGCCAGGTGCTCCGCAGCCAGAATGCCGCGAACCCGATCGTGAACGGGGTCGCCAGCCCGCACGAGATCAGGGCCAGGCTGGCCCACCCGATGGCGGCCGCCCACGCCCCGCTGCTGGGACGGACCGGATGGCTGTACGGCATGGCCGAGAGACTATCGCCATGCAGTCGTTCATATCGGACAGTCACCCAGCCTGTGGATAACTTCCACCGAACCTGTGGATGGCTGTGGAAAAACTGGGGACAACGGTCTTGGCTCATTCACCTCCGCCGCCAAGTACGTCATGATGTTGAACCATGGCGCGGATACCGGGAGTCGGACTGGCGAAAGGGCTGTCCATCACTCTTCGCCACATGCTGCGCAAATCCGTCACCCAGCAGTATCCCGAGGTCAAGCCGGCTCTTCCGCCGCGCAGTCGAGGCGTTATCGCCCTCGTTGAGGAAAATTGCACCTCTTGCATGCTCTGTGCCCGAGAGTGCCCCGACTGGTGCATCTACATCGACTCCCACAAGGAGACGATCCCGGCACCGGAGGGCGGGCGTCCCCGTCAGCGCAACGTGCTCGACCGGTTCGCCATCGACTTCGCGCTGTGCATGTACTGCGGCATCTGCATCGAGGTCTGTCCCTTCGACGCGCTCTTCTGGTCTCCGGAGTTCGAGTACGCCGAGGGTGACATCCGGAACCTTCTTCACGAGAAGGACAAGCTGGCGTCCTGGACCCAGACCGTCCCGCCGCCGCCCGCCCACGATCCCGGCGCCGAACCGCCCAAGGAGCTCACGGCGGCCCCTCGCCGTCCCGCGGCCCGTACCGGAACCACCCGCCCCGGAGCAGCGCCTGAAGCACCCGGCCCCGCCGGAGCCGCCCGCCGTGCCCCGCGAGAGCGGGAGGGCGCCGCGGGCGAAGCAGCGTCAACGACCCCCCAGGGAACGGGCGCAGCGCGACCGGGCCCCGACTCCGAGGCCGGCGCCACATCCCCGCCCGGCCCCGACTCCGCCGTGAGCGCAGCCCCTGACGCCGGCTCCGCCGTGAGCGCAGCCCCTGACGCCGGCTCCGCCGTGAGCGCAACCCCCGGCGCCGAAGCAGCGCGCCGTCCCGAAGGCGGGGAAGCCGTCCCTGGCCCCGAGGGGGCCGCAGCAGGTGACGCCGGACAGGCCGGCGCAACTCCGCCTGCTGGGCGCACCGACGCGGGCCCGTCGGCGGGAGGCGTCGAAGCGCGCGCCGGTGCCGCCCGGGAAGAGCGAGCAGGTGAGAAGGCCGGCTCCGCGGAAGCTCCTGAAGCCGCGCCCGGCGAAGGCCCTGCCACGCCTCCGCCCCCTGCGGGCCGCCGCGAGCGTACGCGCAGGCCCATGTCCAACGTACGAGGCATCCGTCCTCCGGGCGCTCTCCCGCCAAGCCCGCAAGCGGCCGAACCGTCCGCCGATGCACAGGACAAAGAGCCGGAAGACACTCGCCCGTCCGACACAACAACCCCGAAACCGTCAACAGCGGCAAGCCCGTCAGACGTGACGGAAGGCGACGTTCGCCCCGCGGGGGAGGGCGACGTTCCCCCCGCGGCGGAGGGCGAAGTTCCCCCCGCGGCGGAGGGCGACGCGCCGCGCGCCCATGACGGCGACGCCGCAGCTCCGGCGGGCGAGGAGCCGAACCGCCCGCCCGACCAGGACGCCCCGGCCTCGGACGAGCACCCGCCGCGAACGCCTTCATCCACAGGCGAGCCGCCCTCGAACGGGTTTTCCACAGGCGCGGGTGAACCGTCTCCGGAACCCGGTCCGGACGAGCAGACTTCTTCCGCGAGCCCCCGCAGGCGCCGGATGGCGGACCCGAGGTCCATCCGACCGCCGGGGCGGCTCGGCCCTGACGACACAGAGGAGTCCGAGGAGGAGTCGTGACCGAGGCGGTGCCCTCCTACCTGTCACCCACCGGGCAAGAGATCGTCTTCTTGCTGCTGGGAGCGGTAGCGGTTGGATCGGCGCTGCTCGTCGTCACGACCCGGCAACTCGTCCACGCCGCCCTGTGGCTCGTGGTCTCCTTCGGCGCGCTCGCGGGCGGTTACCTGGTGCTGACCGCCGAGTTCGTGGCCTGGGTCCAGGTGCTCATCTACGTGGGCGCGGTGGTGGTCCTGATGCTGTTCGGCATCATGCTCACCCGTGCCCCGATCGGCCGTTCCGCCGACCTCGACAGCGGCAACCGGCCGGTGGCCGCCCTGGTGGCGGTGGCGACCGCCGCGGTCCTGGTCACGGTCGTGATCGACGGATTCCGCACGGCGTACACCCCGCTCACACCGGGCCAGGGGGCGGCGAAGGAGCTGGGCGCCAGCGTCTTCGCCACCTGGGTGCTGCCGTTCGAGGCGCTGTCCGTGCTGCTGCTCGCCGCATTGATCGGAGCCATCGTGCTGTCCCGTACGGACATTCCCGGCTCGCCGCCCGATCAGACCGGGGGTCACTAGTGCACATCGTCTACCCGGCGGTCGTCTCCGCGCTGTTGTTCTCCGTGGGCGTCTACGGCGTGCTCGCCAGGCGCAACACGATCCTCGTGCTCATGTCGGTCGAGCTGATGCTCAACGCCGTCAACCTCAACCTGGTGGCGTTCGACGTGTGGCTGCGCGACCGGCTGCACAGCGGTCAGGTGCTCACCCTCTTCGTCATCGTCATCGCCGCCGCCGAGGTCGGCCTCGGCCTGGCGATCGTCCTGGCCCTCTACCGCAACCGCCGGACCGTCGACCTCGACCACCTCCGCGACCTGTCCGAGCCTCCCGACGAACGCCCTGACCTGGTCCCGGCCGCCACCCCCTCCGGCCACGCCGCCGACACCACCCCGCCCTCTCTCAACGACCACCATCCGGCCTCGCCGACCGGCCCAGGCCAGCCCCACCCGGACGACCGCCGCGCCCGGCGAGGGGGCGAGCTGTGACGACGTTCCCGCTGCTGGCCGTGTTGCTGCCCGCCATCGCCGCCGCCACCGGCCTGCTGCTCTCCCGCTGGCCGCACGCCCGCCCCGCTGCCCAGGAACAGCCACCGGCCGGAGCGCGGCTCGCGGCGGCCGAGAAGACCGCCGGCGAACGCGCCAACCGCCGAGCCGCCTGGATCGCCGTCGTCCCGACCGCGGTGTCGGCCGTGCTGGCTCTCTGGCTGGCCTGGGGGCCGGGCTTCACGTTCCTCGAAGGCGGCGCCCCCTCGGCGCCCGTGGGCCGCGCGTACGGCTCGATCGTCACCGGCGGCGTCCCGATCTCGCTGACCCTGCTGGCCGACGACCTGTCGGCCCTCCTCGGCGTCCTGGTGACGCTGGTGGCGCTGGCCGTGCAGATCTACTCGGTCGGCTACCTCAAAGACGATCCCCGCTACCCCTCCTACAGCGCGTTCATCAGCCTGTTCACCAGTGCCATGCTCCTGGTGGTCTACGCGGGCGACCTCCTGGTCCTCTACGTGGGCTGGGAGATCATGGGCCTGTGCTCCTACCTTCTCATCGGCCACTGGTGGGAAGACCGGGGCAATTCGCGCGCGGCGGTCAAGGCGTTCCTCGTCACCCGGCTCGGCGACGTCGGCTTCCTGTTCGGCATCTTCGTCCTCGGCACGGCGGCGGGCAGCTTCCGCGTCGCCGACGTGCTGGCGAAGGTGCCCGACATGTCCGCGGCCACCCTGACGACGGCCACCATGCTGCTGCTGTGCGGCGTCGCAGGCAAGAGCGCCCAGGTGCCGCTGCACACCTGGCTCCCGGACGCCATGGCCGGCCCGACCCCGATCAGCGCGCTGATCCACGCCGCCACCATGGTCGCCGCCGGCATCTTCATCGTGGCCAGGCTCTTTCCCGCCTTCCTCGCCGCCCGTCCCACGCTCGACGTCCTGGCCGTCATCGCCGCGATCGGCATGCTGGGCGCCGCACTGGCCGCGTTCGCCCAGGACGACCTGAAACGGGTGCTCGCCTACTCCACGGTCAGCCAGCTCGCCTACATGGCCGGCGGCCTAGCCGCGGGCTCCGATCGGGCGGCGATCTTCCACCTGGTGACCCACGGGGCGTTCAAGGCGCTGCTGTTCCTGTGCGCGGGAGTGGTGATCCACCACGTCGGCTCCAACCTGATGGCCCAGATGGGCGGGTTGCGCCGCGAGCTGCCGGTCACGTTCGTGACGATGACGGTGGGGTTCGCCGCTCTGATGGGCCTGCCACCGGCCAGCGGCTTCTTCAGCAAGGACGGCGTCCTGGCGGCCATGGACGGCGCTCTGGCCGGCGGCGGCCTGACGGACGCCGCCGCCCTGCTCCTGTACGGCTGCGCCCTCGCGACCGTCGCCGTCACCGGCGCGTACGCCACCAGAGCCTGGCTCCGCACGTTCTTCGGGCCACCGCGCGTGGTGGCGCTCCCCGAGCCCGAGCCCGGCACGGCCCACGTCGTCGACGTCACCGAGGCCCCCAAGACCATGCTCGTGCCCGTGGTGCTCCTCGCGGTCCCCGCTCTGCTGCTGGGCTTCGCGGGGCAGCCGCACGTCGAGCTGGCGGTGGCCGTGATCAGCATCGTGCTCGCGCTGCTCGGCGCGGGCGTCGTCTACGCCGTCTGGCGCGGCGATCCTGTCACCGACCCGGCCCGCCTGCTGGGCCCGCTACGGGTGCCCTGCGAGCGCGCCTTCTACGTCGACGACGTCTACGCGGCGCTGTTCGTCCGCCCGATCACGGCCCTGGCCCGGCTGGTCGTCAGAACGGACGACGTGGTCGTCGACGGCGCGGTCCGTGGGTCGGGCCGCACCGCCCGCGGCCTGTCCGGATGGCTGCGCCTGGCCCAGAACGGCAACGTGCAGCTCTATGTCAGCGGCGTTCTCGCCGGCGTGATCCTGATCGCGGTGGGGGCGGTGATGCTCACATGACGGGCTGGCTGTCGGTCGCACTGCTCGCCGTGCCCCTGCTCGGCGCGCTCGTGCTCCTCCTCGCCCCCGGCGCGCTCCGCCCGGTCCTGCGCACGTACGGCCTGATCCTCTCGGGGGTCACGCTGGCACTGGCCCTGGTCATGGCGGCCACGTTCGACCATGGGCGGCCGACGAGCCTGCAGTTCGCGGTCGACCAGCCGTGGATCCCCGGCCTGGGGCTCCGCTTCCATCTGGGCGTCGACGGCATCTCCCTGCCGCTGATCGTGCTCACCGCGCTGCTGACGTTCCTCTGCTTCGGCTACCTGTCCTGGGGCCGGCCCCGCACGCCGAGCCGGTTCCTGGGGAACAGGCCGAGGGCGCTGGTGTTCACGCTGCTGGTGCTCGAAGTCGGCATGATCGGCACGTTCCTCGCCCTCGACCTGCTGCTCTTCTTCGTCTTCTTCGAGATCGTGCTGATCCCGATGTACTTCCTGATCGGCATCTGGGGCGGCGCCGGGCGCCGGGCGGCGTCGGTCAAGTTCATCCTGTACACGCTGCTCGGCTCGGTCGTGATGCTCCTCGGCCTGCTGCTCGTCTGGGCGCGGACCGGCACGCTCGACATTGCCGAGCTGGCCGCCGCTCACGGCGCAGGAATGTCCAGGTCCGTGCAGATCCTGGCGTTCGTGGCGATCGGTGTGGGCCTGGCCGTCAAGACGCCGATGTGGCCCCTGCACACCTGGCTGCCCGACGCCCACACCGAGGCCCCGACCGTCGGCTCGGTGCTGCTGGCCGGAGTGCTGCTGAAGATGGGCACGTACGGTTTCGCCAGGATCGCCATCCCCGTCCTCCCCGAGGGGGCAGCCGCCGTGGCGCCGTGGCTGGGGGCGTTCGCCGTGGCCGGCATCGTCTACGGCGCCCTGGCCTGCCTGGCCCAGCGTGACCTCAAACGCATGATCGCCTACTCGTCCGTGGGCCACATGGGCTTCGTCCTGCTCGGCTTCGCCACCCTGACCCCGGTCGGCGTCAACGGCGCCCTGTTCGCGAACGTCGCCCATGGCCTGATCACCGGCCTGCTGTTCTTCCTCGCCGGTGGGATCAAGGACCGCTACCACACGGCCGACATGCCGAGCCTCGGCGGCGGCCTGCTGGCCACGATGCCGCGACTGGGATCGGTGCTCACGTTCGCCGCGATCGCCTCGCTCGGGCTGCCCGGCCTGGCCGGGTTCTGGGGGGAGATGCTGGCGCTGCTGGGGTCGTTCCAGCCGGCGAGCGGCCTGCCACGTGCGCTCTTCCGCACGTACATGGTGATCGGCGGCCTGGGAGCGGTCCTGACGGCCGCGTACTTCGTGCTCATGCTGTCCCGCGTCACCCACGGCCGTCCGTCGGGAGCCGCGCGGCGGCGGCAGACCCCACCGGAGGGGGAGACTCCGGACGAACGTCCCGTTGTGCCTCTCGGCTCGGAGGAGACGCTCGCGGGGCAACCGGCGACCGCGACCCTCGAAGTCGGCCACGCCACGCAGCGCATCGACGACCTCCGGTCCTACGAAGTGGCCGCGTGGACCCCGCTGGTGGTCCTGATCGTGCTCTTCGGGCTCTGGCCAGGTCTCCTGCTCTCACTCACCACGCCGGTGGCGCAGACCCTGCTGGGAGCCCTGCCATGACTCAGCAGATCGACTACTTCGTGATCGCGCCGCCGCTGGCGTTGGCGGTGGTGGCCGGGCTCGTGCTGCTGCTCGACGTGTTCCTGCCCGCCTCGACGCGTACCCGCACCGCGCTCGGGCTGGTGACCCTGGCGGGGGTCGTCGTGGCCCTCGGGTTCGTGATCGCGCAGGCCGCAGGCGGCACGTCCCGGGCGACGTTCTGCGTGCCGCCGGACCTAGCGACCGGGGGAGCGGGCACGCTCTGCTCGTTCGTCGCCGACCGGTTCACGACGGTCTTCGCCGGGCTGGTGCTCGTCGCGGCCCTGGTGGTCGTGCTGATGTCGATGACGGAGCTGGCCGGGGGCGGCATCCCGGCCGGTGAGTGGTACTTCCTGCTGCTGTGCACCCTCGTCGGCGCGGTCACCCTGCCCGCCTCCCGCGACCTGATCATGCTCGTGGTGGCGCTCGAACTGGTCTCGCTGCCGGTGTTCGCCCTCACCGCGCTCAAACGCTACGACGGCCGCGCCTCCGAGGCCGCGGTCAAGCTCTTCGTCGTGTCGGTCGTGTCCACGGCCGTCATGCTGTTCGGCGTCTCCCTTCTGTACGGCGTCTCCGGGGCGGTCCACCTGTCCCGCGTGGCGGCCGTCCTGGGCGGCCGGATCCCGGCGCCGGGGGCGGCGGGCACGCACTCCACGGCCCTGGAGACGGCCCACGGGCTGCCCGCGGTCGTCACGGTGGGCGTCGTCCTCGTGGCGGCCGGGTTCGCGTTCAAGATCGCCGCCGTGCCGTTCCACTCCTGGGCGGCGGACGTCTACCAGGGCGCGCCCGTCCCGGTGGCGGCCCTGCTCTCGGTCATCTCCAAGGCGGCCGGGTTCGCGGGGCTCATCCTGGTCCTGGTCGCCGGGCTGGCCGGCCAGTCGTCCACCTGGGGGCCGGTGATCGCGGTCATCTCGGCGCTGACCATGACCGTGGGCAACCTGCTCGCCATGCGTCAGCGGTCGGCCGTCCGCATGCTGGCCTGGTCCTCGGTCGCCCAGTCCGGCTACATCCTGGCCCCGTTGGCGATCGCCGCCACGGCGGCCCCGTCCCAGGCTCCGTCCCAGGCCGCGACCGGCACATCCGTCGCGTACCTGGTCATCTACGCGGCCATGAACCTCGGGGCCTTCGCCGTCGTCATGCTCGTCTCCAGGGCCGCCCCGCGCAACGAGCTCGACGACTATCGCGGCCTGGTCCTCCGCAGCCCGGCGGCCGGCATCGCGCTGGCCTTCTGCCTGGTCTGCCTGGCAGGGCTGCCGCCAGGGCTGGCCGGCCTCTTCGCCAAGGTCTTCGTGTTCCGGACGATCGTCGAGGGCGGCCTCGGCTGGCTCGCGCTGGTCATGGCCGTCAACACCGTGATCGGCCTCTATTACTACGCCGCCTGGGCGGCCCGGCTCTTCGCCCCTCCCGGGGAGACGCGCCTGCGTGGCTCGTCCCCATCGGCGTGGCTCGCTGTCGCCCTGGCCCTGGCCGTGGCGATCCTCTTCTCGGTCGCTCCGCAGCTCGTGCTGGACATGACGTCCTTATCGGCCACGAGCTGACCGTAGGCCGGTCATGACACCGGTTGTCATGCGGGCAGCCGGCCGCACCCCGCTCTCTTCCCCGGCGGACACGGGGTAAGTCGCGCTCCGCCCGCAGCTGAGCACGCCGGGGAACGATAGACCGGGTCGTCGTCGTTGGACGAGGTGAAACCCGGACCACGAAGGGGGGAGACCTTGCACCACAACGGTCTGCGTACCGCCATCCTCCTGGGAGGTCTGTCCGCGTTCATCATCGTGATGGGCGCGTGGCTGGGGGGTGGCACCGGCCTGCAGATCGCGCTCGTGCTGGCCCTGCTGAGCAACGGCGTCGCCTACTTCTTCTCCGACCGCATCGCGCTGTCGGCCATGCGGGCCAGGCCGGTCAGCGAGGTGGAGCACCCCACGCTCTACCGGATCGTCCGCGAGCTCTCCACCGAGGCGCGCCAGCCGATGCCGCGGCTGTACATCTCCCCGACGGTCCAGCCCAACGCCTTCGCGACCGGCCGCAGCCCGCGGAAGGCCGCCGTGTGCGTCACGTACGGCCTGACCCAGCTGCTCGACGAGTCCGAGCTGCGCGGCGTGATCGGGCACGAGCTGTCCCACGTGTACAACCGGGACATCCTCGTCTCCTCCGTGGCCGGTGCGCTGGCCACGATGATCACCTGGCTCAGCTACGTCGCCGTCTTCTTCGGCGGTTCCGACGACGACGAGGGGCCCGGGTTCGTGGGCGCGCTGCTGATGATGATCCTCGGGCCCGTGGCGGCCGGGATGGTCCAGATGGCGATCTCCCGCACCAGAGAGTTCCAGGCCGACGAGTCGGGCGCGCGGCTCACGGGCGACCCGCTGGCCCTGGCCTCGGCCCTTCGCAAGATCGAGATGGGTGCGCGCAGGCTGCCGCTTCCCGAGAACAGCCGCCTCACGTCGGCGTCCCACATGATGATCGCGAACCCGTTCAGCGGATCCGGCTTCGGCCGCCTCTTCTCGACGCATCCGCCCACGTCGGAGCGGGTGGCGAGGCTGGAGCGCATGGCCGGCTACCGCCGCTGACTTTCCGGCCAGGACGAAGTGCGGGGGACGCGTCCGTGGCGAATGCGCCAGGACCTCCGAAATCGATCGAGAGCCCCGAACGGGGCTCACCCGTCATCTTGCCCTTCGGGCGGTCCTGCTGCAGCGATCAGGGCCTTCCGGCGACGTCAGGGCTACCCCGGCTCTCCGGCCGCAGCGATCCTCCTCAGGATGGCCGGCAGGTCCTCCGGGAAGAAGGTCTCCTCGGTGTTCTCGAGCTCCTCCGCGCTCCACCACCGATGCCCCGTCGTCGTCTCCTTCTCGATCTGCTCCATGTGCTCGAACGACACGGCGGTGTCGTGCACCCGGATCGCGAAGAAGGTCTGGTCCTGCGTGATCGCATAATCGGACCAGCAGAACTCGATCGTGCTCGTCCCGTACGGCCCGGTGAACTCCGCCACCTCCCGCCGGATCCCGACCTCCTCGTACAGCTCGCGCGCGGCGGCCTGCCGAAGCTCCTCCCCGGCCTCCGCCGCGCCCCCGATGGTGAACCAGAACGGCTTGTCCGGCAGTTGCGGATCAAAGCCGTGCAGCAGCAGCACTCGGTCTTTCGCATCAAGGGGCAGGACGCGTGCCGTGAAGCGGCGCAGGGGGATCTTCGTCACGATTGTCGAGCCTACGATGCCGGATTCGCCCGTTCCACCGTGAATGCAGGCCCGAGGCACAAGAAGGCGCGTACGCCGCCATGTGCCCCGGATGCCGACCTGTTAGCGGTAGTTCACGAATTGCAGAGCGATGTCGAGATCCTTGCCCTTGAGCAGAGAAATGACGTCCTGCAGATCGTCCTTCTTCTTCGAGCTAACCCGCAGCTCCTCGCCCTGGATCTGCGCCTTGATGCCCTTGGGCCCCTCGTCGCGGATCAGCTTGGAGATCTTCTTGGCGTTCTCCTGGTCGATGCCCTCCTTGAGGGTGACCAGCATGCGGTATTCCTTGCCCGACAGCCTGGGCTCGCCCGCGTCGAGGATCTTCAGCGAGAGCCCGCGCTTGACCACCTTGTCCTTGAACGCGTCGAGTGCGGCATTGGCGCGCTCCTCGCTGTTCGCCTTGATCTCGATGTTGTCACCGGTCCAGCTGATGCTCGCCCCGGTGCCCTTGAAGTCGAAGCGGTGCCCGATCTCCTTGGCCGTCTGGTTCAGCGCGTTGTCGACCTCCTGGCGGTCGATCTTGCTGACGATATCGAAAGATGAATCGGCCAAAACACCCATCCTCTCGGCTGTGAAAGCGTTATTAGGGATCCCGCCTCTCCGCCGTACGCGAAACCGCTCCGTCGTACGCCGAATGCGCGGACCCAGCGAACGAGCCTAGCCAGCATCGGCGCGCCGTGCAGTCCACGTGGGCGCGAGGCGGCTTGATGCCGGGCTCTTGGCGACGGATCATGCCTGTGGACCCACATTTCGCAGTTTCCGATCGTATTGGTAGGGATCATGCGAGTCATCGGAGCCGGCTTCGGCCGTACCGGAACCTTGTCCACGAAGACCGCGCTGGAACGTCTGGGCTTCGGCCCATGTCACCACATGACGGAGGTGCTCCAGAATCCCGTCCACATCCGACGCTGGCTGGACCTCGCCGAAGGCCGTCCGGTCACCTGGGAAACCCTCATGTCGGGGTACGACTCCTGCGTCGACTGGCCGGCCGCCGCGTACTGGCGCGAACTCGCCCACCACTACACCGACGCCAAGGTCATCCTCACCGTCCGCGACCCGGAACGCTGGCTGGCCAGCATGAACGCCACCATCTTCAAACAGTCGGCCCGCGCCCGCACCTGGTCGGGCCGGACGATGGCCACGCTCTCCCGCCTCCTCGACACGGACTTCGCGGCATTCATCCGGATGACCCGGCTGGTCGTGAGCGAGCGCGTCTTCGGCGGCGGCACCCCCGACACCGAACTCGCCCTCAAGATCTTCACCGAACACGTGGAGGAGGTCAAAGCCACCATCCCCCAGGATCGCCTGCTGGTGTTCGAAGTCGCCCAGGGCTGGCAGCCGCTGTGCGACTTCCTCGGCGTGCCCGTCCCGGACGAACCCTTCCCCAGAACCAACGACGCGGCAGGCTTCGACCAGCACGCACGCGGGATGGGACGCCTGCTGTTCCGGCGCAGCCGGTGACCACGATCCGGCTGGGGACAAACTGGTGTCACGTACACCTCGGAAGTCCGCTATTCTTCTGTCTGTCGCCGCGAGAGCGGATGGCACGGCAGGTTGCCCGAGTGGCCAAAGGGAGCGGTCTGTAAAACCGTCGGCTCAGCCTACGCAAGTTCGAACCTTGCACCTGCCACACCAGCGGGAAGAGGCCCGTCACCAGCGGAAACGCGGTGACGGGCCTCTCGCGTTGTGTCCGGCCGTCCACGGCTGACACCGGCGCTCTACGGTTGATCGTTCCCTATACGTTCCCTAACGATCAAAGTCGGCAGGACATGATCGAGCTTGAGCGGCAGGCTGCTCGTCCGACGAAAAAGAGGCCGGCATCCCTCAGCGCTCGGAGGCTCTCAAGTGCCTGGCGACGGCAAGGCTTCGGTAGCGTCGGCATGGCCACCTCCAGCCCAGCGCCCTGTAATCAGCCACAGTTCGTAGTGGTTCAGCCATTCAGCAGTCCACGGCAGGATTGTCTTGGCCAGCAGCATGTCGTGGCTCCACTGCCCCGGGTAGTACAGGCACAATTCGTCCTTGGGGTAGACGTGAGGCAGCGCCCTTGCGTCGGGGTGGAGCGCAAGTGGGGGATCCACCACGGTGACGCACGGCCTGCGACCGTGCCGATACACCAACCGAATTGTGTAGGTGCGGCTGGCTGGCGTCGGCTGTAGCTGGACGATGCAACTGAGTTCGCCGCGATGAACGCTGCCGCGAGCGTCAGGAAGCACGGCCACGATCCCGGCAAGCTGTTGGGCGAGGTTAATCGCGCGAATCGGCGGCATGCTGGCCGAAGAATCCATGGCCGCGCACACGGGGGCCGGCGGCGGCCGTCGTAAGTCGGCCGGTCGGGGCCATGTGCAGGTTACCGGCCTCCCGTAGCTCGCGCTGCCGCTCGCCCATGCGTTCAAAGGACCGCATGATGGGCTCGGGGGCGAAGCCCTCCGACATCCGCTTGGCCACGATGTCCAAGCCCTTGTTCTCCATGCGGATGAGGTCGTGCAGCACGGACGAGATGTCACTGTGCCATCGGAAGAAAGCCTCGCGCCGCTCGGGGTACTCGTTCCACTTGTCCGTGAAGTTTTCCTTCTTGTGCGCGGGATTGGGCACCCACCACTCGCCGTCACGGTTCTCGATGGAGTCCCGCATGCGGCTGAGGACGTTTGAGGTGGCGGTGAACAGATCGCGTTCGCCCTCGTATGCCTGGGCGGCAAGCGTGGTGATCAGGATAGACGGGGGACGGTTGTCCGGGTTGTTGGCGAAGCGCAGCATGGTGTGCCACTTGAGGATCTGGACGACGCGCTGGAGCGGGGTGCGGATCTCCCACTCGGGAACGTCGGCCACGTTCACGTGTCGCTTCGTGGCGGCCTCGATGCGATAGGACGTTAGCTCCGAACGGTCCTTGAACCACTCGGCGTAACCAATCGGATTGCTGCGCTGCCACTGGGGGAGCACCTTGTCAGTGAGCAAGATGCCAGTGGGCGGGCGTTCGACGTCGGGAATGGTCGGCAGGACGTCCAGATGGAAGCCTTCGCCGGAGTAGTCGAGGGTCCAGCAGCGGCGGCGTTCATCGATGCCCTTCGGCCCGTCCGCCGCGCCCTGCTGCTTCTTCCACTGCATGAACGCGAACAGTTCGTCACCGATGAGCTCCTTGAGCTTGGCCTGGGTGGTGCTCTCCTTGGCGACCGGCAATCGGCACACCAGGTCGATGTCGTACTCGCCACGTGGGGTGTGTGGCCGCACGACGGTGCCGAGAAGGAACGAGCCCTGCGGGTAGATCCGCCAATCTGACTTGCCGCGCTCAGCTAGCCAGGTACCCACATCCTCGTAGCACCTCACGGCGAGCCGGTAGAGGTAGGGAGCGATGTCGAGGGTCTCGACGGCGCCATCGAGCAGGTCCGACAGCATCTCCTCCAAGGTGTCCAAGATCAGTCCTTCCGCGCTGGGTAGTAGGGGACGAACGGCTCCGCGTCGTGGTCGGCGAAACAGCGGGTGAAGCTCGGGGAGGCGCTGCGGCTCTCATGGCCGGCTAGCCCGATCAGGGCGTCAGCGTCTACCTTGTCCAGGGCGATGGCGCCGGTGGGGACCGTGGGGTTGAGCCGTAGGACGTGCTCTTTGCCGATGAAATGTCGCAGTTGTTTGGTCGCGCTCTCACTCTGCGCGCGCATCAGCACCTCCACGGCATCGCTGGCCCACGGCAGCAGGCCGCCGCGGTCTAGACGACGGCTTCGGTTGCGCATGTCCGTGGTGGTGCCGAGGCTGAACACCCGGATGGCGCTCAAGGGGAGGCCGAGCGGACCGATCGCCTCCGTGAGAGCAACCATGGAGGGGTTGTTCGCCCAGATGCCGCCATCGACCAGGCGGGCACCGTCCAACGGCATGCCAGGTAGGTAGGTCGGGGCGGCCGAGGTGGCCAGGGCGACATCGACAGCGCGCTCGCGCCAGTCGCGTTTCAATGTGGGCAGGTGCGGGGTGCGGAACAGGTAGACGTCGTTGGCCCCGATGTTGTACGAGGTGATCACCAGACGCTTGGTGCTCTCGCCGAAGGTGCGGTCGCCGAACACATCGGTGAGCGCGGCACGCAGCGGGGCCACGGGGTACTTAGCGCGCACGAGGTGCCGTAGGCCCCGAAGATGAGTGCGATCGCGAAAGATGCGGGGCCCGTGCTGGGTGTAGAACTCGAGCACCTGGCGCGGCGACAGTCCCAGCCCCAGGCCGAGGGCGATGATGCCGCCGGTGGAGGTGCCGGCGATCAAGTCGAAGTGGTCGACGATGTGGACGTCGAGATCTTCTTCGAGTCGCGCCAGGACTGCGGCGGAGAACATTCCCCGCAGGCCTCCGCCGTCCAGGGACAGGATCTGAAATCGATCAGGCACCTACCACCGCCCAACGACGCGCGACCATGGACCGCTCCCTTCGATGCACCCGAACTGTTGATCGTACTTAATATCACAACACAAGTTTCCGTGTGGGTTTCTACACTGAAGGGGTAACGATGTGTCGCGCCTTCGCGGAGCACTACACCCTGTCAGCCAAAATGTGGAGGGCAAGATCGGGCTAGGAGGATCATGAGTACGTTGGCGTTCGAACGAACGCGTCTTCGAGTCGCCCGAGAGTTGGCCAGGCTCAGCCAGGCACAGTTGGCCGCTGAAGTGGGTCTCTCCCCGGCGGCGATCAGCCAGTTCGAGAGTGGCGCTGCCCGGCCGAGCCCAGAAACGATCACTGCCTTCAGTGTGGCCTTGACTGTGCCGATCGGCTTCCTCCATCAACCGATCTCTGAAACCCACGAGGGATTTTTTCGATCATTGCGCCGTACAGCAGTGGCGGACCGCCGCCGCGCCAGAGCCATCGCGCACGTCGCACACGACGTGGCTGGCCATGCTGCTGCAGCGGGGAGATTCGCGCTAGCTGATGTGCCAGAGATGCGAACCTCTGGACTCAGCGCTGCCGTCGATGAGATAGAGAAGATCGCGGGACTGGTTCGCTCCCAGTGGGGCCTGGGGTCTGGGCCTGTCAACAATGTTGTTGAGCTCCTTGAAGATCACGGTGTGGCCATCATCCGCCTCCCGCTCGACAGTGCCGACGTTGACGCCTTCTCGCTGCCATTCCCGGATCACCCCGTCGTGGTGCTCAGTACGGACAAGAACGATCGTGCTAGATCGCGTTTCGACGCCGCTCACGAACTTGCGCACTTGGTTCTCCACGGTGAGCAAATCTGGGGGATCAAGGAGGTCGAAACCCAAGCACACCAATTTGCGGCCGCATTTCTCATGCCAGCAGATGAGATACGCCACCACTTGCCGACCAAGGTCGATTGGCCTCGGCTGTTTGAACTGAAGCGCTATTGGCAAGTCTCCCTGGCCGCTCTTCTTATGCGGGCACGCACGCTCGGTCGCATGAGCGAGAACACCTATCTCACCGCAATCAAGGCGGCCTCGGCGCGAGGGTGGCGGCGGATCGAACCCGTACCGCTCGGCATGCCTGAGCAGCCGCGGCGCCTTCTAGATTTTTTGGCATCGCCAGCGAGTCACTCTGTTCGGAGCCTTCTGCCTCACGATACGTTGGCCAACATTACAGTGGCGACAGGTGTTTGACTCTCAGCGATGGCCTTGATGGACGCTCAAAAGCGGAGTTTGTTAGCTCGTTGAGTGAGAGGCAGAGAACCTTTGCGTTGTGCGGATGTAGGTCTCTATCGACCTTGGACGTTCATCTGATCGAGGCCTGTTTTAGCTGCAGCCACGAGCTCAGCTGTGAAACATGAGGGGTTGTCGTTGATCAAATGAAAGATCACCCCCATTCCGACATCGTCAGACGGGTGGGTCTTCGCAGTCAGCTTGTCTGCGATTTTGCGTACATCGTCACAAGGGTTCGCTGTCGGGATGGCCTCAGCCCCGAAATCGATGTCAGCGGTAGCGCGGCCTATAAAGAAGGCCAGCATTAGAAGAAACGCCATCAGAAGAACCCAGTGGAAGTTGGAAACCAGCCAGGCGTCCTTGCCTGCATCTGGTGGATGCGCCTCGGGACTGGGAGGAACTTCCGTCTCTTCCGCCACGACTCTATGACGTCGCTGGTGGACGACAGGTCTACACGGTGTCCGGATGTGGACACCAGGACCCCAGACGGCGAAACAGAGCGTCACTGAATCCAGAGACGTGTGGCCTTGCCATGAGGTACGGTCGATCTCATAGGCGGCGACCTATTCGGAGGGTCATGGAGCCGCCCGTCCTACTAGGAGGGACAGTGATGGCGTTAAGCCGTCTTGCCCGCGAGTTCGCGGCAGAGATCAGCAATCATGACTGGAGAGATGCTCCCTATCGCCTTGACCGGGCAGGTCATCAGTGGGAGCTAGATTCTCCTGGCAAGCGAAGTGACACGCTGCTGAGCCAGCGAGAAGCTCGATTCGTGAAGACCAACGTGATGTGGGTCGCAGCGCAAGTCCTGGGGCACGAGGACCCGAACTTCGACATCAAGGAGTTCGCGGAGGCCTGTGGCCTTACCGGCATGTCGGAGTCCACGCTCTACTACGGGACACGGCGAAACTCTGAAGGCCGCTACAGTAAGCCTGGCTCATACGAATAGTGCTCCAATCCCGCTCTTCTCAGCCTACGGCAGGAAGAGCGGGACTCTCTTCAGTCGACCGGTGATCTCACCGAGTGGCCTTGAAGATGCGGCGCATGGCTTCGTCTTGCTGTCCATAGATACATTTGGCGTAGACACGTAGCAGAACATCAACACTATGGCCTGCCCATTCGGCCACCTGTGGCGCTGGCACGCCAGCGTTGAGCCATGTGGAAACAGCGGCATGGCGGAGGGCGTAGGGAACCTCCATCAGGGGCGACTTAGCTTCAGACGGTGTGAATCCTTGTGCCCTGGCTTCGTGGAAGACTTTGAGGTAGGCGCGGTCGGTCATCAGGCCGCCGCGGGGGCCGATGAAGACTCGTCCGCCGGGGCCGGCCCCGAATTCCTTAAGGTGCTCGATCAGCATGTTGGACAGCTCGGGATGGATGGGCACTCTCCGTGTCTCGCCTACGGCTCGGTGTTTGAGTTCCCGACGTTCCCGGACCTTGCCGCTGTTTGTCCAGCGACTGCCTGAGCGCGGCTCGGCGTTGGTCAGTCGCATCTCTCCCCAGTCGTCCACCGGAAGGCTGACGAGGTGTTCCTCCCGTAGGTCCACGACCTCTTCGGGCCGGAGCGCGGCGAAGTACATGCATCCGAAGAACGCCTTCATACGCTTGCCTCGCCCGCTGTGATTCTCCACCGCCTCGAGGAAGCGGCGAGCCTGGCTGATGTTGATGACGACGCGCGGGTCCACTGTCGTAGGGGTGCGCTGCTTGGCCCACTTCACGGCCTTGAGGGGGTTGGACGACAGTTCGCCGATCTCCTGGGCGTACTCCATGGCGTTGTTCAGGACCATGCGCTTGCGGTTGGAGGTGTTCGCGGCGGCGGGGTTTCCTTGTTTGGTCTGGCTGATGCGGGCCAGCACGTGGCGCGTCAGCACGGCTCCTGACCCGTGCTCGGTCAGGGCGACGAGCGGTTTGGTGTGGCTCTCCAGCCAGCGCACTACGTCCACGTATTCAGGTAGCGGTTCGGTGGTGTCCCTGACGCGGTTGCTGTACGACCAGCGAAGGGCGGCGCGTACGGCCTCTCGCGAGAACGGGTGCACATCGGTGAGCAGAGCTTCGGTGGCGTCGGTCAGGGCTTCGGCGATGCCCCGGCGGTGGTTCGGGGAGGCGTAAGGCCATTTGGCCTCTGCGTACCGGAGGGTGAAGGCGTACCACCGCATTGGTTCCGGCTGCTCGATCTTGCGCTGCCAGGAGGCCGGCCGGCCGGTGGAGATGGAGAACGGCTCCCCGCGACGGGCTGCCGTCATGAGTTCGGAGCGGAAGGCGTCTGCCTGTGCTGCTGTCTTGAAGGTCTCCTTCCATACCTCGCCGTCGACGTTCCACGAAAGCCGGTAGGAGATGATCGCGCCCTGGGCGTTTTTGCGCTTCTCTATGCTGCGGATGCGCACGTCGTACGTGATCTCCTGCATCAGGCGGCGTCCTCTCGTTCGTTGAGCCAGCGGTCGAGTTCGGAGCGGCGGATGCGTAGTTCGCGGTTGGCGAGAGTGATGCAGCGTGGTCCCTGCTTCTTGACGCGCCAGTCGTAGAAGGTGGAGCGGGCGATCTTGAGTTCGGCGCAGACCTCGGCGACGGTGAGCTTTTCGTCGGTGCGGGTTGTTGTCTTCAAGGGCGGTTCCTTCTCAAGCTGCTTGCTGGTGGAGGCTTGGGTGGACGGCGTAGGCCGGTGATGGGCGGCGGCCGGGGCCGGTGCGGGGTGGTTCGGGCTCGCGGCGGATCCAGCCGAGCTGCTCCAGCAGGTCGAGGGCGGGTTCTAGCTCGGTGACCTTGCGAAAGCGGTTGCGTGGCAAGGCGGTGAAGGCTTCGCGGACGGTGAAGCGCTGCGTGCCGGTGCGCTGCAGCCAGGCGTGTACGACGCGGGCGGCTTCGAGGTCGGGGTCGGCGCCCATGGCGTCGAAGGTGGCCAGGGCGTGGGCGATGAAGTACTGGCCGATGGTGATGGCGGCGTTGACGGTGTCGGCGGTGATCGGGTGGCGCCAGCCGTCTTCGACGCGGCCGGCCAGGTGGATGAGGCCGGCGATGCGCATGACGGCACCGTCGAACTTGCCGGCCCAGTCAGTGATGTGGCCGAGGTCGCCGGAGTCTGGGCGCAGGCGGCGTTCGGTGCTTCGGCGGTGTTCGGTGAAGATCTCGGCGGCGTCGGGTGACAGGACGAGCTGGGCGGGATCGTGCCAGTCGTGCATGTCGATGGTCAGGCGTTGCAGGTTGGCGTCGTAGCGGGTGGCGATGTGGTCCGGGACGGTGGGTGCGTCGACGTTGCGGTAGCCAACGTTGCTTTTCGGGAGGCTGTAGAGGATGCGGCCGAGCAGGCCCTTGCCGCGGAAGCCGGGCATGGTGGCGATGTCGGAAACGATCTCGGGCTGGACGGCCAGGCCCATGGTCAGGACGGCTTGGTCGACGCGTTCGCTGCGGCCTCGGCGGTCGATGATTAGTGGGTCTCCAGCGTGGCCTTTGAGGAACAGGTCCAGGTTGGGTGTGCCGGAGTAGCGGCCGGCGAGGGTGGCGAAGATGCCGCCCTCGGCGGACAGGACGGCGAGACGGCCTCCTTGCTCCACGAGGATGGTGGAGGCGGATTCGGGCGTGACGTCGTCGGCCATCAGCCGTGGCTTGACCGGGACCTTGATCTCTTCCACGGCCAGGGCGGCGCTTTGGGCCTCGGCGATTGCCTCGGCAGCGGACTCGCCGCGTGCCGAGCTGGCCGCGCGAGCGGCCTTCTCGGCGAGGTCCTCAGCCAGGCGGCGCGAGACTTCGGCCTCGGTGATCTGCGGACCGATGCGGCTGAGCAGGGCACGTTCGGCGTGGATGAGCGGGTTGGTCATGGCGCGGAACACGGCGGACTTGCGTGACCCGGGTGGCATGGCGACCAGGATGAACAGGTTCACCGGCTCGACCCATGAGCCGCGAACGTTGACCACTGCCCGTCCGCCGGCTGCGGTGGACAGTGCGGCCAGGGCGACGCAGCCTGCCAGGTCGAGTGGTGTCTGTGTCTCCTCTGCTACGGCGCTGACGTGGTCGGCGACCCAGCCGGGAAGGGCGTGGACCGGGAAGGGCGGGAGTTCGCCCCGCTGACCAAGGGGGGCCGGTGCGTCCCATGGTGCGGGTGCGTTGTGCAGGTCGGTGAGCTGCTTTGCGGCACCGAGGTTGCTCAGGATGGTTTCGGCGGTGGGGCGTCCGTTGGTGGTCAAGCGGCTGCCCTCCTTGGTCGGCGTAGGCCGCTGTCGAGCCCGGAGCGGATGGTGTTGAACGCCTCGCGGAAGTCGAGCCCGACAGCCTCGGCTGCGTTGTGCAGGCACGCCTCGGTGAGGTTGCGTGGGAGCAGGCTGGACGCGATGAGCTGGCCCAGGGCGAAGGCGGCGAGGTTGAGGGTGTCGTTGCGGGTGCCGGGGACGGCGTCCAGCACTCGTTCGACCTCGCCACGCAGTGCCGCCAGGGCGTACCCGGCTGCCCGGTCCCCGCCGCAGGCGGCCAGCACCGCCCCCGCAGCCGTGCTGGGCGTGGGCGGCGGGGGAGAGCTGAGACGCTCGGTCAGCCAGGCTGGAAGCGTGGCCGGAGTCGGCTCGTGCAGGACGTCGTAGGAGCCGCTGCCGTCCCGCTGGGTGACGTGGCTGCCGGGGCCGACGACGTAGCCGCCGTTAGCGCGGGTGTCGATCTTCCAGCCGAGTCTGCTGGCGGTGTTCCGGAGGTCGGTGTCGGCCGGGGTGGTGAAGTAGAGGTGGGTGCCGCCGCGTCGGGTGCGGACTGTGAAGGTCTCCAGTGGCAGCGGTTGGCCGGCCTGTTCGCAGAGCGAGGCCAGGACGTCCGCGCCGTCGTTGATGCCGGGCCGCGCCCAGTCGGGCGGCGGGTGCTCGTCGGGCTTTGGTACGTCCAGGTCGAGCACCACCAGGCCGGACGGGCCGCAGGCGATGCCGATGTTGAACGGGGCGCGGGCCCACATGTGGCGGATGAGGGCGGTGTCGGTGGTGGCGTGCTGCTCCCAGGCGGTGAAGCCGGGTAGCGGGCGCTTGTCGTACGGGGTGAGCGGGAAGACGTGCCAGCCGCGGGCGGCGGCGGCCAGGGCGTAGCGGGTGAGGTTGCGCATGTGGGTCTCCTGAGAGGGCGGCATCAGTGGTTGCCATCGCGGTGGAGGCGGCGGGCGTAGAAGTAGAGCTGCCAGCCGAGGCGCGGGCGCTTGCCGGTGCCCTCGCAGGCGCGGCAGGTGCGGTTCTTGCCGCCGGGACGGCATCGGGTGCAGCGGCCCCAGGGCGATGCCAGACACACGACGATGTAGCTGAGAGTGACGAACGGTAGGCAGGCTGCTAGAAGGGCGATGACGCTGGACATGAGGGCCTCCGGGGCCGATTTCAGGGTTTCCGCAGGTCAGGCTCTAGACGCTAGAGCCCAGATAGAACACGGTTTCGGGCTCTAGGGGAGCCTCTAGACCTAGAGGGATGCGCCTCTAGGTCTAGAGGCGATCGGGTGAGCTACGACGCCTTGCCCTTGTCACGCAGGGTGATGGCCGTGGTGAGGTCGTCGCGGGCGATGCCGATGCGGTTGGCGCCCTTGCCGCCGCCTTCCGGGGTGCCCCATACCTGCATGGTGCGGACGCCGTACGGCTTGAGCGCGGTGGTGAGCTGGGCGGTCTTCGCCCCGCCTTCCAGTGCCGCCCATGCGCCGTAGACGTCGGGTCGGAGTTGGGCCAGGCGGTCCACGATGACCTCGTTCCAGACCTTGGCCTCGGACGGCGGGACGACGGCCAGGATGTCGGCCAGCAGGTCGAAGGTCGGCGCGGACTGCTCGGGCGTCTCGCCGAGGGCGTAGCCGGTGAGCGTGCCCGCCGTCTTGCGGAGTGCGTAGGCGCGGTCGGCGATGAGCTGGGTTTCCGGGGTATTCAGGTAGGCGGCCTTGACGACCTTGGGCATCGGTGTCGCGCCGACCAGGTAGCCGGTGCCAGCGTCCTTCTCCGGGACGAACACCGTGGCGCGGATGCCGTTCTTGTACGCCGAGGTGCCGAGGATCATGTCGTTCTCAAGCTGGCCGGCGACCCGCAGGCAGAAGCGGATGGCGACGTTCGCGGAGATGCCGGTGGGCAGGCTGTCGCGGTCCGGGCGCTGGGTGGCCAGGATCAGGACGACGCCCAGGGCGCGGCCGAGCTTGATGATGAACTCGGCGTCGTCGCCTGCCTTGTCGCCGTACTCGGGATGGGCGAACAGGTTCTGGCACTCGTCGATGATGCAGACCTGCGGATGCAGGCCCAGCGAGCGCTTGTCGGCGATCTGCCGGGTGACGCGCTTGTCCGGGCACAGGTCCGCGGGCAGGGCCTTGAGTGCGGCGGAGCGGCGCATGACCTCCTTGCGCAGCAGGGTCAGGGAGTCGGCGGCGTAGGCGATGGCCTCGTCCTCGATGCCGGAGACGTAGCGGTGACAGACCTTGTCGTACGGGTCCAGGTCGCCGGTGCCCTTGAGCTCGTGGAACCACGCCTCGACCGTGGGATCGAGCACGATTCCGGCGGCCAGCTCGCGGATGGACGAGGTCTTGCCCTGGCCGGGCTGGGAGCCGATCAACACGTTGTGCTGGATGAGCGGCACGGTGACCAGGCGTCCACGCGGGTCGTTGCCGAACGGGATGCCCTTAAACACGTCGTGCGAGCCGGCCCGCTTGAGCGGGGATCGCACGATGGTCTTGGACAGATCCTTGTCGCCCACCCACAGGATCAGCCGTCCCTCGTGGACGGACGGGTCGCCCTCCGGCCAGATGCAGCCGAGCGGGCGGCGTAGCGCGCCGGACAGTTGCTTCCGCCTGTCCAGCACGTCGGCCACGGTCACGCCGTACGGCAGGTCGATGTCGGCGCGCCAGCCGGGGCCGTCGCGGGTGATCGGGGCGACGAAACGGATGGCGTCCTTGGGGTTCTTGGACAGGGCCTGCGTGATGCCGGCGATGCCGAGCACGCTCAGCGCGCGGACCACGATGTCACTGGTCAGCTTCTCCACCTCGGACGCCATGACGGCCCGGTTGATGAGCGGCCGGTCGGCGGGCTTGCCGAGGAGGCCCAGCACGGCCATGGCCACGGCGAGCGCTCCCCAGCGGGCGGTGGACGGCTCGTTGGCCGCGACGATGGCCAGGACCAGCAGCGCGATCAGGATCGTCCCGGTGATCCAGACACGCAGCCGCACACGTGAGTCTCGTTGCCTGCTCAGCTTCAGGTACCCCTCGTAGTCGGATTTGCGGACGGCCGCCACGCGTGCGGGTTCGCCTTCCAGGTCGAACGTCCACCGCGCCATGCCGTTCACCAGGCGGACGAAGCCGCGCGGGGCGCGGGCGGTCAGCCGTCCGGCGTAGAGCGGGGCGCGGAGGGTCTGGTAGCAGGCGACGTGCAGGTAGTGGAGGCTCGCCCAGCGGATGGTCTCGACGGCCTCGGAGCGGGAGCGCAGCCACAGCGGGATGATCGGCTGTCGGGTGGTCGCCTTCCGTTCCAGGCTCGCCCGCCAGTCCGTCCGGGTCGGACCGGGCTGGTCCACTCGGACGATCTCGCCGTCGAGGACCGGTCCGTCCGCGTCGTTCTGCGCGGGCTTCTTCGGCTCCGATTGGGAGTGGTCGGAGTGGCGTCCGGACCGGGCGGCGTCGAGGTCGACGATGTCCGCGCCCTTGCCGTCCTGGCGGTCCGGGGTCGGTTGGTCGGACCGGTCTGGAGTGTCGTCCTCGTTCGGGTGGTGGTTGGGGTCGTCCGGTCGGTGAGTCATGATGAAGGCACCTCTGCTGCCTGATGGGTGGTGGGGTCCTGGGGCGCGGTCGTTGTCTTGGCGGATGAGGCCGCGCCCCACGTGACGGTCAGGGACGATGTGCGGTCGGACCGCGATTCGTCCGGGCGGGTGGCGGGTCTGTGGTCAGCGGTCGGCGAGTGCGGTCCGTCCGCTTGGGCGATGTCGGCTTCGGTCGGCAGGGTCAGGGCGAGCAGTTCGGCCAGGAGCATGGCGGTGGTGGCCTGGTCGCGGTCGAAGAGACGTCCGGGGTAGCCGGTGACGGTCCATCCGCCCGCGCCGAGTTCGGCGACGTTCAGGCACCGGTTGGAGCTGATCCGGGTGTCCGTGATGGTCAGGCTCATCAGGCGGCCTCACCCTTGGGCACGGGGCCTTCCGCCTTGAGCTGGGCCAGGAGCGCGCCGGCGCGGTCGGTCGAGATGCTCTGGCCGCGGTTGCGGATGGCGTCGCGGAGGCGGTCACGGGTGAGGGGCTCGCCCTGTGAGAGCAGGTCGGCGGCGATATGCCGTCCCAGTGGCAAGAGGTCTCCTACGTTCCGCGACGTCGGGTTCTGGGGCCGCTTGGGTCCACGGCCATGCCGCCTTGGAGCAGCCGGCGGTAGAGCGGCGCTGGGTGCCTCCAGTTCCGGGAATGTCGCGACCGGCAGTTGCATGTGCCTGGGCGTGAGTTCGCCGAGGCGGTACAGGGCTCGCTCGCGACGGGTGGCCTTCCACCGCCACAGCAGGCCGTACCGGTCCTGAAGCTCCGTTCGGGCCAGGATGCGTTCGCGCTCCCTGCCGAGAGCCTCCGGGTAGCTGCGGATCTCCCAGAGCACCATGCGGCGCCAGAGGGAGACCGTCGCCAGCGGGGCGAGCAGCCAGCGTGAGCGGCGGATGCCGTCCATGTGGTCCGGCCTGGCCAGCTCGGCATGCTTGCGGACGACGTGGGCGCCGACCTCGATGGCGATGACCCATAGGAGCGGCAGCAGGGCGTGGGCGACGACGGCGAACCAGTCCGTCCGTCCTGGCACGGTGAGGTAGGCGGCCACGTTGAGGTAGACCGTCGCGGCGGTTAGAGCCCATGGGATGAAGCGGAGCCAGCCCAGGCGCATGCCGAGGCGGGCAAGGACGATGTCGAGCGCCGAGAACGCCGCGATCCCCAGGTCGATGCCGAGTGGAACGGTCCAGGCGAACCATCCGAACGAGGGCTCGGCCGCCGTGGCGACGCGCTCGAAGCTGTTGACGAAGCCCAGGAGCCCGAGGGCGCCGGTGACGGCTGCGGTGGTGGAGATGGCGGTACGTTCGCCCTCGGTCAACGGGCGAGGCGTGGCCTCGTAGGCGGTCATCGTGTGTCCTTCCTTTGGGTGGATCGTGGGCGGCGTTCGCGGGTGGGGCGTCCGCTGCGGCTCATGCCGCGCTTGCGGTCGGCCTCCAGCCATCCGTCGCGTCCGGCTTCCGGCTGGTAGAGGCTCGGGAGCTTCTCGCCGTGGACGGTGACGCCGGGACGCCCGGAGGTGTCGAGGGTGCGGCGGCTCACGCGGCCACCTCCTCGGTGCAGTCGAGGCACACGCCGAGGTGGCGCGGCAGCACGTAGCCGACGTCGATCAGGCACTCGGGGCACGTCCGGCTGATCTTGAAGATGTCGGTACGGCGGCGAGGGCTCGGGGTGCGCTTCGGCAGGGCGAACCGCACGTCGTACAGGGAAACGGCCCGAACGCGAGGCGGGCCGGGACGCCGGCCGCGCCACAGGGCCTGGGCCTGTGCGCCTTGAGGGCCAGGACGCAGTCCCCGGGCGGCGAGCTGGTGGAGCGTGAGCAGGTGCGCCGGGACCAGGTGCCGTGGGTAGGTGGGAATGCCGTACCGGGCGCCGGACGGGTCCCAGAAGCGGGTGAGGATGCGGCTGGCCATTCAGGCCACCTCCATGTCTGCCAGGTCGGTGGTGTAGGTGGTCAGGGCGGCGGCCGGCAGGCCGGCCCAGATGCCCGAGGTCGGGTGGGTGCGCCTCGCGTACTGCTCGCACAGCGACAGGGCGGGGCAGGTAGCACAGACCTCGCGGGCGACGGCCTCGCGGGCGGCGCGCTCCTCGGTGCTCTCGATGGTGAGCCGCGGTCCGGTGTGCAGCTCGGGGTCGTACGTGCACTCGGGGAGCGGCGTCCCGCCGTCGGCCTGCCAGGTGGCTTCGATGTCGGCGAGCGACATACGAGCCGGGTGGATGGGGCGGTTCGGGTTGTGAGTCACGGCGTCTCTTTCTGCGATCACTTGTTGACGGTGTGGACGAAGCGAGCGAAGGACTCCGAAGCGCTCATGACCAGGTGGGCAGCGGCCTTGACGATGGTCGCCGCGCCCTCCGGGTCCTTCAGGGCGTAGAGCGCGGCGCAGATCGTCAGGACGGTCGGGAGCACTTTGCGCGGACGGATGAGCATGACGAGACCTCTCGGTTCGAGGACCTGTCGTGCAGGTCCTAAGAGACATAGAACATGTATAGCTACGGAGAGTCAAGTGTGAGGGACTGGTTGTGTTGGAGTCCCGCGATGCTTGGCTCGCCCGCTCTTGCTGACTCAAGCCTTCCTCGCCGGGCGCCGCCCCAACACTGTGCTCGTGATCGGGACTGAATGCACAGGGGGTGCTTTTTGGGGGTGATTCAAGCCCTGAGCAGGAGAAACGCGGGCCGGTATTTCTCGGGAAAGCGGGCGTTTAAGGTCGTGTTCGCGCCATGATTGCCGAGGCGTGCACATGTGGAGGTGAAGATGTCTCGAATGCCCAATGTGGGGCTTGCTGATGCGATGCGGCGTGCCGATTGTTCTAATTCGGGGCTTGCTTCACGAGTGCGACAAATTGCGCAAGAAGAAGGCGTAACCCTGAGCTGTACGCACGTGGACGTCAAACGCTGGCTCGACGGAGTGAAGCCGCGGCGTGCCACCGCGCGCTTCATCGCGGAAGCACTCAGCAGGAAGGCCGGCGCCACCTTCACGCTGGACGACATCGGGTTCGCCAGCGTCGTGACTCCGGAGACGCTGGAACGCACGCTGGCTCATGGCGGCGGCATCTCCGACGTGGGGAGTCGGCTGCTGGGCCTGACGCGGCGCGACCTCGCAGACGATCCGGTGGCGCTTCAGTCGGTGGTCGTCCCGGATGCCTGGAACGAGTCCCTCATCGCGTGGCTGCTGTCGCGGCCGGAGCCGGTGCTGGTACGGGAGCACGCGCGGCAGTCTGTCGGCCCGTGGGACGTGCAGACCATTCGCGCCACCACAGAGCTATTCGCCAGTATGGGTTTTCAATTCGGGGGCGGACATGCACGTTCCGCGCTCGTCCAGTATTACCACCGAGAAGTCGTTCCCATGCTCGACGGGAAATTCGAGGAGTCGGTAGGGCGGGCGTTGTACGCGGCGGCGGCCGAAATCACGGAGTTGGTCGCGTGGA
Organism: Nonomuraea sp. NPDC049655; assembly: GCF_044465465.1. Classification (NCBI taxonomy): domain Bacteria; kingdom Bacillati; phylum Actinomycetota; class Actinomycetes; order Streptosporangiales; family Streptosporangiaceae; genus Nonomuraea; species Nonomuraea sp. NPDC049655. The sequence goes on from NZ_JBITLS010000006.1 coordinate 313,946, forward strand.
CGGCGTACGACCTCGGCCGACACGGGCTCGCGCAACGCTATTTCCTGCAAGGACTGCGCCTCGCCCAGGTGTCCGGAGATCGCATGCTGGGTGGTCTGATCCTGGCCGACATGAGCCACCAGGCCAATTATCTGGGCCGATACGACCAGGCCATTCAACTCGCGCGTGCGGCGCAGGAGGGCTGCCGTAACGCGTCCACCGCGACGCCCATGGCCTTGTTCTTCGCCATGGAGGCCCGCGCGCACGCCGGGAACGGCGACGAGGCCGCCTGTGCGCGAGCCCTGCTTGAGGCGGAGAAATGGTTCGCCAAGCGCAACGTGGACGATGACCCCTCGTGGGTCGGGTACTTCGACGCCGCCGAACTGGCCAGCGAGGGCGCGCATTGTTACCGCGACCTTCGCAAGCCGTCCCGGGCGATGGAGTTCGTCGGCCAGGCGGTCGGGCTCTGCGACCCGATGTACGTGCGGACCCTCGCCTTCGACCGGTTGGTCCAGGCGGCAAGCTACGTGCACATGGGCGACCCGTCGCAGGCCGCGGCCGTCGCACTGGAGGCCATCGAACTCGCCGGGCCGCTCAAGTCGGAGCGCTATCTCCGGTACATCCGAGACCTGCAAGCAGACCTGAAGGCGTACGCGGACGATGGTTTGGTGGCGGAGTTCAACGCCGTCGTCGCCCGGAAGTATTCGTCGGAGAGCGATTAGTGCGGTGACCGCTAACGTTCACCGGGTTCAGCGACCTGCGGCCGGTCAGTCGTCGTTGACCAGCCACTGCCGTCCGTCGATCAGCTCCCGGACCGCGTCGAGCTGTCCGGCGTGCGTCGCAGTGTCGACGATCACGTGCATCAGCACTTCGCGCAAAGACCCCAGCCGCCATGACCCCGAACCGAACATCTTCGTCGGCCACCAGGCCGGCACGGCATCGATCGCCGTCGCCCCGATGACCATGTTCGACTGCTCGATCGTCCGTCGATACCGCGCGAGCACGTCCGCACCGGAGAACTCCTCGGGGACCTTCCAACCGAACTCGCCGACCACGAGCGTGTCGATGACCTGGCGATCGGCGGTCATCGCGCCGCGAAACCAAAGCGCCTCGGACCAGGTCAAATGGTGCACCAGGTCGCGGGGCGACCAACCGGACGGCAGCACCACCTGGCGTAGTTGCTCCTCGCCAAGGCCGTCCAGGATGCCCAGGACGTGCTTGCGCTGCGAGTCCAGGTAACCGACCAGTGTTTCGCGCTCCACGGCCTTGCCCTCCCCGCGATATTTGCCGACGTCAGACCATACAACAACGAGATCGGCAACCGCGTGGATCAACGTGAGCGCGGTCAAGCCGGTGCGTTGTCCACCCGGTGAACGTTCATGGTCACCGCATTAGCTGTCGTACCCGTGGCGACGTGGCCCGCCGTATCTCCACAGGAGGTAACCGAGCGGCAGCACGAGCACCAGCAGCCGAGCAGGGGCATCGCGGAGGCCGTCGAACTGGAGTTGGTACAGCAGGCCGGCGCGCAGGGATTCGTCCCCGGTGAGGAGAGGGGCGAGGCCCACCAGCCCGTACACCACCAGGGCGTCCATGACGGTCGTCAACGCGCGCCGCCCAGAGATCGGCAGCGCGGGGGAGTTCGATGCGAGCAGCACCAGCAGGGCAGCCGCCAGCAGGCACAACTCCCAGAGTCCCCAGCCGCCGAACAGAGCCTCGAACCAGTCCGGGGTGAACATGGGCAGTGAGCCCGAGCAGATGCCGTCCCCCTGGTAGTCGGCCGAGAGCGGCCGAGCGAGCGCGATCAGCGCCAGCACCCAGGCAGCACGCGGTCCCGCCGTCGCCGAATGCCGCCGCATCAGGGCGACCAGCACGGCCAGCAGGGGCACGGCCCAGGTCGTCGCGAGTTCGGTGAGGGTGGCGAGGTCGTCGCGCAGCGGTAGGAACGGCGAGTGGTCTACCGCGTCGTACGGACGTACGCAGCTCAGAACGCCCTCGGTGAAGCCCTCGAAGTGCATTTGCGCGAGGTACTGCTCGGGCACGTCGGCGGCCGTGAACAGGGAGGACCAGTCGAACCTGGTCTTCCAGGTATCCCAGGTGGGGTAGGCCGCAGCGGCGAGGGCCGCCATCCAGGCTAACGGGGCGGAAGGTGACACGTCAGAGGCTCCTTTTGCTTCTGGCGCACCCTATCGGTGATCTTGAGCGACGAGAGCTGTGGCTGTTGGAGAGGGGCATTCCGTCCCTGCGACTGACAGCCGTCACAACATGTCGGATACGGCACGTGAGCCGCAGACACCGACCTTAACTTTCGAGCAGGTGGCACCCGTACTGTGCTCCTGCAGGGCGGTCATCTCCCGGCCCAGGACATCGACCTTAGAAAGCACGCCAGCGGCGAGGTGCGTCGGGCTTCCGCAGCGAGTTCATGCGATTGCGGAACTCCCGGGCTATGGCCGCGTCTTCGTCGACGTTCTGCATGAGCCACGTCGTCATTTTCAGCTCATTGATGTCTCTGAGCACCGGGTAGCCTTCCCAGGCCAGAACATCGAATCCGTACCGCTCCGCGAACCGGTCATAGTCGATGCGCGTTCCCCAGCCGACCGTGTGCTCGATGGCGGTGACTGCGAGGTCCGTCTCCGGGGGGCCGAATGCGAAGCGCTCGAAGTCGATGAGCAGGACCCTTCCGTCGACGGTCCTGATGAGATTCTCGTTGTGCGCGTCCCCATGAACTGCGCACGGCGTGAGAGGGAAGGCCAGTTCGTCGTACGCGCTTTGCAGCTCGCGTCGGCGCGTCAGCAGGAAGTCTCGATCCTCGTCGGTGAGGACGGACGCCGCGTTGATGCGTTCGGAGACGCGGCTGAGGATGTCCATCGCCGGCAACTCCAGGTCGGCGGGGACGGCCAGGCCGTGGAGTTCGCGCAGGACGCCGGCCAGGTCGTCGAGGGTCGCGGACGAGCCGCTGTCGGGGATGAGGTGCCAGAGCGTTACCGGGTGGCCTCTGACGATGAGCGGTTGGTTGTGCGCCGTCGTTCTCGCCGCCGGTATCCCGGAGTCGTTTAGCCAGGCCGAGACGGCTACTTCCTTGTGTACGTCGTCCAGCACCTCGACGCTGCGCGCGATCCTCACGACCACCTGTTCGGCGGGGAGTGCGAACAGAGCGTTCTCACCGAGGCGGATCAGGCGGGCGTCCTGGCTGGCCAGTCCTGTGCTCTCACAGGTCTCGTGCAGGGTCGCCAGCGCTTCGGTGGTGGTGAAGGGGATCGAGGGCGTCTGAGATACGGTCACGTGTCACCTTCGGCTCGTGATTTGACGACGCGGCCCATGCCGGGCCTTTTCTCGATGACTCCTTCCGCTTCCAGCAGCGCGAAGGCGCGCCTGATGGTGATGCGGCCGACGCCGCGTTCCTGGGCGAGCGCGTTCTCTCCGGGCAGGACGGACCCCACAGTGAGCTTGCCGGTGGAGATGTCCTGCCGGAACTCGGCGGCGACCGCGTCGGCTCGGGTTCGCGCGTGCTCGGGGCCGCCGACGAACCAGCCCTTGCCGTGGACGGCTGTGATGAGCCGTTCGCCGGCCAGGAGTTGCAGCGCCTGGCGGGTCGTGCCCTTCGACACCCCGAATTCCTCCGCTGTTGCGGCCTCTCCGGGCAATTGCTGGCCAGGCACTAGGTCGCCGTTCTTGATGCGCGTTCGGAGGGTCTCGGCAATCGACTCGTACTGTGTTGTTGCTGCCCGCGGGGCTGTGGGGTCCTCGCTCTTCACGCGCCGGCCACGGCCGGCCTCGCTGGCCACCAGCCCCGAGCGTTCCAGCTCGGCGACCGCCTGACGTACGGTCCCTCTCGCCACGCCGTACGTGCTGGCGAGGGTGGCTTCGGAGGGCAGCATGGCACCGGCCGGCAGATCGCCCTGAAGGATACGAGCGCGGATGTCCTCTGCAATTCGGACGTAGATACGGGCGTCCTTCGCCTTGTTCATCGCGCTCCCTCGCCGAGGCACAGTGTCTCTAGGGTAGGGCGGGGGACATGGCCACTGGCGAAGCTTCGCAGACCATGTCTCCCCTTGGTCTTCCCCTACGCGCGGCGAGGGGACGCCGTACAGAACCAGCTTGTTCACGCTGGTGGGCAGGCGTCGATCTTGTCGGGCTTGCCGCGCAATCCGCAGAACCCTCCATCCAGCATCCAAGCCCATGACCTCTCGCTGGCCTTCGCGGCCACGGCGCTCGCACTTTGCCGCGGAACACCGCAGATTGGATCAGCTCTCTTTTTCAAGGGGGTTGCTCTGGTGGCGGTTCACGTGGTCTTCCCCGGAAGTGCCCGGCCACGCTGCTTGGGACGAGCAGCCATCCGAGCCCGAGCCTTCCGCTTGTGCTCGTCCTCGTGAAGGATGAGCAGCGCCTCCCAGACGGACCGCGCATGCCGGTACAGCCCTCTGGCCGTCTCCTCATATTGGCCTGTAGAGGTGCGCCGGAGGATCAGGAACTGTCCGCCCTGGCAGGCCCACTCAAGGGCACCGCAGCATGAGGTCTCCGTGATCCGGATGCGGTCCCTCGGAGGACGCAGATACGGCTCCCACTCAGGTACGGGCTCGTCAGGAGGCTGGGTCATGCTCCGGTTCCCCTGCGCCGTACTGCCTCACGTACCGGTAGACCTTGCGACGGCTCCGCTGCCAGGTGCACCTGTAGGCGAGTTGCAGGGGCGAGTCGGCGACCAGCTCCCGCTGGACGCCGTAAGCGACTTCGCCGGCCGTCAGCTTGGGCAGCGGCCTTGCATGCCATAGGCCCGCGACGTCGCACCAGACGTAGAAGCGCCTGAACGCACCGCGCAGATCAAGCTCACATGCCTGTTCAAGCGTCGACGTCATGCCGGCCGCCCCTGCAGTTGGCGAGCCGGATGGATGTGCGGAGGTCCTGCAGCGTTCTCGACGTTGCCGATCAGAGTCGACTGCCAGGCCAAGGCCGTCGCGAGCGCGATCGCGTCCTCGCACCTGATGATGCGCATGACCCCCTCCGCCACCAGCTCGACGGTCAGAGACCGGTTCGGCACGGCGGTCCACCACAGCCTCTCCGTGGAGTCGAGCTCCAGGGCGATGTCCCAGGCCGGATACGTGCCGCGCAGTACGGAGAGCTGGCGGTCCCGCAAGTCCTGTATGAGCGCCGCCAGTGCGGAGGCTTGGCGAACGCTCTGAGCCGTGGCCTTCAGCAGCTCGTCCAGCCCGGCTTTGGTGTCGGCGTCTAGGTGATTCGTGTCCCAGTACACGAATCCATCACAACGCTGAGTAACGACGCGTAGACAGATGTGATTGGGGGACACTGGGGGCGGCGACCGTGTCCCCCAACTCGGTGGTGAGGTGCGACGGCATGCTGGAACAGCCCAGAACTCCCCGGTGGGCCGAACGCATTCGCGATGAGCGACGTCAGCGCGGCTGGTCACAGAAGCAACTGGCCAGACACCTGTTCCAGGCGGCGGGCGAGGAGATCGCCTTGCCCGAGTTCGAGTCGGTGGTCCGCAGAATCAAAGACCACGAGGCAGGCAACAGCCGCCCGAAGGACCCATACCCCTTGCTGTACTGCCGCGTGTTCGGCATGGACGAGGCCGTCCTCTTCGACCATGACGGCGAGCTGGTGGGGACGCTGCCGACGAGCGGTGACCTGATCGAGCACACAGCCTGGATCGAGCAGACCAACGTCGGCAACAGCACCATCGCCATGATTGACGAGACCCATTACCACCTGACGCAGCGCCACACCCAGACTGCACCCGCGCCGCTGCTCGCCGATGTGCTCCGCTTGCACCGGCGAGTGCTGGCGCTCCTGCGGGGTGGCAAGCAGCGGCTTCATCAGACGCGTGAGCTGTTCCGGATCGACGCCGAACTCCTCGCCCACGCCTGCATCCTGCTGGGCGACCTGTACGACGACGAATCGGCCATCGTCCACGGCAGGGCCGCCCTCCTGTCCGCTCAAGAGGCCGGCGCGAGCGAGGCCGCGGCGCTGAGTGCCCAGGCCAAGACCGAGCGTTGGCGATGCCGGTACGCCGTCTCTGCTGACGCGGCCAGACGCGGCTACGAATGCAGCCCGCCCACACCCCTGCGGGTACTCCTCGCCAGCCAGGAAGCGAACGCCGCAAGCCTGCTCGGCGACTTCGACCGAGCCCGGGAAGCCCTTCACCGAGCGGACGAGGCAGCCGGTTCCGTGGCCAGCGACTCCGGCGTGACGCCCTGGTCGTGCCCGGCGCCAAGGCGGGCACTGTACGCCCTGTCGGTGGCACTCCAAGCGAGCGACCATGCCGCAGCCCTGCAGGCGGCAGCGGCGGCCGACGACGCATGGGCCAACGGCGCTCCCTGGGTGGCCGGCACCTGGGCACAAGTCCGCTTCGGCGCCGGAATCGCGTACGTGATGATGGAGGACCTGGACGCCGCTGCCGAACAGGTGACACCCGCCCTGTCCCTGCCACCCGAACACCGCCTGTCCACGATCACCAACTACCTGGTGCGAATGGATGCACGATTGGCCGCCCCCCGGTTCCGCGGCTCGGATATGGTGACCACGCTGCGCGAGCAGATCAAGACGTTCAACTCCGCTCGGGCTCTGCCCGCCCCTGTCGAGGAGGATGCGTGAGCCCGTTGCCAACGCGGATGGTGAACCGCTGGGAGAAGCGACGAGCGCTCATGCTGCCGCCAGGCCAGGGCCAGCTCTACTGGCATGTCCTCCTGGGAGAGGACCCTGAAGCACGGGCCATCGTCCAAGAGGCTCACGACCGCCTGGCCGGCCTGTCCGGCCTCGATCTGGTGCCGCAGAAGTTCATCCACCTCACCACGTTGGTCGCCGGCTACTCACAGGAGATCACTGATCATCAGGTGAACGTCATGGCACAGGAGGCTACGGCTCAACTCGCGCGGATCGCACCTATCACCGTGACGCTCGGGCGTGTGCTCTACCACCCTGAGGCGATTGTGTTGGAGGCACGGCCCGCGGACCGCCTGCGTCCCCTGCTCGAAGCGGCGAAGTTCGCCACGCGAGCGGCCACCGGCCGTGAGGGCGCCCTCGCTCATACAGTGTGGATCCCGCACGTCACTGTGGCCTACAGCAGTGCTGATGGCCCGGCGGCTCCCATCATTGGGGCGCTGGGCAAGCAACTCCCCGAACGTGACGTCACCATCCGTAGCATCCACATCGTCAACCAGGACGGACCGGAAACGGTTTGGGACTGGCGTCCGTTGGCACAAGTGCGACTCGGGCCCCATGAGGGCGTCACCGTCACCGCGTGACTGCTGAGACCTTCTTTTCAGCCACATGATCCATCAAGCAACTCGCCGCTCATTTCCTGTCTGATTCTTCTAGAAGCCCCGAGGATCAGTTGTCGCAGCGCTCTCCACGCCGATCTCTGTGCCATTAGGTCGCGACTGCGATCCACCACGACACCACGACCAACCATCGCGGAACGGACTCCGGCAACAGGCAGAGGGCGTGCTTGTACGCCGGGCCATCTTGGCTCCGTGAAGGCATTACAAGATTACGTGTTGACCGCCGAGAGGTCGGTTTGAGGGGCCGGCGGTCAGCGGCGTGATCCGCGCCAGGCGGTGGTTGTGCGGAAAACTGCGGCATTCTGCTTTACCGCCGCAACTTGTTGTGCGACTAGCCTAAACTCTGTCCAAACTGCTAGGGCGCCCGCTGACCTCTATTCTGCGGAATCTGCGGATGGCGATCCGAGTCAGTGCTGGACAGCACTCGGAGGCGCGGCTCAGGCGACATCTGCGCACGTCATGTTGTCATGCCGGAGGTGGGCAACTAGCTCTGAGTGGAGCTGCCGCTGGAGCGAGCCTTTGCTGGTCATCACCCCAAGAAGCAGATTGATGGTTGCATCGGCCAGCCCAGGGCGCGGAAGTCGCTGATCACCCTGGAGGGATCGCAACAACCAGCGTATTCGGCGTGCTGGCCGGTCACGGGTCACTCATCACCTGTCCAGCAATGCCCACCACGTAGCCCGTTGGCGCGGCAACTGCCTCGTCCGCTTCGGCGACCCCGACACCGCCGACGACCTCCGTTCAGCTCTGGCAGGCATGGACGGCACGTACAACAGAGCCGAATCCGGCGTCCGCTGCGACCTCGGCCACGCCCTCCTGGCCGCTGGCGACCCCGAAGCCGCCCAACCCCACATCCAACGCGCACAGCGACTGGCCACCATGACCGGCAGCAGCCGCCAACGCCCGCCGCATCGACGAACTGACGAAGGCCGTCAGCCGCGCCCTCGGCCGTTGAGCCACACCTGAGCCTGGAGCAATCCGATCAAGGTGCCCGACGTCCAGATGTCCCCGCGGGCAATCATGCCCGGGATCTGGCTCATCGGGACCCATTCAAGCCGGTCGGCCTCCACCTCACCCGTAGGCTTGCCCACCAGTTCGGCCCCGCGCCCCACAAAAAGGATGTGCTCGGAATCGACCATCCCGGCCATCGGCCGATATGAGACCAAATGCTCAAGGCCTGTCGGCCGATACCCGGTCTCCTCCTCCACCTCCCGCATAGCCGTGATCATCGGATTCTCACCGGCCTCGATCAGCCCGCCGGGAAGTTCCCACCCCCATCGATCGAACACGAACCGATGTCGCCACATCAGCAAGATTCGATCCTGCTCATCGAGCACCACGGCGATCGCGGCCCGATCCAGATGCACCACATGGTGGTCGAACCGCTCCCCACCTGCGATCTCCACATCAGCCAGCCCCAACCGGATCCACCGGTTGTCATAGACCAGCCGCTCTCCATGCACAACCCAGCGCGTCAGCTCAGCCTCATTACCCACACAACGAAGCTACCGTCCAGCGCTGCAGACGTACATGACTTTCCACGGATAGTTACCGCTGTTGCTGGCGGATCCTCCACTAGGATTGCTAGATTGCAAGGAACGCCCCTTGTCAATCACCTTCCCGTCATCTGGTAGGACATGTCATGCGCGACAATATCCCGTGGGATCTGCTAAAGGTGCGCTTCTCGAAGAGCTTCTCTTCGCTCTCCTGTCCGCGATGGGAGCGAGCGATATCGTCTGGAGAACTGGGGGGACCGGCGGAGGAGCTGCCGACGGCGGCAGGGACCTCGAAGTGAAATTCCCTCGCACTACTCCTGAAGGAGATTTTGAGCTAGAAAAATGGTGGATCGAATCTAAGGGCAGAGCTGGCACTGTAGAGCCTGACGCAGTCAAATCGGCGATACTCAATGCTAGTGGGCGTCAGGATGTGGATGTTCTAGTGATAGCCACAAACACGCAATATAGTAATCCCACTAGAGATTGGGTGGAGGGGTGGGCTCGATCCCAGCCGCGACCAAAAATACGCCTCTGGGATCGTGCGTCATTGCCTAACCTAATCGAAAAGCATCCTGTTGCAGCTTCCAGAATAGTACCTTCCATACTGAAGGATGACGAGCGGCTAGAAGCGCTAACGAAGCATTTTTGGCAAGTCGGGCGCCCGCCTTTTCTGGAGGATGCTAAATATTTCTGGGAGAAGCGTGCTGCTGTGCAGTCACTAGAGGCGATAACAAGCATGGTCGCCGCGGAGGTAATCTATGGAGACCTTGGCGATCGCCCATGGGGGCTACTGGTCACCGAAGAAAACGCAACACAGGCGGCAATATTTGCACTCGGTGTCTTCCCGTTAGAGTTTATGCGGCTACAGACATTGCCCGATGAGAAGATGGCTCAGGTTTCTGCTTACCTTCTTCAATCCGCGCTTCGTGTGGGCGAACCAGAGGCGATTTTCGATGTAATCAAGCAGCCGCTTCTCTACGTCGACGGAGGGAAAATTGAGGCCTTTAGGGCTGCTGCTGACGGTTATCAGCAGTATATCACTCTCCCTCTCCGGGAAGTCGCAGTTGGACAGTTGAGAGACGCATGCATCAAAGATTGTGGCCGCTTGATGGGCGATACAGGGCACCTTGGCCCTGACCCGGCATCCGAGATATTTTGGCGGAGGTTCAATAAGGACTTGCCTGGTCATTCGGATCGTATCTTCACGATGATAAATAGACGAGAGCCATGCGTCATCGGATTGCCGCTCTCCGAAGATCGGGAATGCCCTTTCTTTGATCCAGAATCCATCTCTTTGAACATGGTCGAAGACATCAAATATGTCATCCGGACGCGAATGGTTCGGCCAACTGACCAATGGAACCCTAGAAGCAATCGATCGTTCGAAGAGTGACTTTTTGCTGCTGGGGCGCTATTTCGCGAGATCGATAGACTCGGGAGCATGTTGTCCTAGATTCGTTATCACGAGGTCTGGCCACCTGATCCCCAGCGCTTCCTGATCTACAACCATTCGGATGCCTGGAAGGCGATTGGCGCACAGAGCCGGATAGCATAAATTCCGGGTAAGCCTTATCTGCTTATTCTGTCGAGCGTAGATGCTCCCATATGTATTGCTTGCTGTTCGCTATCCATGTGTGGTGATGATCTGGACGATATATGATGATCAATTGAATCAGCTCCTTCGCCTCCTCCCTATTTGTTTCGTGAATGTCTTCGAGGAAACCGGCATGCCATCCGGGAGGCATGTGGAGCGCAATGATGTGCAGGAGCGAGCTGGCCTGGAGCGGCTTTCCATCTTTCTTGATTAGGTCCAGCAAGCTGGCGACTTCGAAGGTGGGACGAGTGCATGCATATTTAAGGACCACGCCTACGTATGGCTCTGAAATCCGTCCATGGAGAGCCTTCAGAAGGTGAAGTAGTTTAGGAATGGATCGATACTTGCCGATGGCTTCGATGATGTACTGAAAGCTGCTCGAATCTTCTTCTCTGAGAGACTCTATGGTCGCTACTAACTCATCGATGCCCATCATAATCGCAGCCTTGCGTAGTTCGATTTTTTGATTTTGCTCCAGTGATTTTTGTTCTTTTGCGGCTACGAGCCTGTTTTTGGGAACGTCGCTTTTTGGCCGCTCGACTGATTCCGGCCCGTTCTCTGATGGGCGTTTATCAGTTACTTCAAGCGCCTCGCTACTCTCAGATCTGACTGACCCTAGATGCTCTTCGGCGCGCAACCAAAGAGTACGAAAGCGTTCGGCCTCGTGATCTGGATCTCGGGTGGGACTGGATATTTTAGCAAGCGTGCGCACGAGGGTCTCTACCGTTAGCCAGCGGGGGAATCCGCGGTGCCCGGATAGAATTTGACGGATTCGCTCGTGGCTGACGGAATCCGGCAGGTCTGACTCTTTGATAAGTCTGCTGATGCGTTCGAAGGAATACCCCGGAGCCGCGTGGTAGAGCTCTTGAAGGGCGATCACGAGATCGCGATATGGCCCAGGGGATAGTTGATCTTCATTCGGAACTCTCAACCGTGCCAATGTCTCACCTCGGCGCTAGCAACTTGCGTCAACGATCGGCAACTACCGTCAACACCATCGTGGCATCTCGGACCAACTTACGTAGGTGTTTTGGCACCTTTCGTCTTGCAGGCGTGGGTGTGTACCAGCCTTGAGATAGCGAGACCTTCGCGATGATGAGCAGCCAGCTCCATTGCTTCACCCGCTTCCTGGTCGGGGAACCATAGAGCTGGCCCGTCCCTTGAGGAGGGGGTAGGTGAAGGAGTCGACGACCAAAGACCCACACCGCCACACGCTTGAGCTGATCGCCTTCGTAGCGATTCTGGCGGCTGGTGTGATCTTGATATGCGTAGCCCATGTTGGCGCGACGGAGTTCGCTGCCTACACGGCAGCAGTGGGTACTCTATGGACCGCCTGGGTGAGGTCGGGTGCCAAGAAAAGTTGATGCAGGACGGCAAGACCCGTACTGCCCGCAGTCTTGAAGGTGGGCTCTCTACTTGCCGAATTGCGCTGGTAGGTATCAAGCGGCGGCGCGGCGCGCCGCCGTACCTCCGGCCCTCCGCCCGCCCGCCGTCCGGGCGTGCGGCCTGGGGGCCGGTCCCGGACGGCGGCGGGACACCGGGCCGGGCACCGCACGCCGGCCCCGCCGCACGGTCCGATCGCTTCGTCGAGGGTTGCCGCGCCGCCGCACAGATGCAGCCCTTCGATCGCCACGGCGTGGTTGGTCACTGTGCGCGGCTGGGGGCGATCGAAGGTCCAGGGTTCGTTCCTCACCCTGGCCCACCGCGCTAACGTGGCTGATCGCTATGGAGGAAGGCGGCCGTACTGCCGGAGAAGTAGCGCTCGATGAGGGGGCGTACTGGCCACGCCGATAGGGTGACCAGCTCATCCCACAGACGGAGCTGGAAGGAGTTGCCGGGACATGCTGCACAACCTGTGGACGGCGGTAGGCGAATCCGATCGAGCGCAGTGGGACTACACACCACTTGAACGAGTTGGCCCTCTGTGCTTCGGTATGAGCCTGCAGGAATCGATCACCGCGATGGAGGCACAGGGATACATCTCCGAGGCCGTCTTCCAAGTCGGTGAGGTGGGCCCCTTCGAGCAGTTGTGTACGCGATTCCACGCTGTGGACGCCCCCACGTACCGAGCGGACACCGTGGGGTACTACGTCGGCCCTTTGGGATTGACCTGCATTAGTGTCGACGCCTTGTCCGGACCACAGGTCTCGTTCGATGGGATCCGGCTGGTAGGTCGGCCGCCCTCGGAGCTCTCAGCTGAGCTCAGCGGCTACCTGGAGAAGACCGGCAGGGAAGTAAGGTTCACCCTAGAAGGGGACGTCGGCTCAGAAGAGCTGGGGATATACCCGCGCGCGCAGCGAGCCGGCGACGTTCTGCTCACCCGGTTGATCTTTGGCAGGCCCAACGACTGGGCCAACACCATGTTCGACTGCATTCCGGCCGAGGAGTGGCGCATCCACTGATCCGCTTGTGTGAGGCGACCGTTCACCACGCTCCATCTCATGATCCGGAGTATGCCCGGATTGATCTTCGAGGCACGTGGCATTGGATACTGCCCCACCGCAGGTGGGTGGGCAAGTGGAACCGGAACGTGTGACGCCCTGTAAAACCGTCGGCTCAGCCTACGCAAGTTCGAACCTCGCGCCTGCCACACCAGCGGGAAGAGGCCCGTCACCGGCGGAAACGCGGTGACGGGCCTCTCGCGTTGTGTCCGGCTGTCTACGGCTGGCGCCGACGAACTACGGTTGATCGTTCCCTATACGTTCCCAGACGATCAAAGCCGGCGGAGGCGCCCCTCGGGCCGCGTGTGCTTCCGCTTCGGGGCTCAGTCGCGGGTGGAAACGCGGACCCGTCCATCCCGCGTGCCGTTGCCGGAGGCGGCCGCCCATCCGGAAGGTCTACCTTGTCGCACGAGGCAAGACATTCGGGGCGTTGTCGAGCAATCACATGGTGCGATCTTGCTCACTGGCCGATGATGCTGACATGCGCAGACGGGTACCGGTATGGGGTGGGGCCGGGGGCGCGGTGGCGGCTCTGGCCGGGTTGGGCGTCTACTTCGCGAAGGTCGGGCTGGATCGGGCCGACAAACTGGCCAGCGTGATCGGGGTGTTCGTCGCCCTGGTCGGACTGGGGGCGGCGGTATACGGGCTGGTCGCTGAGCGGCGAAGCGGCGCCTGTCCAGAAGTTCTGCGCGTAACAGGGCGTGAGATCGCCGGGACAGACAGGCATTGACAGGGGCCTCGCCGGGGGGTGGATCGAGGTTGCTCAGACCGTCTCTCCGCTCCGGCGAGGTCGACGATGGAGCTGTCGGTGGCCGCGCAAGATAACGAGGCGGTCGCGCTCGGCCTGAGCACCGTACCCGGCGGCCCGGCCGTGCTCCGCAGGAGCTGGGCTAACGCACGCGAAGACCCGCTCCTCGACGAGACCACGTGGACGGCGACGGTCCAGGGCGGGTGGGTGGTCAGGCTCCCGCGGGGACGGAGGCGGACGGCGCGACCAGCGGATGTCATCGGCATTTCGCCATCGCTACGGGCTGCCGCCATCAAGTCCGTAACCGCAGTTAACGGTCGACCGATTTGATCCGACTCGCCCATGCCCCATCATTAGTCCGCTCCTCAGGAGAAAATGTGCGACGTCGCCCTCTCGTTCTTTTGGCCACCGCGGCGCTCATGCTGGTCGGTACCCCCGCCTTCGCGGCCGGCCAGGCGGCCCCGCCCGCAGATGACCCCGCTCGCGCGACCCTGCTCGCCCGCGCCACGCTGCCCGCCTACACGCCGGCCCCCGGCCCGCCCACCGGCTCCTTCAGCGACCCCAACAACGGCATGACGCCTCCCTACCCCAGCCAGTTGGTGCTCGGCATCTCGTCCATGCTTCCCGACGGTAAGGGCTCGTTCTGGGCCATGCCCGACAACGGTTTCGGGACTAAGGGCAACTCGGTGGACTACCTGTTGCGGCTCTACCACTTCACGCCACAGTGGGAGACGGCCCGCGGCGGAGCCGGGACCATCGACGTGGGCCGGTTCCTCTCACTCGCCGACCCGGACCACAAGATCCCATTCAAGATCGTCAACGAGAACACCGCGGACCGCCTGCTCACCGGCGGCGACTTCGACCCGGAGTCGGTTGCCCGGACCTCCGACGGGTCGATGTGGGTCGGCGAGGAGTTCGGGCCGTTCCTCCTGCACTTCGACAGCACCGGCAAGCTGCTGCAGGCCCCGATCGCCCACCCCTCGCTCACATCCCCGAACAACCCGACGTTGGCGAACGGCGAGCCCACGACGGTGCAGGGCAGCCGCGGCTTCGAAGCTCTCGCCTCCTCCCCCGACGGACGCTTCCTGTACCCCGCGGTGGAAGGCCGGCTGACCAACGACGCCAACCCGTTCCGGCGCTACATCTACGAGTTCGACACCCAGAAGAACCAATACACCGATCGTTCCTGGCAGTACCGGACGGACGGCGAAGACTACCGCATCGCCGACATGCAGTCCCTCGACGCCAACCGGGCCATCCTGATCGAGCGTGAGGACGACGAGGGGCCCAAGGCCACCTTCAAGCGCATCTACCTGATCGACCGGCGCAAGACCGACGCCGACGGCTACCTCGTCAAGACCGAGGTCGCCGACCTGCTGAACCTGCGCAACCCTGCCCACATCGGCTCGGACAACCCCGCCGGGGGTTACGGTCTCGGCGACCCCTTCAAGTTCCCCCTGCAGTCCGTGGAAGCACTGCTCCCTCTGCCGGGCAACAGGATCGCCGTCATGCAGGACAACAACTTCCCGGACAGCGCCGGCCGCGTCCTGGGCAAGACGGACGCCACCGAGATGATCGTGATCGGATTCCCGAAGCGGTAGTACCGAAAGGCCCCGGAAGGGTCTGTCCCTGGAGCCGCCATGCCCAGGCGACGACCAGCCTCAGAAGCATCGAACAGGCCAGTGTCGCCTGCCTGGACGGCTGACGATCCGTGGGACCGCTCGCGGCAAGCAGAAGGTCCCAATGGCTACCTCGATCCAACCCCCGGTGAGGTCCCTGTCAACGCTTGTCTGCCCCGGCGATCCCAGATCCGGTTACGTGCAGAACTTCTGGATAGGCGCTTAAGCAAGTCAACGCTGGCTGCGGCCAATACACGGCTAGTTTGGCGTCGTGCACAAAGAACTGCCAGTTCGAGCCCTGGTTGAGACAGGACTGTAAAACCGTCGGCTCAGCCTACGCAAGTTCGAACCTTGCACCTGCCACACCAGCGGGCAGAGGCCCCTGACCAGGATGTAAGCCGGGTCGGGGGCCTTTCTCATGCCTGTCCGCATCTCCCCGCGATTCCCCCTGATTCACCGTGGTTCGGGGCACGGGTAGGGCGCGTGATCAAGACGCACGGCAGCCTGTGATCGCCTTTACGTCTCTCCCCTGCCTGATCTTCCCGTCTGCCTCGTCCACCCGAAGGGCAAGCGGATCAAGGCCATGGGGTCAAGGCTGGAGCTCCCCACTGGAAGAACGACCTTGGCCCCATGGCCTTGATCTGCTGGGCTCTGCCGGGACGTGGCGGGCGGGAAGATCAGGCTCACCTCAGCCACTGACCACCCGATCGGGCCGGCAATCGTCGATCATCCCGGAGCGGAGTCCCCGCCGGAGGCATGGTTTGACGTATTCTGATCGCACGCTTACTTCACGGCTGATCCATGCGGTAGAACCCCGGTGTGCCGAGCGCTTCAGCGTCGCTCAACTTGATCTCGGGGAACTACGCCTCTCGAAAGGTGTAGTTCATGCTGCCCGGATTGCTGGGTCAAGTAGCTGAGTACTGGTGGGTTCCTCTTGTAGCCACGGCGAGCCCCCTTGTTGCCGCGAAGGCGGCTCAGCTCATTCTCGGAGTGCTGGCGCTGAAACGAGCCGACTCGAAGGACGTTCCTGCGGTCGTTCGAGCGCTGGCTTCGTGGGGCAAGAAGTGATCCGCTGACCCGATCCCCGCGCGGCTCCCGCGCGAGACCGGCCCCCAGGCCGCACGCTCGCGCGGGGATGGCCGCGCGGGTGCGGCGGCTGCGCCGCCGCCTTGATCCTCACAATGGCAATTCGGCAGCGATTCCCCCAGAAACGGCGTATCCTGATCATTAGGCGGTGCTGGGCTGAACTCGACTCCCGAGCTGATGACAATCTTCGTAGCGATCCTCTGCATGGCCTTCCCGGAAATCTCGTACACGCGGAAGAACGTCAGTTCGCGAGACAAGAAGGGCAAGGTGGTGCGTGATGAACGAACGAACGACCTTCGGGTCTCGATCGGCGGCCGGAAAGTGGCGGCACCTCTCGTGACAGTGGTCTGTGCATCCCTGCTGGGGTGGGCGCAGATTAGCGGGGGGTCGGGTTGAGCTGAGCAACGCTGTTGATCAAATGCGTTCCGTCGTGCTGCCGTACGGCCGGCGCGTGGCCGTGCTGCAGGGCGTCAAGAACGCGGATGGCGAACGCCTCGGATGCCAGTTCTCGAACATCGTTCGCTGAGACCCAGCGGAAGGCGCGGGTCTCGTCGGTCTCAGTGAGCCGACCTCCAATGATCTTGCATCGGAAGACCAGGGCGACAATGCCTCTGGCCATGTTCTTGTAGACACCAGTCAGGGCGATGGGCTCGACCTGGAGGCCGGTCTCTTCCTTGACCTCCCGGAGAAGTCCGGTCGTGATGTCCTCGTCCGGCTCCAGCACCCCACCCGGCGCTTCCCAGTGGCCGTTGTCCCGGCGCTGGGTGAGGAGCGCGCGTCCCTGGTCATCAATGATCACACCCGCGACACTGACAGAGTGGCTGTTTGGGTGGGTCATAGGAGTGTCCTCCGCACCAGTAGACGGTAATCTCGACTGTAGTACACGTATGTACGAGTTGAGGAGTTGGCCGGTGGCCGAATCGCTGACTTTGCCGGACCTGGACCCGATCAGCGACCGGGCCGTCTTCCGTCAGATCGCCGATCACCTGCGAGAGGCGATCGAGCGCGGTCAACTCGCTGAAGGTGACAAGGTGCCCTCAGAAGCCCGACTCATGCGACACTACGGCGTCGCGCGTATGACCATCCGCAACGCGCTCCAAGTGCTTCAGAGCGAGGGTCTGACGGTAGCCGAGCATGGGCGCGGCGTTTTCGTCCGCTCACATCCTCCCGTGCGCCGACTGGCTTCCGACCGATTCGCCCGCCGTCACCGAGAGCAAGGCAAGGCGGCGTTCATTGCTGAGACGGAGGGCGCAGGCGGCAAGCCGTCGGTGGATTCCATAGAGATCACGGAAGTGAAGCCTTCGCCGGATGTAGCTGAACGCTTGAAGCTCGGTGCCAAGGATCGAGTAGTCCGACGATCTCGCCGCTACTTGATCAACGGGCAACCGGTAGAGACAGCGATCTCGTACATCCCTGCGGAGATCGCCAAGGGCACCCAGATCATGCACCCGGACAGTGGGCCGGGCGGGATCTATGCGCGGATCGAGGAGAAGGGCTACCGGCTCGATCGCTTCGTAGAGGACATCAAGTCGCGGATGCCGCTGCGGGATGAGGTTCGAGCGCTCAAGCTCGCTCCAGGCGTTCCAGTGTTTCACCTGGTCCGTACGGCTTATGCGACGGACGGCACGCCGGTAGAGGTGTGCGACACGGTGATGTCGAGCGACGCCTACGTATTGTCGTACGAACTCCCTGCCAGATAGGGGTTTACAAACTCGTCTAGAGGAGTACAAAGGAAGTAGGCAAAACTCCTCTAGTCGAGTAGACGCCTATTGGAGATCTTCCATACGAAGGGAGGCAGGGCAATGGCTCTTCCTGGAGGGATGCGGTTCAAGGTCCGTTTCGAGGACGTGTTCCCGGCCGGCTGTGTGCTGGTGCCGGGTTCGATCGCCCAGGGTGAGGACTACGACGAGAAGTCGGGTAAGCGTTCCCCGTCGAAGGACAAGGTCACGGGCGGGCGGGTCTGGACGTGCCGGGTCATGGACATGGACCCCGAGCTGGGCGCGCGTTCGCGTGAGGTGGCCGTGAAGATCCTGGCCGACGTGCAGCCGGTTCCCCCCACGGGCCAGATGTTCGAGCCGGTCGAGTTCACCGAGATGACGGTGACCCCGTACCTGAACGAGAAGACCAGGCGGCTGGCCTACTCCTACCGGGCGTCCGCGATCGTCAAGCCGAACGGCGTCAAGTCCGCTCCGGCTCCGGTGCACAAGGACGGTGCGTGATGGCGCGCAACAAGTCCTGGCAGCGGACGGCGCTGCACGTGAACGCGTCGTGACCTCGTCCTTGTGATGACCTGAGCAGGGCGGCCAGAGGCACGCTCTCGCTCGTGAGCCGCGATGGACCGGGCTACTCCATGCCAATGTTCCTGCAACGTTCTCGAAGCCCAAAAGGACGAAATCGGGATCACCATCTGTGTGTCGATTTCCGAAGTCGTCTGCACGGGTGACCGAAGTCTCGTGCACAACAAGGCGACGGCCGGGAGGTAAGACCTCGCCGTCACGGAGACAATCACGAGCCATGTGATCACGGCCCAGGCAGGATGCTCCTGTGAACTCTGTCCTATGCGGCCTCGCTACCAATCCAGCCCTTCTGCCCGATCTGGTCGACCGGCTGATCGTGGTTGCCGACGAGGACATCGCCGTGAGTCTGTCCGAGCGGGAGGACCTCACCCACGCGCAGGCGATCGCGCTGGTCTCCCGCGTCGAACAGAGCGCTGGGCGGCTCGCGGAGCGGGGGTTGCTGACGGCTGATGACGTCGATCCTGGCGCACAGCCGTTCGCCGCCCTGGCCCTGCTCACCGAGGGCGCCGGTCGCCCGGCCTGGGCGCGCCTGCTGGCGGCGGATCCGATCATCGAACGCCGGGAACGGTTGGCCGCCTGTCCCGGTCTCCCCGCCGAGGCGCAGGAGATCCTCGCCGTCGATCCGGAGGCACGGGTTGTCGCGGAGCTGGCATTGCAGGCGACTGCGGACATGGCGGCCCGGCTCGCGGCACATCCCCATGCCGAGGTCCGCTGCGCGGTGGCCGTCAACGAGGCGGCGCCGCCAGCGGTGCTGGCCGCGCTGGTCAACGGCGAGGGGCTGCCGCCGGCAAGGCGGTGTCTGGTCTGTGACCGGGAGGAGACGCCGTTCTACCACGATCCGGATTGCCCCAGGCTCGACTGCGACCTGCCGCCAGCCGCCGCATGCGACGGCTCTCATGAGTCCACCGTTCACCAGACGCGCGTGAATGCCCTGTGGAACCCGGCTACGCCCACCGCGGCCGTCGCGGCTTTGCCGATCATCCTTCGATGTTGCTGCGCTGGCCACTGGCGGTCCGCCCCGATCTGCCTGCGGCAGTCTACGAACGTCTCGCTGCCAGCCCGGAACCCGGTGTCCGCGCTGCCCTGGCCGCCAATCCCGCGATCGGCGACGACCTGATCCGCGCGCTGGCCGCCGACGCCGACCCCGACGTGCGGCGCGGCCTCGCCTTCAACCCGCGAGTGCCGCTCGAGGTGCTCACCCGTCTGGCCAACGACACAAGAATCGGTTCCACCCTGCTGCCGAGGATCGCTACCACCTCGCGCGCCGAGATCGAGGAGCTGGCCGCCTCACCACATCCGGTCATGCGGATGTTGCTGGCCGAACGACGTGACCTGCCGCCTGAGATCCGCGATGGGCTGGCCGCCGATCTCGACGCCAAGGTGGTCAAGTCCATCGCTCCGCACCCGGGACTGTCCGACGCGCGGCTGCATGCCATGGTGCGGCGGCACGGGGTACGGGTCATGGCCAAAGTGGCGAAGAACCCGGAGGCCTCACCGGCGTTGCTGGAGGACCTGGCTCGGCACGGGCCGCCGGTGCGCAAGGCACTGCGGGAGATCGCCCGGCACCCCAACGCGACGGCTGCGGCGCTATTGGTCTGCTTGTCGGATCGGCAGGCCAGACCCCTCGCCGCCGGTCACCGGGCCCTGCCGCCCCAGGCCATCGTCGAGCTGCTCACCGATGACGACTGGCAGGTGGTGGAAGCCGCGGCCGCCAATCCGGCCCTGCCGCCCGAGGTGATGTCCATGCTGGCGCCCTGAGCCAAGGCCCTGCCCGGTCATATGGAGCCGTCGAGATACCGGCGCCGGTCGATCAGCCCTGTGCACAGGTACTGCCACCCGTCCGCGTTCGTTGGGAGCGTCGGCGTAGTACCGGCGGTGTCCAGCGATGAGCGCGGTGACGCCCTCGCTGGTTGCCTCCGGGATCTTGTACATCCAGAAGGTTGCGTCGTTGCTGATGACTGGAACCGGCGATGTGGGCAAGGGCGCGAGTTGTTCCTCCGCCGGCGAAGAGCAGCTGGTGGGAATGCCGCACCAGTGTCAGTTTCCGAAGTGGTCTGCACGCCCGCCCTGGTGGGGGCGTACAGGCCACTCGGTGGTGAAAGTTCCCGATGGCATGCAGGCGTATCAGCTCGGCCTGCCATCGCATGATCAGTGCGGGCTCGGCGTGAAAGGTTTTTGCAACGAGGACGTCGGCTCATGCGTCCCTGGAAGGTGGAGTTCGAGGAGTTCGTCCGTGCCAGGAGCCATGCGCTGCTGCGCTACGGCCTGGTGCTGACCGGCAGCGCCGACGACGCGGCCGACCTGGTCCAGGAGGCTCTGCTCAAACTGAGCTCCTCATGGCGGCGTGTACGCAACAAGGACGACCCCGAGGGGTACGTACGGACGATCATGGCCCGGCAGCATGTGAGCTGGTGGCGCAGGCGACGGCTGGAGCACCTCACGGAGGAGGTTCCCGCCCCGGTCCACGAGGACGAACACGAGCTCGGCGAGATCTGGCAGCGCCTGCGGGCCTTACCGGCCAGACAGCGCGCGGTGCTGGTCCTGCGCTACTACGAGGATCTCGCCGACGAGGAGATCGCGGCCAGGCTCGGCATCTCGCAGGCGACCGTACGCAGCCAGGTCTCACGCGCCCTGGCCACACTCCGCGTCCGCGCGGACGCACTCACGGGGAGGTGGAGATGACAACCGAGGAGAAGCTGGCCCAGGCGTTGCGCACCATCGCCGACCGGGCCGAGAACCTGGACGTGCTGCCCGGCGTACTGGCCATGCGGCGGAAGCGGGCGCGCCGGCGGACCCGCGGCGCGCTCGCGGTGGTCTGCGCGGCGGCCCTGGCCTGGGGCGTGACGACCGCCTGGCCCGTACCGCAGCTTGTGGTGGATCCGGCTGGGCCGGGGCCGGCGCGCAACGCGGTCGAGCGGATGTGGCCACAGGCGGTGTTCACCATGCCCGATCGCTCCCGACCGCTGGCGGCGATCAGCGCCACCGAAGTGCTGGTCTGGAACGAGCAGGGAAGGCTCGACGTCTACGACGCCGCCTCCAGGAGTTCACGAACGGTCGCCGCTCCCAGGCAGGCGCCGCGGTATCTGGCCGTCGACCGTGAGCGGGTGGCCTGGCTCGCCGACGGGCACGTCTGGATCGCCCCTCTGCGGGCCGGTGGACAGACGAGCAAGGTCGGACCAGTTCCGGCGGAGAACGTCGATCGCCTGGCACTCGCCGGCCAGGACGTCATCTGGTCGGCGCCGCTCGACGGGGTCTGGCGGATGAGGATCGGCCGTGGAGTCCCCGAACGGGTATCCGGGTCCAAGGGCCTGCAACTCGTGGAGTGGCCATGGGCGACGGATGAGCCTCTGGACATGCGTACCAATCCGACCAAAGTCGTCAACCTGCAGACGGGAATGACCATCCAGATCCGCCCCGCGTCAGGTGTCGAGGGCCTGCGCTGCGGGCCGACCTGGTGTACCGGGACACGCAGAGACGACACCGTCGTCCAGCGCACTGACGGCAGCTGGAACCACGTCCACCAAGGGCTGCGCGGCTACCCGTATCAGGATCGGTTCTTTACTGGCTTCGGCGAGATCTACGACGCCCGCACGCGGACAACCGTGACCTTTGACGGCGCTCGACTGCCGTCGGGGGGCAGGCAGTGGTCCTCAGGCAGCGGTGTCATCTTCTGGACGCAGGGCGGCGGTGTTCGCGTGGTGAACCTGGCCGCCATTGCCCAGCCGTAGGGAGCCCGACGTAGCTACTTGTCATCACGCTCTGACCGAGGGCCGTTCGAGCTTGTTTCACAGGCAGACCACCCAATGAGCAGCGTTCGTGGCGAGACGCGTCGAAGGCGAATGCCGTTTCATGGGTCGGTGCAAAAGGTGGACGGATGAAACACTCCGATAGAACGATCTCGGAGTGCGTGCTGATGACTACCTCCGCCTGGAGGCCACGCCTGACCGATGACCTCCTGTCCAGATGCGGCGGATGGCCTCGCTCTGCTGTGCGTGGATGCATTTGGCGTGGACGCGTAGAAGAACGTCATCGCCGTGTCCTGCCCATTCGGCTACCTGGGGCGCTCGGCACGCCAGCGTTGAGCCATGTGGAGACGGCGGCATGACGTAAGGCGTAGGGGACCTCCATGAGGGGCGACCAGGCTTCGGACGGTTCGAACGCTCGTGCTCTGGCTTCATGGAAGACCTTGAGGGTCGGCGATGTCCTGGCCACCGGCCTCCGACGTTTCCGGGTTCGTCTGCGCGAGCAGCTGGTGCCGGTCGATGATCTCGCGCTGGAAGATCTTTTCGGGTTCCGTAGCGGCCCTGGGGGTGGATGTGGCCGTGCTGGCCTCATCGCCGGAGGTAAGGGGTGGGGGGCGCTGAGGCCGCCTGAGGGCCGTGTGGCGTTCGGGGCCGGGGTGCGTGCGTCCAGGCGGTCCTGTTCGGCGCTCGACCGCGCCGACCCTGTCGGGGCGGTGAAGGCGGCCGCCGATCGGGCCTGGCTGGTCGAGATGATGCGCGGCCGCACCGAATGACCGTCCGGCAACTCCCACCCCTTGCGTCCCGTCGAGGCCTTCGGCGGCGGCCACCTGCGCGAGCTGCGTGATCTGGTGGCTGATGCTCGCGTCTCTATCGCGGGTCGAGTACGCGCGTCATCCAGATCGAGTTGCCGTGTTCGACGTCCTCGTCGATGCGGTCGCTTCGGTGGAAGCCGAGCTTCTCAAGGACGCGGAACGAGGGGGTGTTCCACTCCCGCACAGTGGCCCAGAGGCGGCGACGCCCTGTTCGAATCGCGGCTTCCAAGACCGCACGGGCGGCTTCTGTCGCATAACCATGGCCGTGAGCTCGTTGTGCCAGCTCGTACGCGATCTCGGGTTCGTCGAACGATCCCTGGCCGACGGTCAATCCGCAATACCCGATGAACTCACCGGTGTCGCGCAGCTCTATGGCCAGCAACCCGAGCCCAGGAGCCGCCGTCAGCGGATTGTCAACGAGCCAGCCGCGGACGTCCTCGACCGTCGGCCGTCCCTCGGCGTCGATCCGCCGGGCCGCCGGCACTCGCGGGTCCCGCTCGAACCACAACCCGCGGAACTGCTCTGCATCCGATGGCACCCACCGTCGCAACCGCAGCCGCTCCGTCACCAGCTCCGCCGGAAGGTCCTCATATGTCCTCATCCCGACCAACCTAACCCAAGGCTGGTCAACCTCGGACGGAGACGGGGCACGACGAGCATCCGTACGAAGAGTCCCGTTAGCGGATGGCCACAGCCAACTATTTGATCTTCCGCTCGTCCTGCTTACCGGGCTTGCCCTACCTTCGGCGTCCATGCCCGCTGAGTTCTTGAGTGTTAGTGAGGCGGCCGCGTACGGCCGCTTCTCGGGTGCTCCGTCGCAGGCGGAGCTGGAGCGGTTCCTCCATGCCCTCCGCTCGGGTCCGTGCAACGAGCCGCAGTAGAACGTTGCGCAGGCCACAGGAGGGTGACGGCTGCGGTGCCCAGCCGTGAGTTTCGGTCCGGGCGTTCGGGGATGAGTCCGGCGCTCGCCATCGCGATAACACGGCGGGGATGTTTCCGCAGGTCGCGTTGCTCGCTAACAGCTCTTACGTCAAGCCGTCCGGCAGCCTCCGGTTACTCACAGCTACTTTGCGGCTGGTGGCACGGATCCGAGCGGAGGGCCTGGTACCACGAGCATTTCCACGAACTCGACTGCGGAGCCCTTGTCACAAGTCACTTCCAAGTGTGACTGCAATGGCGTGCGCCACCGTGTTCGTCGTGCCGGAAACGCCGGCACGAGCGACCGATTCGAGGGACGTAAACCGTGTACAAGAAGGTGCTCGCCACTGCGGCGTCCGCCGTCCTGGCTCTGACCCTGACTCCCGCGGGCCCCGCCGCCGCGAAGCCGGTCGTCTCGATCGTCCAGGGGTACTCAGCAACCGTCAAGGAGAACGACAGCAGCTTCTTCTGCCCCGAGAACGAGGTGTTGATCGGCCGGGCGCACCATGGGGACGAGAACGGCTCCACGACGTACTGGTGCGGCAAGATCTGGATCGACAGGACACAGGTCGCCGTGTCCACGAACCACTACCAGCTGGTCGACCCCGAGACCTACTCGTGGTTCGAGGCTCCTGAGAGCAACGCCATGGTCGGCCGCGAGCACGACGGGGACGAGAACGGCATCAGCGTGGCCTACTTCGCCATGCTCACGTATCTGGGCAGGCCCGTGACGCTGGTCAACAAGCGCTGGTCGGAGACCTACACCGAGGAGTCGCACGAGTCGAAGGCGAACCCCGGCGAGATCATGACGGGACGCAAGCACTTCGGCGATGAGAACGGCGACACCGAGTACCAGTACGCCGTGGTCACGTACTACTGACCGATTCGCCACGGAGAGGGCCCACTGGGCGCTCGCGTGGTGGCGGCGCGCCCGCCGACCCGCCGCTCCGGCTACTTGCTGGTAACGGAACAGGGCTCACATCTTTGTAGCGTCTGCCCCTTTGTGATCATGGCTCGTTCATCTAACGAACGTCTGCCGAACGTGCCCCGGATACCAGGCATGGCCTCGTCGGTCACAGGTCAAGGCTCGCCCGCTGGACTTGCCCACGCGCGACCTCCAGCACCTGTTGCGAGGCTGCGTTCATGAACTCTTCCAGAGCCCTGAGTGCTTGGTCACGGCGAGCCTTCAGCTCCACCTGGTCTTCGGAAGAATAGATTTTCCACGCGGCATCTAGTGCCTCGGTAGCTAGGTGATTCAGCGTCGGGTCTGCTGTGACGAGCTGGAGTCTGAAGAGTGCAGACTTGGCGCTCGCTCGCCGGGCGAACGAGATGTCACGTGCCGCCACATCGATCGGCCCGTCGGGATCCTCCCTGTGCCGATGCCATCGATCGTTCTGGCTGTAGCGATACGACGTCAGGGCATCGGCGAACGTACCGTAAGTCGTCAACCGTTCCTGCCACAGGCGCTCATCCCACGCATGCCGCCTCGTCTGCCGAGCGGTACGCAGTTGAAAAACATGGGCGGCCGAAGCACCCAACAGCGTGCCAGCGATCGCGATCAGACTTGCTAAAGCGCTTCCCATCTCACCAGTGGAGCATGAGCAAGACTCCGCCAGCCGCTGGCCTTCGGGAATTGACTGACTAGTGGCCCGTCACGCAGCCTCGGCCGGGTAGCTGATCCAGCTCCTGATCGGCGAGCCGGCGGCGAAGTTCGTCGTGGGTTCGACTTGGGCGTCCCCTCGTACTGGCCTGTAGAGGTGCGCCGGAGGATCAGAAGTTGGCCGTCCTGGCAGGCTCACTCAAGAGCTCCGCAACATGAGGTCTCCGTGATCCGGATGCGGTCCTTCGGAAGGGTGCAGGTACGGCTCCCATTCAGGTACGGGCTCGTCAGGAGGCTGGGTCATGCTCCGGTTCCCCTGCGTGGTACTGCCTCACGTACCGGTAGACCTTCCGACGGCTCCGCTGCCAGGCGCACTTGTAGGCGAGTTGCAGGGGCGAGTCGGCGACCGGCTCCCGCAGGACGCCGCAGGCGACCTCGCCGGCCGTGAGCTTCGGCAGCGGCCTCGCATGCCATAGACCCGCGACGTCGCACCGGACGTAGAAGCGCCTGAAGGCATCGCGCAGATCAAGGCGTGCCTTCGGTTGGGGGCTCCACCTTCACCCCAGGCCCTCGGCCCGCTTCCCTGGCGGGTGGGACGACGGCGAAGCGGTCAAGCGGCCGGCGTGGCGTTCGGGTCAGTCGTCCAACTCCTCCGACGAAACGGTCTCATCCGCGGGCGGGGGCTGTATGTCTGCCTTCATCCCCCAGTTCGACAACCGGAGATCCTCTTCGAAGGCGTAGTACGGGTTCTCTGTGGCGGACTTGTCGCGGCTGTCGTTCGGTTCGCGCCACGCGCTCCACGCCCTGCGGACGAGTTGGTCACGGCCGATCCACAACCGCCAGGACACCTTCCAGGAGGCGTACTCGCCGGTGGGCTTGCTGCGGAAGCCGATGCGCATGGCCGGGTTGACCTTGTGGAGTTGCGCGAAGGTGATGGCGCCCTCGTGGAGGGTGGTGCGCACACCGTCGTAGACTCCGGCGGGCCGCTTGCGCGCGGTGGTGGCCAACACTGCTCTGAGGGTGGCCGGGTCGCTGAGGCTGACATGGTGGCCGGACTTCAGAACGAGCCGGCAGGGCCACTCGTACGTGACCCAACTCTTGCCCGGCGGCAGCGGCTGGTCGGGGTCGGGCTCGGCGTACAGCTGGTAGCCGCGCTTTCCGATGCAGATGTTGCGGATCCCGTGGCGTCCCAAGTTGTAGTTCGTCAGGTCTGTGGCCACGATCTTGCCCTTGCCGAACCCCACGACGCCGCGCACCGGCTTGTGGGTGGACCAACTGCCGAACCAGTTCACCCGGGTACGCTGGACGATCTTCACTCCATGGCCCGGCACGAGCCGGCGCTGAATGGCGTCGGCCGGGTCCGACACGGCATCGGCCCGCACGACCGGCCCTGCAGTCACCGTGGATGCGGTCACCAGGAGAACCGCCAGGGCCATTCGTCGTCTCATGAGCCAGGGATCTTCGCAGCGGCAGATCTCGTCATGATCACGCCTCTTCGGCGGTGTAGCAGGTCGGCCGCCGTGTTCGGCTGCCCTGTGCCACACCAGCGGGAAGAGGCCCGTCACCCCGCGGTCACCGGGTCCTCAGAAGGCGGAACCAGGATTGTCCGGCCGCGTCTGTCCGGTCGGTGTGTCGCAGAACTCCTGCTTGACGAGGGCGTCCACGAGCGTCAGGAAGTCCTTCGCCGAACCTCTGGTGGCCGAGTCCAGCCAGGTCACCGAGGCGGTCAGGGTCTTGCTGCCGTCGGGCGAGCTGTACATCAGCGCGCCGTAGCCGTGCGGCGGGCTGCCGTTGTGCTGGTAGACGGTGCCGCAGCCGGGGCCCAGGTCCTGCGCCCAGATGCCGAGGCCGTAGTCCTGCCTGGGGATCGACGTGGGGATCGCCGTGCGCATCTCGGCCAGCAGCGGGGCGGGCAAGAGCTTGCCGCCGTTCAGCGCGGAGAAGAACGTGGCCAGGTCCTGGGTGGTGGAGATCAGGTCACCGGCGCCGGTCAGCAGGGACAGGTTCTGGTGGGAGAGGTCGATCACGCGGTCCTTGTACTGGTAGTAGCCGTGGGTGTGCGGGCCGGGCAGTGCCGTCGTGCGGTTGCCCGCCGCGAGGGTGCCCCGCAGTCCGAGCGGGCCGGTGATGCGCCGCTTCAGCTCGGTGGCGTAGGAGTGGCCGGTGACGTTCTCGATCAGCAGCAGCGCCACGGTGTAGTTGGTGTTGGAGTAGCTCCATTGCGTCCCGGGTTCGAAGCGCGGCTTCTTGGACAGCGCCAGACGTACCAGTTCTTCGGGCTTGTAGCTGTTGAACCGGTTGGGCACCCATTCGTCGCCGTTGGCGGGGATTCCCGGTTCGTCCATCGTCCCGTCGGGGTTGTACTCGCCGGTGTAGTTGAAGATCCCGCTGGTGTGCCGCAGCAGCATCCGTACGGTGATCCGCTCGTCCAGCCCGTAGCCGGGCAGGTAGTCGGCGGCGGGACTGTCCAGCCCGATCCTGCCCTCGGCCACGAGCTGCAGCACCATGGTCGCGGTGAAGGTCTTGGTGATGCTGCCCGCCCAGAAGCTCCCGTCGGCCGGGGGCTTGGCGGCCGAGCCCAGCTTGCGCACCCCGGCGCCGGCGGCCCAGTCGCCCTGCTGATCGCGCACGCGTAGCTGGATCCCGGTGAAACCGGCGTCGACGAAGGCGTTCATCGCCTTGCGCAGCTCCGGGCGATCCTGTGCGCTGGAGGCGGCCTTGGCGCTGGAGGCGGCCATGGCGGGGGCGGCGGCCATGGCGGGGGTGGCGGCCCCCGCCAGCACCGCCGTTGCGAGTGCCGCGACGGCCGCGCGCCGGCTGATCGTCGTGTTCATGATGTCCTCGTCTCTGGGGGCTTGGTCGCTGTTCTCAGTTCGCGGGCCGGCCGTCGCCGAACACCTCGTCGATGAGCCGCTGTGTCGCCTGCTGGAAGGCCGCCGCCTTGGACAGGGCGGCGTCGTCCACGTAGGTCACGGAGGCCGTCATCGTCTTGCGGCCGTCGGGCGTGCTGTACATCAGGGCCGCGGAGCCGGCCATGCCGCCGTTGTGGTGGTAGACGGTGCCGCCGTTCTCGCCCAGGTCCTGCTCGAAGATCCCCAGGCCGTAGCCGATCTTCGGGTCCGGCTTGCGCATCTCGGTCAGCAGTTCGGCGGGCAGCAGCCGGCCGCCGTTCAGCGCGGAGAAGAACGTGTGCAGGTCCTGGGTGGTCGAGATCATGTCGCCGCCGGCGGAGATCCAGGAAGGATTCTGGCTGGTGACGTCCACCGTGTGCTCCTGGCCGCCGTCCTCGTACCGGTAGTAGCTGTGGGCGTGCGGGCCGGTGATCTCCGTCGAGGTGCCCGGCGCCTCGGTGCCCGTCAGTCCCAACGGGCCCAGGATCAGCCGCCGCAGTTCCTCGGCGAACGAGCGGCCCGTGACCCGCTCGATCAGCAGCCTGGCCAGCACGTAGTTGGTGTTGGAGTAGCTCCAGTCCGTGCCCGGCTCGAAGCGCGCCGGCTTGGACAGCGCCAGCCGGACCAGCTCCTCGGGCTGGTGGGTGTGGAACCGGCCGTCCACCCATTCCTTGCCCGACCACGCGATTCCCGGCGCGAACGTCCCGTCCTCGTAGTACTCGCCGGTGTGGTTGAAGATCCCGCTGGTGTGCTGCAGCAGCATCCGTACGGTGATCCGGCTGTCCAGCGCGAACTCGGGCAGGTAGCCGTCCACCGGGCTGTCCAGTCCGATCCTGCCCTCGGCCACGAGTTGCAGCACCACGGTCGCGACGAACGTCTTGGTGGAGCTGCCGACCCGGAACCGTCCGTCCGCCGGCGGCTTCTCCGGCGAGCCCAGCTCGCGCGCCCCGGCGGTGCCGACCCACTCGCCGCGCTCGTCGTTCACTCGCAGTTGCATTCCGGTGGCCACCCCGGAATCGACGTACGCCTGCATGGCCTCCCGCAGTTCCGGGCGATCCTGCACGGCCACGGTGCTCGCCACGCTCACCTCGGGCGTGGCCGGAGCGGTGTCGAGGGCTGCGCTGATCTTGCGGGCCATCTCGGTCATGGTGGGGCTGGGCCTCCCGTGGGTGGCCGCTTCGACGGCGACCAGGACGGTGCGGCGGAAGTTGTCGGCCTCGGCCGGCGCCGACTTCGCGAGCAGGCTCATGGAGGCGTTCAGGGCAGGCAGCACCTGGTCGGCGAGTTCGGCCACGGTCCTGCCGTACTTCACGCCCTTGGGCGCCTTCGCCAGGACGTGCCCGACCAGGCCGGTCGCGGACGTCAGGGCGACGGAGCCCTCGGCGGCGGCCTTGTGGGCCGAGCCGGCGGCACCGGCGGCGGACATCAGCGAGACGGCGCCCCAGGCGGCGGTGCGCAGGGTGAGCTGGTCCTGGTCGGTGAGGGCGATGGGCATGGCGGTGCTCCTTCGGGTTGCTTCTGGGTTGTCGGCGACGAGGTCCGTTGGCGACGACAGGAACGCTACGGCTGTTGCCACAGTCTTGGCAAGTAGTTGCCAAGACTGATTGCCAAAGCCGCATGGCACCGACGTTGGCGCTGGGCAAGAACTTGTCTAGAAGGAGGCAAGTGAGCTACCCTCCGGACGTCGGACGACGTCAACCGCTACCCGGGAGTTCGGACATGCTCGAACAACCACTCTTCGGCCGCCGACTGAGGCAACTGAGGACCGAACGCGGCCTGACGCTCGCAGCCCTCGCGGGCGAGGGCATGTCCACCGGATACCTGTCCCGGCTGGAATCAGGGGCGCGTCAGCCCACCGAACGGGCCATCACGCACCTGGCCGCCCAGCTCGGCATCAGCCCCGCCGCCCTCACCCAGTCCACCGCCACCTCCCTGGCCGAGAGCCTGACCCTGGCCACTGGCCTGAGCCAGGACGAAGGCGGCCAGACCCTCAGCGACGCCCTGAAAACCTCCCGCGGGGAGGACCCTCTGCTGCGCTGGCAGGCCCTCTGGCAGGTCGCCGAATGGCGTCAGTGGCGTCAGGAGTACGCCGAGCAGCGCACCTGCCTCGACGAGCTGGCCACGCTCAGCGCGCAGATCGGGCTGCCCGAGCTGCAGTCCAGGGTGCTGGCCGCACTGTCGCGCTGCATGCGCAGCACCGGAGAGATCGTCGGCGCCGTCGATGCCGCGACACACGCCTACGAGCTGGCCGAACGCGAAGCGCTGCCCGCCCGCGTGCGCGCCTCCACGCTGCTGGCCCTGGTGTCGGCGCTGGCCGAGGCCGGGCGGCTTCCCGACGCCGCCCGGCATGCCGACGAACTGCTCACGCTGGCGGACCAGGTCTCGGGAACGCTGCGGGCGCAAGCCGTGTGGACCGTGGCCAACATCCGGGTCCGCCAGGGCGACCTCGACACCGGCGCGGAGCTGATGAACCAGGCCATCGACGGCTTCGACGGCCGTGACGACCTGACGCTCTGGATGCGCCTGCGCCTCGGCGCGGCCCGGCTCGACCTCAGGGCCGATCCGCCCAGAACGGAGTCCGCCCGGCGGCGTGTCACCGAAGTCCAGGCCGCGATGCCGTTCGCCGGCGCCCCCGCCATCGAGCAGCAACTGCTGGCCGTGCGCGCCCGGATCGCCGTCCTCGCCGGCGACCTCGACGAGGCCCGCACGGCCCTCGACCGGCTGACCGGCTTCGACGACCTGCTCACCTACCAGGAGCGGATGCGGCTCGACGTCCTGCGCAACCGCGTCCTGCTCCTGGAGGGCGAGCAGGACGCGGCGCTCGCCGGGCTGCGCAAGCTCGCCGAGCAGGCCCAGCAGAGCGGCAACATGGACCTGGCCGCGGACATCTGGCGACTCGTCGCCGAATCCCTGACCAAGTAGGACGCTGTTCCAGCCCGGGTGGCGGCATGCTGCTCGCTTGGAAGATCACCGATCCCTCGCTCGACCGCTCGTCCACGGTGGTGGGGTGACCGTCGAAGCCGAGCCGCGACGGCGATCCGTTCGAGATCTATGAGCATGCGTCAGATCCACAAGTCCGACTGATCGACCGGGCAGTCCGATCGCGAGGTGGCCAGTATTTCCGGCACCTTAAACGCCTGCAAGAGCGGACGAAGAATGCGTGACGCCGGAGCATGATCCGGGATGTACGCGGGATGGACCGACATTGCAGGGCCGAGGGACAACGTCGAACCTTGTATCTTCCATCAGCAGTAAGTGCAGCTCAGAGGCCATTCGGACCTCTTCTGCGTTTCTGGAGGAGACGAGGGCTGTTTCACTCTTGTCAGGTTCCGCGACAATCATCACGTGATCGATCGGTACCGCAATCTGTTCAGCCAACAGCAGTACTTTGAGGAGGCCCTCTGCTGGACCGTCGTGCAACCCCGCGATGAAGAGATCACAGTGGACGATCTCCTGCGGCGGCTGAACGGGGGCCGTGATCCCGAGAAACGCATCATGGAGTACCCCACAGAGGAGGCAGGGGAGGAGGACATGCCCGTGCTCTTCGTCTACCAGGGCGAAGGAGCCTGGGGTTTCCTGGAGTTCTCCCATGGCTTCGCCACGCCCGATCACATCCTCACTGAACTCAGCAAAGAGTCACGCGTGTGGATGACGACCTGGCACTTCAACGGGGGATACACGATTCTCTACGCGGCCGACGGCAAGATCAGGGCATGGATGCGCGACTTCATCTTCGCCGAGCACACCGTCCAAAAGGGTGATCCGGGCATCCTGGCCGAGTTCCGCGCCATGCTCGACAACCTCGACCCCGAGGACTATCGAGGAAAGCGCAGCGCGGCGTTCGCCTTCATCGAGGCGTCCACTGGCATGGGCATCGAATGCGAGTGGCTGGATGTGGAAGAGGCGCCCGTCATCGTTCTCGACAACTGGAACGAGGCATGAAAGGCAGGCTCGACTCCAGCGCTGGTGAGCGTTGAGCCCACGCCTCCGGTGAGGATACTTCGGCTCCGGGGTGATCAGGTGGCGAGGAGGTCAAACGACCGCACCCGAACCGCCTTGGCGGCCCTCCGTTCGCTGCAGATAGGCCATGGATCTCGGTATGAGATAGCAGGTTATGGCCGCCAGCACCCACGCGATCCCCAGGGCGATACCCATCCATGAGATCACCAGCGGTGTCAGAAGGACGCATTCGCTTCCGACGGCTCAACCACCCTCGCGCGCATCCACTTGTCCTGCACCCCCAACTGCATGAGGATGCTGGGAACAAGGACCACAAGCCCGATCCCCATCAACACCCGACTGCATGCCCTTAAAATCATTTGCTCCCCGTTCCGGTCAAGAGTCGCATCAGAGTAAGCGCCCCCAATACGTGGCCGATCGTAGGGCGATTGCGGGTACGAGGACGGTTGGGCGCCGCACCACCTGCGGCATCCGGCGCCGCCTTGGCGCAGCACGGTCCGTACGACCGCAAGCCGGCACTGGCACGAAATGTGCGATGCATCGAAAACGCGGACCGGACGGGCAGAGCCGCGCTACCGGGGGCCGCGTACGGAGAATTCGTTGCCGTCCGGGTCGAACATCAGGATCTGGCCGCCATCGCCCTCGTCGGCACGCGTCGCCCCGAGCGAGAGCAGGCGATCGACCTCCGTCTCCCAGTCGGCGTCGGCGGGCGTCACGAGCTCGAAGCACAATCTGTTCGTGCCCGTCTTCGGCGCCACCGGAGGACCACCCCACGTGATCTTCGTGCCGCCGCTCGGCGACTGGATCGCGGTCTCCTGGTCCTGGTCCCAGACCAGTGGCCACCGCAGCGCCTCGCTCCAGAAGTAGCCGACCTCCTGGGTGCCGTCGCAGGCCAGTGCACCGATGACGCCGGTGTCGGCGAGGAACTTGTTGCCCGCCTCGATGACGCAGAACTCGTTGTCCTCCGGGTCGGCGAGCACCACGTGTCCCTCTTCCGGGAGTTGGCCCACGTCGATGTGCTTACCGCCGAGTCTCAGTGCTCTGGCCACCGTCTGCTGCTGATCGTCCGGGGAGGTGCTCGTCAGGTCGAAGTGCGCCCGGTTCTGGCCGATCTTCGGTTCCAGGCTCGGCAGGAAGCGGACGCGGAAGCCGGCAGGGTCGGGTGGCAGGATCGCGACGTCGTCGTCAGGGCCGTCGGCCATCTTCCAGCCCAGAACCCCCGACCAGAACCGCGCCAGGTCCGAGGGACGGATCGCATTGAAGCAGATCGCGAACAATTGACTCGTCATACCTCACGCGTCCCCGATTCACCAAGATTGATACAAGTCGGGCTTCGCCGGCACAGCCTAAAGGGCGTCCACGCGACGCCGCACCTGAGTTTCGTGGCAGGCGGTCCGGACGGGGGACGCGACCGGTACACCGCTTTGCTCCCCGCCCATGGACGAGTCCTGGGCACCGACCGGCAACCCCAGCGGGTCCTGGATCCACACCTACAATGCTCACCAACATCGCCGACTTGCGTCCGTTCCCGGGCCTGACCGCGAGGGAGGACAACGATGAGGAAGCAGACCCTTCCCGCGCTCGCCCTCGCCGCCACGGTGGCCCTGTCCGCCTGCGATGGGCCCAGCGGCGGCGCACCCGCGACACAAGCGGGCCCGAAGCAGGTGCAGCCCCCGGCTCTGAAGCGAAGGGCTCTTTGGACCTGTCGCTGTTACGCGTGGTCGAGGCCGACTTCGACCCGTACAGAACGCCGGAAGAACTCGCCACGGACCGTCTCGTCGTGGCAGCCGGAACAATCGACGGCTGGCAGCAGGGCCCCGTTCTGAAGACTTATCCCGGCGGTCCTCTGGACCATCGCGTCGTCCTGCGGATGCGTGTCACGGAAGCGCTCAAGGGCGTCAAGGGGCGGAAAACGATCCCTGATGGGCTCGTTTACATAGAGCTCAGCCAGGGTGGTGTGGTCCGCGATCCGAAGGCCCCGGCTGAGCAGTGGAAGCCGCGCCCGCCCAGAGAGCTGTCCGTGACGGCCGGCTCTCCCCGGCGTGGATGCAGACGAACCGTGGTCTGGTGCTGACCTGCCAGTTCAGGGAAGACAGCCGCCAAATCGAACGGCGCCGAAGGCGTCTCAACCCCATGATCACCACTCCGATCACAACAGAGGACGTCGTAACGGCACACCGTAGAGCAGCGGACCGACAGAACGAATCTGTGTTCGTCGCTGTGATTGACGCGCCATGAGCGTGCCGTCAACCGGGCAGAAATCCACGTCGCGCGGCTCCACTCGGGGCCGGGGCGTTCACGCGTTCGTGTCATCGGTAAGAGGCCCGAGCGGGCCGCATGCTGTGTCGATCTCTCCAGACGAGATCAGATCGCGAATCGCGGCCGCCATGCCCTCGTACCCCACGTCCCGAACGGTGATCAAGTCCGAGCACCAGAAGTACCTCGGTGCCGACGAGGACCGCCCGGCCGGCTCCGACCGGGATGCCGGTGGTTTCCGGGCCGAGATCCACAATGTGGTCGTACTGGTCGCCGCTGAACCCGCGCCAGGCGCCGCGCAGTGAAGCGTCGACAGCGAGAAACGGATCGCCGTTCGTCCACAGCCGGCCCAGATGCACCCACGGTTCCCGCATTGGCCCATTGTGGGTGCCAGCTGACATACGTACGGGAAATGATCTAGGCTGGGCGCCCTTTTCCTGCGACCACATGGCGGCTGTCTTGCTTCCGTTATCGGCGATTCCCCCGCGCTGGGGAGTGCCCCTTTTGACCTTGGCGGCTCTGGCGGCTCCCGCTTTGCGTACCTTGCAGTGGCGCCTTTCTGGCGGGCCGACCTACTCGGCGCACGGCTATGCCTGCCCCTTGAGTGCCGAGCCGTGGAAACCCGGCAAGTTCGATTGGCTGGTCGAGATCAACTGGGGGACCATCTCCGCGGAGTTGTCCGGCTGGCCCACCGGCGTGATGGCGCTGGGGCTGTGTGCGACTCTCGCCCTTCGTGGCGGGTGGGGAGCATGCGCCGCATGGGTGACGGTGGCGCTGTTCGTGGTCTTCGCCGGGGTGTTCAGCCTTCCCTACGCTGTTCGGGTCATCTTGGACGATTGCCGGGAAACGCTTGAGTTCGGCGGCTGGGACATCGTCAGGTTCGGGCCGATACTGCACTATTCGATGGGCGCGGTACTGGCCACGTTCTTGGCGTTGGTCCGGCGTGCGGAGGCGGGCGGCGGCGTCCCGGGTTCCTGATCGGCAGATCGACGTCCGCTACGTCGAGGAGGCGCGCAGCGTCGCGGCGACGGACGTCGCGTGGTCGCGGTCGGCCATGAGCTGACCTTGGTGAATCAGGAGGAAATGGGTGTTGTAGGCGGCCCTCCTGGCGTCCGGGGACAGGGCGTGGCGTACCGACGACGCCGCCTGCCAGCGCGGCCGGATCGCCTCCCGCTCCGCTTCGCCCGGACGGTGATGCCACCGGCAACTCGGGCAGGCCGGCATGCCGGTCGCGTTGTCGAGGGCGAAGATGTTGCGCCGGTCGGCCGGGGAGCGGTGCGGGTCGGCGGACGGGCCGGCCATCCACTCGCCGGTGGCCTCGTCGATCGGATGGCCGGTCAGCTCCGACTCGTGACGGCGGATGAGCTCGGCGAGCGGGGAGTCGTACTCGACCGGCCCCGTCTCGCCCCGTTCGGCCGACGCCAGCGCGGCGGCCAGCACCGGGTGGTCGGCCACGCCGACCAGTGCACACTGGCGGCGGGCCTCGGCGACCGCGGCCCGCCGCTGGAGGCCGGGGGAGGCGTGGTCGATGGCCTCGGCGAGCTTCCGGTCGAAGGCGCGCAGGGCGTGCGTGGCGAGCGGGTCGCCTCGCGGAGGGTCGTTCGGAGCGCGGTCGGTGATGACGCCGCCCAGCAGCGGCGCGTTCAGCAGTGCGGGGGTGAACAGCACTCCTGAGATACGGCTTGCCAGGGCGAGGGCCGCGGGAACGCGGCCGGAGAGGTACTGGAACTCGTCCGCCGGTTCGGGGTCGAGGCCCAGCTCGCGCATGTCCTCGTTCAGCGCGTCGGGGTGGCTGCCCCAGCGCTCCTGGGGCGTCTGCGGACGGAATGCCGTCCGGATCCGGCCGTCCGTGGCGTGTTCGAAGTCGTGCGATGCCGCGTAATTGTGGCGCATGACGGAGACGGCCTCGCCGCCGTCGCGGGTCAGCTCGCGCAGCGTCTCGCGGCGGGTTCCCTCCCAGCCGCCGTATTCGAACGCGACGGTCCAGTCGCCGGCCCTGGTCACCAGCACCATGTCGCAGCAGCCTTCATTCACCCCCATGCGCTCGGCGACCTCCCCGTCGTCCACGACATGGATGTTGGCGTCGACGACGCCGAACCGCCGGAGTGTCTCGCGCTCGTCCAGGCCGCGGACGAAGGTGACGGTGTAGATCTCCAAATGCCAGTCGGTCTCCCATGCGTAATCCACGGGCGTGATTGTGCGCACCGGTTTCTCCCTCCTGAGTGATCACGGGGAGTGTGGCACGCGGATCTGACATTCCCGCGGGGATCACCGGCGAGCGGTGTGCCGCACTTGTGGTGCGGTTGACCGTCGTGAAGACCCGAGGAGGGGGACGGGCGCCGGGTGGCCGTCGGCGCAGTCCTCGGCGCAGTCCTCGGCGCGGTCAACCTTCCATGAGGTGATCGGTCGAACCCGTGAGGGCCGGTCGGGCGTAGTGGGCGCGGGACAGGTGTACGCCGGTGGCGCGGGAGGCGAGGGCCAGAGCGCCGGGGATGGGGTCTTCGTGGTATCCGTCCCCGGCGTCGTACAGGCCCAGTTCGCGGACATCCGCGAGCAGCCGGTCGGGATCGTCGCCCTCCCGGTAGCGGTAGCGGTAGCCGTACAGGCCGAACGTGGTGATCAGACGGTCGTTCACCCTGTAGGTGAAGTCCGAGTCCTCGACATTGGCGAACACCATGGCCACGGCCGTGCCCAATGACAACGGTTCGGCCAGGTTGCTGACGTACTTGGTGGCCCATCCCGTGTCGGTGAGGACGGTTCCGCCCCGAGCGGCGTAGGCGGCGACGTTGAAGTCGCCGCGAGTGCCAGGGATGACCTTGATCCGTCGGAGGGCGTCGGCGGGGGACAGGTCACGGACGAACGTGATGCACAAGACGGTGGTGCCGACACCGTCGGTCCACCGGTCGCTCAACCAGGCGTAGTCTGCCGAGGTCGCCCCGCCCATGCGCGCTCCTGGATCGTTTCGGGTGGCCGTCAGCCTAGACCAGGCCGCGGATCCGCCGCTCGATCAGTCGGGCCGGAATCCGCTACGACAACCGATGACAGTGATTCGCAAGGACGTCACGGTGCAATATGGGTCATCTCGTCGGGCTCAAACGGAGTGTCGGTGCAGGGAAACATGAAGTGTCCGGGCTGCGGGGTGATGTTGTCCGGGGCCGGGCTTCAGGAGCCGGTTTCCAGATGCCCGGCGTGTGCGCTGCCTCTGCAGGGCCCTGTCGCGCATGAGCTCTGGCAGGTGGATCAGGCTCTCGCCGGCTTGGGGGACCAGCTCGCCGGGCTGCAGGCCCGCCGTACGGAACTGCTCGGCGCCTTACGTGCCGAAGCGGCGAGCGCCGGTGCGGCGGGTCAGCCAGAGGCGAGCGTGTTGCCGCCGGATCCGGGGGTGGCGGCCGGATCCGGGGGTGCGGGCCCTGGCGCGGCGAGGCCGGAGGTTTCCACGGGTACCGCGAAGAATGTCCTGCTCATCCTCGGTGGTCTGCTGCTGACGGTGGCGGCGGCGGTGTTCACCGTGGTGAGCTGGGGCCAGCTGGGCATAGGCGGGCGCGCGGCCGTGCTGGCCGCGTTCACCGCGCTGGTGATGCTGGCGCCGGTCGTGCTGATCCGGCGCAGGCTCACCGCGACGGCAGAGACCATGGCCGGGTTCGCGGTCGCGTTGCTGCTGCTCGACGGCTACGCGGCCAGGCGGGTGGGACTCCTCGGGGTGGACTCCCTCGACGTGTTGCAGTACACGGCGGGCGTGTTCGGGCTCACCGCGCTGATCCTGGTGGCCTATGCCCGGATCACCCGGCTTCGCGGGCCTGGTCCCGTCGCCGTGGTGCTGGCGCAGCCGGTCCTGGCGCTGCTGGTCGGAGACTGGTCGGTGACCTGGCTGGTGGCCGCGCTGGTGGCGACGGCGGCGCTGGACGTCGCCCTGGTCCGCCGCGGCCGGGGAGCGGTGCGGGTGACGGCCGCCTCGACCGGCAGCGGGGTCGCGGTCCTCGCCCTGCTGAGCGGCGTGCCGTACGCGCTGGGATCGCCTTCCGTCGGTCAGGCGCTGGTCAGGTCGGTGCTGCTGGTCGCCTTGGTGCTGCTCGGCGGGTGGGTGACCTGGCTGCTGGCCAGGCGGGGCGACGCCGAGAGGGAGATCTGGGGCTCCGCGGTCGCCGTCGGGACCGCGCTCACGCTGATCGCCGTGCCGGCGGCGCTGGCGCAACCGATGCTGGACGGTCCGGGCACGGACTGGCGTCCCCTGGCCTACCTCGTCCCGGCGCTCGGGGTGGTGCTCGCCGCCTGCCGGTTGCCCTGGCGGCGGGTACGGGCGGCGGTCAT
Source organism: Nonomuraea sp. NPDC049655 (assembly GCF_044465465.1). Classification (NCBI taxonomy): domain Bacteria; kingdom Bacillati; phylum Actinomycetota; class Actinomycetes; order Streptosporangiales; family Streptosporangiaceae; genus Nonomuraea; species Nonomuraea sp. NPDC049655. The sequence continues at coordinate 352,983 of NZ_JBITLS010000006.1, forward strand.
GGGCACCGGCGGGCTGGTGGCGCTGGTGACCACGTTGACAGTGCTGCCCCGGCTCGTGGTCACCCTGGCGGCGCCGTTCGCCTGGCTGGACGTCCTCTGGACGGGCGCCTGGAACGGGCGGGAGTGGCCGCCGTTCGAGACGGCGTCGCCGGTGGACGTGGTGATCCTGGCCATACCGGCGGCCGCCCTCCTGGCGGGGGCCGGGCGCGGCCATGGTGGGTGGTTGGTCAAGGTGGCGGCGGCCGGGGCGTTGGTGGCCGGGGCGCTCGCGATCGCGGTCGCCCCCCAAGCCTTCGGGATGCCCTACCCGGTCGCGACGGCGGCGCAGGCGGCGTCGGCCGTCGCACTCGCGGTGGCCGCCATCCGTGGCCGGACGCCCTGGTGGGCGGTGGCCTGCGCGCTCGTCGCCGCTCCCGTCTCGGTCCGGGCGGCGGCGTACGCGTTCGGCAGCGAGCCCGCGACGCTGATCGTGCTGCCGATCCTGGCGGCGGCGGCCGCCGCGATGGCGCTGTCGGCCAGGCCGAAGGAGCTCCGGCTCTGGGGAGCCGGCTTCGCCGCCCTGTTCCTCGGCCTGGAGGCGATGGCGGCGGGGCTCTCGCTGGGCGTGCGCGTCCTGGTCGCGGGGAGCATGGGGTTCGCCGTGGCGGGGGTGCTGGTGCTGCTCATGTCGCTGTGGACGGGCCCGGCCGGCCGGAGCGGCGGGACCGGCCTCAGGTACGCCGGCGCCGTCCTGCTGCTGCTGGCGTCGTGGCTGCGGCTGGGGGCGGACGAGGTCACCGTCGTCGAGGCGTACACCGTGCCGTGCTCGCTGGTGCTGCTGGGATCCGGCTGGTGGCGGCGGCGCGGCGCGGCGGTCACGTCGTGGGCCGCCTACGGGCCGGGTCTCTCCTTCACGATGCTGCCCAGCCTGGTGGCGGTGTACTCGGACGCCGAATGGCGGCGGTCGCTGGCGCTCGGCGTGCTGGCGCTGGCGGTGCTGCTCGCCGGGGTCCGGTCCAAGCTCCAGGCGCCCACGTCGATCGGCGCGGTCGTGGTCGCCGGGGTCGTGGTGCGGGAACTGGCCCCGTACGTGTCGGAGCTGTTCCTCGCCGTGCCGCGCTGGGTGCCGATCGCCGTGGGCGGCCTGCTGCTCGTGGTGGTCGGGGCGACGTACGAGGCCCGCATGCGCGACCTGCGGCGGCTGCGCGACACCCTCGCGACGATGGGCTGAGGCCCAGGGCGGCGGGGGCCGGCCGCGTCCTGCCGGATGTCAGCGGCCATGTCAGGGCGGTGACGGCGCGGTATCAGAGCGGCCCGCGATGGTTGACCCATGAACGGTTCAGCGATGCGGCCCCAGGGCCGCGAAGCGGGCCAAGTGCCCGTCCCTCCAGGGGCGGGCGTCGGAGACCATCACTCGCAGGAGAGCATCATGCAGTTCACCACCCCCGCCCCCGTCCGCGTCGTCCTCGACATCCCCGCCGGACGCGTGCAGTTCGTGGCGGACGACCGGAGCGACACCACGGTCGAGGTCCGGCCCGCCAACGCCTCGAAGAGCCGCGACGTGCAGGCGGCGGAGCAGACCACGGTCGACTACGCCGACGGCGTCCTGCGGATCGCGACCGCGGCGAAGAGCCAGATCCTCGGCCCGTCCGGGTCGATCGAGGTGACGGTCCAGCTGCCGGCCGGCTCCCGCGTCGAGGCCAAGGCGGCCAGCGCCGAGCTGCGGACCACCGGACGCCTCGGCGACGTCGCCTTCGAAGGCGCGTACAGCCGGATCGAGATCGAGGAGGCCGCGAGCCTTCGCCTCACCGCGGTGGACGGCGACGTCGAGGTCGGCCGGCTGGGCGGGCCCGCGGAGATCAGCACCGCACGCGGGGACATCCGGATCGCCGAGGCCGCGGGCGGCAAGGTCGTGCTCCGCACCCAGTCCGGCGACATCTCGATCACCGCCGCCAACGGCGTCTCGGCGGCCCTGGACGCCGGCACCAGCCACGGCCGCATCACCAACGCACTCAAGAACGACGGCACCGTCGAGCTCGACATCCACGCCACCACCTCCAACGGCGACATCACCGCCCGCAGCCTGTGACCCCCGGCTTCCGACGAGATGGCGGGCCAACCCGCCGGAACCGCCCTCAGGAAGAAGCCACAGGTCAGAGCGCTCATCTGGCGGGACTGTGAAACTGTCGGCCAAGCCCGCGCGAGCTCGGGACCTTGCGCCGGCCGCCGGTTCCAACAGCAGGTCAGAGGCCCTTCGGGGCCTCTTCTGCGTTGCGGGGAAGGCCGGGCTCAGGAGTCGCGTCGCAGCGAGGACAGGCCCCACAGTTCGGCGATCCGTCCGTCGCGCACCCGCAACATCTCCAGCATGGTCGGTGGCTCCCGGTCGGGAATGCCGTGCACGCTCGTGCGGACGGCGACCGTGTCCCCCTCGACGATCAGGTCCTCGACGACCACCTGGACCTCGGGGAACGCCTCGTGGAACCGCCGCCACGCCTGGGAGACGCTGTCGGGGCCGGTCGTGCCCAAGGGGTGGCTGTGGAAGTCCGCCGCGAAGATCTCCGTCGTGGCGGCGTGGTCGCGGGCGTTGAAGGCGGCGTACATGCGGTGGGCCGCGGCCCGTGCGTCCTCGGTCATCGGCTCTCCTGTTCGGTCATGTTCGCGCGGACGCGGCGCAGGGCGTCCAGGACGAGGTCCCGCTGGTGCGGCGGGACGCCGTCGAGGAGCCGCTCCTGGTACGCCTGGTGCGAGCGGTCGAGATCGGCCGCGCATCGTTCGCCGGCGGGGGTGAGCGCGGACAGGGTGTAGCGGTTGTCCGCCGGGTCCAGGCGGCGGCTGACCAGCCCTTCGGCCTCGAACTCCTTGACCAGCCGGGTGACGCTCGCGCCGTCGATGCCGAGCGTCCGGCGCAGCTCGCTGTGGCTGGTCTCGCCGTCGCGCCGCAGGCGGATGAGCAGTTGGACCCGGTGGGGGCTCATGCCCACGTGCCGGGCGAACGCCTGCCGGAGCTCGGCGCAGGCGCCTCCGAGCTCCCGGAAGAACGTGTCCTCAGCGGTCTCTTCGTGCACCATCTTTTTATATCGGCAACTCTTGACAAGCTCAAGAGTCAGCGGAAGATCGTGTGGCACACGCGCGCCCGCAACCCCTCGAACCTGGCGCACGGCGAGTGGTGGTGCCTCCGCCTCTTCGCGTGCTGCGGCTTCCTCGCCGTGTGCTTCGCCGTGTGCTTCGCCCTGTGTTTCGCTGTGTGTTTCGCCGCGGTCTTCGGCCGCGTGACCGGGTGGGGCGGTTGGGCGGCCAGTGGCCGAGGAGGCGCGGACGGGGCCGCCTGCGGGACGGCCGCCCTCGCGACGCCCGCCGGCCCGCGCCCCTGGGCTTCCTCCTGCAGCCCACGGCTGACCGTGAATCCGACGAACACGCCCGTCCCGAGCGAGAGGGCGACCGCGATGACGACGAAGACGTGGCCGAAACGCCTCCGAGGGGCGAGCGGCGATCCCCGGAAGAGCGCGGACGGCGGAAGGACGCCCTTGCCGCGTGCCGCGGACCGGGATGGGGCCGGACGGATGAACACGGAAGATGGCAGGTCGTTCATGGTCGCCTCCGAGATCACGCTCAGACGGTTGCCGTCTGGCCCGTATGACGCTCGGCGCAAGCAGTCCGGTTCGGGAGTTGGCGGATCCTTGGGCAGGTCGGGCCCAGGTCCTGACACTCCCGCTCGTCTGAGCCCGGGGGCAGGCGAGGCTAAACACGCCCTGATGGGTCGGCTTGGATTCGCGCCCGCACACCAACTCCCTGTCCCGTTTTTCGCTAATTGGGTGCTTTGTCGGTTTTCCGGGTAGGTCAAGCCGCGGCGAGCAGGCGTCGGCGTGTTCGGGGTCTGTCCGCGCGCACTGGGACCGCGCACTGTGACTCCAGTGCGGGTCGAGATGGTGAGCGAGCGGAAGGAGAGCTGACCATGTCGAGCAGATTGCAGATGGCCTTTGCCGTACTCGCCGGGTACTACCTCGGCAGGCGCCACAAGTTGCGCACGGCCGCGGCACTGGCGGCGGCCGGGCTGGCGGGACGCGCCAGCTGCGGCCAGGGTGCGGCTGGTGGCCTGCTGGCGCAAGGCGTCAAGACCCTCGGCTCCAATCCTGAGATTCAGCGGATGACCGGCCGCCTTCGCGGCGAACTCATGGAAGTCGGCAAGGCGGCGGTGATCTCCGCGGCCACCAAGCAGATCGACTCCCTGACCCACAAGCTCCAGGAGCGTGGGGAGAAGTCCGGGACCGCGCAGGAAGAAGAAGCCGAGCCGCAGCCCACGAAGCGGCAGGCATCCAGGGACGAGGAAGCCGACTACGGCGAGGAGGACTACGACGAAAGCGATCGCTACCAGGAGGACGACGACGAAGAGGAACCCGAGGCGCCGGAGCAGGCCAGACGCAGGCCCGAGGGTCAAGAGGGTCATGAGGGTCACAGAGGGCAGCGGCGGACACGTCCTGTCCGGCGGGTCGGCCAGTCACGGAGGTGAGTGCGGTGGCTGATGCAGCGAAGAGGACGGCGACCGGAAGCGGCGGGGAAGCCCTGGGCAAGGCCGCCGGAACGGCCCGTCGAGCCGGTCAGGCCGCGACGGGCACGGTCGAGGACGTCACGGGTAAGGCCGGGGACGTCACGGGTAAGGCCGGGGACGTCACCGGTAAGGCCGGAGACGTCACCGGAAAGGCAGGGGACGTCGCGGGGAAGGCCGGGGAGGCCGGCCAGGGCATCGCCGACAACCTGCCGATGGACCGGCTCGTGCAGTCCGCGCAGGGGCTCCTGCAGGCGGCGGGCACGCGCGTGTTGTCCTCCGCCGGGGACAAGCTCGAAGGACTGACCGGCCGGCTCACCGATTACGTCGAACACGGCGGAAAGGGCTTGATGAGCGCGGTCACGGGCTCGGACAAGCCCGGCTTCATGAGCGGAGCCCTGAAAGGCGGCCTCACGGGAGGTCTGAAGGGAGGCATCAAGGGGGGCCTCAAGGGAGGACTCAAAGGCATCTGGCAGAAGATCACCGGCCGTGGCGGCGGGAAAGCCGGCCACGCGAAGATCACCAACATCGTCGAGTCGATCGACATCGGTGCGCCCCGGCGCCTGGTGTACGACCAGTGGACCCAGTTCCAGGACTTCCCGACCTTCATGAAGAAGGTCGAGACCATCAACCAGGAGTCCGACGAGGAGCTGTCCTGGAAGGCCCAGGTCTTCTGGTCGCACCGGACCTGGAAGGCGCACATCATCGAGCAGATCCCCGACCAGCGGATCATCTGGCGGTCCGAAGGCGCGAAGGGGTATGTCGACGGAGCGGTGACCTTCCATGAGGTCTCGCCCGACCTGACCCGGGTCCTGGTCGTGCTGGAGTACCACCCGCAGGGCCTGTTCGAGCGCACCGGCAACCTGTGGCGCGCCCAGGGCCGGCGCGTACGCCTGGAGCTCAAGCACTTCAGACGGCACGTGATGGCGCACCTGCTGCTGAAGCCCGACGAGCTGGAAGGCTGGCGCGGCGAGATCCGCGACAGTCAGGTCGTCAAGGATCACGAGACCGCCGTCCAGGAGGAGCGGGAGCAGCAGGAAGCCGAGGAGCAGCAGCCCGAGGAGGGCGAGCGGGCGGAAGCGGAAGAGCCCGAGGAGGGCGAGCGGGCGGAAGCGGAAGAGCCCGAGGAGGGCGAGCGGGCGGAAGCCGAAGAGCCCGAGGAGGAGTACGAAGAGGAGCCCGAGGAGGAGGAAGAGGAAGAAGAGGAGGAGCCCGAGGAAGAAGAAGGGGAGTTCGAGGAGGAAGAGGGAGAGTTCGAGGAGCCCGAGGAGGAAGAAGAAGGAGAGGAGGAGGAGGAAGAGGAGCCCGAGGAGCGTCCCGCGGCTCCGGCCGTGGCGCGGCGTCGCGCCGGAGCGCCCACCCGCCGGTCCGCCGAGCACGACCGCCCGGTACGCCGGCGCCGGATCCGAGCCGAGTAGCCACTCGTCAGGGCCTGTCGCCGAGGGCCCGGCCACCCAGAACCAGGGGGAACGACATGACCGTTCAGCCTGCCGGTCGCGGTACACCGGCCAGCAGCGGCACCGCGGGGACAAGTCTGGCGGACGTCATCGACACCATCCTCGACAAGGGCCTCGTCATCGACGCCTTCGTCCGGGTCTCGCTCGTCGGCATCGAGGTGCTGACGATCGACACCCGGATCGTCGTGGCCAGCGTGGACACGTACCTGCGCTTCGCGGAGGCGGCCAACCGCCTCGACCTGTCGGCCACCGAGAAGGGTCTGCCGGAGGTGGTCGAGGGCGTGACGGCGGCCAGGGCCGTCGGCCAGGCGAGCCAGCCTGACGCCGGGGAGCTGGAGGCCGCCTCCGACGAGCCCGACGAGTTGCAGGAGCTCACGGGTGAGGTCGTGGACCGCGAGGAAGAGCCGCGCCGGGCACGTCGTAGAGAGGATGACTGAGATGTCGCCACACAGAGAGGCCGCGGAGGCCGCCGGGTCCGAGGACACGTCGCAGGCGAGCATGAACGGCTACGCGTCCTACGTGTACGGGATCGTACCGATGGACGTCGAGGTGGAGCCCGGGACCAAGGGGGTGGGGGATCCCGGCGGGGACGTGCGGCTGGTGCCGTTCGGCCAGGTCGCCGCTCTGGTGAGCGACGTCGAGCCGGACCGCCCGCTCGGCCGCCCGCGCGACCTTCAGGCGCACCAGCGGCTGCTCGACCAGACCGCGGCGGAGGTGCCGGTGCTGCCGTTCCGGTTCGGGGCGGTGCTGACGAACTCCGAGGCCGTGGTGGAGGAGCTGCTGAAGCCGTACCACGACCAGTTCGCCGACGCCCTTCAGCAGGTGGAGGGCCGGACGCAGTACGTCGTCAACGGCCGGTACGACGAGCGCGCGATCCTGACCGAGATCCTGCGTGAGAACGGCGAGGCCGCGAGTCTCCGGCAGCAGATCACCGGCCGCTCGGAGGACGCGACGCGCAACGAGCGCATGCGGCTCGGCGAGATCATCGAGGGCACGATCGCGGACAAGCGCGAGGCCGACACCGCGACGGTGGTGGACGAGCTCTCCGACGTCTGCGAACAGCTGGCCGTGCGCGAGCCCTCCCACGAACGGGACGCCGCGCACGTGGCCGCGCTGGTGGCGGACGACCGGCGGGCCGAGTTCGAACAGGCCGTGGACGAGCTGGCCCGCCGCTGGTCGGGACGCGTCGAGCTGCGGCTGCTGGGGCCGATGGCGCCGTACGACTTCGTCGGCACGAGCTGACCGTACGGCTTGGTCAGCACGAGCTGACCGTACGGCTTCGTCGGCACGAGCTGACCGCGCCGGCACGACGCGGGCACCTGGGAGGAGTGAACATCCTTGGGACTGGGGACGTTGCTTTTTGGCTGGCCACTCATGCCGCTCTACGCGGTCGTCAAGCTCGGCGAGCTCATGCGCGACCAGGTCGAGCGCGAGCTGCACGACCCGGCCGTGGTCCGGCGCCGTCTGGAGGCGGTGGAGCAGGCCAGGGCCGACGGCCGGATCTCCGCGGAGGAGGAGGACCGGGCGGTGGAGGAGATCTTGCGGGGGATGGTCGGCTGGTGAGGCGCTAGCGGGGGGCCGCACCAGGGGAGTACGGGGGTGACGTGGTGCCTGCCAGGCAGGAGACCGAGCACAAGCGCGTGCCGGGGACGACAGGGCATGCGGCAACCGGCGGCGAGGGGCCGCCTCGCACGCGTGCGGCGGACATGCCGGCCGCCGAGGTGGCCGGGGTCGGGTTGCGGATGATGACCGAGCTGACCGGCAAGGAGGCCGAGAGCGTCACGCTGGTCGAGCCGGCCGAGGACGGGTGGCTGGTCGGCGTGGAGATGGTGGAGGACCGCCGGATCCCGTCCTCCGGTGACACCCTGGCCCTGTACGAGCTCGAACTCGACATGTCGGGCGGCCTCCTGTCCTATCGACGGGTGCGCCGGTACAAGCGCGGCAGCGGCGACCTCGCCGAGGGCTCGCGGTGAGCGCCAACGTGCGGTCGAGCCCGTACATGCCCGGGGCGTCGTACCAGCCGGCCTCCGGCGGCCGCGAGTCGGCCAATCTCGGCGACATCCTGGAACGGGTGCTCGACCGGGGCGTGGTGATCGCCGGCGACATCCAGGTGAACCTGCTCGACATCGAGCTGCTGACGATCAAGCTGCGCCTGCTCATCGCCTCGGTCGACACGGCCCGCGAGATGGGCATCGACTGGTGGGAGCACGACCCGTGGCTCACCGGTGGCACCCAGGAGCTGGCGAAGGAGAACCGCAAGCTGCGCCGCCGTCTCGCGGCCCTTGAGGAGATGGTGTCCGCCCGGGTGGTGGAAGGCGGCGCCGCGACCGGGCACGCGCCCGGCCACGTGCCTGAGGCGGTCGAGCGTGGCCACTGACCAGGGCGTCTACCTTTACGCGGTCACCCGCGACGAGGGCGAGGGGCCTGACGGCCTGGCGGGGGTGGCGGGCGCGCCGGTGCGCCGTCTGGCGCACCGGGGTCTGGCCGCGTTCCTCAGCACGGTCTCGCTGGCGGAGTTCGGCGAGGAGGCGCTGCGCCGCTCGATGGAGGACCTCGCCTGGCTGGAGGAGACCGCGCGCGCCCACCACAGGGTGGTGGAGGCCGTCGCCGCTCTCAGGCCCACGGCGCCGGTGCGGCTGGTCACCGTCTACACGGGAGAGGCGCAGGTCCGGGAGCTGCTCGACGAGCGGCACGAACAGTTCGACGCGGTGCTGGCGCGGGTGGCCGGCCGGCGGGAGTGGGGCGTCAAGGCGTACGCCGTTCCCGGCGGGACGGAGCCGGCGGCCGACCCACAGGGCGCGACGGCGACGCCGGGGGCGGCCTACCTGAACCGCCGCCGGGCCGCCCTGCGCAGCCGGGAGGCCGACTGGCGCCGGGCCGCCGAGCACGCCCGGGCCGTGCACGAGGCGCTGATGGACGTCGCCGTCGTCGGCAGATGCCACCGGGCCCAGGACCCGCAGCTGTCCGGACGGCGGGAGCAGATGGTCCTCAACGGCGCCTACCTGGTGGACGACGCACGCGCCGCCGAGTTCGCGCGGGTGATCGAGGACGTCGCCGATCGAGGGGTCGCCGTGGAGCTCGTCGGCCCGTGGGCGCCCTACTCCTTCGCCGCCCTCGACCAGGACGGTGAGGCGGCCCGCGGTGACGCCTCCTGAGCCGAGAGGAGCCCGGCTCGCCGCCCAGGGCCGCCTGCCCGACCAGCGGGTGGCGCTCGTCGATCTGCTGGACCGCCTGCTGGCGGGCGGGGCGGTGGTGACCGGCGACCTCGTGCTGTCCATCTCCGGCATCGACCTGGTGCGGATCTCGCTGCGGGCCCTGCTGGTCAGCGTGCGCGAGGGCGACGCGGTCGAAGGAGGGATGCGCCATGACGAGCCCGACTGACGGGCGGGTGGCCAGACCCGGCGAGTGGCGGCTGGAGACGGACGCCGACTCGGTGCAGCACGACCTGAGCCGTCTGGTGCTGACGCTGGTCGAGCTGATCCGCCAGCTGGTGGAGCGCCAGTGCGTCCGGCGGATGGACAACGGCGACCTGACCGGGGAGCAATTGGAGGCGGTGGGGTTGACCCTCATGCGGCTGGAGGAGGCCATGGCCGAGTTGTGCGACCGGTTCGGGCTGACGCCCGCCGACCTCAACCTCGACCTCGGCCCCCTCGGCACCCTGCTACCGACGGACTGACCGCCTCGGGCTTCTTGGGCAACCCCGCGCACCCGGCGGACTGACCGCCTCGGGCTTCTTGGGCGCCCCGCGCGCCCGGCGGACCGACCGTTCGCTCACGCGGCCGAGCGCATCGTGAGCCGGGCGGGCAGGGCGGTGGCCGCCAGGGCCAGCACGGCCGCCGCCCCGACCACCGCCGCGTACGTCCCCACCGGCACGTACGGCACCGCGGACCCGGTCATCCCCGCCCCGAACGCGGCCAGTGTCACCAGCGCGGCCCCGGTGCCGAGCACGACGGCGGTGGCCACCGCGCCCAGCGTCTCCAGCCGCAGCATGAGCAGCACCTGCCGCCGCGTCGTGCCGGCCAGGCGCAGCGCGCGCATCTCACCCGAGCGGGCCGAGGTGGCCATGGCCAGCGTGTTGACCACGGCGATCGCGGTGAAGGCGATGATCAACCCCAGCGCCACGAACGTGGCCTGTGGGTTCGACGCGCTCACCTCGGCGGCCCGCGCCCGGTCCAGCACCGACGCCCCGGGCAGCGCCTCGGCCAGGGCGTCCACGGTCAGCCCTGGCGCCTTGACCAGCAGGGACGCCGCGGGCTCGTCCACGTGGCCCGCCACCAGGTCGTACGGCAACGTCAGGTCGCCGAAGCCCAGCCCGCGGGTGTACACCGCGCTGACCGTCACCGTCGCGGGGGTGCCGTCGCCCAGCGTCAGCTTCAGCGGGTCGCCCACCCCGATGCCCAGCCGCTCGGCGGCGGTCGAGCTGACGGCCACGTCCTTCATCGAGCCGGCGACGATGCCGAGGTCCATCGTGCGGTCGTCGTAGGTGACCGCCTGCGCGCCGTACTTGTCCAGGCCGGACCGGACGGTCGTGCGCAGCACCCGGGTGACGGCCTCGACGCCGGGAACCCTGGCCGCCTCGGCGGCGGAGACGCCGGTCACGACGTACTCGGCGCGGGTGCCCGCGTCGGCCTGCTCCTGCGCGGCGTGACCCATCGTGGTCTGGACGAAGAGGATCGTGCAGGTCATCGCGATCATCAGGGTCAGCGGCGACAACACCGAGGCCAGCGACCCCGAGTTGGCGCGCAGGTTGCGCGCGGCCAGGAAGCCGCCCACCCGGGAGGCCCGCAGCGCGACCGACAGCACCGCCGCGGCCACCCGTGCGACCAGCGGGCCGAGCAGCGTCAGCGCGATCGTCCAGACCAGCGCGGTCAGCATCGTCACGGGCGTGGCCGCCGCCTCGGTGCGCAGGTTCGACAGGACCACCGTCAGCGTCGCCGCGCCGGCCAGGGCCAGCGGCCCGGCCACCAGCCGCCACCGGGCCACCCTGCCGCTGTCCAGGACCGCCTCGCCCAGGGCCTCCACCGGCCGGATCCTGGTCAGCCGGCGGGCCGACACGCGGGCCGCGACCCAGGCGGCGCCGACCGTGGCCAGCAGCGCGGCCAGCGGCGGGAACGGGCTGACCACCAGGCCGAGGTTGGCGGGGACCGTCCCGAGCGAGACGAACTGGGCGCGCAGCCAGAACCCGACGCCGATGCCCGCCGCCGCGCCCAGCACCCCGGCCGCCCCGGCGACCAGCAGCGCCTCGCCGCCCACCAGCTTGCGCACCTGCCGGGGGGTGGCCGCCACGGCGCGCAGCAGGGCCAGCTCGCGCTGCCGCTGCTGGATGGACAGCGCGAACGTGCCCATCACGACCAGGATCGCGACCAGCAGCGACGTGCCGGCCAGCGCGCCGCCCATGCTGATCAGCTTGACCCGTGCCTGCTCGGCGTCCAGGAACTCCAGCCTGCCGCGCTCGTCGCCCGTGTAGACCACCGCGCCCTCGGGCGCCCGGTCCAGGCCGGGGAACACGCCGACCGCGCTGACCCTGCCGGGGTGACCGGCCAGGCGGCGGGCCTCGGCGGTGCTGAAGAACACGGTGTCCTGGCTCGGCAGCGCCTGCGCGGTGACGCCCACCACGCGGTGTCCGCGCAGCTCGGCGCCCACGTCGAGCCCGGCGCGCGCGTCGACGACGACCTCGCCCGGCGACCTAGGCTCGCGTCCCTTCGCGATGGTGAACGGGGTGAGCGCGGCCGACTCCCAGCCGTGCCCGGTGAAGCCGCCGAAGGGGAACGTCACCTCGGGGACCACCTTGTCGGCCCGGATCGCCGCCACGACCGACTCGGGCAGCCAGGCGCGTTCCGTCAGGGGCTTGGCCTTGGTCTTGCTCTTGCCGTCGCCCTTGTCGACGGTCTGGCGCACGTACTGGTCGGCGGCCACGATCGCGGGGGCGCCGGCGTACCGCTCGGGGGCGACGCCGCCGCGCAGGCCGGTCTCCAGCAACATCAGGCACGCGCACACCAGTGCGGCGGCGCACAGCAGCGCGAAGAACGCGCCGGCGAACGCGGCCTTCCTGTGCCGCAGCGTCCTCAACGCCAAGGTGATCATCGCGTCCACGCTCCCAGCCTGGTCATGCGCTCGGCCACCTTGTCGGCGGTCGGCGCGGTCATCGCGTCCACGATCCGGCCGTCGGCCAGGAACAGCACGGTGTCGGCGTACGAGGCGGCCACCGGGTCGTGCGTCACCATCACCACCGTCTGGCCCAGGCCGTCCACCACCTCGCGCAGCAGCCTCAGCACGTCGCGGGCGGTCATCGTGTCCAGCGCGCCCGTCGGCTCGTCGCCGAACACCACCTCCGGCCTGGTGACCAGCGCCCTGGCGATGGCCACCCGCTGCTGCTGGCCGCCCGAGAGCTGCGCGGGCCGGTGTCCGGTCCGGCCCTCCAGGCCGACCCGGCGCAGGATCTCCGCCAGCCAGTCGCGGTCCACGCGGGCCTTGGCCAGGCGCAGGGGGAGCGTGATGTTCTCGACGACGTCCAGCGCCGGGATCAGGTTGAACGCCTGGAACACGAACCCGATCCGCTGCCTGCGCAGCTCGGTCAGGCCGGTCTCGTCCATGCCCGACAGTTCCGTGCCGCCGAGCCGCACCGAGCCGGACGACGGCACGTCCAGGCCGGCCGCGCAGTGCAGGAACGTGCTCTTGCCCGACCCCGAGGGGCCCATCACGGCGGTGAACGACCCTTGCGGGATGCCCACCGACACCTCACGCAGGGCCGCCACCGCGCCCTGGCCCTTGCCGTACACCTTGCTCACGGCGTCCAACCGCACCACGTCCGTCATGGGTACAAGCCTGCTGGCCTGCGCGTACGCCGACCAGAGACGCGATCACCGATCACTCATGACGTCCTCATGATCCGGACATTTGGCCATATTTCCCCGGGGGCCTGGACGGCTCGCGGGCGACCGACGAGAAGGGCGACCCCCGGACCTGGGGATCGCCCTTCAGTGGGACCGCCGGCTCACCTTCCGGTCGGCACGCCCGGCTGCTCGGCGGACGTCCGCGGCCGCGGGACCCGGTTGTCACGCAGGTACTCGACCTCGGTACGCAGGTTCGCCAGCAGCTTGGCCGCGATGTCCTGGCTGAAGCCGTTGCGGATGACGAAGCGGATGACGGCGATGTGCTCCAGGTTGGGCGGCAGGTAGTACGTCGGGGCCTGCCAGCCGTGCATCTTCAGCCGTTCGGCCAGGTCGAAGACGGTGAAGCCGTCGAAGCCGGGGGCGGTCCGGACGGCGAGCACCGGCAGTTCCGAGCCGTCGGCGATGAGCGAGAGCTCGGGCAGCTTGGCGATCTCGTCGCCGAGGTAGGTCGCCACGTCCCGGCAGGTCTGCTGGACGGCGCGGTAGCCCTCGAAGCCGAGCCGCAGGAAGTTGTAGTACTGGGCGACGACCGGCGCGCCGGAGCGGGAGAAGTTGAGCGTGAAGGTGTCGATGTTGCCGCCGAGCAGGTCGCAGGAGAGCACCAGGTCTTCGGGCAGCGCGTCGGGCTCCTGCCAGACGATCCAGCCGACGCCCGGGTACACCAGGCCGAACTTGTGCCCCGAGGTGTTGATCGACTGCACCCGGGGGAGCCGGAAGTCCCACACCCGGTCGGGCTCCAGGAACGGGGTGATGAAACCGCCCACGGCGGCGTCGACGTGCAGCGGGATCTTCAGGCCGCGCTCGGCCTCCAGCCGGTCGAGTTCGGCCGACATCTGCTCGATCGGGTCGTACTTGCCGCACTGCGTGGAGCCGAGCACGCCGACGACGCCGATGGTGTTCTCGTCGCAGAACTCCCTGAGCCGGGAGGCGGACAGCGTGTAGGCCGGCTCCTCGATCGGGATCCAGCGCGGCTCGACGTCCCAGTACTGGCAGAACTTCGGCCAGCAGGTGTGGACGGCGGTGCCCATCACGAGGTTGGGCCGGTCGACGGGCAGCCCGGCCGCCCGGCGCCGCGCGCGCCACTGGAACTTCATCGCCAGCGCGCCGAGCATGGCCGCCTCGCTGGAGCCGCCCGTGGAGCAGCCGACGCTGACGCCGTTTGGATCGTTCCACAGATGGTCGAGCATGTTGACGCAGCGCGCCTCGATGTCGGCCGTCTGCGGGTACTGGTCGTGGTCGACGATGTTGCGGTCGAGGGTTTCGGCGATGAGCTCGCGGGCCTGCGGCTCCATCCAGGTGGTGCAGAACGTGGCAAGGTTGAGCCGGGCGTTGCCGTCGAGAAGGAGCTCGTCACGGATGAGAGCCTGGGCCGCGCTGGGGTTCATCGGGCTGGCCGGCATCTTGAAGCGGGGCACACCGCCCTCGGGCACCAGGCCGTTGTAGAGGGGGTTGACATCGAGCGCTTCCTGCCACCGGTCGGATTCGACTCGTCTGAGCATGAGCTTCACCTTCTCGATGAGTTCTGTGATGTCGAGCACTCACAGTAGGCAAGTTTTTACTGTCAGTCAACGCCCGTTTTACCGAGAGCCAATGGGCCGCACACCGAGGAGAGGCACGTTGACGGCAGAGCCGGTGTTCGTGAGGTTCCAGAGTCCCGCGCCGAACGGCCGCGGGACGTACCCAGGGGTGTTCGGGCTGGTCAACAGCCTCGCCGAGCAGGGTCTTCTGTCGGACGAGGAGGAGGCGTTCAGGCGCGAGAACAACGCGTGGTACGAGGCCAACTTCACCGACCCGACGACCGTGGACCCCGACGTCTACCGCCGCGACGTCAACCCGACGGCGGCGGCCTGGTTCAAGGCGTCGGCCGCCCGGTTCGTCGAGCGGGTGCCGGGGTACCTGGCGATCCTCGCCGCGCACGATGTGGAGTGTGTACGCCTCGAATCGGCGGATCCCGGCAGGATCATCTACGAAGACGACGATCAGGTGGTCGTCGTCCCGGCGACCGGGATCCAGGGCATGACCAGCGTCGCGGAGCTCATGCACGGCGCGCGGCCCGTCCTGCTCGATCTCGCCGACCGCGCGGACCTGCGCGGCGCGCCACTCCTGGAACACCGTCTGCGCTGGGACGGGCCCCTGTCGAACGCGGGTGACGCCGGCGCTCAGTCGAACCAGACGACCAGGCGCACGCCGTCGGGCCCGAACCGTCGCGCCAGCGCCCGCATCACCTCGAAGACGGCCGCCCACTCGGTCTCCGGCCCCAGCAGGTCGAGGCGGGTCAAGGGAACGGATCCGGCCGCGGGGCGTGCCGTCAGGTCCAGGTCGCGCAGCTCCGCCCAGGAGACCCAGGTGCACCCGTGCACGGCGGGGTCGAGGCGGGCGGTGTCCTCGTACTCGGCGCGGACCGGTCCCAACACGTCGTCCGGCAGGCCGCGGCCGGCCGCGACCGGCGGCCACCCCAGCCGGTCGCGGATGCCGAACAGGCAGGCGAACGACTCGTGGTCCTGGTCGTCGTAGAGCGGGTGGAGCGGGATGGAGACGGCCGTCCAGGGGTCGCCTTCGTACCAGTCCTCGTGGGCGAGCGGGTGACGGGCCTCGATGAAGCCGTAGATGTCGGTGCTCATGGGGAGAGCGTAGGAAGCGACGCCTCCGGTCAGGGGCGGTTCATGTGGAGGTGCAGGTCGCGCAGCAGGCAGACCTCCGACAGGTGGTGGATGAGCTCGCGGTGGACGTGCAGGACCAGGTCGGCCATGGGGGCCTCCGGGAAGGGCTCCGCGTCGCCCATGGGCGCGCGCAGGCTGGCCTCGCCGAGGCCCCGCACGCCCGCCAGCCACCGCTCGGCCTCCGTGTCGAGCTGGTCGAGCGCCGCGGCCGCGCCGCCGGCGTACTCCCAGGTCTCGTACGAGGCCGGCGGCGCCCCGAAGTGCACCGCGTTGCGGACGGCCAGCACGCCGACGATGACGTGGCCGAGCCGCCAGGCGATCGTGGTGAAGGGCGGCGGCACCGGCTGGGGGAAGGCGAAGTCGATCGTGTGGCCGCCCGCGCCGGCCTGGACGGGCGCCGTGGAGGTGCCGCGCGGCCGTACGCTCCAGGCGTCCGGCACCGGCGACCAGAAGTACTCCTCGTCGGTCAGGCCGTCGAGCCGGGCCCGGAGCTGGTGGTTCCAGTGGAACTCCCACTGCTCGCGCAATGTGCGGTTCCAGTCGAGTGTGTGTGCGTCCATGGAAACACGATCACCTCATCGGCGGACAGAATCGGTCCGCTTTCTGGCAGGGTGGCGGCATGGACGAGACGGGCGGCGCGGAGCGGGGCACGACCGAGCGGGTGCTGACCCTGCTCGGCCTGTTGCAGCAACGTCAGGTCTGGACCGGCCCCGAGCTGGCCGGGAGGCTCGGCGTCACGTCGCGCACGGTCCGCCGTGACGTGGAACGGCTGCGCGCGCTCGGCTACCAGGTGCACGCCGGCCAGGGCATCGGCGGCGGCTACCGGCTCGGGCCCGGCCAGGACCTGCCGCCGCTGCTGCTCGACGACGAGGAGGCCATCGCCACCGCCGTGTCGCTGCTCGCCGGGGCGGACAGCGCGGTCGCGGGCGCCGGCGACGCCGCGATCCGGGCGCTGGCCAAGCTCGACACGGTGCTGCCCGCCCGGCTCCGGCACGAGGTGCGCGCGCTGTCCGGGGCGGTGGAGTCGTTCGGCGGCGGGCGCGTGCCGGTCGATCCCGAGGTGCTCATGACGCTGGCCAGGGCCTGCCGGGACGAGGTCGAGGCCGGCTTCGACTACCCGTCAGGAGGGCAGGTGGGGCGGCGGCGGGTGGAGCCGTACCGGCTGGTGACCTCCGACCGGCGCTGGTACCTGCTCGCCTACGACCTCGACCGGGACGGCTGGCGCAGCTTCCGGGTGGACCGGATGGCGTCGGTGGCCGCCCGCACCTTCCGCTTCCGGCCGCGCCCGGCGCCGGACGCGGCGGCGTACGTGCAGGAGGGCGTGGCGAGCCGGGCCTACCCGCACCAGGCGCGTTTCCTCCTGCACGCCCCGGCCGCCACGGTACGCGCGCAGGTCCCCGCGTCGGCGGCCGTCGTGCGGGAGCGCGGGAGCGACCGGTGCGAGCTGGTCAGCGGCGCGGGCAGCCTCGACTACGTGCTCATGCACGTGGTCGCGCTGGGCCACGACTTCGAGGTGCTCGACCCGCCGGAGCTGGGGGAACGCTGCCGGGAGCTGGCCCGCAGGCTGGCCTCGGCCGGGGCGGTCAGGCCGTCGGGGTGACGGGGGCGGTGTCGAGGGTGAAGGTCTCGACGATCTCGGTGCAGGTGCCGTGCTCGCCCATCACGCACAGCGCGAGGGCCTGGTAGGTGGCGGTGAAGGCCGACGGCGCGGCGAGGAAGCCCAGGTCGAGCGGGTGGTCCCGCTGCTGGAGCCGGGTGAGGGTGATGTGCGGGCGGAACAGGTCGCCGATCTCGTCGTAGCCGTAGAGGCCGAGGTTGGCGCGGGCCGTGGGCGGCGCGGTGAGCCGGTGGTCGGCCAGCACGCGGCCGACCGGGTCGCGGTGGCGCAGGCCCGTGCGCAACGGGTTGAGCGCGGCGACGACGTCCTCCTGGAGCCGGGTGATCGCGTCCGTCTTCCGGAAGAACAGCTCGACCATGCCGTGCTCGTTGGCGGCGAAGGACTCGCCTTCCAGGAGCGTCGCGCAGGTGCGGCCGCTGAGGTCGCGCAGCAGCGCGACGGCCTTTTCGAGCTGGTCGGGGGTGAAATTGGCCATGTAGAGGGAGATGTGCGGGTAGAGGCCGTCCTCGCGCAGGACGAACTCGGTCGCGGCGGCCTCCGCGCAACGCCGGCTCAGGCGCACGGCCTCGGCGTTGACGTCGTGCGGCGGCAACAGGACAACGTCGTAGACCGGGAGATCGCCCATAGGGGATGAGTGTAGGACGGACCGGGGGCGGTGCGCGCGGGCGGCCTGCCGTCGCAGCGCCAGGCGTACGGCCGGGAACGCGTAGGCGGCCAGCGGCGCCAGCAGGAACACCGCCCCGGCCGCGCGCTGGTCGGCCAGCGGGTCGGGCACCCCGGGCGGGGCCGCCAGGGCGAACCACTCCGCCGCGACGGCCGGTCCCACCAGCAGGTACGTCCCCAGCCCCAGGTACGCGACGGCGGCCACGGCCAGCAGCCGGACCCGCGCGGCCCACGGGAACGGCCTGGGCAGCGGGTCGAGGTCGAGCACCACCCAGGCGACCAGCAGGCCGGCCCCGGCGGACACGGCCATGGTGACCAGGTGGGGCGCGTACCCGGCGAGCGACCAGGGCAGCCACGGCGTGCCGTACAGCAGCAGGAGCAGCACCGGGACGGCGGCCGTCACCAGCGCGGGACGGGTGAGACGGCGACCGAGGGCGCGGTCGCCGAGCGGGCCGTACTGGGAGCCGGGGCCGGTGGCCCGCGCGGCCAGGGTGAGCGGCGCGCCCGCGCACAGCAGGAGCGGCGCGACGACGGCGAGCACGACGTGCTGCACGGCCTGGGCCGACGACATCGCCCGCGCGTACCCGCCCACGCCGCCGAACAGCGCGACCGCGGCCAGGACCAGCCCGGCGTGCCAGCAGAGCGTGCGCGGGACCGGCCAGCCGGGCACCCGGCGCAGGCCGGCCAGGTAACCGGCGGCGGGCAACGCCAGCAGCAGCAGGACGAGCGGGTCGAACCGCACCTCGCTGAGCAGGGCGCCGGGCGAGAAGGGCGCGAGCGCGTACTCCAGGACGGGATGGTCGTGCCCACCGCCCGCGCCGGGCGGCGGCGGGGTGCGCGAGAGGCCGACGGCCAGCCCGGTCGCCGCCACCATCACGATCACCTCGCCCGCGGCCAGCCGGACGAACGTGCCCCGCACCCCCCGGTCGGCCACGCCGGCTACGGTACGCAGACGGTGCCGCCGGCCGAACCAGGCCAGCACCGCCAGGGCGGCGGCCTTGGCCAGCAGCAGCAGGCCGTACCGGCTCAGCCACAGGTCGGACAGGCGGTCGAGCCGCACCCAGCCGCTGACCACGCCGGAGAGGGCGACGGCGGCGAAGCAGCACAGCGCGATCGTGCTGAACCGGGGCAGCACCACCCGCAGGTCGGCCGAGCGCCGGAAGTGCACCAGTACCGCGGCCAGGCCGCCCACCCACACCGACACCCCCAGCAGATGGGCCATCAGCGCGGACACGGCGATGTCGTGGTCGGCCGCCGAGGCGGCGTGGCCCACGTAGGCGGGCGGCAGCAGCCCGAACGCCGCCACGGCCAGCGGCGCCCAGGCGGGCAGGCGGCGCACGAGCGTGGCCACCGCCACCGCGAACGTCGTGACCAGCACCACCAGGAGCGCCTGCGTCTGCGGGAGCGAGGTGCCGAAGTCGAGCATGCCGGGCTCGGCGAGCAGGTACCGCACCGGCATCGGGATGAAGCTGGACAGGGTGAACACGTAACCGGCCAGGGCGGCGACCGCCCACCCCAGCGCCCACCAGCCCGCCGCGCGCAGGCACCGCGCCGACTCCGGCGAGCCGGCCGGGGCCAGCACGGACGCCGCCAGCAACGTCCCCACGCACGCCACCGCGCACAGGTCGAGGGCGAGGCGGGCCAGCGGCAGCCCCCAGTCGGTGACCGGACCGGCGGTGGGCAGCCCGAAGACCTCCACCGTGCCGGCGCCGCCGCCGAAGCGCAGCACCGCGACCAGCACCAGGACGCCCACGCCGACCGCGAACACGGCGTACGTCCGGACAGAAGCTCTCATAGCCGACCCGCCACGTCGTCGGAGGCCAGGAACCAGGCCGCGCCGCCCGGGGCGGGCGCGACCCCCACATGCTCCCACGGGGTCCCAGGCCGGGCCAGGCGCGAGCGAGGTCTGCTTCGAGCGCACACGCGGAGATACGCGCGCCCGCCGCCCCCGGTTCAGCAGGTCAGGGGTGGAGCCCCAGAAGGGTGACGGCCTGCTCGCGCATCTCGACCTTGCGGATCTTGCCCGTGACCGTCATCGGGAACCCGTTGACCAGGTGCACGTAACGGGGGACCTTGTAGTGGGCCAGGCGGCCGGCGCAGAAGTCCCTGATCGCCTCGGCGGTCAGCGGCTCGGTGCCGGGGCGCATGACGATCCAGGCCATCAGCTCCTCGCCGTACTTCTCGTCCGGCACGCCGATCACCTGGACGTCGGCGATGTCGGGATGCGTGTAGAGGTACTCCTCGACCTCGCGCGGATAGACGTTCTCGCCGCCGCGGATGACCATGTCCTTGATCCGGCCGACGATGTTGACGTAGCCCTCGGCGTCCATGGTGGCCAGGTCGCCGGTGTGCATCCAGCGGGCCTCGTCGATCGACTCGGCCGTCTTGTCCGGCTCGTTCCAGTAGCCGAGCATCACCGAGTAGCCGCGGGTGCACAGCTCGCCCGGCTCGCCCCGGGGCACCGCGAGCCCGGTCTCCGGGTGCACGATCTTCACCTCCAGGTGCGGCATCACCTGGCCGACCGTCTCGGTGCGCCGTACCAGCCCGTCGTCGCGGCGGGTCATCGTCGACACGGGGGACGTCTCGGTCATGCCGTAGCAGATCGCCACCTCGCTCATGTGCATCTCACCGATCACCCGCTTCATCACCTCGACCGGGCACGGCGAGCCCGCCATGATTCCGGTGCGCAGCGACGACAGGTCGAAGTCGGCGAAGCGCGGATGGCCCAGCTCGGCGATGAACATCGTCGGCACGCCGTACAACGAGGTGCACCGCTCGGCCTCCACGGCCCGCAGCGTGGCCTCGGCGTCGAAGCCGGGCGCGGGCAGCACCACGCAGGCGCCGTGCGAGGTCGCGCCCAGGTTGCCCATGACCATGCCGAAGCAGTGGTAGAGCGGCACCGGCAGGCAGACCCGGTCGTCCTCGGTGTAGCCGACGCCCTCGCCGACGAAGTAGCCGTTGTTGAGGATGTTGTGGTGCGACAGCGTCGCGCCCTTGGGGAAGCCGGTCGTGCCCGAGGTGTACTGGATGTTGATCGGGTCGTCGAAGGACAGCGTCGCCGCCCGTACGCGCAGCGCGGCGGGGTCGGCGCGGCGGCCGGTCTCGACCAGCTCGTCCCAGCCGGGCTCGCCGATGAACACCACCTGCGTGAAGCCGATCTCGGCGAGCATCGCGCGGTAGTCGCTCGTCTTGTGCTCGACGGCGCTGACCAGCAGCCGCATGCCCGACTGGCGGACCACGTAGTCCAGCTCGTGGGCGCGGTAGGCCGGGTTGATGTTGACCAGGATCGCGCCGATCTTGGCGGTGGCGTACTGCGTCAGCACCCATTCGGCGCAGTTGGGCGCCCAGATGCCGACCCGGTCGCCCTTGGCGATGCCCCTGGCCAGCAGGCCGAGCGCCACCTCGTTCACCGCGGCGTCGAACTCGGCGTACGTCCAGCGCCGCCCGCTCGCCATCTCGACCAGCGCCTCGCGGCCGGCGTACCGGGCCGCGGCGCGTTCCAGGTTCTCCCCGATCGTCTCGCCCAGCAGGGGGAGCGCGGAGACGCCGGACGCGTAGGAGAGCAGTGAGTCACCCATGCCCGAAGCATCCGCCAGGGCGGTGCGGCACGCTACCCCCGTTCAGGGGTAGCCGCGGGACGCCGGCCGCGTGCCATGCTGGTGACATGGCGGTGACACATCTTCCGTCGAGTGCCCTGGCCCCGCAGGCCGCCGTGCTCCTGCGGGCCGCCCTCACCCGGATGCGGCACGTCGTCGGGCTGCCCGTCCTGTTCGGCGGCGCCGTGTCGGCCCCAGGCGGCGCCGTGCGGCTCACCGAGGTGACGGGGGTCCGCACGGACGTGCTGCGCGGGCTCGCCATCCACACCGGCAGCGGCCTGGGCGGCCGGGTCCTGGTCACCGCCCGGCCGGGCAGCGTCGAGGACTACGTCACCGACTCCCGCATCAGCCACGAATACGACAGACCGGTGGCGGCGGAGGGCCTGCGGGCGATCGCGGCCGTCCCCGTCGTGGTGGGCGAGACGGTCTACGGGCTGCTCTACGGCGGCGTCCGCGAGCCGCTGCCGCTCGGCACCCGCGTCCTCGACGGCATGAACCAGATCGCCGCCCGGCTCGGCGTCGAGCTGGCCGTACGCGCGGAGGTGGAGCGGCGGGTGGCCGCGCTGGAGACGGCCGCGATCACCGGCGCGGCCCGCGAACGGCCCGCCGGCCCCGAATGGGAGCAGCTGCGCGAGGCGCATGCCGAGCTGCGCTCGATCGCCCAGGAGGTCGCCGACCCGGTCCTGCGCGAGCGGCTGCAGGGCGTCTGCGACCGGCTGACCTCGCCGGACGGCGGCCCCGTCCCGGCCAACCCGCTCTCGCCCCGGGAGCTCGACGTGCTCTCCCTGGTCGCGGTCGGCTGCGGCAACGCCGAGGTCGGCCGGCGGCTCGACCTGAAGCCGGAGACGGTCAAGAGCTACCTGCGCAGCGCGATGCGCAAGCTCGGCACCCACACCCGCATGGAGAGCGTGGTCTCGGCCAGGCGCGCCGGCTACCTCCCCTGACCGGCGGATTTACCAACTACGGACGATGACCGCCGGCCCCGTCGACCGGTTCCGGGTAGGCCCCCACCATGACTGCTTGGACGAACGACGAACTCGACCGGATCGCCGCCGCCGAGGAGCTGCAGATCGCGTCCCTGCGCGGCGACGGCGAGCTGCGCCGCCCGGTGACGATCTGGGTCGTCCGCCTCGGCGACGACCTGTACGTCCGGGCCGTGAACGGGCGGGACGGCACCTGGTTCCGCGGCGCCCAGGAGCGCGGACGCGGCCGGATCCAGGCCGGGGGCGTCGACAAGGGCGTCACGTTCGCCGACGCCGACCAGGAGCTCAACGACCGGATCGACGCCGCGTACCGGGCCAAGTACCGCCACTACCCGGAGAGCATCGTGGACTCGGTGGTCAGCGGGCAGGCGCGGGCCGCCACGATCCGGCTCGTGCCGCGCTCCTGACCGGCCCGGCAACGACAGGTCCGAAGGCCGCCAGCGTCCGGCCCGCACCGGCGGCGACAGTGGGACGCATGAACACTGTCGTGGATCAGCACGTCCGCATTGAACCCAACATCCTCTACTTCGGCACCCCCGTCGTCCTGATCTCCACCGTGAACGAGGACGGCACCCCCAACCTCGCCCCCATGTCGTCGGCCTTCTGGCTGGGCTGGCGCGGCATGCTGGGGCTCGGGGCCAGGTCGAAGACGTCCCAGAACCTGTTGCGGACCGGCGAGGGCGTGCTCAACCTGCCGTCCGACGCGCTCGCCCCGCAGGTGGACCGGCTGGCGCTGACCACCGGGAGCGACCCGGTGCCCGAGCGCAAGTACCAGCGCGGCTACCGGTTCGTGCTGGACAAGTTCCAGCGGGCGGGGCTGACCGCCGTCCCGTCGGAGACGGTGGCCGCCCCCAGGGTGGGCGAGTGCCCGGTCGCCATGGAGGTCGTGGTGGAGGAGACGCACCCGGTCGGCGACGGCGGGGTGCTCGCGTTCGAGGTGCGGGTGCAGCGGGTCTGGGTGCACGAGGACATCCGGATGAAGGGCACCGACGACCACATCGACCCCGACGCCTGGCGTCCGCTCATCATGAGCTTCCAGAAGCTGTACGGCCTGGGCCCGCAGGTGCACCCGTCCACTCTGGCGAGCATCCCGGAGCGGCACTACCGCAGCGCCGACCTCGAACGCGCGCGCACCCTCTAGAGGCACTCCAGCAGCGGCAGCCAGGTGCGGTGGGCGCACAGCTCCGTGATCCGCTCCCGGGGCAGCCATTCCGCGCCGGTGCTCTCCGACCCCGCCGGCGGCGCGGTCGCGGCGCCGGGCGCCGCCAGCCGCGCCCGGAACATCACCATGTACGTCAGCGGCGCGTAGCGGTAACCGGCCGGAGCCGGGCGCAGCAGCTCGACGCGCTGCCACCCGAACACCGACAGAGCGGACGGCTCCAGGAGGAGGCCGGTCTCCTCCTGGAGCTCCCGGACCGCGGCCTCGGTGGCGCTCTCACCGGCCTCCAGGTGGCCGCCCGGCACGTCCCAGCCGCGTCCGGGCCGGTCGACGCAGGTGAGCAGGGTCCTGCCGACGCCGTCGGTGACGAACGCGAACGCCGAGGTCGTGCCGTCGGCGGGCGGGAGGTCCGGGGAGAGGATCACGTCGAGGCGGTGCTCGACGGGGATCCACGGCACGGTGCGGGAGGCCATCACACGGGTCATGCCTCCATTTCACACGCCCTTGCGCATGGCCCGGTTGCCCAGGTACAGGCCGATCGCGGCGACCAGGCAGGCCGACGCGGTGCCGTACAGGACGGAGGGGTCCGCGAGGTCGCCGGAGAACAGCGCGCGCTGGCCTTCGACGATGTACGTGACCGGGTTCGCCGCACCGACGGCGCGCAGCCACCCGGGCGCGGTGTCCAGGGGCAGCAGCACGCCCGACAGCAGCAGCAGGGGGAACAGGATCGACTGGCTGACGACGTAGAACAGCGTCCCGCCCGGCGCCGACCGGATGGCCAGGACGAACGAGAACGCCCCCAGCCCCACCCCGAACACGGTGAGCTGCGCCAGCCCCGCCAGGACGCCCGCCGGATACAGCTCGAACCCCAGCGGGACCGCCAGCACGATGATCAGCACGGCCTGGGCCAGCAGGACCACCATCGCCTTCATCGCCCGGCCCACCAGCATCGCCGTCCGGTTCAGCGGCGTGACCAGCATGCGTTCCAGCGAGCCGCCGATCAGCTCGACCAGCAGCGTGTAACCGGCCGACATCGGCCCGGTCAGGCACATCATGACCAGGATGCCCGGCACGAACCACTGCCACGACGAGCCCACCGCGCCGTCCAGCAGCGCGCCGAACAGGAACAGGAACAGCAGCGGCTGGCCCATCTCGAACAGCAGCGCGACCGGCTCGCGCAGGACCGGCCGGAACTCGCGGGTGAAGACGGTGGCGGTGTCACGCAGGAAGGTCGTCATCGGTGAGGCTTCTCCCGGTGAGGGTGAGGAACACGTCGTCAAGGGTGGGGCGCGCGGTCTCGGCGGCGGTCACCTTGATCCCGGCGGCGTCCAGCGCCCGCAGGCAGCCGGGGAGCGCGGCGGGCGCGTTCGCCACCCGCACCCGCACGGTGACGCCCTCGGCTCGGCCACCGGTCAGCTCGGCGGCCCTGGCGGCGTCCTGGGCGGTGTCGGTGGTGACCGTGACGGTGTCGCCCGCCAAGTCGTTCTTGAGCTGCTCGGCCGTGCCGTCGGCGATGATCGAGCCGTTGTCGATGATCATCACCCGTTCGGCCATGTTGTCGGCCTCCTCCAGGTAGTGGGTGGTGAGGAAGATCGTGGTGCCGTACGCCTCGCGCAGGCGCAGGATGTGCCGCCAGATGTCGGCGCGGCTCTTCGGGTCGAGGCCGGTCGAGGGCTCGTCGAGGAAGAGCAGGTCGGGGCGGTGGATCAGGCCGAGCGCGATGTCCAGGCGGCGGCGCTGGCCGCCGGAGAGCGTGCCGGGCCTGCGGCTCGCCAGGTCCTCCAGGTCGAGCAGGCGCATCAGCTCGCCGGCCCGCGCGACGGCGTCGGAGACGGCCAGGCCGTAGCAGCGGCCCTGCGTGACGAGCTCGTCCCGGACGCGGAAGCTCTCGCCCGCGCTGTTCTTCTGGCCGACGTAGCCGATGCGGGAGCGCACGCCGGCCGGGTCGCGGGTGACGTCGTGGCCGGCGACGACGGCGGTGCCGGAGGTGGGCGGGAGCAGGGTCGTGAGCAGGCGGAGGGTGGTGGACTTGCCGGCGCCGTTGGGGCCGAGGAAGGCGACGAGCCGGCCGGGTTCGACGTCGAGGTCGATGCCGCGTACGGCTTCGACGGTCTCCTTCTTCATCTTGAACACTCGGGTGAGGGCCCGGGTGTGGATCATGGGTGGTGCCTCCTGGGCATGGCGAAGAAACCCCTGGTCAGGGGCCCTTTCGGGGATCGGTTCAGTTTGGGCCGGGTGGTATCGATTTGGCAAACGCGAATGTGACGTTCATATACGGCTCTGACCTGCGAAAACGACGTCCGGAGAGATGGTCGCGGAAGGCGGATTTCCGGGCCTCGACATGGGGTTTCGCGCTTTTTCACGGAAAGACGTGATATTTCCGTGCTTGCGGCGTAAGTGGCGACTCCGCGATGATCTCGGGCGTGAAACGCTTGTGGTTAATTGCGGTAATTGCCGCTGTCGGCATGACAGGGGTCGCGGAGGCGGCCGACGGTGTTCCCGGTGTCGACGTCAGCAACTGGACGGGCGACGTGGACTGGGCGAGCGTGGCCGCAGGCGGCGGCAAGTTCGCGTTCGTGCAGGCCACCGAGGGCACGAACTACCGCAACCCACGGTTCGACCCGCAGTTCGGCGGGGCCGCGACGGCCGGGCTCGTGCGTGGCGCTTATCACTTTGCGCAACCACATGAATCCGACGGGACAGCGCAAGCCGACTATTTCCTTCAGAACGGCGGAAACTGGACCAGCGACGGTCAAACGCTGCCCGGAGTCCTCGATATCGAGGACAACCCGTACAAGGACAAGAACGGCAAGAACAACTGTTACGACCTGTCCGCCGAGGACATGGTCACCTGGATCAAGGACTTCACCAAGAAGTACCGGCAGCAGACCGGCCGGGACGCGATCATCTACACCACCACGAGCTGGTGGCAGACCTGCACGGGCAACTCCGGCGCGTTCAAGGCCAACCCGCTCTGGCTGGCCCGCTGGGGGAGCGACCCCGGCGAGCTGCCGAAGAGCTGGAAGCGGCACACGTTCTGGCAGTCGGCGGAGAAGGGCTCGCTGGCCGGTGGCCAGAACTCCTTCAACGGCTCGGAGTCCCAGCTGCGGTCGCTGGCCAACCCGCCCGCGCGGGTGTCGGTCTCCGGCCTGGTCAAGGGCAGGAATCTCTACCGGGTCACGATCACGAACACCGGCCCGCACCCCGTCGAGGACATCGTGGTCTCCGGGCGCGCGTACGGCGGCCAGAAGGTGGTCAAGGCCCCCGGGTGCAAGTTCAGCGGCACGGCCGTGCGCTGCGTGGTCGGCAAGCTGGAGCGGGGCCAGAAGGCCGCCTTCACCTTCACCACCAGGCCGAAGCCGAAGGGCCGGGTCGGGATGGTCGTCGAGGTAGGAACGGTCACACTTGACCTCAAAAGCTGAAATATCGCGATAGGTAGGATAAAACCCGGGATCTCGGCTTAAGGGAGAAACGGGTGGCGCGGCGGCGGCTGGTGCTGGCGGTGACCGCCCTGGTCGTCCTGCTGGCGGGCGCGGCGTCGATGCCGTTGTCGACGTTCGTGCCGTCCAGGATCGTGCGCATCGCGTACGAGATCGAGCGGTACGACATCACGTACTCGTGGGGCGGCGGCCACGGCGAGCGGCCCGGCCCCACGAAGGGCACCTGCCTGGGCTACAGCGGCCGGATCAAGCCATGCCCGGCCGCGCGCACCCGCGGCCTCGACTGCTCCGGCCTGGCCCGATGGGTGTACGCCCTGGCCAACGGAAGGGACGTGCTCGGCCCCGGCAACACCGACGACCACGTGCGCAGGATGCGGCCCGTCAAGCGCGGCCTGCCGGGCGACTTAGTCTTCTTCGGAAAAATCACGAAAAATAAGATCAAGACGCATCATGTGGGCATCTATCTGGGTCGTGGGAAGATGATGAACGCGCCTGAGACGGGGGCCTCGGTGCGCATTGACGATATCGGGCGAAGATCTGACTTCGCGGGCTTCTACCGGTACTGAAAGCGGGCGCTACCGGTACGGAAAAAGGGTGCCATGCTCCAGTTACACCTCCTTGGACCGCTCCACGCCACCCTGGACGGCCGCCGGCTCGACCTCGGCTCCGCCCGGCAGCGCGCCGTGCTCGCCCGCCTGGTCGCCGCCGACGGCCAGGTCGTCTCGACCGACCGGTTCATCGAGGACCTGTGGCAGGGGCAGCCGCCGCCCAAGGCGCTGGCCGCGCTCCAGGTCTACGTCTCGAACCTGCGCCGCGTCCTCGAACCCGACCGGCCGCCGCGCGCCCCCGCCGGAGTGATCGTCAGCGCCCCGCCCGGCTACCGGCTCTGCCTGCCCGACGAGGCCGTGGACGCCTGGCGGCTGCCCGGCCTCATCGACGCGGCCGGCGCGGCGCTCAAGCGGGGCGCGGGCGCCGTCGCCCACGACCTGCTCGACCAGGCGCTCGGCCTGTGGACGGGCGCCGCCTACGCCGAGTTCACCGAGGAGTGGGCCGCGCCCGAGGCGGCCAGGATGGCCGAGCTCAGGCTCGTCGCCGTCGAGTACCGCGCCGAGGCCGCGCTGCTGATGGGCCGCCACGCCGAGGCCGTGCCGGAGCTGCGCGGCCACGCCGACGCCCACCCGCTGCGCGAGAACGCCGTCCGCCTGCTGGCCCTGGCGCTCTACCGAGCCGGCAGCCAGGCCGAGGCGCTGGCCGTGCTGCGCCAGGCCCGCGAGAACCTGGCCGAGGAGCTCGGCGTCGATCCCGGCCCGGCCCTGCGCGCGCTCGAACAGGACATCCTCCGCCAATCCGAGTCCCTGCACGCGCCCGAGGTCGTCGAACACGTCCAGGAACGGCCCGTGGCCGCGCAGGAGCCCTCGATCGTGGGCCGGGCCCGCGAACTGGCCGCGCTGCGGGAGGAGGCCGTGCGGCCCTACCGGCGCACGGTCTGGCTGGGCGGCGAGCCGGGCGCGGGCAAGAGCGCGCTGGCCGAGGCGTTCGCGGCCGAGCTGGCCGAGCGAGGGTGGCGGGTCGCGTTCGGACGCTGCCCCGAGATCGACGGTGACGCGCCGCCCGCCTGGGCGTGGAGCGAGATCGTCCGGCAGCTCGCCGCCGTACGGCCGCCCGCCGCCGCCGACGCGGCCCGCCTGGCCCCCCTCCTGAACGACGGCGTCGCCATCCAGAACCAGTTCCAGCTCGCCAGGGCCGTGGCCGGCTACCTGGCGGGCTGCGCGCCGCTGCTCGTGGTCCTCGAAGACGTCCACCGGGCCGACGGCGAGACCCTGCACCTGCTGCGGCACCTGGACCCCGCCGCGCGGATCCTGGTCGTCGCCACCTACCGCCCGGCCGAGACCACCGAGGACCTGTCCGCCACCCTGGCCGCGCTGGCCACCGGCAGCAGGCACGTCGAGCTCGCCGGGCTCGACGAGGCCGCCGTCGCCACGCTGCTCGAACGCCACTCACAGCGCGCCGGCCTCGACCCCGCCACCGTCCGCACGGTCCTGGACCGCACGCTCGGCAACCCGCTGTTCGTCTGCGAGATCGCCCGCCTGCTGGCCTCCGAGGGGCCGCAGGCCGCCGAGGCGCTGCCGCCCGGCGTGCGCGACCTCATCCGCCGCCGCATCACCCGCCTGCCCGCGACTGCCCAGACCGTGCTGCGCAACGCCGCCGTCGTCGGCAGGGACGCCGACGTGGACGTGCTGATCGCGCTGCACGACGGCGACGAGGACACCGTCTTCGACGGCCTGGAGGCCGGCGTCATGACGGGCCTGCTGGCCGAGCCGGGGCCGGGCCGCGTCAGGTTCACGCACGTCCTGGTCAGGCAGGCGCTGTACGAGGACACCGCGCGGATCCGCCGGACCAGGCTGCACGGGCGCGTGGTGTCGGTGCTGGAGCGGCTGCGGCCCAACGACGTGGCGGCCCTGGCGCACCACGCGCTGGAGGCCGCCGTGCCGGACGCCGTCCGGTACGCCAAGGCGGCGGCCGTCCAGGCGTCCGGCCTGCACGCGCACCGCGAGGCGGCGGCGCTGTGGCGCGCCGCGCTGGAGTTCGCCACCGACGACGCGACCCGGCTCGACCTGCTGTGCGGACTGGTGTCGGCGCTGGGCCACGCCGGCGACGTGCTGGGCGCGCTGGCCGCACGGACGCGGGCCGTCGAGCTGGCCGCCCCGCGCGGCGCGCTCGCCCGCGCGCTGACCTCCTACGAAGCCCCCGTGGTCTGGACGATCCAGGTGGACTCCCTCTACAACCGGGACTTCATGGAGGCGGTGGAACGCGAGCTGGCCGCCGGCCCCGACGACGAGACGCGCTGCCGCCTGCTGGCCGCGCTCGTGTTCGAGCTGGAGGGGCACGACGACGACCGCGTGGACGCCGCCGGCGCCGAGGCCGTGGCCCTGGCCCGCCGCCTCGGCCGTCCCGACCTGCTCTGCCTGGCGCTCAACGCCCGCTACTTCGCCGTGCTCAGCCCCGAACGGCGGGACGAGCTGGAGGCCGTCGGCGCCGAGCTGCTGGAGCTGGGCCGCACCCACCGGCTCGTCGGCTACCTCACGCTGGGCCACTGCGCGCTGCTCATGGCCGCACTCGGACGCACCGACCTGGAGGCGGCCAGACGGCACGCCGACAGCGGCGTGGCGGTGTCCACCAGCGGCCAGCTCGGCATGTCGCTGGCCATCCTGGCGCTGTTCGGCGCGCTGCGGAAGCTGGTCGAGGGCGAGTTCGACGAGGCGGAGGCCGTCTACACCGGGCTCACCGAGCAGATGGCCGAGCGCGGCGGCGTCAACGCGCGGGCCATGGGCGCTCTGTGCAGGTTCGCCGTCCGGATGGCCCGCGGGAACGTCCGCGACTCCCTCGACGAGCTGGCCGCCATCCGGGAACGCGTGAACAGCGCCACCGTGCACGAGATCTACGCCGGGGCGCTGGCGGCCGCGGGCGAGCTGGACGCGGCCCGGCTGGTGTGGCGGCCCGAGTCGTGGTTGCCGCGCAACTACTACTGGCTGATGTGGCAGGCGCTGCGCGGCCAGACCGCCGTCGCCCTGGAGGACCGCGAGGTGGCCGCACGCTCCTACCGCGTCCTGCTGCCGTGGGCGGACGAGCTGGCCGGGATGAGCAGCGGGTCGATCACGCTCGGGCCGGTCGCGCTGGTGCTCGGCGACCTGGCCGAGCTGCTCGGGCTGCCGGCCGACGGCCACTACGCGCAGGCTCTGCAGGTCGCCGAGCGCGTCGGCTCGCCCCACTGGGCGCAGGCGGCCCGCCGCCGCCGGGCGCCCCGCTGAGCGGTCCCAGGAGGCTCACGGCGCGCCGAAGATCAGGCTCTGGCGGCGCCGGTGGCCGCGCCCCATGAGCGCGAGTAGCACCACGAGCACCGGCCCGGCCAGGCGCCGCAGCTCGGCCAGCTCCTCCGGCTGCGCGTACTGGGCGATCCTCGGCAGGTCGAACCGGGCGTCCCCGCCCTTTCTGACCTCGGTCTCGACCTTCGCCCAGTCCGCCTCCGAGACGTACTTGGCGACGACCGGGAAGATCAGCCGCTCCTCCTCCTCGATGTGCTCGTCCAGCAGGTCGGCGAGCGCGGCCAGGGACTTGGCCATCCGCCGGGCCGCCTGCCCGTCGGAGCCGAGCTGGGCCGCGGCCGTCGTGATCTCCTCCAGCAGCGGGTCGAGCGCCGCGTGGTCGTCGGTCAGGTCGCTCAGGTCCACCTCGGCGCCCGCCGAGCGCACGATGACCGGCCACAACACGTTGTCCTCGGCCTGGTGATGGTGGTGGATGCCCGCGCACAGCTTGGCGGTGAACGTCGCGATCGCGCGCAGCCGCTCCTGACCGGCAGGCTGCTCGCCGGCGGCGATCGCGCTCATCACCTCGGCCAGACGGCGGGTGTCCCCGCGCATGGCCCGGTGCGTGATGCGGAAGCCGAGCATGTTGGGTGCCATTTCGGTGCTCCTTCTGTCCGTTTGTCACCAGCGTGGGACGCGGCTCTTAGACACCTCTTGGTGCCGACTTGGCATGGCGGTAACGCCTGTGGCGGACGGAAATTGAGAGACCCGGCGGCTAGGGTGTGCCGCTATGGACAGGCGATGGGTCGGCCTCGACGGCGTCGAGGTCGTGCCGGCGATGCGGGCGGGCCGGCAGGTGCTCCGGGTGCGCAGGAACGGGTGGCTGGTCGCCGACTGCCGTTCGGTGGCGGAGGTGGCCGCGCACGTCGACCTGGCCGATCTGTGCGAGGTGATCGATCTCGCCGCGCGCCGCGGATCCGGCGGCGCGGTGGAGGCCCGTACGAGTTCGCATCATGGCTGAGTGCCGTGTATGGTTACACCTGTCCGCAGCGAGCGGACAGGCCCCTATAGCTCAGTCGGCAGAGCGTCTCCATGGTAAGGAGAAGGTCAACGGTTCGATTCCGTTTGGGGGCTCCCAGTCTGAACAGGCAAAACGCCCGGTCCGAGAAGTCTCGGAGCCGGGCGTTTCTCGTTGTCCGGAGCTTTTCGCGATGAATTCGCGATGAGAGGCGATTAACCCGCACGCGAAGTAGGGAATTGCAGAACCTCTCCGCGAACCTCGAACGGAGCGATCGGCTCCCGCTCTCCATCACGGAACGGAGCCAGCAACTCGTCCAAGACGGCGACAGGAGAGTGGAGACCGAACCACGCTCGCCGGGCGAGCGCGTCCTGCCATAACCGCTCCAACTGCTCCCGCAGCCACGCCCGCGACTCGCGCGACACATGCGTGTAGGTTCCGCGCATGCCGCGCATCTCCGGCGAGGCGTGCCCCATCCGGTCGTCGCGCAGTTGCAGAGGCGTCCCCAGGTCCATCAGCCACGTACTGTGCGCGTGCCGAAGATCGTGCGGGGTGAGCCCCTCCTTGACCGGCAGCCACGACGCGACCGGCGCCCCCTCCGACACGTACCGGGACCGGACGAACAAGTCCAAGATCGCCTCCCGCGTCAGATCATGCGCCTGCTCCTCCGGGATGCCCTGCTGGATGGCGAACGCCACCAACTGCGCGCGAGACGAGGCCGCGTTCACGCCGAGCCCAAGAGGGCGCCGCTGATACCCGCGCAGAGGAGGATGCTCAAACGGCTGCCCAGGAACGGCCGCCGGCCACGCCGGGACGGGCGCTCCCGGCCACGGACTGGCGAGCTCTACAAGGACCGGCTTGTAGGCGGCTTGGTTCTTCTTATCCTCCTTGCGGTTCTTAGCTGTTCCGCGCTTGCCCTTCGAGGTCGGGTACCAGCCGTCGGCGGCGGGGTCGAACACCCGCCGGGCGAAGTTGGAGTTGCGGTGGTGGCCGCCACGCTCGCCGAGGAACACGAAGGGGCCGCCACCTTGGCACGGCTGCTCGTCCTGGCCCTCGACTGTCACCGGCTTGCACCGGCACCGCTGGTCCGGATGGGCGGCAATCTGCCGGTTCAGGAGACTCTGCAGGAACGGGGGAAGGTCGACGTCCCTGTTGCTGTCATCCTTGGGCGGGCCGAGGTAGAACCTGCCGCTGTCTTCGATGAGCTGCCAGTCGATGCGGATGCGGCCGAGCTTGACGTACTCCCGCTGAAGGCCGATGAGTTCGCCATACCGGAGCGCCCCCCACGCTGCCAGCAGACCTGCAATGGTCTCGTCGTCGCGCCCGGACAACACCCCCATGCGCTCAGCCAGGCATAGCGCCTCGAACGGCGTGATGGCGGTCTTCTCTCGGCCGCGGCCCGCGGTGCCGACGCCGGAGCGGCGCCCGCGGTGCCGCTGCCGTAGCGCAGGGTTGGAGCCGATCAGACCTTCTGTCACCGCGTCGCCAAGCAGAGTAGCCAGCCGGGTCCGAGCGCCCGACGCGACGCCATCGCGGGCATAGCCTGCCTTCAGCATGCGCTGCTCCCAGGCGTTGACGTCGCTCGCCTTGATGTCGGCAAGCTTCCAGTGCCCCCACTCCGGCAGGACGTGAGCGCGGAAGAGGTAGGCGTAGTTGCCGCGGGATCTCAGACCGACGTCGAGCCCCTCCCACCAGCGAGCGAACCACTCGTTGACGGTGAAGCCGTCGTCTTCCTGCGCGGGCTCTGGCTCGGGGGCAGGCTTCGTGCGCTTACGGGAGTAGTCCGGGGCGAGACCACGGCGTTCGAGGTCCTCCATCCACTCGCCCCAGCGCTCGGCCTCTACACCGTCCTTCCAGTACTCGTTGGTGTCGGGGTGGCGCGATTTGGTGCCGAACGTGCCGTTCGCTTTCTTCCAGCGGGCGACGATCACGCCGTCCGCGCGCACTTGATGGAACGCCATAAGGGAGCTCCTTGAGGGTGAGGGATTAGGCGCAGGCTAGCCGAGCAGGCACAGATCCAGCAGCGGATCCAGGTCAACCTCCACCAAGCCGTCGCAGTCTTCGGCCGCCGCCACTGTGGGCTCCGGCGTGGGTTCCGGTTGGGCGGCGGGCTGCGGGGACGGTGGTGTGGTGGTTGGCGGTGCCGTGCTTCTTCCTGGCTGGTCTGCGTCGCTGTGGCGGCCGCCACGGTCCGAGGTCTTGGGCGGGGCGGTCGGCTCCGTGGCATGGGCTCGCGGGGATGTGGTCGGATCGGCGGTGGGTGACGGCCTCGGGGTGGCCACGAGTCTCGGCGGGGGCGCCGTCGAAGGGGGCGGGTCGTCCTCGCCGTCTGCCTGCTCGGCCGGGGCTCGCCTGCGCGACGGCTTCGAGGCGGGCGTGGACAGGACCGCGGTGATCGTGACCGGAGGGTGCGGGGGGAGAGTGATGACCCTCTCGGCTGTGGCCGGGGGAGTGGGATCAGCCTCGTGCCGGGTCACGTCCGTCATGACCGCTGTGGCGGCGATGCCGGCTGCGGCGGTACTGGCCACCGCTAAGGCGATCTGTCGTTGAGCTGACTGGCTAGCCCATTCGCGCAACCAGGCGAGTCCAGTGATGCCGCCAAGCCACACGATCACCCTCTTGATCGCCTTCTTGGCGGCTGGATCGTCGATATTGACGATCACAATGGGATTTTCGTCTTCGTCGATCTCTACAGACATGGCGGCGATTTCGGGCTCTAACCGCTCACGCCTGTACTCGTGCACGTTGTCGCGCTGGTTCTCTGTCACGGGAGCTGCTCCCGTGCCCGGATAGCGGTCTCGCGTATGCACCGCCAGACCGCTGCTTCTCGGCGAGGGTTTCGTTTTCCCTGTGAATAGAGGTTGGCTTTGATCGTCATGCCTTCGTGGTAGACGACCACAGTAGGGTTGGCGCCCTTCGGGGCGCGCAGGGCGTGCGTGATCTGCTCGGGAACCTCCTCCCCGTCGGCGCCGATGCTGGCGCGGCGCTTGGCTTCGTCGAGTTCTAGTTCGGTGGAGGCCACCACCTGTGCGAGGGCTCGTTCGCGCGCTGAGGATCGACTGATGTGCCGTAACGCGCGTCGGATCAGATTGCTGTAGGAGGGATCGGTAGAAGGAGCTTCGTTGCTCGGGGACGTCATCAAACGTCCGCACCTCCCCTTGATGCGTACTTTTGTGCTATCCCTCGCCTTTATGAGCTGTCGGGACCTTTATGTGACGCCTGGGCCCCGTGAGTGGTCTATGCCCTGCACGTGATTGTGGTCATTCTGTGACAATAAGTGTCGCGCTTGCCCTAGTTTCGGACAGGTCTTCCGTCGTTACGCGCCCTTCTGGTGAGGAGCTCCGTTCTCCAGGTCATCGCGTTCTCGCTCGGCGGTCAGGGCGTCGATCTTCTTGTTGAGCTGTCGAATCTCTTCTTGCATCGAGGCTAGGTAGCGGAGCATTGCTGCCTCGGCGGGGCTTGGATCCTTGACGTCGCCGAGATCAGGGGGAAGGGCCGGCGCGGCGAGGAGGGACCCAAGGTCTACGGTGCCTGCGGCGTCCACCTCCAGCGACGGTAGTGCGGCATCCATGACGGCTTCGCGAGGGTAGACGGATGCGATCATTTCTTCTGGCCCGATCCCCAAGTGGGGATAACGCTCGACCAGGGCTTCGCCGAGCGATTGCAGGCTCTCGTACTTCGGCTTGCTTGATCCGGATTTCCATCGACTGAGCTGCGACTGATCCATTGGGACGAGTGCAGCGAGTTGAACTTGCGGCAGACCGGTCTCCCGCAGGACGTGATCGATCAGCTCGCGGAAGCGGTCAACGGGCCAACTAGGCGTCTTGACCATGTACAAGAGCATAGGGCCATGTGCATGGCCCGTCCACTTGCGTGAGCGCATAAGCGCACGTCAGCACCCTATCTCTTGCGCCACATTCATAACGCCAGCTCTGACCCACAATCAACATTGCGGTCAACCGCAAGACCCTCTTGCGTTGCGCCATGTACATGAGTAATGTCCATGTACATGAGTCAAGGAGCCACCATCCGACTCCGTCCAGGGGTCGCAGCCCGCCTTAAGGAGGCGTTCGGCTGCAGAACCGACACTGGGGTTGCGGAGGCCATCGGTATCGACCAGGGCCAGTACAGCCGCATCGTCCGAGGGCGCTCCGACCCTGGCCCGTCGTTCCAAGCTCGCCTGCTCCTTCGGGCCGAAGGTCACGGCCTGCGGTTCGATGACCTGTTCGAGGTCCACGTTGACGAACCCGAGCGGGAGTCCGCATGACACCGCCAGTCAGGTACGACGTGCGCCAGGCCGCCGCCCTCGTCGGCAAGAGCCCGAGCTGGATGTACCAGCAGGGCGCGGCCGGCAACATCCCCCGCTCCAAGCTGGGCCACCACGTGTTCTGGACCGAGGCGCAGATCGCTCAGATCATCGCGAGCGCCGCCCAGGAGCCCAAGCAGCCCAAGCCCCGCGAGGCCCAGAAGTCGCAGCAGCGTCGCGAGCAGGCGCCGCCCAAGCGGGAACAGCGCCGCAAGCCGACCCTCGCCCCGACCAACTCGAAGATCCCCACCGCTGACTTCAGCGTGTCCCGGCTCTACCGGACGGAGGACGCCGCATGAGCGAGATCCAGCCTTTCGACATAGCTGGCAGCGGCGTCAGGTTCGGCACCGCCAAGGACGGCCGCCCCTACGCGGTGGCCGCCGACTTCACCAAGGTCATGGGCTACCGGCAGGCCAGCGACGCCACGCGTCTCCTGGACGAGGACGAAAAGGGTCAGCAGATTGTGCTGACCCTTGGCGGCTCCCAGAAGATGAACGTCATCTACGAGGACGGCATGTGGGAGCTGATCTTCCGCAGTAGCCTTCCTGGCGCCAAGGCGATCAAAAAGCGCGTCAAGGAGATTCTGCGCCAGATCCGCGAGACCGGCAGGTACGCAGTCGAGAGCGTCGAGCAGCCCGCCATCCCGGAGGACTACTCGGGCGCGCTCCGGCGCCTGGCGGACGAGCATGACGCCCGAATCCTGGCCGAGAACCAGCGGGACGCGCTGAAGCCTCTCGCTGAGGCGTACGCCGACCTGATGGAAGCGGACGGCACGTTCGACTGGGCTGCGGTAGCGCAGATCTTCGCCCGAATCACGGGCGGGCTGGGCCGGAACAACTTCCTGGACCTGCTGCGCAGCGACGACCTGAAGATCCTCAAGGCGAACAACACGCCGTACCAGTTCAAGGGCATGGACCGCTTCTTCAAGGTCATCCCCACGAAGGCCGGCAGGGACGCGACTCCGACGACGCGGGTCACTGCTGACGGCCTGGATTGGCTGCGGAAGCGGCTGATCAAGCACTTCAACCACCAGTCGACGCTGTTCGCGATCGGAGAGATCGCATGACCGCCGTCGAACTCTGGGGCGCCGCCTACCTGACTCTCGGCCTGTCTCTCCGCACCTCGGAGCTGGCCCGCATCGACGCCGGTGACTCCTACGTCGGCCGTCACCACAAGCCCTGACATGCCGCGAGGCCCAGCAACGCCATGCCGGACCCCGCGAAGACCACCCGCTCCAAGACACGACTGATCAGAGAGAGCGAGCAAGTCAATGAGCATCATCTCATCTGCCCCCGAGCAGAACGACGTGTCAGCCGAGACGGAGCAGCGAGCCGAGGAACTCGCCCGCAGCTTCAACCTGCTGGCCGCGTTCATCCGGCTCAATCCCGAACTGGCTGGCATCTTCCGCGCCAGCTTCCGCTACATCAACTTGCCGATCACCGAGAGCCGCGACGCCGAGGAGGTCCTGCGGGCGGTCGCTCTCATGGCTGACACGTTTGGTCTGCCGATCGAGGCCGGACGGAAGCTCGACGATGTGCACAGCGGCGTGACGCTGTTGGTCGGCTCGTTCCAGCTGGAGGTGTACGCCGACTCTGAGCGGCTCCCGCTTCCGATCCACGAGTACCTGCCGATGCCTGCGGCGGTGTCGGCATGACCACCGAGACCATCCGCATTGTCGAGGCCACCCCATCCGCGTTCGAGGTCGCGATCCTGCACCTGGCGGACCACGCCACCGCGAGAGTGCATCACCCGTTCGGGGTGAAGGAGTACACGCCGTTGCTCGTCGAGGACGACGTGTACGTGGTCGTCCCCGGATGGGCCGACGTGATCGGCTGGGGTGCGGTCTGCTGGCACTACACGCTGCGCGGCGTCCGCAACGGCCGGCACCGCCTGGACCGGGACGCCTGGCACGCCGCCGCCGAGCTGCTGCACACCAACCCGGTCGTGTACGTGACGTTCGAGCGGCGCGACTACTACGGCACGCCCCGCTGGACCGCTGTTCACGCCGATGTCGAGTCGCTGCGTGGCCTGGCTGCCCGTCTCGCCGAGCAGGCGGTGACGGCATGAGCGACTTCGAGATCCGCTTCGAGGACCCTCCCAGGTCCACCAGAAGGTGGGCGAAGGCGCTCCCGTTCGACTACGAGCAGGTAGCCGCCACCTTGTGTGCACGTCCGGGGGAGTGGGCGTTCATCGGCGCGACCGCGACCCCTACGCGGGCGGGCGGCGTAGCGCAGCGCATCCGTGACGGCGTGGTTGAGGCGCTGGCCGCTCACGGACAGTTCGACGCTGTCTCCCGGACGGTTGACGGCGAGTACCGGGTGTACGCCCGGTTCCTGGGCCAGGCCGGCGAGGTGGCCTCGTGACGGGCCGCTGGTTCACGCGTACCGCTGTCGCCGCCCGTCTGGGCATCTCGCGGGACGAGGTCGAGGACCTGATCGCCGCCGAGGTGCTGCATCTGGAGTCGATCGCGGGCGACCACGAGGTGATCTCCGAGCAGTCGGTCGAGGACTACGAGCGCACCCACGAGCGCCGGCCGTCCGTGCGCGGTGGCGAGCCGCTCCCGCTGGAGATCGAGGCCGAGTACTGGAGAGGGCAGGACACGTGACCGAGCCGCAGAGCATCATCCAGCTCATCGCAGAGGTCAAGCGCAAGGTGGGAGCGGTCCGCAAGCGGGACAAGAACGCCCAGCAGGGCTTCATGTTCCGGGGAGTCGAGGCCGTCGTGAATGCGGCCGGACCACACCTGGACAAGTTCGGGGTCGTGTCTGTCCCAATCCTGGAGACCAGCTCCTACGAGACGGTCGAGGTCGGCAAGAACCGCACCCAGATGGGGCATGTGACGGTCGAGGTCACCTACCGCTTCTACGGGCCGGCGGGCGACTACATCGACGCGCGGGTGCCCGGCGAGGCGATGGACTCGGGCGACAAGGCGATGGCAAAGGCCATGGCGGTTGCCTGGCGGACCGCGCTGATCCAGGTATTGAACCTGCGCACGAACGACCCGGAGCCGGACGAGACGTCTTATGAACGGTCCGCGGCCAAGACCGTCGAGGACTACCGGGCTGAGGCGCTGAACGGCAACGCCACCAAACAGGACCTGGAGCGCACCTACCGGGAAGCGAACCGGGCCGGCATGCTTCCCCAGCTCGTCACCGACGCCGCCGGCACCGAGATGCGCCTGGTCGACCTGCTCGTCAAGCGCGGCAAGGAGGTCCCTGACGGGCTGCCCCGGAACAAGGACAAGTCCGTGTCCCGGTCGAAGCTGACGGACGACGAGAAGGCCGCTGCCGGCCTGATGACGGGCCCTGAGTTGCGGGCCCACAACAAGCTGGAGAAGGAGACGCTCTCCGACCCGAAGAAGGCTGAGCGGCTGGACTCGTCTGAGCTGTTCGACCCGTTCACCACCGTCCCGCCCGCGCCGAACGGTGGTGGGTCATGAGCGAGATGCTCACCATCGTCAAGCAGCTCGGGCAGCTCTCCCGTGACCTGGACGACGCGGTGAAGAAGCTCGGAGAGTACGAAGAGGCCGCCGTGGACGCCGAGGGTGAGTACAAGGTGGCCTTCTCCAGGGCGTTCCGGGCCGCGCAGGGGGGCGTTGAGGAGCGGAAGCAGCTCGCCACCGCCGAGACGGACGACCTGTGGCGGATCTGGGGTAAGGCCGCTGCGCTGGTCCGGCTCCAGAAGGAGCACGTCAAGGCGCTGCATGCCCGGATCGACGTCGGCCGGACGATCCAGTCCACCGCGCGGGCGGAGATGCAGTTGGCGGG
The DNA here is from genome assembly GCF_044465465.1 of Nonomuraea sp. NPDC049655. Lineage (NCBI taxonomy): Bacteria > Bacillati > Actinomycetota > Actinomycetes > Streptosporangiales > Streptosporangiaceae > Nonomuraea > Nonomuraea sp. NPDC049655. The sequence continues at coordinate 392,867 of NZ_JBITLS010000006.1, forward strand.
TGGTCAGCTGTGACCGCGCCCATCGCTGTCAAGGTGACCCGCTACGCGTGCCCCTTCTGCTCCCGCTCCAGGGCGAAGAAGGCCGCCACGGAGGCTCACATCGGCCGGTGCTGGTTGAACCCGGCCAACCGCACATGCAAGACCTGTGTGCACTTCTCCGAGGGCTCCGGCGGCGGCTCTGAAGGGTGGTGCTTCGAGGGACGGCCCTGCTCGTGCAACGACTCCCCGGCTTCGTGTGAGGCGGACGTGGACCTGCCTGAGTGGGATCTGCTGCCTGTCGTCGGCTGCTCGCTGTGGGAGTCGTCCAAGGCGGGTGAGGGCCAGTGAAGCGCTCGCCGATGCCTCCGAGGAAGAAGCCGATGCCGCGCGGCAAGGGCTTCAAGACCTCACCGAACACGCCTAAGCGGAAGGCGTCCAAGCAGGCCAAGACGAATCGCGGCCTCGACGCACTCAAGGCTCAGGCTCGCCGGCGCGACAACGACACGTGCGTGAAGTGCGGCGTCATCTTGGACGGCGGCGGCAACGTGCACCATCGCCGCAACCGGGGCCAGGGCGGGTCGCGTAAGGCGAACGTCATCGCGAACCTGATCACCTTGTGCGGGACGCCGATGACCGGCTGCCACGGAGAGGTGACGCTCAAGCCGTGGGAGTGCCAGGCGGCAGCGTACGGGTGGGTGCTGTCCACGAACGGCACCACCGACCCGGCTACCGAGCCGGTGATGGTCGCCTGGCTCGGCTGGGCGCTCCCTCTCCCTGACGGGACGTGGCTGCGCGTCGATGACATGGGCGAGGTGGCGTGATGGCTGCCCAGCAGGTCGTGGAGTTCATCTACGACTGCACCGCCTGCGAGACGTCGGCTCCTCACTGCTACGACGGCGAGGAGATGGCCTGCCTGTCGTGCGGCACGCCGCGGGACGTGGAGCCGGAGCTGATCGCGTCGGTGCTGGACATGCGGTTCTGCGACTGGTGCCGGGCCACCTTGCCAGCCGGTCACACGTGCCGGCCTGATGAGCCGTCGTGCGAGTCGAGCGCCTACCTGTACCCGGATCGGTGCGGCATGTGCCCGACCGATCTGGCCCTGCAGAAGCGGGACCTCGCCCGCCGTGCCGAGTACGAGCACGTCAGCCCTTCCGACCTGTCCTATCCCTGATCTTCCGTCACGTGCTCGACCACCGGGGGCGGGCACGTGGCGGCTCTCCCAGACCTCAACACACCCAGGAGCATCGATGCTCGTCGACACTCTCTCCCAGCCGACCCTCACCAAAGAGGACGCCGCCCTGCTGCGGGCGCGTCTCCACCAGGACCAGCAGCACCTCGCCACGGTCAAGACCTCACGCGACGACCTGGCCGCCCAGGTCGCCTCGCGGGACACCGTGATAGACGCGTTAGAGGAGTCGATCACGCGGGCGCAGCGGCTGCTCGGCGAAGACGGCCCGCTACTGCCGACGGCGGCGGCCCACCGTGACCTGTTCGGCGGACCCACAGCGCCGCTGGCGGGCGAAGTGGTGCCGTCCCCTGCCCGGGAGCAGCTCGCCAACGGTCAGCCGCCGGACGGGCAGTGCCGCCACTGCCACCAGCCGGTGTGGCGGGTCGGGGTCAGCGAGGCAAGCCCTACCGGCCTCACCCACGGGTTCGGCGCTACCTGCGACCCGAACGACCCCGAAAGCCGCGTCGCAGAGCTGGCCGAGTCGTGACCGCCGCCCTGCGCCTGGTGCGCCACTACCTGCTGCGCCGGCCTCACGTGCCGCGTCACGCCAAGCCTGAGCTGCTCGCCCCGTTCTCGACGAGCGAGGACGACTGGATCCCCTTCCGCCGCAACCCTTACGACTCCCCGAAGGACGCCCCGTGAACGCCCTCGACAAGATCGCCCCTTACCCGCAGAGCGCCGAGGAGGCCACCGCCGAGGCGATGGCCCGCCACTTCACCGCCTTCGCCCAGATGCACTGGCAGGTCTCGATCGACCACCCCGACAAGGGCCAGGCCCGCCAGTCCATGAACATGGCGATCGCCTACTACGGGCTCGCCTACCTGCTGCGGGAGATGCCCGCCCGCGACCGTGACCGGGTCGCCCACGCGCTGTGGGAGACGTGGGACTCCGGCATGGGTGTCGCAGTGGACCTGTGGGAGTGGATGGCCGAGTACGGGATCGACCCCGCAGCGGTCGCCAGGATCGCCGATCAGGTGGTCAAGCCCAACCCTGAGGCCGGTACGCAGGCCGGGATGGGCGGTGCGGCATGAGCGAGATCACCCCCGAGGCAACGTGGATCCCCGACGGGAGCAACAGCTACGACTGGCAGCAGGCCATTGAGGAGAGCGGCAGGGACACCGGCACCGCCGCGTACCCGTCCGAGCAGGCCGAGCCGCTCACTTTGGCCGACGTCGCCCGCGTGGACACCTACGCCATCTCCTACTACGGGGACCGGTGGAAGCCCGGCGACGACACCGGCAACGAGCTGGAGCTGTACGCGCTGCTGGAGCTGAAGGACGGCCGCTGGGCCTCGCTGGAGGCGTGGACCGACTACACCGGGTGGGGATGCCAGGACGGCTCCACGGTCCGCATCGGCCCGGACAGGGACACGGTCGTTCGGTTCGGCCTCACCGATGAAGGCCGCTCCACCCTTGGCCTCGCTGAGGCCGCTCAGGCAGAGAAGGGCGGCACCCAGTGAAGCCCCTCACCCTGTTCTTCGCCGGCGCCTACGCGTTCGCCACGTCCGTGTGCGCCACCATCTCGGCGCTCGCCGCCCGTGACCTGATCGCCGAGCCGTTCTCGTGGCCGACCGCTGCGCTCGCTGCGGCCGGCGCGGCAGGCACGGTGGTGTGCGCCTCCCTCCTGGTCCGCACGGTCGGGGGCGCGCTCTCCCACCTGTTCGGCTGGCACCGCCCGCCCGTGGAGGAGATGGCAGACCCGGCCTACAAGCCCGAGCTGGACCGCCACCAGAGGATCCTGCGTGAGGCACTCAAGGGCGAGGCCGACCGCTACGAGGGGGGCGAATGACGCTCACCATCGGCTCGCCATGCGCCGGCGTTGGCGGCCTGGAGATGGCCGTCAGCATGGTCCTGGACGCTGAGCCGCTGTGGTTCGCAGAGAAAGACGCCGGCGCCTCCAAGGTCTTGGCCCACCACTGGCCCACCGTGCCCAACTACGGCGACATCACGACAGTCGACTGGGCGAGCGTCGAGCCGGTTGACGTGCTCGCCGCCGGCTTCCCCTGCCAGGACCTCAGCTACGCCGGCCGCGGCGCCGGCATCAGGAAAGGAACACGTAGTGGCCTCTGGTTCGCCATCGCCGACGCTGTCGGTGCGCTACGACCCAGCCTCGTCGTCCTGGAAAACGTGGGGGCCCTCGTTGATCGGCGACCTGGTCTTGACGTCGTCCTCGCTTCGCTTGCCGAGCTCGGGTTCGATGCGGAGTGGAAAGCTGGTCCTGCCAGTGACGTCGGAGCCTGCCACTCACGAGTGCGGGTCACCATCGCCGCCTGGCCGTCTTCTTCCGACACCTGCCGCGCGCGACTACAAGGACACCGGCGCCGGCGTGGACCGGGTGCCGGAGAACGGCATCCTGCCCCGGGTGCTGCGACGGCTGTGGCGCCTGCACAGTTCTGGCGCGAGTACACCCCCGCCATCCGACGCTGGGAGCACGTTCTTGGACGTCCCGCTCCCTGGCCTGTAGACGAGGCCGGCAACGAAACTCCGGCGTGGGCCGAATGGCAGATGGGCCTGCCTGCCGGCCACCTCACCGACGTGCCCGGGCTGTCCAGGACGGCTGCTCTGAAGGCTGCCGGCAACGGCGTGGTACCGCTGCAGATCGCGCAGGCCCTCGATGTGCTGCTGGACCGCATGGGTTCGGAGGTGGCGGCATGACCGACCTCCGCCGCTGCTGCCAGCAGGCCGTACTCGACGGGGAGACGCCTGAGGAGCACTACCCGAGGTGCGACGCCCGAGCCGAGCCGCCCACGCCGCCGCTGTTCGCGCTGGCTCCAGTCACCCCTGAGGAAGGCGGGGGGTTGTTGTGATGAAGCGCCAGTATCCGCCAACGCTGATGCGGGAACTCGCGGACCGCCGAACCGAACTCGGCATGTCGCAGCCCGCCCTCGCCCGGCGCCTCGGCGTCAGTGTCGGCCTCATCTCCCACTGGGAGAACGGCTACGTCCGCCCGCCGATTGACCGCGTCATCGCCTATGCCGACGCGCTCGGCCTACGCCTGACCCTCGTGTCCGTGAAGGAGAACGTCCATGCGTGAGATCCAGTGCGGCTCCTGCAGGTCCAGCTACGACCCTCCTGGCATCGACCAGCGGCACAAGGAGTACGGCGCCCGTGTCGCCGGATGGATCGTCTGGGAGGGCAAGACGGAGGGCGGCAGCCACGTAAAGCGCGTCTTCTGCCCCCGGTGCGCTGGACGCCCTGTTGTCGACGCCGCCACAGGCGAGGAGCCGTCGTGGAGCGCCGACTGTCGCACCTGCGGCGCCTCCATGCACGAGGACTGGTTCGAGGGCGTGGCGCTCTCCCAGGAGGACGCGGAGCTGTGGAAGGACGAGCACAGCTGCGAACCCGACGTCGAGATCACGGCCCCGAAGCATGTGGTTGCGGCATGAACACCGGAACGACTCGGAACGATCCCGAACACTTCCGGACGCTCTCGGATGTCCCCGTACGGGACCGGACGCTTCCGGGCCCGACCCGAGAGGGGGAGACCTGTGGCAACGCCTAACTGGTCCTGGCAGGAGCGTGCAGCCTGCCGCGGCGAGGACCTGACGCTGTTCTTCGGTGCTGATGGCGAGCGCGGCGAAGCGAAAGACCGGCGCGAACGGGTGGCCAAAGCTGTCTGCTCGGGCTGCCCGGTCCGCCGCGAATGCCTCGACTATGCGCTGTCCGTCCCGGAGAAGTACGGCGTTTGGGCGCTCACCGAGGACGAACGGGCGCGGGAGCGCCGTCGCAGGATGCGTCGGGCGGGCCAGGCTGGCGTCGAGGCGGTGGCGTGATGGCCGCCAAGTACGCCACTAATGCACCGCATGGCGTCTACCACCGGTACACGATGGGTGGCTGCCGGTGCGAGCTGTGTCACGCGGCGATGCTCCGCTACAACAAGCGCCGCCTGGCGCTGATCCAGCGCGGCGAGTGGAAGCCGTGGACGGACGCAGAGCCCGTCCGCCGGCACGTCAGGAAGCTTCGCCAGGGCGGGATGCGTCTGGAGACCATCGCCTCGCTGGCCGGGGTCGCGCCGGGCAACATCTACAAGCTGTTCGACGCCGGCCGGACCAGGGTGCGGAGCCACTTCGCCGACAAGCTGCTCGGTGTCCGCCCCGACGACACGCCTCCTCTGCACGCCCGCGTGGACTCGACAGGGACCCGCCGCAAGCTGCAGGCACTCATGTATATGGGCTGGTCGGCTCAGGTTCTCACGGAGCGGCTGGGTATGGATCGGTCCTTCATCCGGAGGGTGATGAACAGATCCCAGGTCGAAGGCGTGACCGCTCGCGCGGTGCAGGACCTGTTCGCTGAACTGTCCATCGTCGGACCGCCCGTCCGTACCCGGTACGAGCGGGCCAGCGCCACACGAGCTCAGCGGTACGCGCGTGAGCGGGGCTGGGTGTCAGCTCTGGCCTGGGACGACATCGACAACCCGAAGGAGAAGCCGAAGGGGCTTGCCCGGGGGGAGGCGTCGTGACGACGTCAGTCCGCGGCTCGGGCCGGCTTAAGGCCGTCGGCGATGTCGGCGGCCTCCTGGATTCGGCGCACCTGCTCGCGGGTCAGTCTGAGCTCGGCGGCGATGTCCTTCTGTGGGGCGTCGGCGGCGCGTGCCTTGCGGATCTCGCGGCCGAGTTCGAGCCGAAGTTCTGCGGCGCGGGCCTCTACCTCGTCGAGGGCGGCGCGGACTGCGCGAATGCCGGTCATCGGGTCGGACACCTCCTCATCATCGCACCTCTGGTGAGGCCACCTTAGCATGTGCCTAACACTTATAGGCCAAGTGTTGCTAGGCCACATTCAATGTGGCATACAATGGACTCGAACAACAGAGTGATCAGGGGGACCGAAGTGGCGACACCCCGAAGACCGGCACACCTCTCGTAGCCCAACCCCGAGTACCGCCAAGAGAGAGCCGCTCTACGTGAACAACGACGAACAACCTGCAGGCTCGCCGCCGGCGGAGCTGAACCAGGCGGCGATCGACTGGGCCTGGTCCCAGCCGGTCGCCAACAACCCGGGGGCACGGATCGCGCTGCTGTGCCTTGCACGTCGGGTGGACGAAGCGTGGGAGTGCACGGCAAGCCAGGAGGAGGTGGCAGTGGACGCGATGGTCGCCACACGCTCGATGCGCCGCTACCTCGACCAGTTGGAGGAGGACGGGTTCATCGTTCGCCGCCGGCGGGTGAGTGACACGGGGCATCGGTTGCCGGATCGCTACCGTCTCAACCCCGCTCAGGTCCTACCGGCCAATGTGGACGGTAGGCAGGTCAACACGGGTGAGTCCTACCGGCCAATCTGGCCAGTGGCCAATTTGGCCGCTGGTGCTGATCAGGAGAAATCCCTACCGGCCAATCTGGACGCTAGGGACGGGACCTTGTGGCCAGATTGGCCGGTAGGCGAGACGGCGGAAGCGCAAACCCGCAGGTCGCAACCAGTGGCCAATTTGCCCACTGGCCAAATTGGCCGCGCTATAGGTGTTAGTAGTTCTTCTTCTTCAGAAGAAGAACACACACCCTCTACAACCAAGGGGGGTGCAGGGGGGAAATCGCGCTCCAGCGACAAGGAGCACCCTCGCTTCGCCGAGTGGTACGCCGCCTACCCGCTGCACGACAAGCGCCCCCAGGCGGTCAAGGCGTTCAACAAGGCCGTCGCCAAAGTCGACGACCCGCAGATCCTCATCGACGGCGCCACGCGCTACGCGACTCATGACCCTCGCGTGCAACGCGGGTACATCAAGGGGCCGTCCGTGTGGCTGAACAACGAGTGCTGGAACGACCCGATCCCGCCCGACCCTGAGCAGCAGCGACCTCCTGTCGAGGGCAGCCGCGCCGGGAACGGCTCTGGCTCTTTTGTCCCACCTCGGGGGGCCAGGCAGAACCCCTTTCGCAGCAAGAGGGAGTCAGCATGACCATCAGCGATGACGACTTCGCCGAGTGGCGGGCCGAGCAGCTCCGCCGCCGAGTGGAGGCGTTCCAGGCCCGGCGACCTGTGATGCTCCGTCACGCCGGCGAACTCAACGACGAAGTGGCCGAGTGGGGATCGCGCCTGTTCGATGGCACAGCCCGCACCCTGGTGCTGGTCGGCGATGTGGGCGTCGCGAAGACGTGGAACGTGTGGGAGGTGCTCGAGCGGGCCATCAAGGTCGGCTATCAGGGGTCGATCATTTTCTCCACCCAAGCCGACTGGCAGGAGGTCGTCGGGCCGCCCGCGGACTACGACCGGCTGCGCGAGATGCGCCAAGCGGATGTGCTCGTGCTGGACGACCTCGGCGCTTCCCGGATCAACGAGTGGCAGCGGGAGAAGCTCCTCGGCATAGTCGACGAGCGCTGGCAGCACGCCCGCCCCACCGCGGTCACCTCGAACATGGACGAGTTCGACGACGTGCTCAAGGAGCGCATCACCTCGAGGCTCGGTGACACGGCGATCGTCGTCACCCTCGAGGGCGAAGACCTGAGGGCGGCCCGATGACCGCGACCGAGTTCGACACGGCCGGGTGGGAAGCCGCCGAGAAGGTCATCGCCGCGGAGATGGCGATCGCGGGCGCCGCGATCCAGTCGCGGGTGTTGCTGGACGAGGCCGCCGACGTGGTCACTCCTGCGGACTTCTACAGCATCGCCGGGCACGTGTTCGCTGCCGCGCTCGAGGTTCGGGACGCCGGCAATCCGATCGACCCGACCGAAGTGCTGATCGAACTGCAGAACCGCGGCGACCTCGAGCGCGTTGGCGGTGGTGCCTACCTGCACACGCTGATGGAGCACGCTGCCGTCCCCGGCTCGATCGTCCGTTTCGCCAAGCAGATCGCCGAAGACGCCGAGCGACGCCGACTGCAGCAGGCGCTCCGCACGGGCGTGCAGATGACCGAGCACACCTCGTGGGACCCGTCCACGGACGTCGACCAGGTGCGCAAGATGGTCGACGAGGCGCTCGTGCGGCGGATCGGGGAGCGGCCCAAGGACGTGTCCTCCGCCATGATCAAGCTGCTGGACGAGCTTGAGAACCCGCCGCCGAAGCTGGACGTGGTGGAGCCGCCGTTCGAGGACCTCGCCCACCTGCTTGGCGGAGGGTTTCGCAAGGGGCAACTCGTGGTCGTGGCAGGCAGGCCCGGCCTCGGCAAGAGCGTCCTGTCCACAGACCTCGTCCGCAAGGCGGCGATCAAGGACGGCGAGCGGAGCATCATCTTCTCGGTCGAGATGAGCGAGGAAGACATCCTGCAGCGCATCACCGCCGCCGAAGGGCGCGTCCCTCTGCGGGCCATCCAGACCCGCAACGTCACCCGGCAGCAGCTGGCCGCCGCCGCGGAGGCCGGCGCCCGCATCTCCGGCTCGCCGCTGACGATCGACTACGCCCCGGCCTGCACGCTCGAGCACATCCGCTCCCAGTTGCGCTGGCTGTCGCGCGAGGACCCGGCCAAGCTCGCTGTCGTCGACTACCTGCAGATCATGAGGGCGCCCAAGAACCCGCGCCGCGACCTCGAACTCGGCATGATCACGCAAGAGCTGAAGGCGATGGCGGGAGAGTTCGGGCTCACGATCGTGCTGCTCAGCCAGCTCAACCGCGACTCGCAGAAGCGCGCCGACAAGCGCCCCCAGATCGCCGAACTGCGTGACAGCGGATCGATCGAGTCCGACGCCGACGTGGTGATCCTCATCCACCGCGAAGACGCCTACGAGGCGGAGACGCCGCGGGCCGGCGAAGCCGAACTGATCGTGGCGAAGAACCGCAGCGGCCCCCAGGGCACGGTCATCGTCGCCGCCCAGCTCCACTACTCGCGCCTGATCGACATGGCCCGGCCCGAAGACGACGCCCCCAACTCTGGCGGGCGCCCCAACCTGCACGCCGTGAGCTGAGCGAGGGACCGTGACCATCCAAGCGATCGACACCAAGTACGCCGGCTGCCGGTTCAGGTCCCGTCTCGAGGCCCGGTGGGCTGTCTTCTTCGACACGCTCGGCATCCGCTGGCAGTACGAGCCGCAGGGCTACCTGGTCGGCAAGAAGCGCCGCCCTTACCTGCCGGACTTCTACCTGACGGAGCTGCGCTGGTGGGTCGAGGTGAAGGGGCCGCTCGAGCGCCTCGACGTGCCGCTGCTGCTGGACGCCGTCGACCCCGTCTATGGGTTAGGCCGGGAGGACCCGTTCTGCATGACGAACATGCTCGTCCTCGGCGACGTCCCCACCGGAGACGTGCCTCACGGCCACCTGTCCATCCGCCGCTCCCGCGCCGTCGGCACCCCGCTCCGCGGCCAGAACGCCATCGTCGGCGCCGGCTGCGGCGGTGACTGCGCCTTCACCGGCCCGCTGTTCGGCTACCACTTCTTCGCCCCAGCGTGCGGCATCCTCCCCGATGTCGAAGACGACGAGTTCAAGCACATGCTGTGCAAGGCTGGCGCTCTGCTGGTCCCGGCCTGCCGCTCCTCCACCAAGCAGCCCGCGGGCGACATCACCGAGCCGATCCCGCTCGCTGGCGCCCCGTACGCCCAGTACCTCGAGTTCGCCTATGTCGCCGCGCGTTCGGCCCGTTTCGAACACGGCGAGCGCGGATGACCGTCCCCGACTTCCCCGACACGACACCAGAGGAGACCCCGCGTGGACGGCAATGAGCTGCGCTACCTGCTCAAAGTCCGTGACGACATCTCGCAGGCGATGAAGGATCCCCGGTTCCCGCCCGCCACGCATCGGGACGGTGACCTGCGGATGTTCGCCGTCACCGCGATCTGGGTGCTCGGCGTGGAGCGTGCACCTCGCGGCCGTCGCATCCAGCGGGTGTGCGAGGTGATGGGACTGGACAACCGCCAGTTCTGGCAGTTGATCCGCTCCGACCTGCCCCGCTACGAGCCTCGCCGCAAGAGCTGGGACGAGGGCGGCTGTGTGGTGATGCTTCCCAGAGCGAAGCGTCCCTGCGGGCGGGCCATGGCCAGCGGCTTCAACGTGACGAACCCTGTCGACGGGACGTGGGAGTTGACCTCCTACTGCCTGCGGCACCGCGAGGAGGCCCGAGCCGCCCTCGCGGCCGAGGAACGCCGCCAGCAGGCGGGCGTCCCGGAACCGCTGCCGAACACAGGCGGGCTGCTGCCCTGCTACCTGCCATGGGACTGGATGAAGAACTACACCAAGGCGGACTCCTCGTGGAAGCCGCCCAAGGTCGGGATCAGAGCCGATGACTGGCCGGTCCTGGCTCGGGTTGAGATGGCGGACCCGACACCGCCGCGTTTCAAGGTCGTGCTCGGCGGCGTCGGGCACGAGCCACCCGGTTTGGAGGAGGCGGACGACGCTATTCCGCCGTCGCTTCAACTGATCACCGCTGCTAGCGAGGAGACCACAAGCCATGAGTGACCCAACCGCGACGCAGACAGCGTGCAACGGCCACCCGCACCACGCCTGGACCACGCAGCGTGGACCGAACTCGCAGATCTGGGTGCAGCGCTGCTCGCTTTGCGGCGAGATCGACTGGCAGGAGCTCGCCAACGAGATCGCCGAGCTCACCGCATCGTCAGGCGTCGATGAGGTCGTGGCCCGCGCTCAGGAGCGGGCGGCCTGCGTGCGAGAGCTGCGCGACTACGCCTGGAACTCCGCCGCCGACCTGCTTGAGAAGGGTGCTAGCCATGAGTGACACCAAGACCGACACGCCCGCTGACCAGATGCGCCTGGCAGTCCGAAGGCTGCGCTGCGATCACCGCTACCCGATCCAGCCGCCGCACGGCTCCCTCGCCCACCCCGGCCCGTGCAGCAACTGCGGCCTGCCGTACCCCGGCGACGAGGAGGTCCCCGAAGCGCTGCGAGGGGCGCTCGTGTTCCTGCTGGACGAGCTCGCCCGCCAGTACGACATGCCGCCGTGCGACAAGCCGGACGGCTGCTGCAACGGCTGCGAGCGGTGCGACGACTTCGTGTACGCCAACGGGCTGGCCCAGATCATCAACGGAGGCAACCATGGGTGACACCAAGACCGAGACCCGCGTCCGGTGCGGAGCGGTGAGCGAGCACGGGGACGTGTGCGGGCTCCCGCCCCACGACGCGGGCCTGTGCCGGTCCAACGGCCCCCGCAAGCATGTGTCCTCCCCGGAGAAGGCGTCCAAGCCGTGGTTCTGGTACCGCGACGCCGCCGTTGCCTGGAACGCCGCCCACCCGATCGGCACACCGGTCCTGGCATGGCCCGGAACCCGAGACGACGAGCCGTTAGTGACCTGTACCCGCACCCCGGCGTGGACGCTCGGCCATGGTGCCGCCGTGGTGTCGGTCGAAGGCCGGTCGGGCGGTATCGCCCTGACCCACATCCAGGTCATCGAATCTCCCGGGCAGGAGGCCCCGAACCGTGGCTGACACCAAGACCGAGAAGACCGTCGCCGACGAACTCCGCGAAGCGGCGGCGAAGCTGCGCGAGACCGCGAAGGCTGCCCCTCCGGGCCCGTGGGGCGTCAACGGCCCGTGGTGGTGGGAGGTCACCCACTACGAGCAGGACGTCACCTCGTGCATCGTCACCGACCCGGGCAACGAGCCGATCGCCGTTCTCGCCCCGCCGTACAACCGACATGCGGACGCCGAGAAGGCGGCTCCGTGGATCCGTCTGGTCAACCCGCTCCTGGCTGAGCCTCTCGCCTCCTGGCTGGAGGAGTACGCCAGGTGGGCGAAGGACTCGATCTTCGTCTACGACGAGGAGGAGGACACGCCGGTCCATGAGTCGGACCACTGCGACGGCGTGATCGGCGAGAGCTGCCAGTGCTTCGCACACCCGCTCGCGGTGGCTCGGGTCTTGAACGGGACCGCACCGATGGCGGGGGACAGCTCGGACGGGAATGCCCTCAGCGCGCCCCACAAGGCCGCTACAACGCGAGAAGAAGCGTCTCCGGTCTCCCTGTAGCGAACGGGGCGCTGAGAGCCGCTTCTGAAGGCTCTCGGCGCTCCGAGATCAGAACTGGTGATCAACTTCTAGCCCGACCCGGGAGCCTCGCGGCTTCTGTTCGAGGAAGGAATCGAACGACGATGGGCGAGGCAAACGAGCTTCGACTGGCTCAGGAGACGTTCAACGGCAAGCTCTACATCCGCGAATGGCAGCCAGGAGACGGTCTCCGGTGCAGCGTCGGCAAGAAGACCACGCGGGTACCGTGCGGGCCCCCGGTGGCCGTCACGTTGCAGGTGAACAGCTACCGCTGGCGTCCGAACGAGGATCGGTATCAGCGAGTCGTCTGTGCCTTACACCTGCCAGGCGTTACGTCCGCGGGCGAAATTTCCGCCGACGCCGACAAGGCGGCGCGGGAACGGCTCCTTGTCGAGCACTGGGAGGACTACCAGCGGTACGTCGATGAGGAGGTGGCCCGCCGGGTCGAAGAGACGATCGAGTTCGCCTCTGAGGAACTGCGGAGACTGGCGCTCGGCGAACACGAGGAGGCGTCCCGGTGACCCGCGTCTCGCACCGTGAGGTGACCAAGGCCTGGACCGAGTACACGCTGCCGTGCGTGTGGGGAGACCTGACGGACTTGGTGGCGCTGGCCCGTCAGGCGTTGGGCGAGGACGCCGCCCGGTGGGACTCCGTCGCCGAGGTCATCGCTACGGACGAGGAGCTGATCGTCCGGTGGGAGTCCCGGTGACGGGCTCCTCGCCGGCGGACTGCTGGAGCGCCTGGTCGATGAGCTCCTTCGGGGGCCGCTCGGGAAGCTTGGCCCCCTTCTCGCGGACATACCAGCGCACGAACTGACGTACCACCTCCGACCGGTCAACGGGCGGATCTGCGGCGTCTACAGCAGCACAGAACAGCGTCCAGAGGTCGGGGTCGAAACGGAACGCCTGTCGGGGGTTTCCCTTGGTGGGCATGGCTCATCCGATCGTTAGTGTCGCGACACCTGGGACGTTAACACGATCAAGGGTGTCGCGACAATTGAGGGTTGCGGGTGTCGCGACACCCTGGCATAGTGGGTGTCGCGACACCGAGCAGGCCGACATCACGGAGCGAGACATGGACACCTGGACCGACACCGAGATCGCGATCCTCGACACCATCGTCGAGAACGCCCCCCGCGACCGCTGGCTCTCCCTCACCGACATCCGCCCCCGCCTCGCCCGCTGGACCCGCGCCGACCAGGACCGCGTCCTCTGGAAGATGAACCTCCTCGACAACATCACCCTGGTCCCCGAGAGCAACCAGAAGACGCTCAGGCCGGCCGACTGGGACGCGGCGGTGGAGATCGGCGGCCAGTACAAGCACTGCATCTGGATCGGCGAGTAGCAGACCTCGGGCCCCTCGGGGCCCGCCCCCTCTCCCTGACCAACACCCCGCCCCCGCCCCGGACGTAGGAGAAGAGATGGCCACCGAGTACGGCGTGTTCAACGATGAGGGCCTGGTCGAAGACCACCTGTGGTCGCTCGGCGAAGCCGAGGCTGCGGCAGCTCAACACCGCGCACAGGGTGACGAGTTCGCCGAGGCGCGCGAGATCTGTCCCGACCACGAGGGACAGCCGAAAGACGGCTGCGAGGCGTGCGAGGACGAAGAGAGCAGCGACGAGCAGGGCGACGAAGACGAGGACTCCTGGCACATCGCTGCCTGACCTTCTCCGGTCCCGGTCTCTACCGACCGGGACCACCCCCGCCCCTTTCAAGATCCGCTCCCGAGGAGACGTGATGAGCGAGACCCGCACCGAGTACGGCATCCAGGCGACGATCGAAGACGACGGCAGGTGGGTGAAGGTGGTCGACCCGGCGCCGACCACCGACCCGCACATGCTCGGGCACATGGTCACCGAGAAGCGGACGTGGCAGAAGCGGCGCGGCTTCCCTGCGGACGCTGTGCTCGTCTCCCGCACTGTGACCGTCAGCGACTGGTGCGCGATCTGACCGCCCTTCCCGCCCACCCCTGACCCCCTGAATGGAGACCGACCGATGAGCGACGAAGAGCACGCTGGCTGCCGAGTGTGCGGGCGCACCGACGTGGGCCTGAAGAAGGACGGGACGCTGCGCCAGCACGTCCACGCCGCCTACAAGGGCAGCGGCTTCCTCCGTCCTGGCGGCAGCCGATGCGACGGTGTGGGCCACCCGCCGAAAGGCGTCCTGGGCCGGTACGCCCTCGCAGTCATCGAGGCCCTCCGCGTGGAGTTCCCCGACCTGGAGCAACCGGTTACGGCGCAGGTGATCGGCGAAGCAGTCCAGCAGTACCGCGCCGCCCCGACGCCGAGCAGCGGCTTCGAATGCCTGCTCACCGGGCACGGAAGCTGGCGTCTCCGCCCGCACATGGAAATCCCTGGTCTCGTAAGGGTCGCCTGCTGGCAGCCCAACCCCAGTGATGTCGCCCGAGAGCGCGAGGAGCTCCTGAACGCACGGCTGAACGAGATCCGCTGACCTCGCCCTCTCTCTGTGCTTGGACGCGAGAGGGAGGGCGCTACCGGCCCCAACCGAACGGCTGAGGAGACTCCCGATGCCAGACAGCTCAAAAGACGGCAGCGACGAGACGCTGACCCCGGAAGCCGCCGACCGCATGGCGGACGCCTTCGCGCAAGCACTCCAAGCCATCGCGCAGGAAGACCAGGAAGGCCGCGCGGCCGAGACCGCCAAGATGCGCCACGTCCTCGACAACCCGAACAGCAGAGAGGCAGACGCCCGATGAACCAGCTCCCTACCTGGGGCCAGATGTCCGACGTGGACAAGGGCGCCGCGCTCCTGCACCTGCGCAAGATCGAAGTGGAAGGGCGGGAGTACGCCCGCGAGAACTACCCCGCCGACTACCTCGACCACCCCGAGCTGACCGCCCTCGACGACGATGCGGCCAGCGACCACGCCGAGAGCCTCTTCGACGGCTGGTACGACGCAGAGCGCACCCTCGGCATTGATGAGGTGGACCGGTTACGTGCGCTTGCGAGAGACGCGGTTGCCGCCTCTCCGGACTCCTCCTCCGAGGAGGGCTGAGCCGATGAGCGACTGCACCTGCTTCGCCCCCGACGACGCTGAGCCTGAGGACCACGACCACGACTGCCCGGAGCACTCCTGCTCCGACGAGTGCGATGGGCCCGACGGGGCCGGCGTAGAGGAGGGGGACCAGTGACCTCCCCAGAGATCGACTGGCCGTACGACGCCGACCAGAACGACCCACTCACCAAGCTCCGCATCGCGGTCGTCGGGCACGCGTGGCCGCGCTGGTTCTACATCGTGGCGTTCGACTCTGGACGCCTCGACGACGAGCAGCACCGCCCTGACGAACACGAGACGCTGCTCCTGCGCTCTTTCCTCGACGAGTACATCGAGCACTGGTACAACGACCGCTGGAAGGCGAAGATGGCCGAGCGCCCGTTCGACATTGACGGCGGAGCGAACGGTGTCATCTTCCGTAAGTGGAGCGACAACGACTGGGGTTACCGCCGCCAGTCATGGCAGTACGGGCCTACGTACGTGCCGGTGCACCCCCGCGTCCGTGACGGGAGCGGGCCCGGCCCGCTCACGCTGGTGCAGGTGATGGACCGCATCCACACCATCGGCGACAAGCTGATGCCGCACTGGGTGGAGTGGAAGGCCGCCCGTCCTGAGGTGTTTGGCAAGGTGGCTCGTGGCTGAGACCCGAGAGCCGAAGCGCATCCAGCGCAAGCGCGAGCGCGGTTGGAGGCTTCCCGAGGGGGCTGTCTGCGTTGACCGCAGCACAAGGTGGGGCAACCCGATCCGCATCACGCCCGAGCGCAGCGAGCGTGACGGCCGCCGCATGTACCGGGTCCACGGAAGCCCGATGGACCACCACGGCGGCCCCAGCTACTGCGACATCGAGACCGCCCGCTACTTCGCTGCCAAGTTCTTCAAGTGGGACCTGCTCAACGGGCGGTACGGCGACGCCTACCCGTCCCTGGAGGAGATCCGGCGGGAACTCGCGGGCAAGGATCTGGCCTGCTGGTGCCCGGAGGGCCCGTGCCATGCGGACGTGCTACTGGAGATCGCGGACGGAGCCTACGCAGATGCCTGACCCCATCCCGGCAGAAGCCGTCCAGGCCGCGATCGACGGCGTGGATCACGAGTACGTGGAGCGGCGCGGGTTCGACGCCAACGCCGCCCGCGCTGCTCTCACAGCTGCTGCTCCTGTCCTCGCCGCCCAAGCCCGAGCGACCGCCGTCACCGCTCTCCGCGCTATCGCGGACAGTCCCGGACTGCTCCACCGCTTCGTAGATCGCCATGCCGAGCTGCACGACGGCGTCACCGTGAGAGGCGTGCTGCTCGCTGTCGCCGACGAGATCGAAGGAGACGCCCGTGACTCCCGTTGAGCTGATCGCCTTGCACGGCTGCTCCCGTCCCGAGGAGGGGAGAGGCTGCGAGGTGTGCCTGGCCGCTGCTGAGCATCACGTAGGGGCGGTAGAGCGCGCCGGCCTGGTGGTCGCCTTCCCGGACGACCTCGACGTGATCCTCAACCAGGGCGACCAGGCGGCGGGCTGGTCCCGCTACTCCGACGCCTGCAACCGCCTCCGTGCCGCCCTACCTGAGAGGACCGACCATGCCTGAGATGCCCAGACTCGCCGCCTGGCTCCGCAAGTGGGCCGACAGGCTAGACGACAGCGGGGCGATCAAACGCGCCCATACGTCGTTCACGTTCGAGACCGGCAAGGGCAAGGTCCTCAGAGAGGACGGCAAGGGCTGCCCGCTGTACTTCGTCCAGAGCGACTACGAGCGGGCCCATGCGGAGGCGGACTCCAGCCAGCCGGACCCGAAACTGGAGGAAGCTAGGCGCTTCATCGACGCTGTGATCGCAGCACAGGAGGAGGAGCGCCGCCGTGGCTGAAGACCTCCGCCACCGCACGGTCCGTGCCCTCGCCGACCCACAGTGGTTGAGCATCACCCGAGGACACGAGGTGCGTGAACGGCCCGACGAGCAAGGCAACGTGCAGGTGGCCTGCGAGTGCGGCGCTGTCGTGCTCCACCGCATGCTGGTGCCGGGCGACAGCGCCGAGTTCATGCGAGCGGTCAAGCGGCACGCTCGCCGCGACAACGTGAGGTGGAGCGAATGAGCGACGGCCTCCGCCACCGCCACGCCGAACCTTCCGCCGCTCTCGACGCTAGCCTGCCTCCTGAGGAGGACACCGATGCCCGACACTGACCTGGCCGCGTTCATCAGGGCAAGACTCGACGAGGACGAGCAGGAGGCCCTAGCAGCCTCTCCGGGCCCCTGGCGCGCGAACGCCGAACATGATGAGGTGCTCGCCGTCGATGGGGAGACGGTGGCAGACGGCTTTGCCCTGAGCAGCGAGCAGTTGAGGGCCACCGTCCGGCATATCGTCCGCCACGACCCTGCGCGAGTGCTGCGTGAGATCGAAGCCAAGCGGCACCTCCTGCACGCTCACGCCCGAGAGCATGAGTGTCTCGGATTGACAGGCCACGGTGAACACAGCGTCGTGGATGGCAAGCCTTGGGAGTTCTGGGAGAACCACTACACGGACGATTTGGGGCCGTGTTTCGTGCTCCGCTGCCTCGCCCTGCCGTACGCCGACCACGAGAGCTTCCGCGAGGAGTGGCGTCCGTGATCCTGTCCACCCTGCCCCCTGAGGTGTCCAAGGAGGAGGCGTGATGGATCTCTGGTCGCTGGAGCAAGACACGTGGACGTGGGTAGACGACAACGGGTTCGTCCGCGAGGAGCCGACAGGTTTCGCCACGTTCACCTGCTCCTGCCGGGACAGCTGCCACGCCCGAACTGACGAAGTGGTAAACCACGCGCGTGAGCACATCGCGTCCCAGCATCCCGTCTGGGATGAGAGCGTCCAGATGTTCATCGACGCAGGCACCGCAGAGCCCGTGGCGATACTCAGCCTGGGGGAGCCGTACGAGACCTCGGACGGCTCGATGTGACCGAGCACGCCTGCGCTCCGCCAGCGGAAGCCCAGGATGGACAGTCGTGGAAGTGCCCTGACTGCGGCATGCTGTGGGAACTCCTACCAGCAGAGACGAAAAAGGCGCGACGGCAGCAGACGTTCAGATGGGGCGCTTTCGGACTCGCTGTCGCGGTCGTTGCCGCTGCCGGTGGCGCGGGCTGGTGGGGGACGATCTTGGCGCCCATAGCGTTCCCTGCCGTCCTGGGTGCTCTCCTGATCACCGCCATCGGAGTGGCGGTATGGCAGAACAGACGATCGTGAGACGATTGCTGCGTCACCTCGCCGTCCGGCATACGGCAGACTCTCACTAGATAGCGAAAGCGGCCCTCCGCACCACCGGAGAGCCGCCTCGTCCCACTAGTCCTCGCCCACCGCAATGCCCTCATAAGCGGTCTCCCGTAAGCGTATCCATCGGGGAGGCCGAAATGTCCCAGCGCACGTACGACCACTTCGCCGCTCTACGCGACGCACTCCAGCACTTCGACACCGCGCTACTCCCCGGCACCCCCCGACGGTGGGCCGAACAAGACCTCACCCCACAGCAGCGGGCCCGCCTCGACGCCCGCGCCGTCGAGGAACGCCACGCCAAACTCCACAACCTCGCCCGCGGCCTGAAGGCACTCGGCGACGGCAAGGCACCTCTGAGGCTGGAAGTCCTCGACGCTGCCGCAGACATCACCGCCTCCGTCGCAGAGCTCGAAGACGCCGTCTGTGCCGTCCTGGGCCTCACCCCGCTGGAACGCGCCACCACCACCGACCGGATCCGCCGGCTCGTCGACCTGCTCGACCGGATCGACCTCCACGAGGACCTCGCCGAGCACGTCCACAGCGAGGCGCTACGCCTGCGCCGGCTGGCCTCGTCCACGATCGGGGACGCGGAGGTGGTGCGGAAGCTCAAGTTCCGCTGCCACATCTGTGACGCCACATCGATGCGGGCGTTCCCTGAGCGTGAGCTGATCATCTGCGTCAACCCCGACTGCCAGTGCAACGCCCTCGACTGCCCCTGCCAGTGGGAACGCCCACAGCGCCACAGGTGGCCGTTCGACCAGTGGCCGTGGCTCGCGTCCCTGCTCGACGAAGGCATTGGGGTGGAGGCGTGACTGGCGACATCTTCGACGACCCGCTGTTCACCGCCGAGGAGGCAGCCGAGCAGGTCGGGGTGAAGGTGGCCACGATCTACGTGTGGGTGCACCGTGGAGCGTTGACTCCGGCTGGCACGAGGGGCCGGCACAGGCTGTTCCGGCTGTCGGACGTGTTCAGGGCGGAGTCGTCTCGTGACCGAAGTAGGCGTAAACGGGCTGTGGCGTGCTAATCTGCTCACTGAAAGATCAAACGGCGTGCGGTAGCCATGCCTGAAAGCCTCGCTTCGGCGGGGCTTTTCGCATTTCACGGCCCTATACGCCGCTAGAGATCCCCATAGACGCGCACCTGCCCGGCGGACAGGTGCGCTCGCTCCACAGCCCCGTGCTGTGTCGAGCTGGTGTCCCGGTCTGGTCTCAACTCTCGGGACTGAGGGGTCCAGAGGGCGGGAGCAGAGACCAGGCCGGGCACCACATCCCTCACCCCTCGAAGCCTCAGGAGACCTGCATGATGGCCTTCCGGAAGCGGCCTGCCGCCGTTGATGATTCTCAGTCATCCTCCGGACCACGCTGGCGGCGAGTGACTTCCGCGTGGACGTTGGCGGCCTACCGCGACGAACTGCTCGCCTGCGGCTTCCCTGCCGAGGTGGCTCACCAACTGGTCCTCATTGCGGCGCAAGGGCAAGGGCTAGTCACGGACCCGATGTTCGAGGTGCGGGCCGAGCCGCCGTACCTTGCCGCCCCCGCGATGGAGGGCGGCAAGTGATGCGGCTCCGCTTCTGGCGCAAGCCCCGCCTCGTCGTGGACGCCAAGGACGCCTACGAGCGGGTCCTGACACCCGAGTACCAGACCGTCCTGTGGTGGATGCGCACCGAAGGGCTCGTCCCCGAGAACATCAAGCGCATCGAGGTGTACGGCAGCAGGCGTCCCTGCGCGACGCTCACCGTGTACGAGCGGGACGGCGACGGCCGGCTGGTCTACGACCCGGTGACGTGGCAGGCCGTGACTCACATGGAACGGGTCCGCCTGTCGTCGCTGCCTCCCTTGCGGGAGGTGTGATGGACTTCGCCGCCGCGCTGAAGTGGCTCCAAGAGGGCATGAAGGTCACCCGCTCCGGCTGGGAGACGCCCGGCCTGTACGTGAGCCTGAGGCTCGACTACAAGCGGTCTGAGGCGCGGGCGCTCGTGTACGAGCCGGTCCTCATGCTTCACCACTCCGACGATGAGCCCCACGAGTGGTGCCCGGTCGGTAGCGACCTGTTCGCCCAGGACTGGCTTTGCGCCAGCGCCGACGGTCAGATCAGGTGGCCTGACGGGACGGTGGCCTGATGCCCATCCACATCGACTCCGAGCAGGAGCAGCTCCGTACAGTCACCCTGCCGCCCGGCCCCGCGATCCTGTACGTGACCGAGGGCGACAACCCCACGGTCACGATCCTTGACCGGGCTGACCATGCGTTCATGCGGCATCGGGACCGGGCCATCTGTCGCGCGCTTCTGGCGTACGTCATCGAGGGCATGGACATCGCCATGGGGGATGGATGAGCGCCGACCTGCTCTCATGGCTGAGATCGGTCATCGAGGGCGACAAGGCAGTAGCCGAAGCGCTCCCACACGGGCCGTGGCGCGTCGAGATGTCGGAGCGCCGCTACCCGCAACAGATCTCCAACGCGCAGGCGATCCTCATTGCCGAGACCACCACCGGTCCCGAGCATGAGCCCGTCATCGCGAACTACATCGCCCTCCACGACCCCAGGGACACGATCGCCCGCTGCGACGCGGAGCTGGCCATCCTGGATCAGGTCCTGCCCGAGGTGCGCAGGGTAGCCATCCGGTTGGCCGAAGAGTTCGGAGGCATGTGGCCGGACGACATGCTGACGTCCTCGGAGACGTTGCTGCTGACAACTCTCGCATCGGGCTACCGCCACCGCGAAGGCTTCAATCCTGCTTGGCTGGAGTCATGATGTGCAGCGACTCCTACACCTGCCTCCGTTGCGGCTGTGTGGTCGATGAGCGCTTCCGGGAAGAGCACAACGTCTTCCACGACCAGATCGCGAAGCGGGACCTCGCCGCCGACTCACCCAGCGTCGTTCTGGCCGACCGCAACGGCAACGCCATGAACATCGTGGTCACCTGCTCGTGCGGTGCCGAGATGCGGCGCATGAACGAGTCTCGCAGAACGGGCGCTGGCATCATGACGGAACTCGCCTGCTCCCGTTGCGGGAACAGGCTGACCGTCACGGTCTCGTAGACCTCCGGGCGGGTATGAGGACACACCAACCTAGGTGCGCGTCTTCGCTGGGAGAGCCCGCCCGGAACAACCCTCAACCCCTCGGAGCCATCCCCATGCATCAAGAGCACACCCTTGCTAGAGAGCTCTCCTGGGAGCAGGAGTTCGTCCGTAGAGTGACCCAGGTGCTCGCCGCCGATCACTACGGACATGGCTTCCGCCCAGAGCAGGTGGACAGCGCAGGCGAGAATGGCGGCGCCTGGTCGTCGTGGACGTGGGAAGACCCGTCGCTCAGGATCACCGTCCAAGGGAAGTGCCCCTGTGGCCGGGACGTGTACGCCAGTGCGGACACGCCGGAGAAGATCGCTGACTTGCTACGCAAGATCACCGGGCCCGAGTGCAATGGTGCCTGACGTGGACGCTCTACAGCTCGACCTCGCCACACTCGTAGGCCGCCTGGAACAGGTGGAGGCTGAGGGCGGCTGGGAGCACGCCTGCCCGATCGTGTTGGACCGCATCCTCACCTGCGACCTGCCGCGCCTGCGGGAGCACCTGACGGCGGAGGCTGCCGCTCTGCTCGACGCCAACCGCTAGCCCAACTCGAATACCTGTTCGCCCTGCTGGGTATCCTCGCTCTCATGCAAGGCCCGCCCGTCGTGAAACTCCCAGCTCACCCCGCTGGAGCAGGACACATCCTGGCGTGGCGGCAACGCGCCGACCGGACGTGGGAAGCGCTCATCGAGTACGTGATCGACGCACCAGGCTTCCGCGGCGGGCTACAGAAACCCACACAGTCATGGATGCCGGCCCACGAGATCCAGCCCGTACAGGGCGAGGACTACAGCCGGGTACCGCGCACCCAAGCCTGAGCCTGCATCAAGAACCCTGCGGCCTGATCCCCGCAGGTTAGACGGCCCCGAGCTCCCCGGACTCGGGGCCGTCGCCATACCCGGGAGACCCCTCATGAACGTTGAGCTGTCGTTCACGCTGTCGTCGGGCACGTACACGAACACCACCGTCTTCGCGTCGTTTGACGAGTGCAAGCAGCGGATGATGGTGCTCCTCGAATCGGATGACGACTCGATCGCCTTCGAGGGGCCTGGCCAGACAGTGACTGTGCTCGCCAGTCGTCACATCGTCGGCGTGACCATGACAGCCGCAGGCGAGCAATGAGCGGCGGGAGTAGCGCCCTCGTGCGAACCTGGCGCGCACTCGCCGACCCCCCGGGCAGCCCCGAGGCGTTCCTCATCGCCCGCTTCGCGCTCCCCATCGGAGCGGTGTGCGTCGCGACCTGGTACGGGCTCGGCCTGCACGGCATCCAGCCTGTCACCCTCGGCGACGTAGCCTGGACGTTCGCCCTCCTGTGGGTGGTACGGCAACGCGACCAAGCCCGCGCCGAAGCGAGGAGGCATCGTGAAGGTCACCGCTGACCAGCTCATCGCCGCCCTGACGGACTCTCGCTTCTACCTGGAGCCAGAAGAGGGCGGCATCAACCTTCACTGCCAGGACTGCTACAGCAACCGCCTCTGCAAGCCCCTGGCCCACTACGACCTCGGCGACGACGGGTACCAGCTCTACAGGGACGATCCTGCGATAGCGAACGTCACCACCATCCCCAGCCTGTGGGACGAAGCAGCCAAGCACCTGGAGAGCGCCCACCAGAACGGTAGCGGTACGTAACCAGGGTGCTGAGAACGCGCAGGTCGCATCCCACACTTCTGTAATCACCGCAGGTCGCCGAGAGAGCGACCTCATTGACCCCATTCCGAGGGAACGCCCATGGCCAAGGGAACCAGAGGGGGCAACGGGCGCTTCGAACGCAACCCCGACACCGCCATACGAGACGCCCAAGCAGCCCGCCTCCGCACTCGCGGCCTCACCTACCGGCAGATCGCCGACGAGCTCGGCTTCGCAGGACCAGGCAAGGCACACGAGGCGGTCAAACGCATCCTCGCCGAGACGGTTCAGGAAGCTGCCGACGATCTTCGCGCCGTCGAGCTCGAACGCCTCGACCAGATGTATCAAGCGGCGCTCAAGGTGCTGGAGACCGAGCACTACGCCATCTCTCACGGCAAGGTCATCTACCTGGAAGAGGGAGGCCCACCGCTTGCGGACAATGGGCCTGTCCTCGCGGCGATGGACCGGCTGCTGAAGATCCAGGAGCGTCGGGCGAAACTCCTCGGTCTGGACGCGCCGGCGAGGACGAACGTCACGGTGTCCGACGCCATCACGTCCGAGATCGAACAACTCGCCGCCCAACTCGGGATGGCCGACGACACGGAGCCATCCGAACCGTAGAGCGCGAGGTGACCATGAGCATGCCTTCGACGCTCCCACGCGGCTGGCGTGACTGGCCCGCCGAAGCTCAGGAACGGCTCCTCTCCACGCTACGCACGGCGGCCATCAACAAGCTCGGCCACCTCCGGCCGCTGTGGGCGACCCCTGGCGAGTTGGCGAAGGCTCTTGATCGCAAGACGAGGCAGACGCCGGCGCTCGACCTGATCGACGCTGAACTCGTCCGCTTGCTGAACACGCCTGACGGTCGCCTGATCCTGTCGATGCCGCCTCAGGAGGGAAAAGCCAACGGGCCTCTCGCCGCTTCCCTCTGTGGGCGCTGACGCAGAGGCCCGACACGCGCGTGGCGATCGCCTCCTATGAACATGGGGTTGCCCGCCGGTGGGGTCGTGCGATCCGGGACGACATCCTCGTCCACGGCTCCAAGCTCGGCCTGTCCGTACGGGACGATCTGTCGGCGCAGCATGAGTGGCAGCTTGTAGGCCAGGAGGGCGGCGTCTACGCGGCCGGCATCGGCGGAGCTCTGACAGGCCGGCCAGTGGACCTCCTGGTGATCGATGACCCAATCAAGGACCGCGCACAGGCCGACTCGCCGACCTACCGGGAACGAGCCTGGGACTGGTGGACCGACGTCGCCGCCACCCGGCTCGCCCCCGGCGCCCCAGTGGTACTGATCCTGACCCGCTGGCATGAAGACGACCTCGCGGGCCGTCTCCTCGCCGCCGAGGACGGCCACCTGTGGCGGGTGGTCAACATCCCCGCCCAGGCCGACCACGACCCGATCAAGGGCGAGGTGGACTCGCTCGGCCGTGAGCCTGGCGAGTACATGCAGTCCGCCCGCGGGCGTACGAGAGCCCAGTGGGAGGCCATCAAGGTCCGCTCAGGCTCGCGTACGTGGGCCAGCCTCTACCAAGGCCGGCCCGCTCCGGCTGCCGGTGACATCTTCCAGCGTGACTGGTGGCGCGAGTTCACCTCGCCACGATGGATCGTCCGCGACGACGGGACGCACATCGCCCCTGGCGCCGACGAGGTGTGCATGTCGTGGGACATGGCGTTCAAGGACACTGACGGCTCCGACTACGTGGTGGGGCAGGTGTGGGCCAGGTACGGGCTGGAGCTGTTCCTCCTCGACCAGGTCCACGACCGGCTGTCCTTCACCGCTACGTGTGCGGCGCTACGTCAGATGGCCGCCAAGTGGCCTCAGGCGACGTTGAAGCTGGTGGAGGACAAGGCCAACGGCACAGCCGTCATCAACAGCCTGTCCCGCCAGGTGTCCGGCCTCGTGCCGGTCGAACCAGACGGGTCGAAGGAAGCCAGAGCAAGAGCCGTCACCCCGTTTATCGAGGCCGGCCAGGTGTGGCTACCCGCCCCGGAGATCGCCCCGTGGGTCGGCGGCTTCGTCAATGAGGCCGCGGCCTTCCCCAACGGCTCCCATGACGACCAGGTCGACGCCGCCACGCAGGCGATCAACCGGATGCTGCTCGCCCCGATCCTCGCCGGCAACCTGATCGTGGATGCGACCGAACTGGACGACGAACTCGACGGCTACTCGATCTCCATGTATTGAGCGAGGAGGCATCGTGGGTATCGCCTCCCGACTCCAGGAAACGTTCTACCGGGTGACCGGGCGGACCGAACTGGCCGAGGTGGTTAAGGCCGATCGGCAGATGGTCGCCCACCTTCAGGAGTCGATCGCTGATCTCGAAGCTCGGATGTACGAGCCCGGGTGGCAGCGGCTCACCACGATGGCCGATCAGGAGTTCTCGCGCGACGGCCTCCGGCAGATCTCCGCCGTCAACCGGCTGATGGCGCTCAAGAACCCGCTCATCAAGCGCGGTCTCGCACTCCGCATGGCGTACGTGTGGGGGCAAGGCGTCGAGATCAGCGCCCGCGACGAAGACGTCAACGCGCTGATCCAGTCGTTCCTCGACGACCCAGGCAACAAGCGCTGCCTGACCGGCGCGCAGGCCCGCGAGGAGAACGAGCGGGCACTGGACACGGACGCCAACCTGTTCTGGGCGCTGTTCACCAACCCGCGCACCGGCAAGGTGAAGGCGCGCAGCATCCCGTGGGACGAGATCGCCGACGTCATCACCAACCCGGAGGACATCTCCGAACCCTGGTACTACAAGCGCGTCTACTACGAGACGTCGACCGACCCGATCACGGGCGGCCAGACGTCCAGGCATCGCACTGTCTACTACCCGGCGCTCGGCTACCGCCCCGAAGGGCCCAAGCCGCTCCGGGTGCGTGACCAGACGGGCGAGGCCGCCGAGGTCATGTGGGACGCGCCGGTCTACCACATGAAGGTCGGCGGGCTGAAGGGCTGGAAGTTCGGGCTGGGCGTCGTCTACGCGGCGATCGACTGGGCCGCCGCCTACAAGGATTTCCTGACCGACTGGGCCACGCTCGTGAAGGCGTTGTCCCGGTTCGCGTGGAGGCTGACCAGCAAGGGCAGCAAGCAGGCCGCCGCCAAGGCACGCATCGCCGCCGCCCCTGCCACCGATCGGTATACAGGCGAGGCGCAACGCGCCGGCGCCACGGCGCTCATGACGCCCGACATGGCACTCGAAGCGGTCCCCAAGTCCGGCGCCACGATCGACAGCGAATCCGGTCGTCCGCTCGCTGCCATGACGGCCAGCGCGCTCGACCTGCCCGTCACCATGCTGCTCGGCGACCCTGGCGTGACCGGCGCCAGAGCGACTGCGGAGACGCTGGACAGCCCCACCGAGCGGACCATGGAGCACCGCCGGCAGGCGTGGACGGAGACGTTCCAGGCCATCCTCGGCTACGTCATCGCCGCCGCCGTGAAGGCCCCACAAGGACCGCTCAAGGGCACTGTGACCGTGGACGACGAAGTCGAGACAGTCGAACTGGCCGGCGGGGTCGAGGCCACGCTGGACATCTCGTGGCCTGACATCGACGACCTTGATCCTTCGACGGTCATCGACTCGATCACCAAGGCAGACCAGACCGGGTACGTGCCGCCCCTCGTGATCGTCCGCCTCCTGCTGGAAGCGCTCGGCGTGAAGGACGTGGACGAGATCGTCCAGGAACTCACGGACGAGGACGGCAACTTCAAGCCTCCCGAAGGATCAGTGAAGGGTGCCGGCCAGGCAGCAGTCGACGCCTATCGCCGCGGCGAGGATCCGGCCCGCATGCTCGGCAGCGGTGACGAGCCTAACGAACCCCCGGAAGAGGGCGACGGAGGCGACGATGGCGATCACTCCGGAGACGATGACGCTGATCGCGACCCTGAGAGCCCAGATCAACCAGATCGCCGACGGCAGCGTAAGAACGCTGACTAGCGCCTGGGTGAGGGCGTGGGACGAGCTCGTCTTCGAGACCGCGGCAGCGATCGATGAGTTGTTGCGCTCGGCGGACGGCGGCTGGCCCACACGGAGGCAGATCGCCCGCACCCGCCGCGCGATGACGGCGCTCGACCTGATCCGGGAAGCGCTCGAACGCCTCGCCGGCCTCACCATCCGGGCGGCGTCTGCTGCCGCTGACGAGGCGGCCCGGGTGACGTACACGGCACAGCGGGACCTGACCGCCAGCCAGCTCCCGCCCGGGTCCCGCCTCCAGCTCGCGGTCAGGTTCGGGCGAGCAGACCAGGACCCATTGGCGGCGATCGTCACCCGCACCACGCAGCAGATCACTTCCCGAGCCCGGCCCCTGTCGCGAGAGGCGACCGAGGCCGTACGCGGCGAACTGGTGCGGGGTGTGGCAGTGGGAGACAATCCGCGAGAGGCCGCCAGGCGCATGCTGCGCCGCGTCGAGGGCGCATTCAACGGAGGGCTCGCAAGGGCCGCCACGATCGCCCGCACGGAGATGCTGGACGCTTCCCGGGCTGCCGCTGACGCATCCCAGGCAGAGCACGGGGACGTCCTCGCCGGCTGGCTGTGGAACGCCTCCCTCGACCCACGTGTCTGCCCAGCCTGCCTGTCCAAGCACGGCACCCTGCATCCGCTGTCGGAGCCGGGACCACAAGGCCACCCGAACTGCCGCTGCTCCAGGACGCCGCGCACCAAGAGCTGGCAAGACCTCGGCTTCGACATCCCGGAACCCGACGACCTACTGCCCGACGCCCGAGCCTGGTTCGACGCCCTGGCCGACGCCGAGCAGGAGCAGATCATGGGCAGGCGCCGCCTCGACATGCTCAAGGACGGTGACCTTGACTGGTCCGAGCTGGCCATCAGGAGAGACAGCCCCGACTGGCGGCCCAGCTACCAGGTGAGACCGCTCAAGGCCGTACCGCGCCGACAGAGGCGCGCCGCCTGATCGCCCGGCAAGGGCGCGACCGTCGTCTCAGTCATGTGGTGCTGCACCTCACGGGCGTGCAGCACCACATGACTGAGATCTAACTGGCAGTCCGCTGGATGGTGACGATTCGACCAGCCGCAACGCGGAGTACAACGACTTCCTCGCCGCCTTCGCGCTTAAAGAAGTCGACGAACTCTCCCACCGTCGCAAAGCGGTCGGCCTCCACCTTGTCGGGGTGACCATGAGTGCCGTGGATGACGTAGGTCGCCACTGACCCACTCCCTTCTCTGAGGAACCAATCCGACCAGTCTCCCCAGAGGCACCGACAAAAGAGTCCTGCTCGCATCTTCCACAAGAACTGTCACCCCGAGACGAGCGGAGGAGTAACCATGCCCGACCTCCGCGAGGGACGCCACTCATGGAACGCTGCCGACCATCCTCGGGACGGTGACGGCCAGTTCGCCCGGAGTGCTGGCGGCGGCTCGTCTCACGCCTCTGACAGCCCGTCCGGTGGTCGACGCCGCGGCCGTCAAGGCATGCCGGACACTCTCGCGTCTGGGTCAGTAGTCCTCTCCAAGGGCGGCGCCGGCACCATCGAGCGGCACGCCAACAACGACGTCAGCATCGGCGACGGCAACTCCTCCAAGCGGCTCACCCCCGACCAGGCGACCAAACTCCTCAACACCTTGTCGGTGGCCGACGACTGGGACGCTGGCGAGACCGAACACCTGCCCGGCGTCGGCACCGTCACCCGCACCAAGGGCGGCGTCCGAGCAGACCTCGACGACGGCCCCAGCCTGGAGCTGACGCAGCGAGACGTGACCCGGCTTGAGCGTGAGCACGAGCGGGCCGATCAGGCGACCCGTGTCGACACCGGCAACGGCGACGTGGACGTGTTCCCGGACGGGAAAAAGATCGGGATCCGGCATCTCGGCAACGACGGCACACCTGTCGAGGTCGCGTTCAACAAGACGTCCCTGTCGAAGATCAGCAGCACGATCGACCAGTTCATCGACGACATGGACGACGCCTACACCCCTGCCAAGGACTCCTACAGCAAGACGGTGTCCACGAACGTCGGCAAGGTCCGTGTCGACCTGTCAGGCCGCTGGGGCAAGCCCGGCAGCACCCTGACGATCAGCCCAGAGGGCGGCGATGACTGGGGCGTGGCCGTTGACGGCGCCCATCAACACGATTGGAGCCGAGCCGTGTCCAACCTGATCGACGAGAGCGCTACGCCGACGCAGCACAACCTTCAAGAGTCGACCTCGCTGACGGAAGCCGCGGGAGGGCAGCCGCCGAAGGGACGCCGCTTCCGTGCCCGGATCATCCAGGGCGATATCCAAGGCTCATCGGGCTTCTACCCGGCGGAGATGCTGAAGCGGGACGCTGCGGTGTTCCGGGAGGGCCTGCCGGTCTTCCTCGACCACCCGGGCGCGACCGAGTCCTACGACCGGCCTGAGCGGTCAGTCAGGGACCTCGCCGGCAAGCTCGCCTCCACCGCCGTGTACGAGCGGGACGGGCTGTACGCAGACGTCGAGGTGTACCCGCACTGGGCGCCCGTGGTCGAGGCCATGGCCGGCGACATCGGCATGTCGATCCGGGCGTCCGGCACCGTCGAGGCGTCGAAGGACGAAGCGATTCGAGGCCCGATCGTCACCGCGCTCACCGAGGCCGCAAGCGTGGATTTCGTGACCGCGGCCGGCGCCGGAGGGAAGGTCGTCGCCCTCCTGGAGTCCGCGAGAGCCCAGTCAGGAGACCTGCTCCGCAAGGCCACCGAGGCGCGGCCCTTCTCCAATGGCTCCAGCGGCGGCGAAATCCTGTCATGGTCGGAGCGGAAGACGCAGGTTGCCGAGGCCGCCAACGTCGGCGCGTGGCTCGAATCCCGCATCCACTCCATCTTCACGCAGCTCGCCGACGACATGTACGGCGAAGGACGCCTGACCCGCGAGGAACGCATCACCTGCTCCTCCGCGATCGGCGACGCCCTGGCCGCGTTCACCTCCCGAATCGAGGCTGACGCCGCCCACCTGTACCAGCGCGACCCCTGGCGAGAGCCCGAGGTTGCGCCTGCCGAAGTCTTCGAAACCTCGAAGACCAAGGCACCCGAGAACGTGCCGGCGCCGCCGGCCAACACCCCTGAGGAGGATGCCCCGATGAGCGGTGGCACCAACCAGCAGGGCGCGCCGGACAGCGGTGGCGCCCTTACTGAAGCCGAGGTGACCGAGTCGGCGGCAGCGTCCGCCCGAGCTGCGGTTGCCGAGGCCGAGCGTGACCAGTACCGGGCCAGCGCGCAGGCGCTCACCGAGGCGCAGCAGGCTCAGGCGCGCGCGCTCGCCGAGCGGGATGCCGCCGTGGCGGAAGCTCGCAGGCTGGTCGCCAACGACGCCGCCCGCCGTGCCGTGTCTCGGCTCGTCGCCGAGTCCGGCCTGCCCGGCGAGATCGGCGTCCTGATCACGCCTCGCGTGGAGTCCGCGGTCCTGGACCGGGTCCCGCTGAACGAGTCCGGCCAGCCCAACACGCAGGCTCTCGACGCTGCCGTCACTGCGGCGATCGAGGCCGAGCGCACCTACGCGGCCCGCCTCCTGGAGGCTCACGGGGTCGGCGACGTCCGCGGCCTGGGCGGCTCGTCCGACGTCGAGACCCTGTCGGAGTCCGACCTGAACGGCGCTCTGGAGCGCGTGTTCTCCGGCATCGGCCTGTCCGCTGATGTCGCTAAGGCTGCCGCGAAGGGGCGGGTGAACATCTGATGGCTACCAACCAGGTGTACAACCACGGCGACCAGTTCGACGTCGTCTGCTCCGAGCCGGCCACCCCGTCTTCGGGGGACCCGGTGCTGGTCGGCCAGCTTCCCGGTGTTGCTCTGACGGACGAGAACGCGGACGGCACCACGACCGTCAAGTTCAATGGCGTCTACGACTTCCCCGTGAAGGGCGAGACCACGACGAACGCCGCGATCGCGGTCGGTGACATCCTCTACTACGACGCCGCTGCCACCCCGCACAAGCTGAACAAGGACAACACGAACGGCGTCCGGTTCGGCTACGCCCTTGAAGCGGTCAGCTCGGGCGCCACGAACACCATCCGCGTGAAGATCGGCTACTAGGGAGCATGATGCGCACCACCGTTCTCGACGTGCTCCCCGAGGTCGCCTCCTGGCGCGCCTCCGAGGCGTCCACCGACACCATCTATGCGGGCGAGGGCACCAGCCTGTCCGCCCGCGTGCGTAGGGCCGGCCGCACCGGCAACCCCGCCTACCGGCAGAACCTGCTGGAGGCTGCCGAACTGTACGGGCGTGTCATTCAGGGGTCGAAGCGGGCCGCGCTGGACTTTCAGGAGGCCATGACGACCTCCGACTTCCAGTACCTGTTCGGCGACGTCCTGGACCGGCAGATCCTCGCCAACTACCAGCAGATGCCCGTCCAGTGGGACCAGATCGCCCGCCGCGGCCGGGTCCGTGACTTCCGCACCGTCAAGCGGTTCACCATCGACGGCGGCGAGGCCATCCTGGACGAGGTCAAGCAGCAGTCGGAGTACCCGGCCGCTGCACTGACCGACGGCAAGTACGAGTACGGCGTCAAGAAGTTCGGCCGGCGCATCCCGCTCGCGTGGGAAGTGCTGATCAACGACGACCTGGACGCGTTCGCCGACATCCCGACCCGACTGGGCAACGCCGCCCGCCGGTCGGAGGAGAAGTTCGCCACCAGCCTGTACGCGTCTTCGACGGGCCCGAACAGCACGTTCTTCAGCAGCGGCAACAAGAACCTGCTCGCCGTCGCCGACGTGCAGGCCGCGGGCGGCACCGGCTTCACCACGACCGCGCTCAACACCACCAGCCTGCAGGCGGCGTTCACCAAGCTCGCCGCCCAGGTCGACACCGACGGCGCCCCGATCTACATCGACGCCGTCCACCTGGTCGTGCCGCCGGCGCTGGAGGTCGTGGCCCGCAACATTCTCAACGCCAGCGAGATCCTCGCCGCGTCCGGCGGCGGCGATAACACCGGCAACGACCAGCTCCGTGTCGCGAACTGGATGCGGAACCGCGTCACGCTGGTCGTGAACCCGTGGCTGCCGATCGTGGACACCACCAGCGGCAACACCGCCTGGTATCTGTTCGCCAACCCGTCCACGGGCCGCCCTGCCATGGAGGTCGGGTTCCTCATCGGTCACGAGACGCCGGAGCTGTTCCAGAAGCACCCCAACGCCACCCGCGTGGGCGGCGCCGCGGTGGACCCGATGGACGGAGACTTCGACACCGACTCGATCGAGTGGAAGTTGCGCCACGTGTACGGCGGCGTGCTGATGGATCCGAAGTCTGGCCTGGCCGCCAACGGCACCGCCTCGCCGTGACGCCGCTGCAGCTTCCCCCGGTACACACGCCGGGGGACGCCTTCCTGGCGGTCATCGCCCAGCAGCAGGCGGAAACGAACGCTCTGCTGGCACGTCTCCTGGACCGGCTGCCCGAGCAGACTCCTACGCCAGGCGGGGAGCCGGCCGGGCAGGTCGAGCTACGCGAACCTGCTACGGACGAGCCTTCCCCCGCTCCGTCTGAGTCTCCAGCCCGGCGCACTCCAAGCAAGCGCTCCACTAGAAAGGCAGGCTGATGACTGCCACCATCAAGGGCCGCCCAGGCGGGCTGGCCACCCTGAACAGCAGCGGGCGGGTGCCCGCCGCGCAGAAGATGCTCACCGCCACAGCGACCTTGGACTTTGCGTCCATTGCCGCAGGCGCTGTGGGCACGCTCACCGCCACTGTGACGGGAGCCGCTACGGGCGACTTCGTGATCGTCGCCCCGCCCGGCAACCTCACCGCTGGCCTGGTGTTCTCCGCGTTCGTCAGCGCCGCGAACACGGTGACGATCCGCATCATCAACGGCACCGCCGGAGCGATCGACCCGGCGTCCGCGTCGTGGGGGATCGCCGTCATCCCCGCCTCCTAGGAGGTGCCGGATGGCGATCGACTACACCACCGACCGGGGGCGGGTTCGCCTGCTGATCCCTGATGTGGATGAGGCGAACCTGCTGCTCGCGGACGACCAGATCGACGCCTTCCTCGCGATGGAGGGCTCGGTCAAGCTGGCCGCAGCGGCGGCCCTCGACACCATTGCCTCGTCGGAAGCGCTGGTCGGCAAGAAGATCCGCACCCAGGACCTGCAGACCGACGGCCCTGCTGTGGCCGCCGAGCTGCGGGCCAGGGCCGCGGAGCTTCGCCGCCAGGTGGACGAGGGTGTCGGGGACGATTCGGTCGGTTTCGATGTCGTGGACTTCGACCCGTGGCTGGGCTACCGCGGCTATCTCGGCTACGAGTCCTGTTGAGGGGAGGCCTTGGTGTCTCCCCTCTCAGGCTCCGCGCCGATCCACCCGAGGTGGTCTGAGCATCACCGCCCGGTCGCCTCGGGCTCGCATACGGGCCGCTGCACCATCACCCGGCCCGGGACCGGGGAGGGCACGGAAGACCCGGACGGGACATGGCACCCGCCAGCGCCGACAACGGTCTACACGGGGCCGTGCAGGATCACCGCCCCGTCCCCGTCGAACATCGTCGTGGTGGGGGAGCAGCAGACCGCTGTCGCCTCGTACGAGGTGGCGATCGAGTGGGATGCCGCCGAGGTCCTGGAGCGCGACCTCATCACCATGGACGAGGCCCCAGACCCGGCCATCGTCGGCAAGCAGTTGATCGTCACCGACATCCGGTACGCCACCGAACGGTTCGAGCGCGTTCTGAAGGCGAAGATCAACCTGAGCGAACCGGAGGCGTGATGAGCGACTTCGACTTCTCCGAGCTGGCACGGCTCGAAGTAGCGATCGACAACGCCACCGCCAAGACGCAAGCCATGGTGAAGGCGGCGGTGAAGAAGACTGGCCTCGATACCGTGGCTGCAGCTCAGAGCCTCGCCCCCGTGGACACCGGCAACCTCAAGAACAGCATCGGCGTGGACTTCGACCCCGACGGCTACGGGTTCGAAGCTGGCGCGACAGCGAACTACGCCGGCTACGTGGAGTTCGGGACCAGCAGGATGGCACCCCAGCCATACCTCGGCCCCGCCTTCGCGCGCACCTCTGAGCAGTTCGTGGAAGCGATCGAATCCATCGGCGGCCGGGTGCTCGAATGACGGTCGCAGCGGCCAAGCCGCACACTGACGCTGTCCTGGCGCTGCTGGTCGCTGCGAGCGTCGCAGTGGGGCGGGGGAAGCCTCCTGCGGGCAGTGGATGGCAGGGCACTCCCGGCTCGTCGGACTTCAAGCCGTACGCGGTCATGTTCCCGTTCCCGGGCCAGGACGAGCCCACAGCGCTCGCTCTGCCCCACCACAGTCTGGACTTCGTCTTCCAACTCACCTGCGTCGGCGCGACGCAGGACCAGGTGGAGACGTTTATGGACAAGGTGCGGGCTGCTCTCATTGGCGTGACGCCTTCCGTTTCTGGCCGCGCCACCTTCCCCGTCTATCGGGTCCCGCTGGACCGCCCAGTGACCAGGGACGACGCCGCTACGCCGCCCGTGCACTACGGGGTCGCCCAATTCCACTTCAGGTCAGACCCGACCTAGCCCACCCCGTTTCCTAGCCCGGCACGGCGCGTGCGCGGGCTCTTCGGCATGCCCAAGGAGAGCGCATGGCCAACCTAGACACCCCGCAGGCGATCTCCAGCCAGGCGGCGATCACCTATTCCGCCGTGGGCGGCTCGGGCGACCGGGTCCTGTACGCGGAAGGCACCTTCGTGATCATCCGCAACGGCTCGGGGTCATCGACTACGGCGACCATCACCGTGCCCGGCAACACGAAGTACGGCGTAGCCAACCCAGTAAAGACCAAGGCGGTCGCCGCCGGCGCGGACGTCCCCATCCCGCTGCTGCCCGAGTACGTCGACCCTGCTGACGGCCGGATCGCAATCGCGTGCTCGCCCACCACCACAGTCTCGATCGCGGTGATGCGCGCGTGAGCACGTTGAAGATCCGCGACCCGTACGGCAACACCTTCGAGATCGACGCCTACGCCCGCCCGTACTGGGAGAACCGCGAAGGTTACGCGATCCTGCCCGACGAGCGCGAGGACGCCGAACGTCAGCCGGACAAGTCGGACACCCCCAAGACCACCAGCAAGGCGGGCTCGCGGCCTGCCCAGAACACGGAGGAGTAGGCCGTGAGCAAGAGATTGTCGGACGGCAACACGAAGGCGACGTTCGTCCCGTCTGTGGCTGTCCTGTCGGCGCCGACCGTGGCGGAACTCACCGCCGTCGGCATCGTCGCCTGCGAGGAGTACATTACCGCTGACGGGCTGAGCATCAGCATCGACCAGGGGGCCGTCGAGGGTGACACGCTCGCCTCGACGCAGACGTTCCAGGGCCCCGGTCGGACCCAGGCACAGATCGAGCTGACGTTCTTTCGTGACAGCGTGACCGCGAACGACCGCATGTGGTCGGTGATGACGAACGGCACGGAGGGCTACTTCGTGGTCCGCCGCGGCGTCGCCTACGACACCCCATATGCCGCCGGCCAGAAGATCTCCATCTACACGGTCACGTGCGGGGAGCCCTCGGAGCTGGCTCCTGAGGCTGAGACGTACGACCGGGCCACGGTCAAGCTGTTCCCGTCCGGCCGGTACCTGCGTGAAGCTGTGGTGGCCGCGTGAGCGCTGTCTCTGATCTCAAGGCGAAGATTCGCCGCCCGGAGAAGAGCGTCTCCATCTGCGTGGCGGGCGACCTTCAGGTCACCTACGAGCAGATGGAGCGTGACCTGGCCAAGGCTCGCGAACAGCCCTCCAAGGGCACCCTGGCCGGCTCAGCGAACCCGGAGGCGGCTGAGATCGCACGCCAGATTCAGGCGCTGCAGGAGGAGATGCGCGAACACACGGAGGTGTTCCGCTTCAAGGGGCTCACCCGGCGCGAATACTCCGACCTCGTGGCGAAGCACCCTCCGACGGACGAGGACGAGGCCAAGGGGTCGGACGTCAACTGGGAGACGTTCGGCGTGGCACTGATCGCCGCCTGCTGCGTCTCCCACCCGATGACCAATGAGGAAGCCGGCGAACTGGTCGACATCCTCACCGCTGCGCAGTACGGGGCCCTGTTCAGGGCAGCGAACGCAGTCAACGTTCAGGACCTCGACATCCCTTCCTCGTTGGCCGCCTCCGCAGTTCTGGCACTCTCCAAGAAGAGCTCGAAGTAGCTCACGCCTGGGGAGTGCCCAGATCAAAACTGCTGGGGCGGCAGCAACGAGCCGTCACCACCATCCGTACCGGCCCAGACGGCGAGCAGATCATCGAAACCGTCTGGGATCCGGAGTGGCTGGATGAGGACTACGCCTGGTCGGCCGCCTACCTGCGCTGGCTAGCAGGCAAATGCCCAGGATGCAGGCTGGACCTAGTCGACACAACAGCGATGCATGACGGCGAACCGGTCCACACGTACAAGGTGCCGACACCGCGGCGGTGTCACGCCTGTGATGCCCGGGTCGCGGCTCAGGAAGAGCACGCCAAGAAGAAGGTCATCCGGCCTGAAGCGCTGACGTGGCAGATCGAGCAGACGAGCTAGGTGATGTTCAGCGCCTGAGCGATCCCGGTCACGATGCCGGCGAAGAGGATCAGGGCGATGATCGCCAGCACTACTCGGACTGGCCAGTAGCTCCACCATGCGCGCTTGCTGTTCACCGTTGGTCCTTTCGCGAGGATCCCCCGATCCGCAGCGATGATGCCACGTTCCATCGCCCCTTCTGCGCCGAATGGCACGAATCGTGATCTGAGGGGCGGTGAGTCATGGCTGACCGCTCTGTGTCCATCAACCTGCGCGCCCGAGTATCGGACTTCGTGGCCGGCATGGGGCAGGCCAAGAGATCGACCGAAGACCTGTCGCGCCAGATGGTTCAGACCGGCGCCTACGCTGACCAGTTCCGCCGGCGGCTAGAAGCAGCAACCAAGGCGCTCCCGAAGATCGAGATTGACGCTGACTCCAGTCCAGCCGAAATCAAGTTTGCTCAACTGCGCGCCGAGATGGAGAAGCTCGCCGACAAGAAGATCGGCATCGATATCGACGCCGCATCCGCTCAGGCGCAGCTGCAGGAGATCGAGCGCGAGCTAGAGAAGCTCCAAGGCCAGTCGGCCACCATAGACGTCAAGGCCGACATCGGGAGCGCGCTAGCCGAACTGCGCGCAGTGGATGCCGAGGTCTCCCGAGTCAACGGCCAGGACGCCCGTGTCGAGGTAGACGCTGACGTCGCCGGCGCGTTGCGCGGCATCGCCATGGTGGGCGCAGCTCTCGCGTCCCTGCCTGCGGTGACGACCCTCGCTGTCGGCGTGACGGCGCTCGGCGGAGCATTCGCCGCGGCTGGCGCTGGAGCTGCAGCTTTCGGTGCTGTAGCGGTCCCTGCGCTCTCGCGGATCAACGACGCTCTTAAGGCTCAGGAATCCGCCGCGAAGAGTGCTGGAGGTGCAACGGGCGGTGCTGGCCAGTCTGCTGCTCAGGCAGCCCAGCAGGCCATGCAACTGGAGCAGGCCGAGCGCAGGCTGAAGGACGCCCAGAACGAGGAGAAGCAGGCACAGGAGGACCTGACTCGGGCGCGCGAGGCTGGCAGGCGAGCGCTTGAGGACATGAACTTCAGCCTCGAACGGTCGATCTTGTCGCAGAAGGATGCGGCTCTGGCTGTCCGTGAGGCCGAGGCTCGGCTGGCCGAAGTCCAAGAGAAGCACTCCCAGGGCAAGGCCAGCGACCTGGAGCTTGAGCGGGCCATGCTCTCCCTGGAGCAGGCGCAACAGCGGAGCCGCGAGCAGGAGGTCAAGACCCAGCGGGCCCGTAAGGACACGGCCGAGGCGAACAAGGCCGGCGTCAAGGGCACCAAGCAGTACCAAGACGGCCTGGACAAGCTCGCGCAGGCCCAAGAGAAGGTCGCGCAGGCGGAAGCCCAACTCAAGCAGCTCCACCTGCAGCAGCAGGCCGCCATGTCCGGCGGGGGTGGCGGAGCGGCGAAGCTTAAGGACGCCTTCGCGGACCTGAACAAGCAGGAGATCGAGCTCGCCAAGAACATCAAGAAGTTCAAGGACGAGTACGTCGCCTGGCAGCGCAGCCTGGAACCGAACGTGTTCCCGGTCATCGCTCAAGGGCTTGACCTGATGCGGCTGGGGCTGAACGAAGCTGGTCCGCTGGCCAAGAGCGCCAGCGCTGCCTTCCTGACGCTCGGCCAAGATGCTGAGAAGGCGCTGACCGGTCCGTTCTGGCAGCAGTTCCTGTTCAATCTCAACACTCAAGTGCCGGGAGCGCTGACCGGCCTGGGGCGCTCGTTCCTCAACGTCACGACCGGCGTGGCGGGGGTTATCGACGCCTTCTTGCCTTTTGCTCCGACCGTTGTTGGTGGGATCGAGAAGGCCACACAGGCGTTCTCCGTGTGGGGCCAGAACTTGAAGTCGAGTCCCGAGTTCCACGAGTTCATCGCCTTCGTCAAGCGGGAGGCCCCCGAGGTCTGGGAGCTGATCAAAAACGTCGCCAGGGCGATCGGGAACATCGGCGAGGCGATCGCCCCGCTCGGCGTTGGAGCCTTCTCCGGGCTCGGCCTGCTCGCGAAGCTAGTCGCAGACATGGACCCTGAGCACATTCAGGCGATTGCCCTCGCCATCGGCGCGATCAAGCTTGCGTCGTTGGGCATGTCGGGCATCGCCGCGTGGCAGAACCTTGCAGGTGGGATCGCCGCCACCGGGGCATCGGCAGGCAAGGCGAGCGGCAAGATGGCGGCCTTCGGCAAGGCGGCTATCGGTGTGTCCGCTGCTGTGATTGGACTTGAGGCGACCGGAAGCGCGATCAATGCCATCTCTGGCCAGTCCCAGGGGATCGACAAGCTCACCCTCGCTCTCACCGAGCTCGGGCAGACGGGGAAGTGGGCCGGCGACCTGGCCGATCAGTGGACGTCTGCCCTTCAGGATTCAGGCGAGGCCGCGGCGGGGTTCCAGGACGACGTCAAGCAACTGCTCGACCCTGGTCTGTACGACGTCGCGATCTGGCACCCGTTCACCGAACTGGGGGCTGTACTGCCCGGCGTGGACTCTGCTGTGGACCGGATCGAACAGCGGTTCACCGACCTCGACGCCGCGCTGACCGGCATGGTCACGAGCGGCAACCTTGAGGGGGCCAACGCAGCCTTCGCCCGCCTGCAGGACGAGGCGAGGAAGGCGGGCGTGCCTGTCGAAAAGTTGAACGAGTTGTTCCCTCTCTACTCGCAGGCTGTCCGAGTGGCTGGCAACGCCTCCGCTGAGGCTGCGGCTGGCGTGGACAAGGGCAAGCTGGCGATGGATGGGTTCAACACGTCGCTCGGCGCGTTCTCCAGCCGGACAGACGCCATCCAAGCGCTCAATGGTCTCAAGGCCGCCTTCGCCGAGGCCGAGAAGGCGATTCACGCCGCGAACGGCAAGCTAGAGATCAGCTCCGGCATGACGGACAAGCAGCGGGCAGCGGTAGTTGCAGCGCGCGAGCAGTTCATCGGCTACATCGACAAGGTCAAGGCGGCGGCTGATGGCGCACAGACGCTGAGCGGTAAGACTACGGACGGCACCCGCGCCATCCTGGAGCAGTTGCCGCAACTAACGGCGCTGGCCGGCAAGAACCAAGAGGCTCGCGAGCAGATCCTCAAGCTAGCGCAGGCGTACGGGATCAGCCGGAGCGATGCCGAGAAGGCCATGGGCAGCGCTAAGGGTTTGCGCGACGTGCTTGCGCAGCTTAAGTCCAAGGAACTGAAGATCACGGCTGATACGACGGCAGCTCAGCAGAAGCTTCACGACTTGCTGCAGATGTACATCAAGCCCGTTGAGATCCCCGTGGGCATCAAGGCGCCTTCTACGCCACCGAAGAAGAAGGCCGCGGGCGGGATCCAGACCGGCGCCGGAGTCGACCTGATGGCGGCCGGCGGCATCAAGCCGATGGTCGCGAATCAGGCGACGTTCGTGTCCGGCAGCAACACCGTGTTCGCCGAGGCTGGTAAGGAAGCGTACATCCCGTACGCGTCCCAGTACCGGGATCGGGCGATCGCGATCCTTGCGCAGGTGGCGAACGATTTCGGGTTGCAGCTCGGCAACCAGAAGGCGGCCCAGTCGTTGTCCGACTTGTCGGTGACGATCGACGCGAGCGGCATGCAGGTGGCCGGCGGTTTGCAGGCGGTCATGGGGTCGCTGCAGTCGACGATGGGGCAGGCGGGCAGCCTGACATCCTCGATCGGCAAGGTCGGGTCCAGCGCTGCGCAGCTTGACCAGTCGTGGCTGTCGGGATCGCAGGTGATCGGGGACAGCATCGACCTGCTTGGCGCTGGCGTGTCGGACATGTCTTCGACAGTGGCCGGCTCGGTGGACGGGTTGACCGGCAGTGTGTACGAGCTGACGCAGACCATGGCCTCCATCAAGGAGGGCGCGGTCGGGGCATCTGCGTCGAAGTCGACCGGGTCGCTCAAGGGTGGCTCGTCCAAGGCTGGGGCGGTCGGTGCGACCGCGACCAAGTCGATGGGGTCGCTGAAGGGCGGCCTTGTCGAGGGCAACCAGCCCAAGAAGAAGAAGGCCGCCGGCGGCATGGTGTCTGGCTCTCAGCCGGTCACTGGGTATGCGTCGAGCGGGCCGGTGAACGCGTCGAAGGTGTCCAAGCCGCAGCAGATCTCCGGATCGTACGGCGGCCTGGGCGGCTCGTACGGTGCGGGCGCGAACGGCGCTGGCTCCGCGTCTGTCGCTCCGGTGGTCAACAAGTCGGTGACGTTCAACGGCGTCACGATCAAGGAAACCGTGGACGCCGACGTCATGTGGGCCAAAGCCGACCTGTACACGCGCGGCTGAGTCCGCCCTTACCAACATCAACGAAGGAGGGCGGGCTTAGCCATGCCTGAAACGACCCCTGACGATGACCTCTCCTACGCCGAGCGGATGCGACGGAAGGGCGTCCAGACGCGAACGGCGGGCTGGTCGCACGCTACCCGCGACGAGGTGGCGGAGGGCCGTACCGAGGAGGGCGGCCGGTTCAAGGCCGTCCGGGACACAGCCGGCCACATCGTGACGGAGGAGACCACCCCGTCCGGTCGTCAGCGTAAGCACGTCACCATCAACCTCGGATAGGAGGCGAGCGTGGCTCTGACGCAGGACGCCTGGTTCAACGACACGTATGTGAAGCTCGTCAGGCAGCAGATCACGATCGACGTCGGCAGCACCACGCCGGGTGTGTTTAAGGGTGCCTTGTGGACGGGCACGGTCACGCCGGACTTCTCGCAGGTGAACCCGGCCTACAACGTCGCGCCGTGGAACACGGGACAGACGTCCGGGCCCGGTTACACCGTGGGCGGCAACAGCCTCACCGTGGTGTCGTTCGCCGAGTTGGCGTCGGCGGCCAACAAGGTGGGCTGGCGGTTCGCCGCCACCACCTGGACCAGCGCGACGATCGCAGCCGAGGCGTTGCTGGTGTACGCGCCCGGCTTGAGCAATAAGGCGTTCCTGTTGCGCTGGTTCGGCCAGTCCTACGACAGCTCGGACGGCGACTACACCGTGACGCCGGATACGACCGGCATCTGGCGGACCGTCCTGCGTAACGCCGCCTAACCCCCTGATTCGACCTTCGACCCTCACCGGAGCGTGGGGGTTTTCGCATGTGAGGAGGCCGATTCATGGCCAAGAGCGCATATGAGATCACGACCGAGGGTGCGGTGGCCCTGTCGGCGGCCACAGCCAAGACCATCCTGGGCGTCAAGTCAGGGGCGACCACCGCCAACCACGGCGTGGACTGGATCAGCTACTCGGTCGGGTTCGACGGTGTGTCCGCCGGCGCTGTGCCGGTGTTGATCGAGCTGTGCGCGTGTACGTTCGGCGCGAACCCGCCCGGAACGAACTCGACCAGCGTCACCATCATGCAGACCCGGGGGCGGGCAGCCTCCACGGGCTTCTCGGCCGCGAAGACGTGGACGACCGAGCCGACCACCATCACGGTGTTCAAGTCGTTCCTGCTCACTCCGAACGGCGGCACGATCCTCTACGACTGGCCGCTCGGGACCAGCCCTGACAGCCCGCTGGGTGAGGGGTTCGCCATCCGGTGCACGGCCCCTGCGACTGTCAACGTCCGGGCTTCGATGGCGTTCGAGCGCTGCTGATGGCGATTGCCATCGCGACGTCGCCCGCGCTCGTCTCTACCGCGTCCGCCACGTCGCTGGCAACGGCGGCTTTCGACGCGCCGGAAGGGGCGCTGCTGGTCGCGTGCACGATGATCGGCGGCCTCGCGGTCCTGTCCAACTCAGGTGCGGCTCTCACGTGGACGCAGCGGCACGTCACAGGCACCAGCACGGACGCCATCTGGACCGCGCCCGTGCCGGACGCGCGGACCGGGATGACGGCGACAGTCGCCCGGGACACGGGTGCGACGTTCATCGGCGGCTTCAGCGTGTACGTCGTCACCGGGGCCGGGCTGGGCACGCCGATCGGTGCAACAGGGTCGGGCACGTCCACGACCAACAACATCACCCCGACCGGCTACAACAGCACGGTCGCGAACTCGCGCGGGCTCGCAGTAGCCAGAGACACAGCCGCTGGCGGCACTCCCACCAGCACAGATGACGAGCAGGCATGGGTGCGCGGCATCAACACCGCAGGCATGAGCGTCCTCAAAGCGGCCAACACCGCGAGCATCGGGACGGGCGTGACCTTCAACTTCGATGCCTTCTCCACCTCGCCGGCAAGCTGGACGTGGATCGCTGTAGAGATCATCGAAGAGCAGCCTGTCCCGCCGACCCGTGTCTGGACGCCTCCGACCGCCGTGCACCGCGCCGCCAACTGGTAGGGGGTGAACGGTGGCCCGTTCCGGACGCGCACATCCGAACCGCCCGATCGTTGTCCGCCACCCGCGTATGTGGGGGCGGTCGCTCAGTCTGGGGCCGTTCGAGAGCGTCAGCGAGTGGCCTGCGGTCGGCGTGGTCACCCCGAACG
Organism: Nonomuraea sp. NPDC049655; assembly: GCF_044465465.1. Lineage (NCBI taxonomy): Bacteria > Bacillati > Actinomycetota > Actinomycetes > Streptosporangiales > Streptosporangiaceae > Nonomuraea > Nonomuraea sp. NPDC049655. The sequence goes on from NZ_JBITLS010000006.1 coordinate 435,645, forward strand.
CGAACGTCAACCTGCCTGCGTTCGAGTCGATCTCGGAGTGGCCGGCGGTCTCGTTCGTGCGCGACCAGGTGTTCACCCTGCCCGCGTTCGAGAGCGTCAGCGAGTGGCCTGCAATCTCGGTCACCGTCCCGATCAAGCCTGGCGACTCCCTCACCGGAGCTAGCGGTGAGGTGGAATGGAACGGCACCCTGTGGGGGCCGACGACCGGCGTCAGGGTGCTACTGCCGGTACAGGGCTGGCTGTCCACTCCGCAGACGGACAACCTGAACGAAGCCCGACCGAACAGGCACGGCGCGTGGGCGGCTAGGAAGTTGGCCCAGCAGCGCATCGTCACCCTGCAGCTGCAGGTGGATTCGGCTGCCGATCCCACGCAGGTGGACGCGCTCATCGACCAGATCGCCGCGGTGACCGGCTTCCCCGACGATGAGGCGGAACTGCCCCTCGTGGTGAAGGGGTACGGGGCCCCCACCCTCGCCTACGGGCAGGTCATAGAACGCAGCATCGATATGGACGGCGACTACAACGTGGGGCTGCCGACGGTGTCGCTGCTGATCGCCTGCTCGGATCCGCGACGGTACGGGCTGGAGCGGCCTGGTGTCACTGTCCCGCTGTCCACGGGCACCGGGTTGGGCAACAACGGCAATATCGCGACGCACCCGCTGATTCGTATCGAGGGGCCGGTCACTAACCCGGTGCTCACGAACGAGACATCAGACCGGACGTTGCAGCTCGCCATCACATTGACGGCCGGGCAAACGTTGGAGATCGACACCGACGGCGGCACCATCACCCTCGCCGGGGTGTCCAAGATGAGCGCGCTCACCGGCTCATCGGTGCCGGTGCAGGACTTCGTTCTAGGTCCCGGCTCGAACACGATCCTCTACACCGCAACGTCGGGCGGCGGCGAGGGCGCGGACTTCTTCTGGCGCGACGCCACTCTCTAACCTGTGCGACACGTGGTGAGGCGGTGGTGTTGTGGCCGCCGTCATCCGTTCGTGGACGCAGGGCATCGGCCAAGCGGCAACGTGGCAGGTCAATGCCCCGCAGGGTGTGACGTCTGGCATGTCGCTGCTGGCGTTCCTGTCGGTGGATGGTGGCGGTATCGCCAACGTTTCGGGCGGCGGCACCTGGCAGCGGATCGGCCACATCGAGGGCCTAGCCGGGACCCTGTCAGCGGTTGATGTGTGGTGGCGGCTCGGCACTAATACTGAGCCCGCCCAGTACACGATCAACCAGGCGGGCACCGCGGACGGCGTGTGCGTCGTCGTCGCCATCGCGGGGGCGGTCACCACCCAGCCGCAGGTGGGGCTGGGCAGTGCGTTCACGAACAGCCAGGCGGCGATCTCGCCCAGCATCGTGCCGGCCACGTCGAGCGGGCTGGAATTCAGATTCGCGGCCGGGACGCCGTCGAACACGACCGTCAGCTGGTCGACGCCGGTCGGGTTCGCCGAGCTGGCGGACATCCAGTCCGAGGACGACGTGTCCGGGCAGGTCGTGTGGCGCAACGTCGTGTCCACGACTGCCACGGGGCAGCAGTTCCACCTGGCCAGCACGACCCTGTTGGCGTGTGCGGCGCTGGTCGTGGTGGTGGAGGCGTCCACAGCTCAGGTGCCCGATCCGCCGCCGAGCCAGCCATTCACCCCGGGCCGGGGCACCAGTCGCTACCGGTATTCATTCATTCGTGTGCTGGACCGGCAGTATCTGGGCGACCTGGATTTGAAGGGCGTCTCGTTCGACAAGCGGCTCCTCCAAGCCGGTTCGTTCTCGGCCTCGATCCCGATCCCGAACCGGAAGGTACGGGCGCAGGTCGCCGACATCATCCCGCTCGACGACACCGTCCTCGACCGCGGCCCCGGCGTCATCTCCTGCCAGATCCTCAGAGACGGCGTCCCATGGGGCGAGTACTGGATCACGGCGGCGACGCTCGGCAGGTCCAGGCGCGGCATCCCCGCCGTCCAACTTCGGGGCAGCACGCTGGACGCCTACCTGGCGCACGTCGAGATCCAGAGCGACCTGTTCTACACCAACACTGACCAGATCGACATCGCCCGTGCCCTGCTCAACCACATGCAGGCGCAGGCCGGCGCCAACATCGGCCTCACCCTGCAGTCAGGCACGGCTGGGGTGACGAGGGATCGCACCTACCTGGACTCCGAGGGCGGCACCTACGGCCAGCGCCTGATCGAGCTCGCCCAAGTGGACGGCGGGTTCGAGTGGGCGATCGACCTGGCCCTCGTGTCCGGCGTGCTGGAGAGGCAGTGGCGGTGGGGCTACCCGACGCTCGGGCAGGCCGACCCTCAGCACGTCCTTGTCGACTCCGCGCATGGCGGCGACATCCTCGAATGGCAGGAAGAGATCGACGCCCTGCGTGGTGCTACCAGGTGGCGGGCCCGCGGCTCGTCGGTGTCGACGGACGCCTCGACCTCGTCGGTGCCGCTCGTGTCGACGGTCGCGTCCGCGACCGCTCACCTGGCCGCAGGGTGGCCGAGGCTGGACCGGACGATCTCGTATCCGACCGCGACCTTGCAGGCCACCCTCAACGACTACGCGGCGTTCTGGGCCTCTCGCGCTCCCGGCGCGCTGCGCGTGGACCAGGTGACGATCGCGCTCGGCGCGAACCCGACTCTGACGCCGAACCATCTCGGCGACACGGCGATGATCAAGCTCGACAACGAGTGGCACGTCCGCGAGAGCAGGATCCGCCGCGTGATCGGGATGCGCGTCACCCCGACCTCCCGTGACAGCGGCAAAGAGGAAGCGCAGCTCGTCTTGGAAGGGCAGGAGGCTCCCGGTGTCTGACCTCTACCCCGGCAACCTCCTCCAGGATATTCGGCAACTACAGCGCGACGTCGAGGAAATCAAGGCTCTGCTGCGGGCGCAACCAGGTAAGACCACCGCGTCCCAGGGGTGGATCATGCACTCCATGTCCGCACCTGATACGTCGGCGGTCCCGGCGGGGGGTGCGCAACTGTACTTCCGGGGCGGCCTGCTGCGTTACCGGGCGGCTGGCAACGTGTCGGAGGTGACGCTCCCTGCGCCCGTTGTGCTGGCTGATATGGGCGACATCGTCACAGCCGATGCCGGATCGACGTACACGGCGACCGTGCAGCAGTTGATCAACGAGATAAAAACGGTGGTCAGGGCCTTCCGCGCCGACGCGCGCTCGAAGGGCCTCATGCAGTAGCCGCCCCCATCGTGCCGTCCCGCTGCTGAGGGTGCGGGCGGGACGGCACCCCCAACCCCAACTCAAGATCGAAGGTGTGCGTGTGCAGGACCCGAACATCATCGGCGTTCTCCTCCAGGCCGGTTGTGCGGGGGTCGCATTCGTCCTCTTCCTCAAAGGCTGGATCGCGCCGAAGCCCTCCGTTGACCGGCTCGCCAAAGAAGCCGAGCAGTGGCGCAAGCTCTACGAAACCGAACGCGCCGCCCACGACCTGACCCGCAAGGCGCATGCGGAAGAGACCCGGGCGGAGTTGCAGGCAGCAGCAGAGGGCAGCCGGACAGCAATGGCGCTGCTGGAAGAGATCAAGCAGCGCCAGAGCGAGGCTCACCCATGACGCCAGAAGAAGAGCTGAGACGGGCCGAACAGGACGCCGCAGAGTCGAAACTCCGCGCCCAGCAGGAACTACAGCAGGCACGCGAACGCGCCAAACGAACCCGGTCCATCACCCAACGCCTGCGCGAACTGCGGGAATCGAACGGGTTCGCCGCGCTGCTCGACGACGCGTTCGGAGGCGGCCATGCATGACCCGTTGTATCTGATCGGGAACGTCCTCCTGGTCGTCACCGCGTTGATCGCGTTCGCGTGCGTGGTCTCTCAAGCGCTGCTTGCCCGCTGGTGGGAGACGGCCGCCGGCAGGCATGTGATGGCGTTCCAGGCCGAACTGGCGGCACTGGCGGGCTTGTGGGCGCTGCGGGTCTGGTTCCCCGACGTCGAGGCCATCCGCATTGCGCGGTCGATTGCGTTCGTCGGCCTGCCGGTGGTGCTCGGCTGGCGTCTTCTGATCATCCTCAAGACCTGGCGTGCCAAGCGCCGCAAGCACAAGGAGGCGCTGTGAAGGTCATCGCCCGCGCGGGCTGGAACGCCCGCGATCCGAAGAACCGGCTCACGGTGCCCTGGAGTGTACGGACTGAGTTCTTCGTCCACCACACCGACGGCCCTCCAACTCAGACCCTCAGGTCGATCCAGGACTTCCACATGGGCTCCTCCCGAGGCTGGTCGGACATCGGATACAACTGGCTCGTCGACGACGACGGCGTCATCTACGAGGGCCGCGGCTGGCTCGTCGTCGGCGCCCACTGCCCGGACCACAACAGGACCGGGATCGGTGTCGCCTACATCGGCGAGAACAGCCCGACCGACGCGGCGAAGAGGTCGATCCGCTGGCTGTACGACGAAGCCTGCCGCAAGGCCGGACGGCCGCTGAAGAAGCTCGGCCACGGCGACCGCTACCCGACCGAATGCCCTGGCTCCAGGCTGCAGGCGTGGGTGAACGCAGGCATGCCCGCCGAGCTGGTCGACGCGCCGGCCAAGAACCCCACGGAGGACATCGTGAAGGACCTGCCTGTGCTGTCGATCGGCGCCGACTGCTTCGACGTGAAGACGGTCCGGGCGCTGCTGTTCGCCCGCGGCGGGCTGAACGAGAAGGTGTACGGCGGCGCTGTTGGGCTGCGCTCGTGGCAGGAGAAGACGGTCTTCGATGCGGCGCTGTGTGAGGACGTGAAGGCGTTCCAGCGCCGCTCGAAGCTGGCCGACGACGGCGTTGTTGGGCCGCTCACCTACGCCGCTCTGCTGAGGGTGTCGTGAGCGACGGCCTCTTCGCGGCCTGGTGGCCGTACCAGACGTCTCTTCCGCGGCATCCCGAGCCCGCGGAGGAGCAGAACGAGACCGGGCGTGCGCCTGGCCTCGTCGATGAATGCAACTGACGAGCCTTCGAGCTCACACAAGGGCGGCCTGCCAGATGTGGGCCGCCCTTCGCATGTCCCCTGATAGAAGAGAGCATCCTCGATGTGCATCACCAAGCGCGCCATTCTCCTGTCCGCTGCCGCTCTCGCCGCCGGCCTGGTCGGCGCTGCGCCGGCGTCCGCTTCCGCTGACGTGCCGGGCGTGCAGATCACGCAGGTTGGCTACAACGCGTACGGGCCGGACACCATCTACAACCGCAACCAGGAGTTCGTGGACGTCAAGGCGGACGCGACCGCTGGCCGGGCCGTCAACGTGACCGGCCTGGTCGTCGCCGACCAGTGGGGCAAGTCCCACGAGGGCGCCGACGACAACCCGCGCGGCTGCAACACCTACAAGGTGACGTCGCTGCCCGGCATCACTCCGATCGACGGCAATGTGCTGCTGCCTGCCGGGCACACGATCCGCGTCTACTCCGGTGCTGGTACGCCGTCTGTGTCTGCGGGCGGGACGGTGCACGCCGTCTACATGGACTCGCGGTGCGGCTATCACGGTCACATCTGGGGCAACGGCGGCGACACCGCCTGGATCACCCTCGGCGCCAACTCGGAGTCGTTCGCGTACGACTTCGACAACGGCTACACCGTCAAGCCCTAGGAGGCTCGCATGAAGATCTTCGGCCGTGAGCCCGCGGTCATCCTCGGGTTCGTCTCCGCCGCCCTGCAGCTGCTGACGGCGTTCGTGCTGCCCCTCACCTCTGACCAGGTGGGTGCGATTAACGCGATTGCCGCGGCGGCGATCGGTGTGTGGACGGCGTTCGTCACCCGCGCTGCGGATGGCGGCTCGTCTCTGCACTCTGCGGTGCTCGGCTTCTCCCAGGCGGGCATCACGCTGGCGCTGGTGTTCGGGCTGTCCCTGTCGGGTGAGCAGACCGCGGCCATCATGGCGATCGTCGCCACGGGCCTCAGCCTGTTCGTGCGACAGGTGTCCAGCCCGAAGGCTGTCGGCCGCCCGTACTAGCCTGACTGTGCCCGCCTCTGCCACGGGACGCTGTGGCACCCGCGTAAGCGGTACAGCGGTGGGGATCCAGCAAGAAGCCCTCGCTCTCCTTCGGGAGGGCGAGGGCTTCTTTGCGTTGTACGGCTACAGCCGGGCTCGACCGCGCTCAACCATCTGCTGAGCGGAGGCCCGGCTCTTACCGATGAGGTCGGCGATCTCCTGGTAGCTCATCCGCCCTTCACGGCTCCCGGTGCCGTCCCCGACGTTCATGCGGGCCACCGTCGTCTCGCGTAGCTCCGTGAGGCGCTTCACGACGCCCTCGTAAAGCGCCTGCTCGGACGTCAGACGGCTATACAGTTCGGCGGGGTCGTCGGTGATCTCTTTCAGTTCGGCCATAAGCGCCGAGACGATCGCTTTGACGTCGCTCGGTTCGGCCTCATACCCCAAGGTGCTGCTCGGGTCAGGCATGGCGGTTCTTCCTTTCGCGTCGAGATCGCGCCACCTGTTCGGCGGCGGCTGTTCGGCAGGGCTCCTCGCCGCAGCCGTAGTCGTAGCCGGTCTTCGTGCCACAGCGCGGGCCGGGGCAGAGGAGCCGGGGGTAGAGGCGCAGCGTCGTGCCCCCGGCTCGCGCTGCCTCGACAACGGCCCGGTCGAACCCCTCGTCGCAGCGCCGCCAGCGCTGCACCGTGGGGCGCGGGATGCCTGCGGCCTCACCAGCGCTCTTCAGGGACATGCCCGATTCGAGGTTGGCGAGCAGTCGGGCTCGTTCGTCCTGGTCGTCATGCCTGAGCGAGGCGCGGCCAAGTCTGGCGATGATGTCCTGATCTAGCTTCGGGTCTTCGGCTCGGGCGTTCTGCACCTGGTGTTTCGTCAGCCCTGCCGCTTCGGTGGCGTCCTGAAGAGTTGCGCCTTGGGATAGCCGAATGAGGAGGCGTCGTCGCGCCTCGGGTGTCATTCCTGGAGCAAGACCTCGAAGGACCTCGCGGACTTGCCGCTCGAACTCGGGGTCGGTACGCCTGCGGCGATACATCCGCACGAAGTGGACGCCGGATGCCGCGCTGGCTTCCTTGAAGTTGCCGCCCGTAGCACGTAGCGCGTCCAAGAACGGGGCGTACCACGATGTGTCAACGGCGATGACCTTAGGTTTCGCCTGCTCAGCGGCCTTGCGCTCCTTCTCCTCTTCCCTCGCTCGGAATCTCTGCTCGCGGATCTTGTCCACCTTCGCGCGAAGGTTGGGGAACTTCTCCAGGTGTGTGTACAGGTTCGATCGGTGGATTCCTACGGAGCGTGCGGCATCCGTGAGCGCCATGCCGCTGGCAAGCAGGCGTACGAATTCCGCGTGCCAGGAGGTGTCGCTCCACCCGCGACGGACACGGCCCTGTTCTTGGTCTCGCCGCACCGCAGCAATCTGCGCCCGCAAGTTGGGATCTGCCCTGAGATGGTTGTAGACGGTTGGGTGGGAGACGCCCACAGCGCGGGCGGCATCCCGGAACCCCATACCTTCGCCCACAAGCTTCACGAATCTGCCATGCCAGGATGTGTCTCTCCACGGCCTGGGCATCAGTGCTGGTCGAGGCCGTACGTCTCGATGACGTCGGCGGGCAGGTGGTCTTCGACCAGGCGGCTGAAGTCGTAGTACGCAGAGGCGGCGGCGTACGCCTCGTCGTCGTTGATCAGCTTCCACATGTCGAGGCCGCAGGCTTCGAAGATTGCTTCGAGGGAGACGCCGGGGATCTCGTCGAGTTCTGCGAGTTCGGCAGCAGCGCGGCGGTGGACCCCGGTCAGGGAGAGCGCGTAGTCGGGGAGGACGACCAGCGGGGCGCCATTCCAGCCCTGCTCGCGCATGTCGGCGGCGATGGCGTCACGGTGGTCCTCGTCGCGGACCTCGTGGAGCGGCGCGTACCCGGTGGTGTCGATGAGGTCGAGACCGAGGGGGTTAAGAACCGTCGCTGGCTGCATAGCTCAAGTATGCATTGCATGGGCGAACTATGCAAGAGGTTGAGTGGTCGCAGTGACGAGCAAGCCCCCGCTTCCTCCTTCGGGAGGGGGCGGGGGCTGCTTTGTGTTGTTCAGGGCTGTACGCGCTCGATCTCGATGGCCAGAACTCCGAGCGCTTCCTTCTCTGGCCCGTAGATGCGGCGGATGTTGGCGAGCTGCTGCTCGCGCGAGGACGTCGGGTTGACCCGCTCGGCACCCTCCGTATCGAGCATCTCCTCGAACGTCTTGTACCGGGCCACCCGCTTGACCCTGGTTGCGACCTCGTCATCGCCGCACACGAAGGTGATGGAATCTCCCGCGGCCAGGTTGCGCAGGTTCGGGTACTGCACCCGCACCTCGATGCTCTTGCTGCCGTTGGCCACCAGGTCGAAGTACTGCCGGTACAGGTTCATCCGTCGGGCGGGTACGTGCGGCTCGTGGGCTGGGCGATTGGCCATGATCCGGTCCAGTTCCTGAGCGGTGTAGCTCCGGTAGAAGTTGCGCGGGTCGTCAAGCATTCTGCCGACCAGCCACACCATCGCGTCAGCGAATGACTCGACACTGCCTGGCCAGGCAGTGATATTGAGCATCCACTCGCGAGCACCAGGCGGAGATGGAACCACGCCATCGCGGATCAAGCTCTTGGAGAGCTTGGCGCCGGTGTCTGTCAGCACCATCGGCGTGAACACGCGAGGCGGGAGCGGTGGGCCGGGCATCTGCGCGGCGGCTTCGTCGACCAGTTGCGAGCCGTACGCCCAGTCGCCGCCCTTGACCATGACAGACAGGGTGACGTCGTCACGCGCCGCCATCCGTTCCTTGACCAGGTTGCGGTACAGGGTCGAGAGGTCCACGTAGGCGCTGGACTCGGGGGTGACGGACACCTCGTACTCCCCGTGGGTGAGGCACACCGCCGCGAAGGTAGCGCCGCCGGATCCGGTGTGGATGAGCTTGGTGCGTTCGGCGCGTTTCTCGGCCCAGCCGCATTTCGGGCAGGGGAACCGTAGGTGTGCGTGGCCGTGGGACGGGGCCAGCGGCCAGCGGATCTGGTCGAGTCGTCGGAGCGTGGAGAGGAACTCGTGCCGGAAGGTGGGGGCGGCCTGTTGGGTGGTGTAGGTCTGCACCTCGTAGTCCACGCCGGTAGTGGCGGACAGCGCCTCGAACAGATCGCGGTAGTACGTGACCATGAGATCTCGGACGCCGCCGGCGCCTAGGGCGTGGTGGTAGGTCCGCTGGTAGGTGTGGCCGCTTCCGGGGTCGGTGACGACCTCGTGGGGGGCGTTGTCGAGTGCGCCGAACCGGACGACCACGTCCACGGCGAACTCCTTGCGGACGGCCTCGGCGAGTAGGAAGGCGGCCGTCTGGACCAGGGCGGTGCCGAGGTGCGGGGTGCCGTTGATCTGCGTACCGACGCACATCGCGACCAGGTCTGGGCTGGTGGCCTGCAGGCGGGGACGAATCATGTCGATGCTTCGGGTCATGGCGTTGGCCAGGACGTTGTTCGGGCTGGTGATCTCCGCTGGCAGCGTGGACTTGAGCATTGATTCTCCTGGTGGGCGGCGGGGAAGGGGGCGAGCCAGCGAAGGCCGGCTACGTTGGGTGAGTATGTGCTACATACTTCATAGACTGCAGGTGGAAGGCGGTCAATGAGTATGTAGTACATACTTCCGCTAGGGTGAGGGTCGTGATCACATCAGGCAGCTATCGCGACGTGGCGGCCACCATCCGCCAGGCCATCAATGACGGCGTCTACCCCCGCGGCACCCTGCTCCCGAACGAAGACCGGCTTGCCGAAGAACTCCACGTGAACCGGGCCACCGTGAACAAGGCCCTGCGAATCTTGAAGAGTGAGGGCTTGGTCTACGTGCACATGGGCGTGGGGACCTACGTCCACAAGCTGCCGCCACTACTGCGCGACGCCGCGGTACGGCACACCCGCGCCCATCGCGAACGCGGGGGTGTACGGGGCTCCTTGGCGAGCGAGCTGGCCCAGCTCGGGTACGAGTTGAACTCCGCCAACACGGTCGGGCCCGGTCAGCCTCCTCCGGAGGTCGCCGAAGTCTTGGGCGTCGACGCCGGCATCGACAGCGTCATCGTCCGGGCGCGACGCATGAAGGCCGAAGACGTCCCGATCCAGATCGCGATCAGCTACATCCCCCGCTCCATCGCCGACGGGACACCAATCGCCGAACCAGACCCTGGAGTCGGCGGGATCAGCAGCCGCCTGGCCGAACTGGGGCATGCTCAGGTCGAGCTTGAGGAGAACATCCGAGTCCGGCCGCCCACTCCTGATGAGGCTCGCTTCCTCCGCATGATCCCTGATCAGTGGGTGTACGAGATCTTCCATGTCGGGTGGACGGCGGACGACCGGGCCGTCAAGGTCACCACCTATGTCATGCCGACGTATCAATGGAACCTGCGTTACCGCTACGCTGCGGACCCTTCGTGACCAGTGATACTGCCCCTTCGGGGGCGGCGGGCCGCGTGGGCGGGAGGCTCCTGTCACCTTTGCGTTAAGTAACCGCACACCCACTCATCGCTACAGTGAGTGACCTAATCGTCTCTCGCTGTAGTCAGATGAAGGGTCGGAGCATGTCACACCCCCCGCGTCGTATGGCCATGGCCGCCGCCATCCTCCTCGCCACCTCCATGGTGGTAGCCGCCGCCCCCGCCGCAACCGCCGCGACCGCCCAGACACACCGACTCGGACCGCTGCTGGCTGATGCAGTCGCCGAACTCCCCGTCGCCGACGAGCGACGCGAGGGCTACCAGCGCACCGCATTTCGGCACTGGATCGACGCCGACCGAGACGGATGCAACACCAGAGCCGAAGTCCTCCTGGAGGAAGCCATCGAACCGCCCGCAGTGGGCGAGAGATGTTCGCTGACCGGCGGTTCCTGGTACAGCTACTACGACGACCAGACCGTCAACGTCGCCAGCGGGCTCGATGTCGACCACCTGGTGCCACTGGCAGAGGCGTGGGACAGTGGCGCCTACGACTGGACATCCGACCAGCGGCGGGACTACGCCAACGATCTGGACGAGTCGTGGCACCTGGTCGCAGTGACAGCCCGAAGCAACAGGTCGAAAGCCGACCAAGACCCCGCCACGTGGCAGCCGCCGTACGAGCCGGCCCGCTGCCGGTACGCGGCCGAATGGACCGCGGTCAAGATGCGGTGGTCCCTCTCCATCGATACAGCCGAGCAGCAGGCGCTGACGGCGTTGGGCGAGGCGTGTCCTGACCAGCGCCTGCCGGAGGTCGGCGACCAGATGTGACGTCCTGAATCGACAAGCCCCCGCCCGGTCCTCGCGGATCGGACGGGGGCTTCGTTGCGTTCGCCTAGCTCAGGCGCGCTTCCACCGCCACTGGTGGTTGCTGTACTCGCTGCACTTGTACCGGCGGTTGGTCCCCTTCGCATACCCGTACTTACCTCGGGCGGCGGCCGGGCAGTACGCGCCAGGGGTGACACAGCTCCAGTGGTTACCGGACCGCTGGTAGGTGCAAGCGGACGTGGAAGAGGCGGCGTGGACCTGAACCGCTGCCGAGGCCGGCACGGCGACTGCGGGGACGGCGAGCGCCGAGCTGACCAGGGCGGCGGACACGAGCAGGCGTCTGAGCACTAGGGACTCCAGATGCGTGGGGGATGGAACGTGACAAGGGTGAGACGCCAGCCGGTTGCGGGAAGTTGCCGGGAGTTGCTGTCCGGATGCGGACAGGGCTCCGGGCTACTTTTCGGGTGGAGTCACGGTGTACCCCTCGCCCTCCAGGTACTTGATAGCTGTGTCGATGTCGCGGCGGATGGCCGCTTTCAACTGCATCTGATGGAACTTCTTCCTGCCCGGCTCGATGACGTCCTTCCAGTTCGGTTTCGCGTCCACCATGCGCTCGGCGATCACGAACTCGATCACGTCCTCAAGGCACCAGCGGAAGCGCCGATGGCCGGCAGGGAAGTGGAGGCGGTGAAGGCCGCGCTCCAGCAGCGGGCCGCCCCACGCGTCGAGGACGGGGGATTGGCCGTACACCTGGATGTGAGCCTCTGGGTAGCCGTCTGCCTTGTTGCGTTCGTAGTCGAAGTGGCACAGGCACGTGTCGCCGAGTTCGTCGCCGTAGATCGCGACGAAGGATGACAGGACGGTGAAGTATTCGCCTTCGGGGTCGTAGCAGAACCGGAAGGACATATCCATCCAAGCGCGGATGGCAGTACGTGGTACGGGGCGTAGGGGGAAGGGCTCGCTATCCAGGGATGTCTTCGACAGTCCCTTCGCGACGATGACGATGTCGCGATCTCGCGGAGAGACCATCGCCGTGATCCGCACGTGATCACAGACGGTGGCGTTCAGCGTGTGCTGGACGTACTCGCCGAACTTACGAGCCTCCTGGTGAACCTTCGCGACGTCAGTATTCGCGGATGAGGAGCCAGAGCTTCCTGTGCCTGAGCGACGCGAACCTACGTTCTTTAGCCTGTCGCGCCAACTCGTCATACGTGACTCCGAGCGCGTTCAGAGCCGTCTGTTTGGCCTCCTCGTACTCGTTGGCACTCAGTTCGACTACTTCGACATCCTCTGGCTGCTCGTGTCTTGGATGCTGCAGTAACGCCATCACGACCTCCTCTTCGACCCCCGACGAGCCACTCGAATTGGTCTCTTGCAGTCAAGATAACCTCGATGTGAGACAGAAAACACTGGCCGGTGCTGCTACACGTTGATCGCTGCTGGTTGTTTTCCCTGCTCTTACGGCATCGCGGAGATTGGACGAAACGCTACGCCGACACGTTGCCAAGAACTCGATAACAGTCGAGACAAGATGGAGCCCCAGCGAAGGTGAAGCTCGTCGTGTCGCACACTCGTTCGGTCGTAGGATCCTGGCGAAACACCACGCACCGGGGGAGATCCGCATGGCCGACCACGAACTGCCCGTCGACTTGATCGAGGCGCAGCGAGCGTTCTACCGGGCTGAGGAGCGCTGCGCTGAGCTGGTAGCCGCCGAGCCGTCCCCCGTCGCTGTAGCAGCGTTGGAGGCCGAGCTGAGCGACGAGCAGCGCCAGGCCCTCGCCGCGGCCCGGGAGGAGCGGCTGCAGATCGTGGAGCGGATCCACCGGCACCCGTTCTGGAAGGACGTCGAGGCCGGCGACCGGATCAAGGTGCAGGCCCGGCTGCGCGAGGCTGCCAGAGCCTGATCAGGTGTCGAGGCCGTCGGCGAGCCTCTGCTGCGCTGCCTCCGTGAGACCTGTGGGCGGCTTCTCCAGTTCGGCCAGGAGGTAGGCGAGGCGTTCTTCTGTGGTCATGTCGGCCCAGACTGGCTGCAGGTCCGGGTCGTCCTCGGGAGGTAGGTCGCTCACCTGCTCATCCTGCGGCGGAGGCTTGATCAATCGCAGGGAAGTCGTAGATTTCGACCAGGTCGGCGAGGTCCACGTGCTCAGCTAGCCGCTCGATGGTGGCGGCGTAGGCGACGTGGTAGCGGCGCCCGTTCACGGTCTGGCTCACCTTGTAGAGCGGGGCGACGTTGAGGACGATCACCTCTACTTCGATGCCGTTGGGGCCGTGCCAGCGTGTCACCCGTTCAATCTACGCAAAACGGACACATGTTCCGGACGTGGCGAGCCCCCGGCCCCATCGTGGGAAGGCCGGGGGCTCACGAACCTCAGGCAGCAAGGTCAAGCGGCTGCAGGCGCTGGCGCTCTGCAGGGGTGAGGCCGCCGAAGATGCCAAACGGGATGTCCTCAGCGAGGGCGTAGGCGAGGCAGGCAGCGCGGGCAGGGCAGGCGTGGCAGATGGTCTGCGCGGGGCCGGCTGGGGCGCCATGCTCGGGGAACCATGCCTCTGGATCAGCCTCGGCGCAGAGTGCGCCGTCCATCCACGAGGCGGCGGTCACGTAGTCGTCCAGGTCGGCCAGCGCGTCGATCAACATGAGGTCTCCTTCGTCACTTTGAGTAGTTCGCAGGATGTCCACGAGATGTCTACGAGCGATGTCCAGGAGACACCGTCTGGACATCCACCCCCCGCGTACGCGCGCACGTGTGGAGAGGCCCGGGAGCGGGAGGGGCGGTCGCCGGGGGAGAGAGGCTCACTATCCGTCACTGTCCCCGCCTCCCGGGGGCGTGGGACTCCAGTGGTAGGGCCGAGTCGGACCCACCCTCTACCTGGGCCTCCCCACCCCTGCCCGAGGGGTCATCTGGGGGTATCCGCAGGTGGGCGTGTCGGCCTCCCTCGGCCGGCTTGGGGTCGTCTCCCCCTTCGGCTCGCCCCGACCGCAGCTCCTCCTCCGCCGCCAGCGCGCCCGCGACCAGCTCCCGCTCCCCCGCGCTTCGCCGCCACTGCCCCTGCTTCGGTTGCTCGATCAGTCCCCTGCGCCGCCAGGCCGCCCGCCGTGCGCTCGCCCACGCGCGGCTACGAGGCGATACGGCGTCGTTGGACATCGCGGTGGTCACCAAGCCGGGGGAGAGGTGGACTGCCACCAGGGCGCGCAGGTGCGGATCGGTGATCTCTGTGGTGAGCGCTCCCAACTCGTCGGGCGGCTCGATCGCCTCTGTCACCACCAGGCGCCGCTCATCGGCCGCGGCTACTCGGGGCCCTCTTCGGACGGCGCGGCGCTCCCGGGCCTGGCGGACCATCTCCCGCTGCGCGTCGCTGGCATGCTGCAGCAGCGTGTCCGGCAATCCCGCCCACCTGTCGCGGTAGTACGGAAGCCGTTCCGCGGTCGAGGACTCCAGCGTGGGGGCGATGCCTTCCGTTGCTGCCGCGGCCTCCATCAACATCACGTCCGTCACCTCAGGCGTGAACAGCAAGGTCGTGTCATCAGAGCCAGACGACTGGACGTAGAACGCTCCAGGGGGCAGCTCGCTCGTCCGGAACCGGTTCCAGCCACGCAGCAGGAACTGGGAGTCGGCGTCGTTGCGGGTCCGGCCGGCGAAGCTCGTGGTGAAGTTCGGCAGCAGCTTCGGGTGCACCGAGTCCTGATTGAAGTACTGGGTGGCGCCGTGGACGGCGAGGTTGAACGCCCGCCCTTCGGACGTCACCTTGTTGGTGTCCTCGACGGTCGACGCCGCGGCTTTGCGGGTCTTGGCCCAGATGACGCGTACCTCATCGGCGAACACCTCTACGGCGGGCCAGTCTCGGGTAGCTGGAAGGACCTGGTTGTGCTCGGGCAGCAGCAGCTCGGCCCGTAGCGGGATCATTGCGGCAGCGTCGGCCATCATCTCGGCGGCCTGCTCCTCCGTCACGGCGATCCGGTCGATTCGGGGCAGCAGGTGGGCGTACGCTTTGCCGCCGGACTTGAGGTCGATCACCCAGATGAGCTTCGGCGTGTAGGCGGCCAGCAGGGCGCGCAGGCGGAGCAGGTTGGATTTGGTGGAGCCTGTCTTGCCGCCGTACAGGCCGTGGACCGCGCCGTAGCCCTCCACGAACGGGAAGACGTAGAACGGCTCTCCGTCGTCTGTGCAGCCCAGCCACACCCCGTCGTAGGCAGTTCGCGGCATCTGCGGAGGGTCGAACGCGACCGTCCGCGCTTCGATGCGGCCTTCCTGCCAGACCAGCACCACGCGGGCGGAGGAGGTGTGCTTGGGGTCCTGCCTGATGTCGCGGATGCTGCCCTTCGGCCAGTGCATCCCCGTCTCGATGTGGCGGCGGGCGGCAGGCTTGTCGATGTCCTCACGGGTGACGTTCACCGGCAGTCGGAGCGGGAACGCCACCTGGCCGGTGCCGGTCACTTCGGGTCGGGTGACGGTGACGCCGGCGAACCCGTTCGCGGCGAAGACCATCGGCAGGGCCGCGGCCCAGTTGCGGACGCGCTCGCGCAGGTGCCGCCACGCGCGCACATCACGCGGCAGCCACCAGGCGGCGAGCACCGCCGCGGTGAGGGCAAGCCATATCCCGTTGATGACTTCACTCGGCCCCCACGCGGTGGCCGCGGTCATCCACGCGCCGAGCACCACTAGGGCTCCGGCTACCGTGTCGGCCTGCACGGGGAGCACGCCTGTACGGTCCACCAGCACGCGCGCCGCGGCGGCCAGGCAAGCCATCGTCAGGGCGACAGCAGCCCACGGCGCGCCGAGCAGGTGAGCGGCGGCAGCGAGGACGTACAGCGCCGAGCATGCCCACCATGCGGCGTGCAGGTCCCGGTGCCGCCACAGCCGCCTCCCGATCCGCTTGGCCAGCCACCACCCGGGCACGCGCGCCAGCCACCACAGGAGCGGGATCGGCCACACCAGCAGCAGGACGGGCAGCGGCAGCCGCACAAACCACGGCGCCTTGCTCTCGGGAACGGAAGGTGCCGGCACCAGCTCGGTGCTGGTGCCGCCCTCGCGGTGGGCGCTCAGTGCTCCTCGTGCGGGGCGGCGCATCAGATGCCACAACGTCGCGGCGACACCGACGAGGAGCAGCGACAGCAGCATCAGATGTCCTCAGAGGAGGGGAGTGTCTGCGGTGGGTCGAGTGAGCCGATCCCGGCGGCGAGGATTACCAGGACGGCGGCAATGCCATGAAGGGCGTGCCAGCAGAACCGGGCGCATGCCGCCAGCAGGAGCAGGGCGACAACGATGGCGATCTGGAGTGAGCGGCAAACGATCCGACGCCACCCGCACACCTGCAGTCGAGCGCGAATCTGAGCCGGCGTGAGCGCGTCGGGTGACACCTCGCGGACTCCGCACACGAGGAGGGTCAGGACCAGCCACGGCAGCAGAGCACTCATGCCATGCTCCGCTTCGGGTCGGCCTTGCGGCGCTGACGCCACGGCAGCTCCGCCACCCACTCCTTGCGCTTACGGGAGGCGAGGGAGGCATCGGCGCCTGCGTGATCGGCGAGATCCTTCACGCTGGGGTAGCGGTCTTCAGCGACTTCGCTGTCCCAGAAGGAGCGCATGGCCTGGGTCTTTGAGCCGGTCCGGGGGTCGTCGTTGACCTCTTCGTTGACGCCTGCGCCGGTCAACAGCGGGGTCATGTACGGGTCGGTCGAGAGCAGCCGTTCGAGGTCGTAGGAGGCGTCGTCGTTGACGTCGAAGTTGAGTCCGCCGTTGACCGGTCCGGCGGTCAACTCGGCGGTCATCGGGAAGGTCAACTTTCCCGCCTCGCGATGGGAGGAAACGGCGCCGTTGTTGACCTTGCCATTGACCTCAGAGTTGACCTGTGTCGAGGTCATGTCGAGGGTCACGCGTTCGGTCAACGCCATCAAGGTCAGGGCGGCCCGGTCGAGTGCGCGCTGAGTGGCCTCGGCCGAGTCGAAGCGCTGCTCCTGCTCGATGGCGGCCAACGCTTCGGCGCGCTTCTCCTGGGTGACGGGGTCGGCCCAGGGGGCGATCCGCTGACGCTGGACGAGGGCGTCGACGCTGCGCAGGGTGTCGATCTGGTCGAGCAGCGCCTGCTGTGCGCTCTCGTCGGAGGCGAGGCTGGCGTGCTCGACGGCCTGGGCGACCCTCTTGCGAAACAGGCCGAGAGCCTTGCGGCGCTTGCTGTCCTTGGCCTGCTGCTGGTCGTCCACCCGCAGCACGGCGAGGGCGGCCCGACTGATGCGGCGCTGCCGGTCGACGTCGCCCGCGGTCCGGTCGGTCGCTTCGGCCAGGCCCAGCCGTACGAGGATGCGTTCGGGGGTGAGTCGCCAGTTGATGCGGCCGGTGCCGCGGATGCGGTGGCGTTCGATGGCCATGCCGCGTTCCCACAGCCACGCGGCTACGAGGGGGGCGGCCAGGCGGAAGACGGCCTCGGGGAGGCTTCGGGCGTCCATGCTGGACAGGACCGCGGTGAGAGCGGTGAGCGCCCACACGGCGATGCCGTCGATGCCGGCGGAGAAGTTCTCCCGCATGTTGCGGCGGGCGCGGACGGCCGAGGTCACAATGGCGACTTCGACGAACGCGAACAGCAGCAGCCGTAGCGGCCCGTCCAAGCCGAGCACGTCTCCGGAGAAGCGCCACATGCCTTGGGCGGATACGCCGGTCGCGATCGATGCTGCCACGATCGTCAGGACGTCCTCGACCGGCCGGCCGGACAGCCAGCGGCGGCCCTGTGCGAAGAGGCCCCGCAGCAGGAACACGGTCAGGGCCAGCCCGAGAATCCCGGCGGTCCATGGGACGTACCACGGGACAGGTCCCGTTAATTCAAGTAGGTTCTGCATCGATCGGCTCTCTCGGTGTCGCGGGAGTGTCCGGTTGCAGGGCTCTCTGTCTGGGCGGCAACCCGGGCGGAGAGTCCTTATTCGTTTGTGAGGGGGTCGTCCCTGGGGAGGTCCCGGCCCGCAGCGGGCGCCAGAGCGCTGGTTCTGGCTGCGCGAGACCTCCCCCAGGGGTGGCATTGAGTGCCCTCACCCCGGCATCCCCCTCCGGCTACCAGGGCGAGGGCGGTCTAAGGGGTCAGCGCCTCAGATGGTGCAGGTAGATGCCGTAGGCCCTCTGCATCAAAGCGGTGCGGAGAGCATGGTCAGAGATGCGAAGCCTCGCAGCCGCCCTCGCGTACTCGCCCGATATCGGCACGGGCCCGAGCTTGTTCAGCATGTGGAGCAGAGTCACAGCGGCTAGCACGTCAGCGTCCTCGGCTGGCCGCCAGGGCTTCTCCTGGTGGCCTCGCCGGCCGGATTCGGTCAGCCACCATCCGCCTTCGACGTCGATCTCGAAGTTGTAGACGACCCCCTGTGGGGCGATGGCGGCGAACTCGTCGCGGTAGTCGCGGGGGATCACTGGTCCTCCGGTTCCTGGACGACCTGCCCCACCCAGTGGCCGCCTGCTCGTTTGGGGCAGGCAGTACCGGTGGGGCCTTCCCACTTGCCGTCGGCGTTCTCCTCGACGGTGGACCCGCACGCCAGGCAGAAGAGGAAGCCCATCACAGGTCTCCCGTCCGCTGACTGGAGTCGGACGTGGGAGTGCAGGGGGCGATGCTGCGGCGGAGCCGGGCCGCGGTGAGGCGACGCCACCGCTCGAACAGCATCAGCTCGTCCTCAGCGCGGGTGCCGGTCAGGAGGTCATCAGGGCATCGCACGTCCTGACGGAGGTCTTCGGTAGCGAGGGGAGGCCCGTCATCTCCGCCGGAGGTGACCGGGCTCTCCCGGCTAGGCAAGTCGGGGAGGGCCATGCCGTTGAAGGTACTCCTAGACGAGCTATCTGGTCTAGTAGTAGATATAAGTTGTCCTGTGACTCTTAAGATCTCGACAAGAAGAATGTAGTGGTTCAATAGGGCACCAGATAGCTCATCTACCGTGCCCACGTGCTCAATCGTGAGGGACCCGTGCCGCTCTACAAGCAGGTTGCAGCCGAGATCAGGCGCCGCATCGAGAGCGGTGAGATACCGCCTGGGCACGCCGTCCCGAGCGAGCAGGAGATCGAGGACGAGTTCGACGTCTCGCGGATCACGGCGACCAAGGCGCTCCGGCTACTGCGTAGCGAGGGGGTCGTCTATCTGGTGCCGGGGCGTGGGACGTTCGTCGGCCCCGAGGATGCCCCTCGCGTGTCGAAGGCGACCAAACCGTACGAGCGGATCGCCGGCGAGCTCGCCGAGCGGATCAGGGCGGGGGAGTTGCGGCCTGAGCTGCCGATCCCGAGCGAGAAGACGCTCATGCAGCAGTACGAGGTGGCGAAGGGAACCGTCCGCCGGGCAGTTGCTCTGCTTCGTGAGCAGGGCTGGGTGTTCACAGTAGAGAAGCGCGGCAGCTACGTGTCGCCCAAGAAGGACTGGCCCAAGAGCTGACCGTCAGGGAGCAGCAGAGCGGCCCCGTCTCCTGGAGGAGGCGGGGCCGCTCTATGTGGTGCGGCGGCGTGGGCCCGACAGCCCCGCGAGGAACTGCTCCCACGCCACCGCTTCGTTCCGATCTACCCAGGTTCGTTATGGGTACACCTGGGACGACCTAGGACCACCTAGGATTTGCCCGGTTTACTGGGGTCTTCGGGGGACCACTACGTTCGTTTCATGATCAAGTGGCGACCACCGCACTTGTGGGAGCACGTCGCGGAGACGCTGCGGAGCCGCATTGTCAGCGGCGAGTACCCGCCGCAGAGTCGTATGCCGTCCATCCGCACGGTGATGCAGGAGTTCGAAGTCGGCAGGAACACGGCCCTGCATGCGTTGGAACACCTCGAAGAGGAGGGCTACGCGGTGATGGTCCAGTCTCAGGGGACGTTTGTGACGCCGCCCGAGGAGTGGCCTAGCCGGTGAGCCGCGCGGAGACGGGCCATCGCGCGTTCGCGATGGATTCGCGATGATCTTCAGATAATGATCTCGGTTGCTTGGTGATGGCTGATAAATCTAGGCACTCTGACCTGCATCAACACCGAAAAGTGCTGGTCGCCTCCTTGGCCGAATCTGCATGGTAAGGAGAAGGTCAACGGTTCGATTCCGTTTGGGGGCTCTTGTAATGAGCAGATACGACGCCCGGCCAAGGTGACTTGGAACCGGGCGTTTTTCGTTGTGCGGGTTGGGTTGGGATGCGCTTGTTTCGGGGCTTCAGCCGGCCCCAAGAAGGCTCCAAGCGCCGGCGTGTTCCATGACGGTCATGAGAAACATGTTCGCGGCCCGTGGTGTGCGCCGGGCGCTGGCTCTGATCCTGCTCTCCGTCTCGACCGTGCTGACGATCAGCGTGGCGAGCAGCCCCGCCTACGCGTGGAACCCGGCGAACGACGGCTGGCACAAATGCCTGATCGACGGCAAATGGATGTGGTGCAAGGACCTGTAGGTCCTGCGGGCGAGCCGCTCTTCCCCGTGCGGGGAGGGGCGGCTTCTCGGTTGTGCGGCTCTCATGCTCTGGCCTTCCGGGACGCGAAGGCGGGGAGGTCGATCACCTCGACCAGGTCGGCGAGGTCCACGTGGTGGACGATCTGGGCGATGGTGCCGTAGTAGCCGAGGAGGTAGCGGCGGCCGTTCACCGTCTGGGTGACCTTGATGCGTTGCCTCGCGCCGAGGGTGATGACCTCGACGAGGATGCCGCGGGGGCCGTGCCAGCGTGTCACGCCACAACTCTACGCAAAACGGACAAAAGCATAGAATGCGGACCGGCGGGCAGTAGGCCGGTGAGGGTTGGTTGCCCACACCTGAAAGCTCCGGACGCGGGGAAGCGTCCGGAGCTTTCGCGTGCCCGGCGTTGGACGTTCCGCGGGTTCGCTGCCCGGCGCTAGGCAGTCTCGTCGAGGGGCGGGTAGGCGAAGTGGCGGGTGTCGGCGAAGGTCTGCGGGCCGGTGAGCCGGTAGCCGTGGGCGGCCTCGCTGGTGGTGTGGTACGGCCCCACGTCCACGGTGTCGGCGATCGACCAGACGCCTCTCACCTGCTGTTTGACGACGTAGAGGAACTCGTTGAAGTCCAGTGAGGAGGAGACGAAGGTGTTGAGCACGGTCAGCGATCGGCGTCCCGTGGTCAGCGCCGGCGGCAGGTCCACGGACTGGTCCCGCCAGCGGTAGGTGTTCTCGACGGGCAGGGGGTGCCACGCGCCGGCGGGGGCGCCGTTCACGGTGATGGCGGCCTGCTGCATGGAGATGCCGGCGTCCAGGCGGCGGATCAGCCGTACGCCGGTGTTGGCGGGGTCCACGGTCACGGTGAACCGGCTCGCCCCTCCGTGGCCGAACGCGCGCCCGTCGTCCGAGACCGGGCGGCCGAGCGCGAAGGGCTGCACATGCCGCGGCGCCACCCACAACCCGACCACCACCCCAACCCCGACCGCCCCCACCACCACCAAAGCCCCAATCCCAACCCCCCGCCACCGCCCCCACCTCCCCCCAGCAGACGCCCCCACCCCACCCGCAGAGACCACCACCCCACCCGCCGGAGCCGCTGCCCCGCCAGCCGTGACGGCCGCCCCACCCGCCGGAGCCGCTGCCCCCCTTGCCGGCACGCCTGGCCCCCCGCCGACCGGGGAAGCGTCGGCGGGAAGACCATCGACCAGGGAAGCGACACCGGCGGGGAGCCCGCTGGCGGCGGGGACACCGCTTCCGGGCAGGGCGGCCCCGAACTCGTCCGCAGGCGGCCCGCCACCAGAACTCCCCTCAGCGGGAAGCCTGTCGGCTGGAAGCGCGCCGCCGGAGGGAGCGCCCATAGGGGGAGCGCCGAAGGCAACACCCCCGCTGGACAGAGCATCGGAAACCCCGCCTCCCGCAATCCCGTCAACGGGGATCCCACTCGCCCAAAGGCCACCTCCCGGAGCCTCACCCGCTGGAGACCCCTCACCCGGCCGCCCCTCGCCCAGCCGACTCCCGCCCGGCAAACCATCGCCCGGCAGGCCCCGGGCCAGTAGCCCTGCGCCGGGCAGTCCTGCGCCGGACAGTCCCTCGCCCGGCAGTCCTGCGCCGGGCAGACCCTCGCCCGGTAGCCCTCCGCCCCGCAGGCCCTCGCTGGGCAGGCCCCCGCCCGGGAGACCGCCCACCGGAAGTGCGCTGCCCGGAAGTGCGGCGACCGGGGGACCGTCGGCCGGAAGTGCGGCGACCGGGGGACCTGCGACTGGGGGGTCCTTGACCAGGGGGCCATCGGCGGGGAGAGCGCCGCCGGCGGAAGGGGTGACGGGCGTGGCCGCTGGGGCTGCGGCCGGGGCAGATGCCGGAGGTGTTCCACTTATCGCCATCTGAGCGCCTGTCGAGCCCTCTGCCCCTTCGTGGAACCCAGAGAATCCGGGAAGCGCAGCCCCATGGCCGGGGCCTCCAACAAGAGGTGCAGCCCCTTGGCCAGGGCCTCCAGGCGGCGTCGTGCCGAGCTCGGCACGGCTGTCGACGGGCACGGCGTCCGGCCGGCTCAGCTCCGCAGGAGGCACGGCACCCGGCTGAGGCAGCCCCTCGAGGGGACCGGCGTGCGGATGGACGGAGGCGACGTCAGGAACCCCGGAATACTCGAAGGGCGGAACGCCGGGGGACAACGCCATCCGGGTGAGCTGGAAGCCGGACGGGGGCATGCGGTTGATCCGCACACGCTCCCAGGCCCGCTCCCACTCCGGCACTCGATGCTCGGGCACCCCGCAAGCCCGCAGGAACGTCACCATCACCGCCTTCTTCGGAAACCGCCGTCCGGCCAGCATGTCCGCACAGGTCGCCCGGGGAAGCCGGGGCCCGCCCGCCCTGTCCGCCCGTGCCTGGAGCTCCCGCAACGACACGTCCGCCCGCGCGAACTGCTCGGCGAGGAGCCTCACCAGACCCTCGTGACAGCTCACCGACTCCACGCCAGGTTCCGCGCCTTCCTGGTCCTCGCCCATCGCCCCTCTCCCCGACCCGGCCTTCTTCTGTCCGACAGTGTACGAACGATGACCGTACGTGTCCGGAGGGATTTCAGGGACGTCCGAGTCAGGCTCGCCTGTGGACGACTCCGGACGAGTCTGTCCGCCCTGCTGTTGGACACCGGCGCTCGGTCGCTTTCCTGGCATTCGAGCGCAGACCAGCGCCGAAAGCCCGAGCAGCACAAGCAGAACGAGCAGAAGAGGAAGACGACATGAACAGGAAACTGGCACTCGCCGCAGGTGTCGCCGCCGTCCTTTCCGGGCTTGTCATCCCGTCCGCCCCCGCCTCGGCCGGCAGCCTCCAGTGCAACAGCGGCCGGGCCCCGGAGGACGGCTACGTCGGCCGCGCCGACTGCCACAACCCGACCGGCCAGACCTGGGTCTACCGCGCCGTGATCACGTGCGGCTGGAGCCCGGACGTCGTCGGCCCGTGGATCACGCTCGGGCCCGGAGCCTCGGGCCGGTCCGAGGGCAAGTGCGCAAGCTGGGGCAGCGGCGTCGGCGCTGTAGGCGTCGACGAACGCCAGGCATGAGACCCCGCCCGGTCCGGGCCCCCTCGGGTCCGAGGCGCGGGGCTGACAGGGCTCGGATGCGCCCTCGGATCCGAGGGGCGGGCGGGTGGGGCGCGGCTCGTCGTTGAGGAGCCGGAGCGCGGTCGAGGTGGGCGGCACCTCGCCGGACATCCGTGCGGCACGCGCTCCCCTTGCGCGGTCGCACGGGTGTCCACCGCACTCTCTTGCGCCCCCGGGGTCGTCCGCCCAGGGCTGTCCGCGTCTGTCCGCTTCGCCACTGCGCTGGCTTCGGCTGCGTGACACCTCCGGGTGGGCGCAGGCGTCCGCTGCGGGCCCTCTCCGCCGCTGCGTCGGCGTCCGTCGCGGACACCCCTCCGTCTCCCGCGCGGGTCGTCCCCGCGTGGAGGCGTGCCGCCGGCGTTCGCCGGGGGCACGCCCGTTCGCCGTACGGACGGGCGTCGCCGGCGGCCGCCGGGGGGCCCTTCCGACCACCGCGTGGACGGGCGTCGCCGGGGTGTGTTCGGTGCTGCGTGCCTGGTCCGGAGGTTCGCGTCGGTAAAGGGGGGCTGCTAGTGTGGCGATGGCCTCCGCGGGTGATTCCCCAGGCGAGACCCAGGTGGCATGATCGGATTTCGGTTGTCGGAGGTTCCTGGGGCATACTGGTAGCACCCCACCCGATCAGGTGAGTTACTAATGTGCTCCCAGCTTCGGGTATCCTCTACGGGCCGGGAGTTTCCGGCCAAGGCGGAGTAGCTCAGTCAGGCAGAGCAAACGGCTCATAATCGTTGTGTCGCCGGTTCAAGTCCGGCCTCCGCTACTACCCAATCCCAGGTCGGTCGGCCTGGGTACGGGTGTGTCCATGTCCCGAACGTAGAAAGGCACTCCCAAGTGGCTGCCACCGACGTTAGGCCGAAGATCACGCTGGCCTGCCAGGAGTGCAAGCACCGCAACTACATCACGCGGAAGAACCGGCGCAACGACCCGGATCGGCTTGAGCTGAAGAAGTACTGCCCGAACTGCCGCTGCCACCGCGCGCACCGCGAAACCCGCTAGCGGTACTTCTGCCTCCATATCGCACAACCGGCGTCCCGGACGGGGCGCCGGTTTGTCGTGTTTTCACTGCTTTGAGGCGCCTTCTTAGGCGCTGACCCGGGTCCCGGCAAAAAGCACGCCATGAGCGGCGACAGCCGAACCTTGTTCTGTTACCGTCTGCCTCAGCAGCGCTCGTTGAAGACATACGAGGGAGCACTGATGGCCTTGAACCGTGACTTCGTGGGCAGGACCTATCCATCCGCCGCCCCGTACGAGGTCAGCCGGGTGAAGATCAAGGAGTTCGCGACGGCGATCGGCGACAACAACCCGGTCTACCGCGACAGGGAGGCCGCCAGGGCCGCCGGATACCCCGACGTGATCGCGCCGCCCACGTTCCCCATCGTGTTCAGCCTGCAGGCGGGCGGCGAGGCGCTGGTCGACCCCGAGCTGGGCCTGAACCTGGCGATGGTGGTCCACGGCGAGCAGCGGTTCGAGTACGTCAGGCCCGTCTGCGCGGGCGACGAGCTGGTCACCACCGCGACGATCACCGACATCAGGAGCGTCGGACGCAACGAGCTGCTGACGATCAGGAGCGACGTGACGACGGTCGCCGGAGAGCCGGTCTGCACGACCTACAACACGATCGTCGAGCGCGGAGGGGCGGGCTGAGATGGCGGCCACGGTGAGGTACGACGAGGTCGAGGTCGGGCAGGAGCTCCCGGTCGTGGGCTACAACGTCCGGCGGCTGAACCTCGTCATGTACGCCGGCGCCTCCGGCGACTTCAACCAGATCCACTGGAACGAGCGCTTCGCCCGGACGGTCGGGCTGCCCGACGTGATCGCGCACGGCATGTTCACGATGGCGCAGGCGGGCCGGTTCATCACGGACTGGGCGGGCGATCCGGGCGCCGTGCTGGACTTCGGCGTGCGGTTCTCGTCGATGGTGATCGTGCCCGACGACGACCAGGGCGCGACGATCTCGGTGAGCGGGGTCGTCGAGGAGAAGCTGGAGGACAAGCGGGTGGTCGTCGGGCTGACGGCCAAGGCGGGTGACGCGAGGGTCCTGTCGAAGGCGCGTGCGGTGGTACAGCTCTCCTGATCCCGTGATATGTCGGGCGGGTCGCGGGTAGCCCGTGTTGTTATGAGTGAAGTTCCGCGACAGGTCTGGCCCACCGTCCGTTCCATCCCCGTGTCGTCCGTGACCGATGCCAAGCCTCCTGCTCACCTGCGTCCCGCGTCCCCTGAACAGGTGGGGGGCAGCAGCGGCACCGGACGGGACACCACGGGCGGTTCGGCCACCGGCGTCGGCACGGGCCGCGCCCGGCCCAGGGGCGCGGGCGCGCACGGGAACCCTGCCGCCGCGCTGGGCTTCTCCGGCGACCCCGGCCAGCACGGCGACCCCGACGACACGATGCTGCACGCCCAGCGCGTCTGGGACGGCACCCTCGCCACGAACCGCATGGACGACCTGGGCGTCAACACCGAACGCCAGCGCGTCGAGACCAAGGACGTGACGGTCTCTGCCGGGCTGCTCGTGGACGGCCGGCCCGGGGACGTGCTGGAGTGCGTCCGGTCGGTGATCCAGCACACGCGCGCCCGGATCCTGGCCCTCGACCTGGGGAACGTCGACGGCGCGGGAGACGTCCTGGACGAGCTGGCCGAACGGCACCCGGAGCGGATCGTGGTGTGGCACGTCGCCGAGACCTCGCGGGCGGCCGGGGGCACGGCGGGGTGGGGGGAGGGCCGTACCAAGCTGTTGCGGCTGGACGAGTCCGAGGTGCACGTGCTGATGGAGACCTCGCTCGCGCTGACGGGGGACGCCTTGACGCCGCTGGTGGCGGCCATCGTGGAAGGGGCGGTGGCGGCGGGGTGGCAGGCGGCCAAGGCCGAGGAGCCCGGCAGGGTGGGGGCGTTGCGCTGCGACCTGATGGCGGTGCGCAGGTCGGCGGCGCTGGGGGCCTTCCCCGAGGGCGCGGAGCGCGGCGAGGAGGCCGACCTGGAGTTCTCCCGCGCGCTGGAGGGCGGCCTGGTGGTGCCCGAGGGCCCCCTCCCGGTCCACCGCCTCGGCTCCCCCCACCACCACGACCAGCCCCTCCACAGCTGACCCCCCGCCCCTGCCCCGTGGAGCCGATCGGCGGCGTCGGCGCGGGCGCGTGCACGGGCGGGCGGGTGGCGGTCCGGGTCGGAGGAGGCTGCAGGGAGCGGGTGGCGGGCTCAGGGGGCCGCCAGTGGGAGCGGCGGTGCGAGAGGGTGCCGCCAGGAATGGTGGCGGTTCGGGGCGGGGGAGCCGTTGGGGGATGCCGCCCGGGGTTGGTTCGGGGAGGAGGTGGCCGTTGGAGGCGGGGCGGTTCGCGGTTGTGCGGGGGCTGTAGGGGGTTCGGGGCGGTGTCGTGGGGGCTGGGGGGCTCATAAGCTTGGGGGCCATGGAGATGCTCGCGTCGCACACCACCCTGGGCCTGGGCGGCCCCGCCCGCGACTTCGCCGAGGCAGTCACGGCGGAGCAGCTCGTGTCCCTCGTCGCCGAGGCCGACATGAACGGGGTGCCGACCCTGGTGCTCGGCGGCGGCAGCAACGTGGTGATCGGTGACGAAGGCTTCGACGGCCTGGTCGTCAAGGTGGCCACCGAGGGCGTGACGGTCTCCAGGGACGGCGAGCAGGTGCTGCTCACGGTCGAGGCCGGCCAGGACTGGGATCGGCTGGTCGAGCGGGCCGTGGCCGAGGGGTGGTCCGGCATCGAGTGCATGTCCGGCATCCCGGGCCTGGTGGGCTCGACGCCGATCCAGAACGTCGGCGCGTACGGCCAGGAGGTGGCGCAGACCATCAGGTGCGTACGGGCCTACGACCGGCTCACCCGGCAGGTGGTCGACCTGGAGGCGCGCCAGTGCGGGTTCTCCTACCGCGACAGCGCGTTCAAGCGGGACCTGTCGCGGCACGTGGTGCTCGCCGTGACGTACGCACTGGACGTGTCGGACATGTCCGGCCCGGTGGCCTACCAGGAGCTGGCCGGGCGGCTCGGGGTGGAGCTCGGCGGCCGCGTGCCCCTCGGGCCGGCCCGTGAGGCCGTCCTGGGGCTGCGGCGGGGCAAGGGCATGGTCTTCGATCCGGCGGCCGACCCCGACAGCCGCAGCGCGGGCTCGTTCTTCACCAACCCGATCCTGACCGCCGAGGAGGCCGCCGAGCTGGCCGGACGCGCTCCCGGCCACCCCCGCTGGGACATGCCCGACGGCCGCGTCAAGGTGCCGGCCGCCTGGCTGATCGAGCAGGCGGGCTTCCCCAAGGGCTACGAGCGCGGCCCGGTGCGCATCTCCACCAAGCACACGCTGGCCCTCACCAACCCCGCGGGCGCCGCCTCCACGGCCGACCTGCTGGGGCTGGCCGTGGAGGTGCGTGACGGGGTGCGGGAGAAGTTCGGCGTGACGCTGGTCAACGAGCCGGTGCTGGTCGGCTGCACACTGACGGCCGAGCCGGTGTCCGAGCTGGGGGATCAGCCGGTGGAATGACGGCTCTACGTGGGCTGTTATGGTGTGTTGGTAATTCCGAAGGGGAGTAGTCCCAATCGTGTGATCGACATACTGGCGCGTGATCGCGCCCGGTCACACGGGCCTTGACGGGCGGACGAGACCTTCGGCCTGGCAGTCATGGACAAAGACGCTGCCGGGCCGAAAGTCGTGCCCGAAGATCCCCCGGGTGCCTGCTTCCGGTCTGGTCGCGGGAAAGAGGACCGGTTGGAAGCGTTCTGGATCAGTCTCGCGGTCATTTTCGTGGCCGAACTCGGTGACAAGAGCCAGCTCATGGCGATGACGTTCGCCACCCGTTTCAAGCCCTGGCCCGTGCTCGCGGGCATCACCATCGCCACCACCGTCGTGCACCTGCTGAGCGTGGCCGTGGGCGGGCTGGTCGGGAAGGCGCTGCCGACGACGGCCATCTCGATCGTGGCCGGCATCGCCTTCCTCGGGTTCGCCCTGTGGACGTTGCGGGGCGACGAGCTGACCAAGGAGGAAGAGGACAAGGCCCGCAAGACGACCAGGAACGTCCTGGTCGCGGTGACCGTGGCGTTCTTCCTGAGCGAGCTGGGCGACAAGACGATGCTCGCCACGATCACCCTGGCCACGCAGCACGGCTGGGTCGGCACGTGGATCGGCTCGACCGTGGGCATGGTCGCCGCCGACGCCCTGGCCATCCTGGTGGGCCGCCTGCTCGGCAAGCACCTGCCCGAGAAGGTCATCCGGTACGGCGCGGCCGCCGCGTTCGCGGTGTTCGGCGTCATCCTGCTGGTCGAGGCGCTGATCTAGCAGCGCGGCAGTCGTTCGTGGACGTCGGCGAGCAGGCCGAGCACGGGCTCGCGGCGCTCCCTGGCGAAGGCGGCCTCCACCGCCCGGGCCGCGGGCCCGTCGCCGAGCCAGGCGAGGACCTGGGCGTGGGCGGGGGCGTCGCGATTCCAGAAGGCGTTGGTCAGCCGCCGCCCGGACAGGCCGTCGGTGACGAAGTCGCGCAGGTGGGCGATCGCCGCCTCGCTCTCCAGCCCGGCCCAGGCGTCGAGGAAGGGCGCCAGGTCGACGCCGGTGGCGGCGACGGCGCACAACACCGTGCCGGCCGGCGGACGGGACGGATGGCGGCGCAGCGTGCCGAGCCACCACTCGTGCAGGAACGCGGTGACGGCCGCGCGTTCGCCGCCCGGCCAGCCGTGCCAGCCGGCGACGGCCAGCTTGCCGAGGACGATCTCCGGGTCGGGGTAGGAGAACGCGTCGGCCGCCGCGCATTCGAGCAGGCGCGGCAGGAAGTAGCGGAAGGCGGGGACGTCTCCCCACGTGGTGAGCGCCTTGGCCGCATAGCGGGCCAGCGAGCCCGCCTCGATCGCCGAGACCGGGCCGGACAGCAGGCACGCCTGCTCGCCCGGCTCGACGCAGTGGGGGCAGCCGGGCACGCTCGCGGGCCTCGCGACGGCTCCGAACACCTCGTAGAGCCGCCCGAGGGCCGTCGCCGTCAGTCGAGGGTGAAGTAGTCGGGGCCCGCGTAACGGCCGGTGGCGAGCTTCTGGCGCTGCATGAGCAGGTCGTTGAGCAGCGAGGACGCGCCCAGCCTGAACCAGTCGGGGGAGAGCCAGTCGTCGCCCGCCGTCTCGTTGACCAGCACCAGGTTCTTGATGGCGTCCTTGGTCGTGCGGATGCCGCCGGCCGGCTTCACGCCCACCTGGCGGCCGGTGGTGTCGCGGAAGTCGCGCACCGCCTCCAGCATGATCAGGGTCACCGGCAGCGTGGCCGCGGGGGACACCTTGCCGGTGGAGGTCTTGATGAAGTCGGCGCCCGCGATCATGGCCAGCCAGGACGCCCGGCGCACGTTGTCGTAGGTCGCCAGCTCGCCCGTCTCCAGGATCACCTTCAGGTGCGCGGCGCCGCAGGCGGCCTTCACCGCGACGATCTCGTCGTGGACCTTCATGTAGTCGCCGGACAGGAAAGCGCCGCGGTCGATCACCATGTCGATCTCGTCGGCGCCCGCGGCCACGGCCAGCGCCGTGTCGCTCACCTTGACCTCCAGCGAGGAGCGCCCGCTGGGGAACGCGGTGGCGACCGAGGCCACCTTGACCCCCGACCCGGCCACCGCCCGGACGGCCACCTCCACCATGTCGGGATAGACGCACACCGCCGCCACCTTGGGGGCGCCGCCGCCCGGGTGCACGGCCTTGGTGCACATGGCCCGCACCTTGCCCGCCGTGTCGGCGCCTTCGAGCGTCGTCAGGTCGACCATGGAGATGGCCAGGTCGATGGCCTGGGCCTTGGCCGTGGTCTTGATGGAACGGGTGCCGAGCATGGCCGCCCGCTGGTCGGCGCCCACCCGGTCGACTCCGGGAAGGCCGTGCAGGAAGGCGCGCAGCGTCGCGTGGGACGAGGCGACGTCCGCGAGCGAGGTAGTCACAGTTGACACCTTCACAGCATCGCCGACCAGGGCCACTACCTCCAAACCGGACGGACGGGAACGCCGCCTAAGGCGTGGCGGGCCCCGTCCTAGGTATGTCCGGCCCCGCGTACGCCCGCAGATAGGTCATCCACCCGATGTGGCGGGCCGGGCCTTAGGCCGAACATTGAAGATGTCAGGGAAAAGCAGCAAATGTTCAGGAGAACACGATGAACCCCGAACTCGAGTACGAGCTCATGAAGTCCCACGCCAGCGAGCTCCGGCGGGCCGCCGCCGAGCACCGCCGAGTACGCGAGGCCATGAAGGGAAACAAGGCCGAGCGTCGCTCGGTCTTCGGCAAGCTCCGTTCGTCATGACCGCCCCCAGAGAGCCCGGCCGCGTCATCAGTTGTGGCGGCCGGGCCTCTGAACCCCCCTGAAACCCCGTCGAAACTGATTGATAGGGCATGGCATGCTGAACGACATGCTGGGACGTTCGGTGAGTCCCGTCTTCGTCGGGCGGGCGGAGCAGCTCGCCGCTCTCGCAGAGAGCTTCGACGAGGCACGTAAGGGCACGGTGACGGCCGTGCTCATGGGCGGGGAGGCTGGGGTCGGCAAGAGCCGGCTCGTGCAGCGCTTCGCCGAGTCCTGCGTGGCCGACGGCGCGCAGGTGCTGGTCGGCGGCTGTGTGGAGCTGTCGGCCGAGGGCCTTGCCTACGCGCCCTTCACCGCCGCGCTCAGGCAGCTCGTCAGGGAGCAGGGCCCCGCCGCGGTGGCCGCGCTGCTGCCCGAAGGCGCCCAGCGAGACCTGGCCAGGCTGCTGCCGGAGTTCGGCGAGCCCAGCGGCGACGGGGAGACGGATACGGGCCGCGCCCGGCTCTTCGAGCAGTTCCTCACCCTTCTCGAACGCCTCGCGGACAGCCGCCCCACGGTCCTCGTCATCGAGGACATCCACTGGGCCGACCGCTCCAGCCGCGACCTGATCGCGTTCCTCAGCCGCAACCTGCACGCCCCGCAGGTGCTCATCGTCATGACCTACCGCTCCGACGACCTCCACCGGCAACATCCGCTCCGCCCCGTGCTGGCCGAGCTCGGCCGGGTGAACGGCGTTCACCGTCTCGACCTGCCCCGCCTGTCGCGCGACGAGGTGGCCGCGCAGATGGCCGGCATCCTCGGCTCCGCGCCGGAATATGTGAAGGTCCAGAAAGTCTACGAACGCAGCGAGGGCATCCCGCTGTTCGTGGAGGCGCTGCTCGACGGCGGCGAGGACTGCACGTTCCCCGAGTCCATGCAGGACCTCATCCTCAGCGCCGTCGAACGGCTGCCCGAGGACACCCAGCGCGTCCTGCGCATGGCCGCGGCCGGCGGCAACCGGGTCGGCCACGCGCTGCTGGCCGCCGTCAGCGGGCTGTCGGAGATCGAGCTGGAGGCGGCCCTGCGTCCCGCCATCGCCGGGAACGTGCTGCAGATCGCCGACAACCGCGCCTACGTCTTCCGGCACGCGCTGATCCAGGAGGCCGTGCACGAGGAGTTACTGCCGGGGGAGCACCAGCGCCTGCACTCCCGGTACGCCGAGGAGATCTCCAAGGACCGCTCGCTCGTCCCGCCCGGCCGCGCCGCCGTCGAGCTGGCCCACCACTGGTACGGAGCCCGCAACGACCTCTGGGCCCTGGTGTCGGCCTGGGAGGCCGCGCAGAAGTCGTTCAAGGCGTACGCCTACACCGAGGCCGTGCCGCTGCTGGAACGCGTGCTCATGCTCTGGGACCGGGTCCCCGACGCCGCCCGGCGCATCGGCGTCGACCACACCGCCGTGCTCGAACGCGCCTCCGAGGCCGCGAACGCCGGCGGCGAGGTGGACAAGGGCGTGAAGTTCGTCAAGGCCGCCCTCGCCGAGCTGGACGAGACCAAGGAGCCGGGCCGGGTGGCCCAGCTCATCGTGCGGCAGGCGTCGTTCAAGGCGTCGAAGGGCCAGATGGGCGTCATCGAGCTGCTCCGGCACGCCCTGCGGCTGGCGCCCGAGCCGGGCCCGGTGCGCGCGGAGGTCGTCATGCCGCTGAGCAGGCAGCTCATGCTCCGCGGCCAGATCACCGAGGGCGAGGAGCTGATCCACGAGGGCCTCGACCTGGTCAGGCGGTCCGGCGACAAGTGCCTCGAAGGCGACCTGCTGATGAACCTGGCGCTCGGCCACTCGCTCAGAGGCGAGCTGGAGCGGGTCATCGCCGTCAACGAGCAGGCGATGGCACTCGGCAAGACCGAGAGCTCGGGCCGCATCATCATCAGGGCGATCGGCAACAACATCGACTCCCTCATCGACATGGGCCGCGCCGAGGAGGCCCTGCGCCTGTCGGAGGAGGGCTGGGAGTACGCCAAGAAGTACGGCAGGCTGCGCGGCAGCGGGCTGTTCATCCTCAACAACTGGGCCGAGGCGCTGGAGTCGCTCGGCCGCTGGGACGAGGCGCTCGACCTCGTGGACAGCGCGCTCAACTACGGGCCCGTCCTGCGCACCCAGTACGCGCTGCTGCGCGTCCGGGCCGACATCGGGCTGGCCAGGGGCGACCTGCAGCGCGTCGAGGGCATCCTGTCGGAGATCGGCGTGCTGAAGGACCGTCCCGAGGACTTCGTCCAGGACGTGATCAGCAACGCGCGGCTGCACATCGGCTGGCACCTGCTCAAGGGTGAGCCGTGGGCGGCGCTGGCCGTGGCCGAGCGGGCGCTGTCGCATCCGAGGCTGCCGAGCAAGGCCATGCTGGGCTGGCGGCTGCTCTCCCTGTTGCGCACGGTCTGCGACGCGGCGGAGGACCTCGAACCCGGCCGGACCGCCGCGGTACGGGCGCACGCCGCGGAAGTGGCGGCCGAGCTGACGATCAGCGGGCCGGTGGCGGAGGCGTACCGACTGTCCTACAGCGGCGACTTCGACGCCTCGGCGGCGGCGTGGGAGCGGCTGATGCGTCCGCACAACCAGGCCAAGGCCCTGCTGCGGGCGGCCGGCGTCGCGGCCAGGAGCGGTGACCGGGAGGGCGCGGCGTCCAGGCTGCGGCAGGCGCGTCCACTCGCCGCCGCGCTGCGCGCCATCCCGCTCGCCGAGGAGATCGAGGCGCTGTCGCGGCGCGTGGGCGGCGGCCCGCAGGCCCAGGAGACGCCATCGGAGCTGCTGACGCCGCGTGAGCTGGAGGTGCTGCGCCTGGTGACCCAGGGCCGCACCAACCGCGACATCGCCGCCGAACTGTTCATCTCGGCGAAAACCGTCAGTGTGCACGTCTCGAACATCCTGGCCAAGCTGGGTGTCACCACGCGCGGAGAGGCCGCCGCGGCGGCGCATCGGCTGTCACTCCTGTCCTAGGAGCTCCGGGCCCCTCTGAGCACTCGGACCGACCGTCTACGCTGGCAAGGTGATGTCCCTATACCTCACCCTGGCGTGACGGCGATGTTCGACTACGCACCCGCGCCAGAGTCGCGCGACATTGTCGATCTCAAGCCGTCGTACGGGTTGTTCATCAACGGTGAGTTCGTGGACGGCTCCGGCTCCCCCTTCAAGACGGTCAACCCGGCGACGGAGGAGAAGCTGGCGGAAGTCGCCTCGGCCTCCTCCGACGACGTCGACCGGGCCGTGCAGGCGGCGCGCAAGGCGTTCGGCGTGTGGAGCGCCCTGCCGGGCGCCGAGCGGGCCAAGTACCTGTTCCGCATCGCGCGCCTGATCCAGGAGCGGGCCCGCGAGCTGGCCGTCCTGGAGTCCCTCGACAACGGCAAGCCCATCCGCGAGTCGCGCGACGTCGACCTGCCGCTGGTCGCGGCCCACTTCTTCTACTACGCGGGCTGGGCCGACAAGCTGGCCTACGCCGGGTTCGGCCGGAGGACGACAGACGGGCACAGCGGTACCAAGCCGCTCGGCGTGGCCGGGCAGGTCATCCCGTGGAACTTCCCGCTGCTCATGCTGGCCTGGAAGATCGCTCCCGCGCTGGCCTGCGGCAACACGGTGGTGCTCAAGCCCGCCGAGACGACCCCGCTGACCGCGCTGCTGTTCGCGGAGATCTGTCAGCAGGCCGAGCTGCCGCCCGGCGTGGTCAACATCGTGACCGGCGCGGGCGACACCGGCGCCGCCCTGGTGGCCCACCCCGACGTCAACAAGGTGGCCTTCACCGGCTCGACCGAGGTCGGCCGGATCATCGCCCGCGCGGTCGCGGGCACCGACAAGAAGCTCACGCTGGAGCTCGGCGGCAAGGCCGCGAACATCGTGTTCGAGGACGCCGCCGTCGACCAGGCGGTCGAGGGCATCGTCAACGGCATCTTCTTCAACCAGGGCCACGTCTGCTGCGCGGGCTCGCGGCTGCTGGTGCAGGAGTCCGTCCACGACGAGTTGCTGGAGTCGCTGAAGCGGCGGCTCGGCACGCTGCGGCTCGGCGACCCGCTGGACAAGAACACCGACATCGGCGCGATCAACTCGGCCGAGCAGCTCGCCAAGATCCGCGAGCTGTCCGAGGCCGGGGCCGACGAGGGCGCCGAGCGCTGGTCGCCCGCGTGCGAGCTGCCCGAGCGGGGCTACTGGTTCCCGCCCACCCTGTTCACCGGGGTCGCCCAGTCCCACCGGATCGCCCGGGAGGAGATCTTCGGGCCGGTGCTGTCCGTGCTGACCTTCCGCACCCCGGCCGAGGCCGTGGAGAAGGCCAACAACACCCCGTACGGGCTGTCGGCCGGGGTCTGGACCGAGAAGGGCTCGCGCATCCTGTGGATGGCCGACCGGCTGCGAGCCGGGGTCGTCTGGGCCAACACGTTCAACAAGTTCGACCCCACCTCGCCGTTCGGCGGCTACAAGGAGTCGGGGTACGGCCGTGAGGGCGGGCTCGCCGGGCTGGAGGCCTACCTTGACGTGTGATCATCGCCGTGCCGGGCGGTCCGGGCGGCGCGCCCAGGCCACCCGCGGGCACGCCTTCGCCCGCGCCGGCCGGCCCGTACGCGTCGGCTGGTACGCCCACCGCTGCGGCGTCAGCAGGTGCGGCCAGGTGTTCGCCCCGGTCCAGACGTCGCAGGAGTCCACGTGGAGAGGTCGGGGCGATGAGTAGGTTGTCCGTCAGAAAGACCTACAAGCTGTACATCGGCGGGGCCTTCCCGCGCTCGGAGAGTGGGAGGTCCTATCCCGTGACCTCGCCCAAGGGCGACTTCCTCGCCAACGCCTCGCGCGCCTCGCGCAAGGACGCGCGCGACGCCGTGGTGGCCGCGCGCAAGGCGTTCCCCGGCTGGTCCGGCGCGACCCCCTACAACCGGGGGCAGATCCTCTACCGCGTCGCCGAGATGCTGGAGGGGCGGCGCGGGCAGTTCGCCGAGGAGCTGGGCCTGGGCAAGAAGGCCGCCCTTGAGTCGGTGGACGCGGCGGTCGACCGGCTGGTCTGGTACGCGGGCTGGTCCGACAAGATCACGGCGGTGCGCGGGTCGGCGAACCCGGTGGCGGGGCCGTACCTCAACCTGTCCTCGCCGGAGCCGACCGGGGTCGTGGCCGTGGTCGCGCCCGCCGATCCGCTGCTCGGGCTGGTGTCCGTGGTCGCGCCGGTGATCGTCACCGGCAACACGTGCGTCGTGGTCGCCTCCGAGCCCTCGCCGCTCGCCTCGATCACGCTGGCCGAGGTGCTGGCCACGTCCGACCTGCCGGGCGGGGTGGTCAACATCCTGACCGGTCAGCAGGCCGAGCTGGCGCCCTGGCTGGCCGCGCACATGGACGTCAACGCGCTCGACCTCACCGGGGTCGAGGACGCCGACCTGGCGCTGCGCTGCGAGCAGGAGGCGGCCGAGAACCTCAAGCGGGTGCTGCGTCCGGTGCGCGAGGACTGGACGGCCGATCCGGGGCTAGGGCGGATGACGCGGTTCCTGGAGACCAAGACCGTCTGGCACCCGGCCGGCGTCTAGAAGAAGCAGGCGTCCAGAAAGAGCAGGCGGTCAGGAGAAGCCGGGCGGGCGTAGCGGCGGGTGGGCCGCCTGGAGCTGGGCGGCCAGGGCCAGCAGGTGCGGCTCGCCGCCCGGCGGCGCCACGAGCTGCACGCCGATCGGCAGCGCGCTGGAGTGCGTGGCGACCGGCACGGCCATCGCGGGCCAGCCGCACAGGTTCCACGGGCCCGTGGTGGGCGCGTACCTGACGTTGGCCAGCAGGTTGGGCAGGAGGCCGCGCCCGCCCCAGCGGTCGGCGCGCGGCGGCAGGGCGGCGAGCGCCGGCGTGATCATCACGTCGGCGTCGCCGAACCAGGTGTCGGCGCCGTAGCCGCTCCAGCGTTCGCGGCCGCGCCGGCCGTCCAGGCCGATCCTGGTGAGCACGCGGCCGGCGCGGGCCAGCGCGCGGGTGCGGCGTTCCAGTCCGTGCGGATCGAGACCGTCGGCGGCGGCTGCGGCCCGGCCGAGCCAGGTGGCCACGGCGGCGGGGCCGAGCCAGGCGGGCAGGCGGTGCGGGTGCTCGACCACGGTGTGCCCGGCGTGCCGCAACGTCTCGGCGGCCGCTCGCACCGCCGCCTGGAACTCCCGGTCCACGGGCAGGCCCGGCGGCAGCGGCTGAGGGGCGTAGGCCACCCGCAGGTCGAACGGCTCCGGGCTGTCCTGCGGCGGTTGCGGCTCCCACACCTCGTCGTCGTCGGCCCAGACCGAGCGCAGCATGCGCGGCTTCGGCTCGACCCGGTGGCCGGTACGCCACGCCTCGGCCAGCGCCGGATCGGCGGCCAGGACGGACAGCGCGAGCGACAGGTCGGCCGCGGTCGTGGCGAGGGGGCCGTTCTCGGTGAGCCCGTCCCAGTCGTCGGCGGGCGGCGGGACCAGGCCCGTTCCCGGCTTGACGGCCAGCACGCCGCAGCAGGCGCCCGGGATGCGCAGCGACCCCATGCCGTCGTTGCCGAGCGCGATCGGCACCATCCCGGCCGCCACCGCCGCCGCGCTGCCCGAGGACGAGCCGCCGGCGGTGCGGGCGAGGTTCCAGGGGTTGCGCACGACGCCGTACGGGCTGTCGCCGAAGCCGACCAGCCCCAGCTCCGGCAGGTTGGTCAGCCCGACGATCACCGCGCCCGCCGCGCGCAGGCGGGCCACGGCCGGATGGTCCTCCCGGGCGGGCGCGCCGGACGTGGCCGCCGAGCCGCCGCGGGTGGGCTCGCCGGCCACCTCCAGGTTGTCCTTGACCGCCACCGGGACCCCGGCGAGCGGCAGGTCGGCCAGGTCGCGGCGGTCGCCCACGGCCCGCGCCTCGTCCATCGCCTGCTTCCTGACCAGCCGGAAGGCGCCCACCCGGGAATCCCGCTCGGAGATGCGGTGAAGGTGCTCCTCCACGACGGTCGTGGCCGTGACGTCGCCGCGCCGGACGGCCGCCGCGATCTCGATGGCGGTCCTGCCTGCCCACAACATGTCTAGAGTGTGCAGGTTTTCACTCTTCCTTGCGAGAGCCCCTGCCGGGCTCCCGCCCGGCCTCCTTCAGCGCCAGCCGCAGCGCGAACTCGATCTGCGCGTTGATGCTGCGCAGGTCGTCGGCCGCCCACTTCGCGATGGCGTCGTAGACGGCCGGGTCGAGGCGGAGCAGGAGCTTCTTGCGCTCAGGCATACAGACTGCCGGCGTTCACCACCGGCTGGGTCGCCCGGTCGCCGCACAGGACGACCAGGAGGTTGGAGACCATCTGGGCCTTGCGCTCCTCGTCGAGCTCCACGACCCCCTCGGCGGCCAGCCGGTCGAGCGCGAGCTGGACCATGCCGACCGCGCCCTCGACGATCCTGGTGCGGGCGGCCACCACCTGGCTGGCCTGCTGGCGCACCAGCATGGCCTGGGCGATCTCCGGCGCGTAGGCCAGGTGGGTGATGCGGGCCTCCAGGATCTCGATCCCGGCCAGCTCGGTGCGCTCGCGCAGCTCGGCGGTCAGCTCGCCGGCGACCTCGGCGCCGTCGCGCAGGCTGGTGCGCTCGGGCTCGTGCGAGTCGTACGGGTGGGTGGTCGCGAGGTGGCGCACGGCTGCCTCGGACTGGATCGCGATGTACTCCTCGTAGTCGTCGACGGAGAAGGCGGCCTTGGCCGTGTCGGTGACCTTGTAGACCACCACCGCGGCGATCTCGACCGGGTTGCCGTCGGCGTCGTTGACCTTGAGCTTGGCGGTCTCGAAGTTGCGCACCCGGAGGCTGATGCGGCGCTTGGTGGTGAACGGCGTCACCCACTGCAGCCCCGCCACGTTGACCGTGCCGACGTAGCGGCCGAGGAACTGCACGACCTTGGCCTCGTTGGGGTTGACCACGGTGAAGCCGGAGGCCACGAGCGCGAAGAGCACGATCCAGGCTATGCCGAGCGTCTTGATCGAGACCAGCGCCGCGCCGCCCAGCAGGAGGAGGACGAGCAGGACGAGGAACCCGTTGACCCGGAAAGCACGACGTTCCATCGCGACTCCTTGCTATCGAAGTGATATCACCATGATAGCCATATAAACTCCATGCGCGTGAACGGATCTTCACTCGCCATCCGCCAGCGCTCGCTGGGCGACCCTTCGATCGAGTTCCCGCTGTCCCCGCCGCTCACCAGGGGCTGCCCGCGCACCAGCACCGCTGAGATCGCCTATCCGGTCGAGGTCGTCTACGACTACGCGGGCGTCGACAAGGGGCTGTTCGACCAGGAGCCGGGGCCGGACATCGCGCGGTGGTCGCCGCTGCTGCCGTCCCTGGAGGCGCCGACGCTGGGGGAGGGCGGGACGCCGCTGCTGGAGTTCGAGGGGATCCACGTCAAGGACGAGTCCCAGAACCCGACCTGGTCGCACAAGGACCGGCTGAACCGGGTGGCGGTCAGCGCGGCCCTGGCGGAGGGGGCTGCCGGGGTGGTGGTGGCCTCGTCCGGCAACCACGGCGCCTCGGCCGCCGCGTACGCCGCCCGCGCCGGGCTGCCGGCCATCGTGCTGGCCTCGGCGGACTCGCCGGCCGGCGTGCAGGCGTTCGTGCGGGCGTACGGGGCCAAGGTGTTCTCCGTGCCGGCGGAGGAGCGGTGGCCGCTGCTGCGGGAGGTCGTGGACCGGCTGGGCTACCACCCGGTCAGCAACCAGACCGTGACCCACACCGGCCACCCGTTCGGCCCGGAGGGCTACAAGACGATCGCGTACGAGCTGTTCCTCCAGCTCCGACGGCTGCCCGCGGCGGTCTTCGCGCCCACCGGGTACGCCGAGCTGCTGTTCGGGATGTGGAAGGGCTTCACCGAGCTGCGGCTGCTCGGGCTGTCCGGGGACGTGCCGCGGATGTTCTCCTGCGAGCCGGCCGCGGGCGGCCCCAACGCGCGGGCCCTGGCCGCGGGCTCTCCCGCGGCGGTCGTCGAGCTGGGGGCCAGCCGGGCCTACGGGATCGCGGGGTCGGTGGGCGGCCACCGGGGCGTGCTGGCGGTGCGCGACAGCGGCGGCGAGGCGGTGCTCGTGACGGACGACGAGATGCGCGCCGCCCAGCGGGACCTGGCGCGGCAGGGCATATGGCAGGAGCTGTCGGGCGCGGCGGGCCTGGCGGGCTACCGGAAGCTGCGCCGGGACTTCGACGGGCCGGTGGTGTGCGTGGGCACGTCGAGCGGGTTCAAGGACATGGGGGTGGGCGAGGCGGCCCATCCGGTCCGCGCCGGTCTGACGGTGGCCGACCTGACGGACTGACCGCGCCCGGTCTGTCAGGGCTTGAGCAGGATGCGGAGGGGACCGAGGGTGGTGAAGCCGTGGGCGAGGGCGGCCGACGGATCGCTCTCGTAGCCGACCAGCGGGCGGCCGGGGAACAGCTCGGCCGCCATCGCCACCGTGCCCTCCCAGGCGGCGGACTCGTCGCAGCCCGAGGCGAAGACGTTCGAGACGCCCGTCACCGTGCCGCTCGCGCTGAGCGCCGCGCCGCAGACCACGTCGGCCCCGATGCGGCCGCACACCAGCCGTACGTGCGGCTCGTCGAGCAGCGCGGGCGGGAACAGGCCGGGCGCGCCGCCGGAGAAGCACGCCTGCGCCCACTCCTCCAGCACCCTGGGGTCGGCGGCCACCTCCCACACGATCGGGTCGCCGGTGGCCGCCCGGAGGGGACGCTCGGGCGCGACGGGCGCGGGCCGGGCGATCCACTGGGCGGTGAACAGCACGTCGAAGCCCGGCAGGTCGAGCGTGCCGAAGCTGTCCTTGACCGAGGCGCCCGAACCCGCGTCGATGTGGCCGAGCACGTCGGCCGGCCCGGCGTCGGGGGCGAGCGTGACGGCGTCGGGGTACAGGACGGGCGTCCTGGCCGGGTTGGTCCAGGCGAGCGGCCCGAAGACGCCGGGACGGCCGTGCGCCCGGCACATCGTGTCGCACCAGGCGGCGTTGTCGCGGACGGCTTCGTCGATCAAGGTCTGCTCCGGTTGACGCGGCGGGTCGGCGGCGCGGTGAGCGGATCCTCCGGCCATGGATGCTTAGGGTAGCGGCCCCTCATCTCGGCCCGTACGGACCGGTAGCCCTCGCGCCAGAACGAGGCCAGGTCCGCGGTCACCGCCACCGGACGGCCCGCCGGGGACAGCAGGTGGACCAGCAGGGGGACGCCGGCGAGCCGCGGCGTCTCCTCCCAGCCGAACAGCTCCTGCAGCTTCACCGCGAGCACCGGCTGCTCGCCGGAGTAGTCGATCCTGATCTGCGAGCCGCTGGGCACCTCGACGCGTTCGGGGGCCACGTTCTCCAGGCGCTCGCTCCACGGGATCAGGCGGCGCAGGGCGGCGGCCACGTCGATGCGTTCGACGTCGGCGCGGCGGCGGGCCCTGGACAGCTCCGGCTCCAGCCACTGGTCGGCCAGGGCGATCAGGTCGTCGGTGGCGGGCCACGGGGGGCCGATCGCGCGATGGGCGAAGGTCAGGCGGTCCTTGAGGTCCTTCGCCTGTCTCGTCCAGGTCAGGAGGTCTTCGGTGCGCAGGCCGTGCAGGATGGCGGGGCGCACGTCGGCGTCCTTGAGCGGCGTGGCGGACAGCTCGATCGCGCCCAGGCGTTCGACCACGCGGGCCGACACGTCGCCGCGCCGCTCGCCCGGCGGCACCCGCCAGGCGACCTCCTCCTCGACCGTGACGGGCAGGGCCAGCCTGGCGATCTCCTCGTCGATCACCACGGCCTGGCGCACCCGGGCCGAGGCCGAGCCCGTGGGCCGGTCGGCGACGGCGATCGCCAGCCACGGCGCGGTGGACAGCCTGGAGCCCTCGGCGAGCTGGGCCTGTGTGCCCGACGCCATGAGATAGCCGCCGCCGCGCCGTCGCGCCACGCGTTCCGGGAACGCCAGCGCCACCGCCATCCCGGCCAGCGCGTCGTCACCGACCTCGCGCACGTCCGGGCCCTGGCCGGAGGCGCGGGCGAGGCGCCTGGTCTCCTGGCGCCAGCGGGCCGCGAAGCCGGTGCCGCCGCTGCGGGCCGCACGCCAGACCTCCGCGAGGTCGTCGCCCGCGTCCCTGGGCAGCTGCTCCGACAGCAGCGCCACCACCTCGGCGGCCCGCGGGCCGAGGTCGAGCAGGGCTCTGGCCAGGCGGGGATGCACGCCGGCGAGCGCCATGCGCCGCCCGCGACCGGTCACCCGGCCGGCCTCCAGCGCGCCCAGCGCCTCAAGGGTGCGGACGGCGGCCGCCATCGCGGCGGGCGGCGGCCGGTCGAGCAGGGCGAGGCCGACCGCGTCCGCGTCGCCCCAGCAGGCCGCCTGGAGGGCGAACCCGGTCAGGTCGGCCAGCGCGATCTCCGGCCGCGCGTGGTCGGCCAGGCGTTCGTGCTCGGCCGCCGTCCAGCAGCGGTACACGGCCCCGGGGGCCTCCCGCCCGGCGCGGCCGGCCCGCTGGTCGGCGGACGCCTTCGAGACCCTGACCGTGGTGAGCGAGCCGAGCCCCCTGGCGTGGTCGGTACGGGGTTCGCGGGCCAGCCCCGAGTCCACCACCACGCGGACGCCCGGCACCGTCAGGCTCGACTCGGCCACCGACGTGGCCAGCACGACCCGGCGGCCGGCCCCGGGCGACAGGACGGCGTCCTGGACGCGCGCCGGCGCCTGGCCGTGCACCTGGAGCACGTCGAGGTCGCCCAGCATCCCGGCGACCCGGGCGATCTCCCCCACACCGGGCAGGAAGCACAGCACGTCGCCGTCGCGCTCGGCGTACGCCCGCCGGACGACCGAGGCCACGTGCGACAGCAGCGCCGGATCGACGCGCAGGCCGTGGGGCGGCGCGACCGGACGCTCCGGCGGCGCCCACACGGTCTCCACGGGATGAGCCGTCCCCGAGGCGGCCACCACGGGCCCGCCGATCAGCTGTGACCAGGGGGCCGCGTCGGCGGTGGCCGAGGTGGCCAGCAGCCGCAGATCGGGGCGGAGCGTCTCGCGCACGTCGAGCAGGAACGCGAGGGCGGTGTCGGCGTCGAGATGGCGTTCGTGGCACTCGTCGAGCACGACCGCATCGACCCCGGCGAGCTCCTGGTCGCGCTGGAGCCGCTGGAGCAGCACGCCGGTGGTGACGACCTCGACCATGGGGTTCGCCCCGGTGTGCCGCTCGCCGCGGATCGTGTAGCTGACGCCCATGCGCCGGGCCGCCGCGCGGACGGCCAGCCGCCGGGGCTCGGCGACCAGCACCCGCAGCCCGGTTTCGGCCAGCGCCAGGGGCACGACCGTGGTCTTGCCCGTGCCGGGCGGCGCGGTGAGCACCGCCGTGCCGTGGCGCTCCAGCGTGGCGAGCAGCTCGGGGAGCGCGTCGTGGATCGGCAGCCGGTCAGGCGGGGGCATGCGAGGCCGACAAGACGGAGTCGAGCAGGCCGGGGAAACGTTCGTCGAGGTCGCCGCGGCGCAGGCTGATGTACTTGAGCCGGCCCTCCTGCTTGGAGACGATCACGCCGGCCTCGCGCAGCGAGCGGTAGTGGTGGGACGCCGTCGACTTGTGGACGCCGAGATGGTCGCCCGCGGCGGTGCACGTCATCTCGCCGAGGGTGGCCAGGCGGACCACGATCTCCAGCCGGACGGGGTCGGCGAGCGCACGCAGGACCTCGGTGAGCTGGATGTCCTCCTTCGCGGGGTGCGGTAGCAGGCGCATGGTGGCACCCTACCTCGCTCTGATTGTTTGACAACTATCCAACTGTAATGACAGTTTGATGCCCGTCCAACTAATTGGCTGGAGGTTCCATGAGTTCCCGGCTCTATCCCCTTGCTGCCGGAAATTTCGCCATCGGTACTGGCATGTTCGTCACCGCCGGGCTGCTCACCCCCATCTCCGCGGACCTCGGGATCTCCACGTCCGCCGCCGGGCAGCTCATGACCGTGTTCGCCCTGGCGTACGCGCTGCTGTCCCCCTTGCTGGCCGCGCTCACCGCCCGCCTGTCGCGCAAGCGGCTGCTGCTGCTGGCGCTGGCCGTGTTCGTCGCGGGCAACGTGCTGACCGCGCTGGCTCCGACGTACCCGCTGGTCATGGCCACGCGGGTGGTGGCCGCGGCCGGGGCGGCGATGTTCACCCCGACCGCCTCGGGCGTGGCCAACGCGCTGACCTCGCCCGAGCGGCGCGGGCGGGCGCTGGCGCTGGTGATGGGCGGGCTGAGCGTCTCCTCGGCCGTCGGCGTGCCGTTGGGCACCTGGCTGGGCTCGGCCTCGGGCTGGCGGGCGACGATGTGGCTGGTCGTCGGGCTCGGCGTGATCGGCTTCGCCGGGGTGGCGGCGCTCGTGCCGGACGTGCGGGTCGCCGTGTCGGGACGGCTCGGCGAGCGCTTCGCGCCGCTGGCCGACCGGCGGGTGCTGGTGGTGCTGGTCACCCAGCTGCTGATGTTCGGCGCCGGGTTCACCGCCTACACCTACATCGGGTCGCTGTTCGACCTGCCGCTGCCGGCCGTGTTGTGGGCGTGGGGGCTCGGCGGCATCGTGGGCAACCAGCTCGGCGGGCGCCTCACCGACGCCTACGGGCCGCGCCGGATGGTGCTGATCGGCCTGGCCGCCTCCACGGTCTTCCTGGCCCTGATCCCCGTCGCGAACCTGGCCCTGCCGATCGCGCTGGTCTGGGCGCTCCTGTGGGGCGCGCTCGGCTGGCTGGTAGCGCCGGCCCAGCAGTTCAGGACGGTGGCCGCGGTGCCGGACAACGTGCCCATCGGGCTCGGCCTGCTGTCGTCCGCCCAGTACGTCGGCCTGTTCGCGGCCGGCATCGCGGGCGGCGTGGCCCTGGACGCCTACGGCCGGGCCGGGGTGGTCGTGCTGGCCACCGGGCTCGGCGTGGCGGCGCTGCTGTTCACCCTGGCGACCTACCCCCGGGCGGCGGCGATGTCGT
Source organism: Nonomuraea sp. NPDC049655 (assembly GCF_044465465.1). Lineage (NCBI taxonomy): Bacteria > Bacillati > Actinomycetota > Actinomycetes > Streptosporangiales > Streptosporangiaceae > Nonomuraea > Nonomuraea sp. NPDC049655. The sequence continues at coordinate 480,336 of NZ_JBITLS010000006.1, forward strand.
CGAGCGAGAGCGTGCCCGTCAGGTAACGCTGGACGTTGGGCGCGGTCAGGGCCGCGACCTGGCCGGCGGGCAGCGAGGCCAGCGGGTCGAGCCGGAGCATGTAGCGGATCATGGCCAGGCCGAGCAGCTGCGAGGCCGCCAGCAGCGCGCGGACCTCGGGATGGGCGCCGGGCAGCCGGCGGGCGATCGGGGCCAGCAGCTCCCGGCCCAGCAGCTCCTTCAGCAGCGCGGCCGTCGCCGGGGTGGCGGCGGCCGCGTGCAGCACGGCCGAGAGCCGGGGGCCGTGCCGCGGGTCCTCCCACAACTCCAGGTAGCGGGTCACCAGCCGCTCGCCGATGCCGGACGCGTCGCCGTCGAGGGCGCCGACCATCAGCGCGACCGGCATGCTGGCCTTGATCGCGGCCTCGAACAGGCCGTCTTTGTTGCCGAAGAAGTGCATCACCAGCGCCGGATCGACGCCCGCGGCCCGCGCCACGGCCCTGATCGTGGTGCCGCCGTAGCCGTGGGCGGCGAAGGACTCCATCGCCGCCTCCAGGATCTCCTGCCTGGTCTGCGGGTTTCCCGGTCGTCTTCCGCGTTCCTCGGCCATGGGGCTATTCAACCACGTGGAATTCATCTACCCTCGAATTCAACATCGATGAACTCATCAGGTGGTGAAAAATGCGCAGGATCATTGGCCTCGTGGTCGGGGTCGCGCTGCTGGGGATGGTGTTCGCCGGGTCGTTCCTCGGGGCCTTCCACGCGCCGGAACCGCACGGCGTGCCCGTCGCCGTCGTCGCGCCCGCCGGGCAGGTGCGGCAGCTCCAGAGCGGCATCGACGGGCGGCGGCCGGGGGCGTTCACGCTGAGCCCGTACGGGTCGGCCGAGGCCGCGCGGGCCGCGCTGCTGGAGCGGGAGGTGGACGCCGTGCTCGTCCCGGGGGAGGGCAGGCTGGTGGTGGCGAGCGCGGGCGGCCGCACCGGCGCCACGGTGATCACCGCCGCCTTCCAGGGGGCCGCGCAGGCGCAGGGCCGCACCCTGGAGGTCGAGGACGCCGTCCCGCTGCCGCCCGGTGACGCCGGCGGCATCGCCGGCATGTTCTACGTGCTCAGCGTGCTCCTGCCGGGGATCGCGCTGGCCGTGCTGCTCGCCCGGGTCGCGCCGGGCCTGGGCGCGGCGGCGCGGACGGGCGTCCTGGCCGCGGGCTCGCTGGTGGCGGGCACGGCCGTCGCGTGGCTGGCCGACGTGGTGTTCGGCGCGCTGCCGGGCAGCTTCGTCCCGCTGGTGGCGGTCTCGTCGGGCATCGCGCTGGCGGTCGGCCTGGTGGTCGCCGGGCTGGTCAAGGTCATCGGCCCGCCGGGGGTGGGGGTGGCGGCGCTGCTGTTCGTCCCGATCGGGCTTCCGGCCAGCGGCGGGCCGCTCGGCGCCCGTTACATCCCCGAGTGGTACGCCGCCGTCGGCCGCGTCCTGCCCGTGGGCCCGGCCGCCGAGGCGGTGCGCAACACGGTGTTCTTCGGCGGGGCCGCCCTGTGGACGCCGGTCGGGGTGCTGGCCCTGTGGGCGCTGCTCGGCCTGGTCCTGCTCGCCCTGCCCGGACGCCGGGCGCGGCCGGCCCCCGCCGCCCCGCGCACGCCGGTGGCCGTCTGATCTTCTCCGCCTCGGAGGTGACCTGCGGTCGCCCCGCAGGCGGACGACGGGTGGCGGCGGCGGCACGTACCGTCGCCGCCATGTTCAGGAACCAGGTGACCTTCCGCCGCGTCGCGGCGGGCACGTTGCTCATCGCGGCCCCGCTCCTGCAGCTCGTGGCCGTCGTCATCGACCCCGGCACGTGGGGCGACTCCCGCGAGGCGGTCAGCTACGGCGACAACCCCGCGCTGGCCCAGGCGGAGTCGGCGCTCTACCACTGGAGCTGGATGCTCATGGGCCTGGCGGCCATCGCCCTGGTCCACCTCACCAGGCGCAAGGCCACTGTGCTCGGCCACATCGCCGGGGCGGCGACGGCCATCGGCTACATCTCGACGTCGGCCCTGCTGATGATCGACCCCGTCGAGTGGTGGCTGGGCCGGCACAACCCGCCGGAGCAGGCGCAGAAGATCCTCGACGAGATGCTGAACCTGCCCGGCGTGATCTTCGGCTTCCAGATGCCGTGGATGTTCTTCGCCGTGCTGGGCCTGCCGCTGCTGGTCGTCGCCGTGTGGCGGGCCGGGTTCGTCGGCTGGTGGGTGCCGCTGCTGGTCTTCGTCGGGTACGTCGTCTCCTTCCCCATCGAGTACGGCCCCGTGACCGTGCTGTTCTGGGCCCTGCCCGTCGCCGGCCTCGGCTGGACCGGCCTGAAGGTGCTGCGCATGGGCGACGAGGCGTGGGCGGCCTACTACCCCTCGCCCGCCCTCGACCGGACGGCCGTGTCGGCCTAGGCCTGGGCCGGGATATAGCCCAGGGTGACCGCCAGGATGACGAGGAAGCCCAGCACGATGCGGTAGATCACGAACGCGGTGAACCGGTGGGTGCTGATGTACTTCAGGAACCAGGCCACCGCCGCGTAGCCGACGGCGAACGAGATCAGCGTCGCCAGGATGGTGGGCCCCCACGCGGGGGCCTGCCCCTCGCCGATGTCCTTCAGCTCGAACGCCCCCGAGGCCAGCACGGCGGGGATGGCCAGCAGGAACGAGTATTTGGCGGCGTCCTCGCGGCGGTAGTCGAGCAGCAGGCCGGCCGTGATCGTGCCGCCCGAGCGGGAGACGCCCGGGATGAGGGCCAGCGCCTGCGCGAAGCCGTAGACGATGGCGTGGGTGAAGCTGAGGTGCTTCTCCAGCGTGAGCTTGTTGCGCGCGGTGCGGTCGGCGAACCACAGGATGCAGCCGAAGACGATCAGCGTCGTGCCGACCACGCGCAGGTCGCGGAAGACGGTCTCGATCTGGTCCTTGAACGCCAGGCCCAGCACGCCGATCGGGAGCGTGCCGACGATGACGTACCAGCCCATGCGGGCGGCCCAGTGGCCGCGCAGCTCCCGGTCGAACAGCGAGCGGACCCAGGTGGAGACGATCTCCCACAGCTCCTTGCGGAAGTAGATGAGCACCGCGGCCTCGGTGCCCAGCTGGATGACCGCCGTGAAGGCCGCCCCCGGGTCCTGCCAGCCGACCAAGGCCGAGACCACACGGATGTGGGCGCTGGAGGAGATCGGCAGGAACTCCGTGAGCCCCTGGACGAGCCCCAGCACCACCGCTTCGAGCCAGCCGATCACGACTACACCTTCCGGTTACGGGAGTGACCAGGGTGAGGTTAGCGGAAACGGGGGCCGCGCAGTTGCCCGCCCAGCAGGTTGAGCAGGCCGGGGGAGAGCCGGCCCGCTCTCAGCGTCCGGCCCACGCCGCGGCGTTCGCCCTGGCGTAGTCGGCGAAGTCGCGGGCCGGACGGCCCAGCGCCTCCACGACGCCGTCCGCCACGTGGGCGTTGCGGCCGTCGAGCACCTCGGTGAACAGCCCGGTCAGGCCCTCGGCCTCCTCCTTCGGCACGCCCGCCGCCACGGCCCCGGCCACGTACTCCTCCGGCGTGACCTCGATGGAGGTGATCGTGCGGCCCGTGGCCTTCGACAGCTCGGCCGCCGCGTCGGCGAACGTCAGCAGCCTCGGGCCGGTGAGCTCGTACAGGCGGCCCGCGTGGCCGTCCTGGGTGAGGGCGGCCACGGCGACGTCGGCGATGTCGTCGGCGTCCACGAACGGCTCGGGCACGTCGGCCACCGGGATCGCCAGCACGCCGTCGAGGACCTGGTCGAGCAGGAAGCCCTCGCTGAAGTTCTGCATGAACCAGCCGCAGCGCACGATCGTCCAGTCGAGGCCGGACTCCCGCACGGTCCGCTCGCTCGCCTCGGCGCCCGGCTCGCCCCGGCCCGACAGCAGCACCAGCCGCCGCACCCCGGCGTCCGCGGCGAGCCGGGTGAGCTCCAGGACGTCCTCGTACGCGCCGGGCAACGCCAGGTCGGGGTAGTAGGACACGTACACGGACTCGACGCCGTCGAGCGCGGCGGCCCAGGTGGAGCGGTCCGCCCAGTCGAAGGACGGCGTGGCCGAGCGGGAGCCGATCCGCACGGGAAGGCCGAGAGAGGTGAGCCGGTCAGCGACACGGCGGCCGGTCTTGCCGGTTCCGCCCAGAACCAAAATCGTCATGCATCTAGTAAGCCGTCATACCCATAAGACTCTCCATGGTTGAGAAGCGCGTTGCCATATGCGATCGTCTAGCCCATGGATCAGCTCGCGGCATTGCTCGACGGACCGAGAGCGCGGAGCGCCTTCCTGCTCCGGTCCATCCTCGACCCGCCGTGGTCGATGCGCATCCAGGACGAGGCCCCGCTCACGCTGGTGGCCCTGGTGTCCGGTGAGGCGTGGGTGCTGCCGGACAAGGGCGAGCCGGCCCGCCTCGAACCCGGGCAGGTGGCCATCCTGCGAGGGCCGGAGCCGTACGTGGTGGCCGACGCCCCCGGCACCGCGCCGCAGATCGTCATCCACCCCGGCCAGCGCTGCACCACCCTCGACGGCGAGTCGCTGTACCAGTCGATGGACCTCGGCGTGCGCACCTGGGGCAACGACCCGGCGGGCGGCACCGTGCTGATCACCGGCACGTACACGCTGGAGGGCGAGGTCAGCAGGCGCCTGCTCGACGCGCTGCCCCAGCTCCTCGTGCAGCCCGGCGGGCCGGTCATCGCGCTGCTCGGCGCCGAGATCGTCAAGGACGACCCGGGCCAGTCCGCGGTGCTCGACCGGCTGCTCGACCTGCTGCTGATCGCCGTGCTGCGGTCGTGGTTCGCCACGCACGAGGCGCCCGCCTGGTACCGCGCGATGGGCGACCCGATCGTGGGCAGGGCGATGCGGATGTTGCACAACAACCCCGCCCATCCCTGGACGGTCGCCGCCCTCGCCACCGAGGTGGGGGTCTCCAGGGCGGCGCTGGCCAGGCGGTTCACCGACCTGGTGGGGGAGCCGCCGATGTCCTTCCTCACCGACTGGCGGCTCGCGCTCGCCGCCGACCTGCTGCGCGAGCCCGACGCCACGGTCGGCTCGGTGGCCAGGAAGGTCGGCTACGGCAGCCCGTTCGCGCTCAGCGCGGCCTTCAAGCGCGTACGCGGCGTCAGCCCCCAGGAGCACCGGGCCGGAGCGGCGAGGTGAAGCCCCTGCTGCTGCTCGACGTCGACGGCGTGCTCAACCCGATGGGACGCCCGACGCCCGACTTCCGGCGCTACCGCTGCACGATCGGCACCGAGGTCTACACCGTGCACCTCAACCCCCGCCACGGCCGCCGGCTGCTCGACCTGGCCCTGACCACGGGCGCCGAGCTGGTCTGGGCCACCACCTGGGAGCAGCACGCCAACGAGTGGATCTCTCCCAGGATCGGCCTGCCCACGCTCCCGGTCGTCACCATGGGCCCTGAGCGGACCCGTACCGAGCACGGCGAGATGTTCAAGACGCCGCACGTCGCCGCGTACGCCGGTCGGCGGCCGTTCGTGTGGTTCGACGACCAGGTGTGGGCGCAGGACGAGCAGTACCTCAGGGTCGATCAGGGTCTGGAGAATTTCCTGTTGATCCACGTCGATCCCAGACATGGACTGACCAGGGAACATCTGGGCATGGCTCATGAGTGGCTGACCCTTACAGGGTTTTCTCAGGGTCCCTAGCGGGATATCGGCGGCACTGCTGTCCGTTTTACCGGTAGGTCATCACGACACGGAGGAACAGCATGTACCGCTCAAGGGAGCACAGGATTCTGGCCGGCGTCTGCGGCGGGCTCGCCGACAAGATGGGCCTGCCCCCGACCCTCGTCCGCATCCTCTGGCTGCTGCTGTCGCTCATCCCCGGCCCGCTCTGGGTGGTCTACGTCGCCATGTGGATCCTCGTCCCGGAGGAGCCGAGGGGCTACTCCCACTGACGCGTCCGCCGGCTCGCCGAACCACCGCGTGAGCGCCACCGCGGCGGGCTCCGCGCAGGGTTCGGCCCAGGCCACGTAACCGTCGGGCCGCACCAGCAGCCCGCGGTCGCCGGGCACCACGTCCACCCGATCGGCCCAGCGCGCCCCCACGGCGAGCAGGGCCGGGTCGGAGGTGACAAGCAGCCCGCGCCCGTCGTCCAGCCGCAGGCCCTCGGGCATGAAGGCGCCGACGAGCGGATTCGGGCCCGTCGCGTACCGCACCGACACCGCGCTCACGTCCTCGGCCAGCATCCTGTTGGCCTCGGGGACGGTCATGAGCTGGGCGAACAGGTCGCGCAACCGGGTCGTCCCGGCGTCCGGCGCGGCCAGCTCGACCTGTTGCAGGGTGTTGGCCAGCACGGCGGCGGCCACCGGGTGCCGTTCGGCGTGGTAGCTGTCGAGCAGCCCGGCCGGGGCCGTCCCGCGCACCGCCAGGGCCAGTTTCCAGCCCAGGTTGACGGCGTCCTGGAGGCCGGTGTTCATCCCCTGGCCGCCGAACGGCATGTGCACGTGGGCCGCGTCGCCGGCCAGGAACACCCGGCCGGCCCGGTAGCGCTCGGCCTGCCTGGCCGCGTCGGAGAAGCGGGACAGCCAGGTCGCCCCGGTGATCTCGGGGGCGGCGTCCCCGAGGTGCCGCCGCACGCTGGCCGCGAACTCCTCGATCGTCACGGGCGCGTCCCTGTCCGCGTGCACCCGGCCGTGGTCGACGGTCAGGATCCTGGTCGTGCCGTCGGGCCGGACGAACGGCCACTGGAACAGGCCGTGGCCGGTGCGGACCCAGCCGGTCGGCGTACCGCCGGCCACCGTGACGTCGCCGACGTAGGCGGCCAGGGTGGCGGGGGTGCCGGGGAAGGCGATCCCGGCCAGCTTGCGCACCGTGCTCCGGCCGCCGTCGCAGCCGACGAGCCAGGCCGCCCGGTACGCCGTGCCGTCGCCGGTCTCGACCGTCACGCCCGACCCGTCCTGCGTCAGGCCGGTCACCGCCCGGCCCCGGACGATCTCCGCGCCCAGTTCCAGCGCCCGCGCCTCCAGGATCTCCTCCACCCGCGACTGCGGGACCAGCAGCCCGTACGGGTGCGGGGTCCGCGTGGCCGTCAGGTCGAGCACCCGCATGCCGGCGAAGTGCTGCAGGTCCAGGCGGGGCGCGTCGCCGAGCCGGTCGAGCAGCCCGCGCATGGCGAAGGTGTCGACCGAGCGGGGGTGCAGGTTGAGCGCCCTGGACAGGCCGGTGGGGGCGGCGAGTCGTTCGAGCACGAGCGTGCGCACGCCACGCAGGCGCAGCTCGCAGGCCAGCATCAGGCCGACCGGACCGGCCCCGGCGATGACGACGTCCATCCACGTCTCCTTATCAACGATAAGTGCTTATCAGTGATAAAGCCTTATCCTTGATAAGTTGTCAAGCGTGGAACGGCGGACGGCGGTACGCGCGGCCCTGCGGCTGCTCAACGAGGTGGGCATCGACGGGCTGACCACCCGCAGGCTGGCCGACGAGCTGGGCGTGAAGCAGCCGGCCCTCTACTGGCACTTCAAGAGCAAGCAGGAGCTGCTCGACGAGATGGCCGAGGAGATGCTCGCCGACACGCTGGAGCGTCTCGACGTGCCCGAACCGGGTCAGGAATGGGACAACTGGCTCATGTCCCGCGGCCGGGCGATCCGCGGCACGCTGCTGTCGTACCGGGACGGCGCGCTCGTGCACGCCGGGTCCCGGCCCACGCCGCGCCGGCTGGCCGAGCTCCCGGCGCTCATCAGGCCGCTGACCGAGGCGGGATTCACCGGCGAACAGGCGGTCAGGGCGCTGATCGCGGTCGGCAGGTTCGCCCTTGGCTCGGCGATCGACGAGCGCGGCCCGGCCGTGCCGCTCGACGCGCGGCCGATGGAGGACCCCGACGGCGACTTCGAGTTCGGGCTGCGTGCGCTGGTGTCCGGGATGCGTCTTATCCTCGAAGGATGAGGGCAAGGCCGCTGACACTTCTGCAGGACGATCTGGTCGACTACGACACGGCGATGGAGCGCATGACCGACCTCGTCGGGCAGCGCCAGCGCGACGAACGGCCGGACACGCTCTGGCTGCTCAGCCACCCGCCCGTCTACACCGTCGGCCGGCGCACCCCCGCCGAGCACCTGCCCGACCCCGCGCGCGGCATTCCCGTGCTGGAGACCGGGCGCGGCGGGCAGCTCACCTACCACGGCCCCGGCCAGCTCGTGGGCTATCTCATCGTCAAGCTCGGAGAGGACGAGGGCATCGTCGACTACGTGCGGGAGGTGGAGCTGCGCCTGGTCGAGGCGCTGGGCAAGCTCGGCCTGCCCGCCGAGCGGCGGGACACCCCGCCGGGCTCGGAGCTGCTGACCGGCGTCTGGACGTCCACGACCGGCCGCAAGATCATCTCGATCGGCATGCGCCAGAGCAGGGGCGTCACCAGCCACGGGTTCGCGCTCAACGTCGACGGCGACCTCACGCCCTGGAACTGGGCGGTGGCCTGCGGCATGCCCGACGTGGACATGACCTCGCTCAAGCGGGAGCTGGGCGACATCACCATGCAGGACGTGCGGCCCGCCGTGGCCGCCGCCTTCGAGGCGTCCTGACCCGTCAGCGGGGAGTGGTCAGCCCGGCCACGACCATGTGCTTGAGCAGGTCGTAGCTCTCGTCGAGCAGCTCGGGCAGGCCGAACCCGCCCGACGCCTCCAGCACCGCGAACCCGTGCGCCGTCGCGCGCAGGCAGCGGGCCGCGTGGATCGCGTCGGAGCCTTCCAGCCCGTAGCCGCGCAGCGCCGCGAGCATGATGCCCATCAGGCGCTCGCCCGACGCCCGCATGCCGGGGTGCGGCTGCTGGATGACCATCGCGTAGCGGTGCGGGTGGCGGGTGACGTAGGCGCGCCAGGCGTCCATGAGCGCGCCGACGGCCTCGTCGCGGGAACGGCCCAGCACCGCCTGGGCCAGTTCGTCGGTGATCTCGTCGGTGATCCGCACCGACAGCAGCTCGCGCAGCTCGGCCAGGTTGCGCACGTGCTTGTACAACGACGGCGTCGCGACCCCGGCGCGGGCCGCCAGCGCCGAGAGCGTCAGGGCCTCGGGCCCGTTCTCGTCCATCAGGGACACCGCCAGGTCGACGACCGTGTCCCGGGACAACGCCGCCCTAGGCATGCAGGCGCTCCTTGACGAACGCCAGCACCTCGGCGGCCACCTGAGCCGGGAACTGGGCGTGCGGGTAGTGGCCGGCGCCCTCGATCATGGCGATCCGGCCGCGCCCGGCGGGCATGGCGGCCACGACGCCCTCCGCCTCGGCGCGCGGGTCGGCCCAGTCGGGGTCGAGCGTGCCCATCACGACCAGGACGTCGCGGGTCAGGTCGGGGAGTCGCGCGCCGGCGTCGGCAGGGGGCGCCTGGCCCATCTTGGAGACCACGGCCATCCGGCCGGGCCGGCGCAGGTCGGCTTCGAGCGCCGCGATGTGCTCCGCGTGGTCGGCGGGCTTGACGCCCGGCATGGCGTGGTCGAGGTACTTCTTCCACAGGCCGATGCTGCGCAGGAGCGCCGCGCCGAGCAGCAGCATGGCCCCCTTGCGATGGCGGGCGTTGCGCAGCAGGCCGCCGCCGTCGATCTTCTGCACCCGGGTGAACGGGCCGATCTCCACCACGGCGCTGACCAGCTCGGGCGCCTGCGCGGCGGCGATCGTGACGGCCCCGCCCGCGAACGAGTGGCCCACCAGGACCGCCGGGCCGCCCAGGTGGCGGACCAGCGCGAGCAGGTCGCCCGCGACGTCGGTGCGGGTGTAGGAGGGCCAGTCGCGGCTGGACTCGCCGTGACCGCGCAGGTCGGTGGTCGCCACCCGGAAACCCGCCGCCACCAGCTCGGGCACCAGGAACCTGAACGACTGCCGTCCGACGCCCATGCCGTGCGCCAGCACCATCAGCGGCCCTTCGCCGGTCACGTCGTAGGCGAGCTGTCCACCCTCGACCGTCAGGAACTCCGTCATGTCCAACCCCTCTCGGCTAACTCTTATAGCCCTCAAGCTAAAGCCTTTAGCCAGGCGGTGTCAAGCAGCAGAAAAAGACGGGCACAGCCGGATCGGCCGTGCCCGCCCACAGGGTGCTCAGGAGATCGGCACCTCGTCGATCGTGCGGCGCGGGCCGGTGAACCAGTGCCTGGCCGACAGGCTCCACCACAACCAGATGCCGATCAGCACGACGCCGACCGCGATCGGCGCGTAGTTGACCGACGTCCAGGTGAAGTCCTTGTTGCCCGGCACACCGGCCGGGGAGAACGGCATGACGAAGTAGACCGACACGATGACGATCTCGACGCAGGCGATCCAGCCCAGCACCCGGTACTTGCGGCCGAGCGTCCACGGCCCGGGACGGAAGGCGTCGCCCATGCGCAGGCGCAGCCAGATCGGGATGAGGAACGCCAGGTAGAGGCCGATGACCGCGATCGACACGACGGCGTAGAAGGCGACCGGGGTCGTCGAGCCGGCCGGGGCGTACAGGGCGGGCAGGGTGATCAGGGCGGCGATGAGGCAGCCGGCCAGGATCGCGTTGACCGGGGTGCGGTTGCGGTCCACCGTCGACCACAGCCGCCAGCCGGGCACCGCGCCGTCGCGCGAGAACGCGTACGTCATGCGCGACATCGAGGTCACGCAGCTCATCCCGCAGAAGAACTGGCCGATCGTGGAGATCGCGAAGATCGCGGTGGCCAGCGGGGAGGAGAGCGCGGTCTCGAAGATGGCGCCGACGAAGCCGGACTGCTTGTTGATCTCGTCCACGTTGGTCGCGGCGAACAGGAACGCCAGCAGCAGGATCCAGCCGCCGATCGCCGAGTAGAAGATCGACTGCCACAGGCCGCGGGCGGCCGTCCTGGCCGCGCCCTGCGTCTCCTCCGACACGTGGGCGCAGGCGTCGAACCCGGTGATCGTGTACTGGGTGAGCAGGAAGCCGAGCGGGAGCACGTACAGCCAGAAGGGCACGCCGCCGTCGCCGTCGCCGAAGCCGGAGTTGTTGATCGTGCCGCCGAACACGAAGCCGAGCGACTGGTGCTCGGACGGCGCGAACACCAGGATCGCCACGATCACGACCGCGCCCGCGACGTGCCACCACACGCTGATGTTCTGCAGCAGCGAGATGAGCCGGTGGCTGAAGATGTTGATGAGTGCGTGCAGGATGAGGATGATCACGAACAGCAGGAACGCCTGGGGGAGCGTCCCCTCCCACGCGCCGCCGGTCAGGCGGCTGATCGTGATGTTGAGGAACGTGGCGCAGCCGTAGTCGACCGACGCGGTGACCGCGATGAGGCCGATCAGGTTGAGCCAGCCGGTGAACCAGCCGTGGATCGGCTTGCCCATGGTGGCGGCCCACCAGTAGATGCCGCCCGCCGTCGGGAACGCCGAGACCAGCTCCGACATGCAGAAACCGATGATCAGGATGAATGCGGAGATCAGCGGCCAGCCCCACGAGATGGCGATGGGGCCGCCGTTGTTCCAGGCCTGCCCGAAGGTCGTGAAGCAGCCGGCGAGGATCGAGATGATGGAGAAGGAGATCGCGAAGTTGGAGAAGCCGCTCCAGGTCCGGGCCAGCTCCTGCTTGTAGCCGAGCTCGGCGAGTCGCCTGGAATCCTCTTCGAGTGACATGAGGTCTCCCTGGGGGGCGCGGAGGACGCTCTGTTTGGTCTAGGTCTAGACCATTTCTTCCCGAGGGACAAGGCGTGACAGACGAGTTTCGATGTGGTCAGGAGAGAGCGTGTCCTGCCGGGCCGACGTCGAGCACGACCTTGCCCGTGACCGTGCGGTCGAGCTGGGCCGCGGCGGCCTCGTCCAGGCGGTCCCAGGGCACGCGGCGGCCGATCTCGACGGTCAAATCACCCGCGGCCACGAGGCCGAGCAGGAAGGCCAGGTCGGGGCCTGGGGGGCTGACGTCGCCGAAGGAGTTCATCGAGCGGGCGGGGCCGAGGGAGAAGGTCGAGCCGGGCGGGAAGACGGCCGGCTGCCCGCTGGCCCAGCCGACGCTCTGGAGGTTGCCGCCCGGCTTGAGCAGGCCCCAGGCGGCCACCAGGGTCGGGCCGCCGACCAGTTCGATCACGACGTCCACGGGGGCCACGCCGTCCAGGGCGGTCACGACGTCCACGTCCGGGCCGAGGGTCTTGGCGCGGGCCGGGGAGCTCACCGAGGCGACGACGTGGGCCCCGGCCAGCCTGGCGAGTTGCACGGCCAGCGTCCCGACCGAGCCGGACGCCCCCGTCACGAGCACGCGCGATCCGAGGGAGACGCCGGCGGCGCGTAGTGAGCGCAGGGCGGACAGGCCGGACATCGGCAGGGCGGCGGCCACCGCCAGGTCCACCCCGTCGGGCACCACCGCGAGCGAGCCGGTGTCGAACGCCGCCCGCTCCGCCCACGCCCCCGCCCCGAACGCCGCCACCCGCGTGCCCTCGGCCGGGCCCGTGCCGTCGGCGGCGGGCCGCAGCACCACCCCGGCGGCGTCGTAGCCGAGCACGACGCCCTCCGGCAGGCGGTCCATGTGCCGCAGCTCGCTGAAGTTGACCGACGTCCGCCGCACCTCGACGAGTGCCTGCCCGGCCCCCGGAACGGGCTCGGGGACGTCGGCGAGCCGCCCCACGGCCCCGGGGCCGACCACCAGTGCGCGCATACGAGATCCTCCCGCCATCATGCGGACCGGCGGTCCGCTTCGTTGCCGGGATACTATGGGGACCGACAGTCCGCTTGCAAGGAGGGGCCTTGGTGCGATCAGACGCCACCCGCAACCGGGAGGCGATCCTGCGGGCCGCCGAAGAGCTCCTGGACGCCCACGGCGCCGAGCACATCTCGCTCGACCGGGTGGCCGCGGCGGCCGGGGTGGGCAAGGGCACGGTGTTCCGCCGCTTCGGCAGCAGGACCGGCCTGTTCCAGGAGCTGCTGGCCGAGCGCGCCGCCGCCCTGGCCGAGGCCATCGAGACGCCCGGCTCGCCACTCGGGCCGGGGGCGCCGCCGCGGGAGCGGCTGCTCGCGTTCCTGGACGAGCTGGCCGGGCTGGCCGAGCGCAACCTGGCGCTGTTCGCCGCGCACGAACGGGCCTGCGCGGCCGACAAATACCGCGACCCCACCTACCTGCGGTGGCACGCCCACGTGACGGGGCTGGTCGCGGCGGCGGCGCCGGGGCTCGACGCCGAGTTCGCCGCCCACACGTTGCTGGCCTCCTTCGACGCCGACCTCGCCCGGCACGTGATGGCCGAGGGCGGCGCCGACCGGCTCAGGGCCTCGGTGCGCGGCGTCGCCGAGGCCCTGCTGCGCGCCTGACCTCACCAAGGGGCCGAGGCGGGCTCGGATCGGTGTGCCGGGCTAGGCCGAGAAGGCGTCCGTGGCGGCCTGGCAGAAGGCCTTGAGGTCGTCCGGTTTGCGGCTGGTGACCAGGGTGTTCGGGCCGTCCGTGCAGACCACGACCTCCTGGTCCTTCCAGGTCGCGCCGGCGTTGCGCAGGTCGGTCTGCAGGCTCGGCCAGGACGTGAGCGTACGCCCGCGCACGACGTCCGCCTCGACCAGCGTCCAGGGGGCGTGGCAGATGGCGGCCACCGGCTTGCCGGCGTCGAAGAAGGCGCGCGCGAACCGGACCGCCTGCGGCACCGTGCGCAGGAAGTCGGGGTTGGCGACGCCCCCGGGGAGCAGCAGGGCGTCGAAGTCGCCGGGGTCGGCGTCGTCCACCGTGGCGTCCACGGTGAAGGTGTCGGCCTTGTCCAGATGGTTGAACGCCTGGATCTTCCCGGAGGATGTGGAGACCAGCCTGGGCGTGCCGCCCGCCTGCTTGACCGCCTTCCACGGCTCGGTGAGCTCCACCTGCTCGACCCCTTCGGGGGCGACCAGGAACGCGATGGTCTTGCCGTTCGACATGACTGTCCCTTCGTTTTCCCCTCCCCTATCCGGACACCGGGGAAGTATGCACTCTCTACCCTGGGGGGGTATAGAGTGGGCCGCGAAGCCTAGGGAAGAGGAGTTCGGGCATGGTGATCACCGCGTACCAGGTCGAGGGCATGACCTGTGGCCACTGCGTCAGCTCGGTGCGGGCCGAGGTCGGCAAGGTCGACGGGGTCCAGGCCGTCGAGGTCGACCTCGCGGCCAAGGAGATGGTCGTGACCAGCAGCGCGCCGATCGACCAGGCCGTCATCGAGTCGGCCGTCGTCGAGGCCGGCTACGAGCTGGGCGGCGGCCGCGAGCTGCTGCCGCAGGCCGGGTCGTGCTGCGGCTCGGGCGGCTGCCACTGACCCCTCAGGGGGATCGGCGCCGGGCCCACAGGGTGTGCGTGGCGCACGCGGCGGCCGCGCCGACGGCGTACCAGAGCAGGTCGGGCGGGTTGAAAGTGCTGCCCAGCAATGGCCGCAGGACTGCCGGGATCTCACCCAGCTGGGCGAACTCGATCGCCCAGCTCAGCCCGCCCGACACCGTCGCGGCCACCCACGGCCGCGCCCGCGGCAGCGCCAGCACGACGAGCGCGTAGATCAGTACGGTGTACAGCGCGTCACCCGCGTATTTGGGCACGGGCCCGTCCCACAGCACCCGGACGCCGAGCCCGGCCACGACGGTCGCGACGGCGGCGAGGAGAACGGGCAGGCGGGGCACCCGATCACGGTAGTGCCAAGCCTACTGAAAATTTACACCGCAAAAGGAAACGAGAATGAAACAATTTTCCGCCACTCGTTGACACGCGGTCTCCGTATGGTGTGCCTTCATCTACACAGGAATCCCCCGCCTGAAGGTGAGGCATCATGAGGAAATGGTTCGCACGCCTGGCTGTGCTGGGCGTCGCGCTGTTAGTGGCCGGCCAAGGCGCCACGGCGGCCCAGGCCCAGGAACCTGCGGCGGGGAAGAAGATCCTACGCGTCGGCGCCACCCAGGCGATGGACTCCATGAACCCGTTCCTGGCGGTCCGGCTGGTCTCCACCGCGATCCAGCGCACGATGTACGGCTTCCTCACCGTCCCTGACTCCAAGACGCTCCAGCCCAGCCCCGATCTCGCCGAGTCGTGGACGACGTCCGACGACGGGCTCACCTGGACGTTCAAGATCCGTAACACCAAGTGGTCCGACGGCCAGCCGGTCACGGCCGAGGACGCCGCCTGGACGTTCAACAAGATGATGACGGACGAGGCGGCCAAGACGGCCAACGGCCCCGCCGTGGAGAACTTCGCGAGCGTCACCGCCAACGGCCAGGACTTGATCATCAAGACCAAGGCGCCGCAGGCGTCCATGCTGGAGAACCCGGTCCCGATCATGCCCAAGCATGTGTGGGAGAAGGTCACCGACATGGCCAACTACGAGGCGGAGACGTACCCGACCGTGGGCAGCGGCCCGTTCATCGCGGTCGAGCACAAGAAGGACCAGTACGTCAAGCTGCAGGCCAACCCCAACTACTGGCGGGGCAAGCCGAAGATCGACGAGCTGCAGTTCATCTTCTACGACAACCCGCAGGCCGCCATCGCCGGCCTCAAGAAGGGCGACATCGACCTGCTCGGCCGCATGACGCCGCCGGAGTTCCAGGCCATCGAGAACGACCCGAACATCGAGGCGTGGAACACCCAGGGCCGGCGGGCGTCGTACCTGCAGATCAACCACGGCGCCACGACCACCGACAACAAGCCCATCGGCGACGGCCACCCGGCGCTGAAGGACCCGAAGGTGCGCCAGGCGCTGCACTTCGCCATCGACAAGCAGAAGCTGGTCGACGAGGTGCAGGGCGGGCTGGCCAAGCCCGCCGACGGCTCGATCATCCCGCCCATGTACAAGGACTTCTTCTGGGAGGCCACGGGCGAGGAGAAGGTCACCTACGACGTGGCCAAGGCGAACAAGATCCTCGACGACGCCGGCTACAAGAAGGGCGCCGACGGCGTCCGCACGATGCCCGACGGCAAGCGCAAGCTGGAGTTCCGCTTCAGCATCCACACCGACACGCCGATCGAGGACAAGCTCGCCGAGTACCTGACCGGCTTCTGGAAGGAGATCGGCATCACGCTGACCACCCAGAAGCTCGACTCCAGCAAGTTCACCGAGGAGACCGGCGTCACGGCGCTGTTCGACATCGCGATCAGCGGCTGGTCGGTCAACCCCGACCCCGAAGAGGTCCTGGCCACCCACCTGTGCAGCCGCAGGCCGGCGCCGGGCGGCGAGGGCGGCGGCACCGAGTCGTTCTACTGCGACCCGACCTTCGAGAAGCTCTACCAGGAGCAGCTCAAGGAGCTCGACCGGCCCAAGCGCGCCGAGCTCATCAAGCAGATGGAGCAGCGGCTCTACGTCGACGCCCCCGTCATCGCGATCTACTACACCAACGACCTTGAGGGTTACCGCAAGGACCGGATCACCAGCATCACCCCGATCCCCGAGGACAAGGGCCTGCTGTACGGCGGCAGCGGCTACTGGCCGTTCTACACGGCCGACGTCAAGGCGGCCGCGGCGGGCGGCTCCGGCGCGGGCGGCGACTCCGGCTCCAACACCGGTCTCATCGTCGGCGTGGTCGGCGGCGTGGTCGTCATCGGCCTCGTGGCCTTCCTCCTGACCAGGCGGCGCAAGAGCGCCGCGGACGAGCGCGAATGACCACACCGCTCGAAGCAGCAGAGCCCGCCGCCGTCCAGGCGGCGGGCCCTGGTGAGGACCGCCCCGCTCGCCGCGGCACGCTGAGGTACGCGTTGTCGAAGGCCGGCGGGGCGCTGTTCAGCATCGCCGCGGTGATCGTCGGGACGTTCTTCGTCTTCCGCCTGCTGCCCGGCGATCCGGTGCGGAACCTGGCGCAGGGCCGCAACATGACCCCGGCGCAGCTCGACATGGAACGTCACCGGCTCGGTCTCGACAAGCCGGTGCTCGAACAGTTCTTCGACTTCGTGGGCAAGACGCTCAGGCTCGACCTGGGCACGTCGTACGAGTACAAGCGGCCGGTGCTCGACCTCATCGGCGAGCGCATCGGCCCGACGCTGCTGCTGGCCGGGACCGGTCTGGTCATCGCGGTCAGCCTCGGCATCTGGCAGGGCACCAGGGCCGGATGGCGGCGGGGAAGCCGGTTCGACCGCTTCTCCACCGGTCTGTCGCTGGTGTTGTGGTCGGTGCCGACGTTCTGGCTCGGCCTGCTGCTGATGATGGTGCTGGGCGTGGGCATCGGCCCGATCCCCGGCATCCTGCCCTTCCGCGGCATCGAGAGCGTCGACGCGCCCGACGGGTTCGCCTACGTGCTCGACGTGGCCTCGCACATGGTGCTGCCGTGCCTGACCCTGGTGGCGGTGATCTACGCCCAGTACCTGCTGGTCATGCGGTCGTCATTGCTGGAGGAGGTCAGCCAGGACTACGTCACCGTGGCCCGCGCCAAGGGCCTGCGCGACGACGAGGTACGCCGCCGCCACGCGGTGCCCAACGCCCTGCTGCCCACGGTGACGCTGGTCTTCATGCGCATCGGCTTCGTGGTCGGCGGCGCGGTCACCGTGGAGACGATCTACACCTGGCCGGGCCTCGGGCAGCTGTTCTACCGGGCGGTCCGGGTCCCCGACTTCACGCTCATGCAGGGCACGTTCATGCTCATCACCGTGGCCGTGATCCTCATGAACACGCTGGCCGACTTGCTCTACCACGTTCTCGACCCGAGGGTGAGGTCGGCATGACGAGTGTCGCTGCCACGCGCAGGCGGCAGGCGCTGAGCAACTTCTGGACCGACTTCCGCAGGCACCGCGCCGGGGTGGCCGGGATGGTCGTCCTGCTGGTGGCCGTGGTGCTCGCGCTGGTCGCGCCGCTGTTCATCGACGAGGGCGTGACGAGCGTCATCGACGCGCCGGGCGAGAAGTTCCAAGCCCCCGGCCTGGACTTCCCCTTCGGCACCGACGAGTCGGGCCGGTCGATCCTGCTGATGATCTGGTGGGGCTCGCGCGCCTCGCTGCTCATCGGCTTCCTCGCCGCGCTGCTCAGCATCGTGATCGGCATGGTCATCGGCATCGCCGCCGGGCACTTCGGCGGCTGGCTCGGTGGCGCGCTGATGCGGGTCACCGACTGGTTCCTGGTGCTGCCCTCGCTGGTGACCGCGCTGGTGCTGGCGGCCATCCTCGGCGGCAGCACGTTCACCATCATCATGGCGATCGGCGTCACCACCTGGCCGTCCACGGCCCGGCTGATCAGGGCGCAGACCTTCGCCGTCGAGGCCCGGCCCTACATCGAACGCTCCAAGGCGCTCGGCGGCGGCCACTGGCACATCACCACCCGGCACGTGCTGCCCAACGTGGCGCCGCTGCTGCTGGCCAGCACGACGCTGGAGGTGGCCAGCGCGATCGTCACCGAGTCCACGCTGGCCTTCCTCGGCGCCAGCGCGAACAAGACGTCGTGGGGCACCATGCTGCGCGGCTCCTACGACTACGGCGCGGCCAACGAGGGCGCGTGGTGGTACATCATCCTCCCCGGTCTGGCCATCCTCGTGGTCGTCATGGCGTTCACCCTCGTCGGACGGGCGCTGGAGGCCGTGCTGAACCCAAGGCTCAGGAGGGCGGCATGAGTCTCCTCGAACTGGACGGCCTGTCGGTGACCTACCGCATCGCGTCGGGCGAGGTGCCCGCGGTGCGCGGCGTGTCGCTGACCCTCGACCCCGGAGCGGCGCTCGGAGTCGCCGGCGAGTCGGGATCCGGCAAGTCGACGCTGGCCATGGCGCTGCTCAGGCTCCTGCCCAAGAGCACGCGCGTCGGCGGCCGGATCCTGCTCGACGGCGACGACGTCCTCACCATGAAGTGGGGACGCATGCGGGCCGTGCGCTGGGCCGAGGCCTCGATCGTGTTCCAGGGCGCGCAGCACGGCCTCAACCCCGTGCGCCGGATCGGCGAGCAGATCGCCGAACCGCTGCTCGTCCACGGCCTGGCCAAGCCGGACGGCGCCCGCAAGCGCGTCGGCGAGCTGCTCGAACAGGTCGGCCTGCCCGCCTGGCGGGCCCGCAGCTACCCGCACGAGCTGTCCGGCGGCCAGCGGCAGCGCGTGATGATCGCGATGGCGCTGGCCTGCTCGCCCCGCCTGATCATCGCCGACGAGCCCACCACCGCGCTCGACGTGATGGTCCAGGCGCAGGTCCTGACGCTGATCAAGGAGCTGATCGCCGAGCACGGCATCTCCCTGATCATGATCTCGCACGACCTGTCGGTCCTGGCCGACGTCTGCGACCAGCTCGCGGTCATGTACGCCGGCCGGGTGGTCGAGCACGGCCCCTCCCGCGAGGTGTTCCACGACGCCCGCCACCCCTACAGCCGGGCGCTGGCGGCCGCCTTCCCCACCGTGGGCGACCCGGTCTCGCGGCTGGCCCCCAAGGGGCTCGGCGGCGACCCGCCGGACCCGATGCAGCTCCCGACCGGCTGCGCGTTTCACCCGCGCTGCCCGGTCGCGCTGGACGAATGCGCGGGCCTCGACGTCGAGCTGTGGCCCGCCGGTCCCCGCCACGCCGCGGCCTGCGTGCACGTACGCTCCAAGGAGGAGGTCGAGGCTTCATGACCGAGACGCAGACCGCGGCCGAGACCGTCTCGACGGGCAAGGGCGCGCTGCTGGAGGCCCGTGACCTGCACGTCGCGTTCTCCTCGCGGGGCCGCAGCGCCCGCGCCGTCGACGGCGTCAACCTGGCGATCGGCCAGGGCGAGATCGTGGCCCTGGTCGGCGAGTCGGGCTGCGGCAAGACCACGCTGGCCCGCACGCTGCTCGGCCTCGAACGCCCCACGTCCGGCGAGGTCCGCTACGACGGCAACGCGCTGAACTACGGCTCCAAGGCGCTCCGGTCCTACCGCCGCCAGGTCCAGCTCGTCCTGCAGGACCCGATGGGCTCGCTCAACCCCCGCCAGACCGTCTACGAAGCGGTCGCCGAGGGGCCGCGCATCCACGGCCTGCCCGACGAGGAGGAGATCGTGGCCTCGGCCCTGTCCAGGGCCGGGCTGCGACCGCCCGAGCGGTTCTTCCTGCGCTACCCGCACGAGCTGTCCGGCGGGCAGCGGCAGCGCGTCGTGATCGCCGGCGCGCTCGCCCTCGACCCGAAGGTGCTGATCGCCGACGAGCCCGTGGCCTCGCTCGACGCCTCCGTGCGCGGCGAGATCCTGGCGCTGATGCTCAAGCTCAAGACCGACCTCGGCCTGTCGGCCCTGGTCGTCACCCATGACCTCGGCCTGGCCTGGAACATCGCCGACCGGGTCGCGGTCATGTACCTGGGGCGGATCGTCGAGTCGGGGCCGGTGGAGCAGGTGCTGACGGCGCCGCGGCATCCGTACACGCAGGCGCTGATGTCGGTGTTGCCGGAGTCGCCCGAGCGGATCGTGCTGTCCGGCGAGCCGCCGGACCCGACCAGGGTGCCGGGGGGCTGCCGCTTCCATCCCCGCTGCCACGTGCTGGCCTCCGGCCGCGCGGCGGAGGCGGGCGTGGACGCGGCCTGCCGGTCGCAGGCGCTGAGCATCCTGCCCGCGGTCCCCGACGCCCAGGCCGCCTGCCACTACGCGGCGGTCACCGGGTAGCTCACCCGCGGAACGCGTCGGCGTGCTCGCGCGCCCACTCGGCGAAGTCACGCGCGTCCCGGCCGGTGATCTCCCGGACGGTCGGGACGACCGTGTAGCCGACCTCCGGCGTGTTGCCCAGCGCGCCGACCAGGAACTCGATGGTCTGCTCGCCCATGCCGTCGGCGCGCCACTTGGCCCGCGCCTCGTCCACGGTGAGCTCGACGAAGCCGACGTCCCTGCCGACGGCCTCGGCCAGGACGGCGACCTTCTCCCGCAGGGTGATCGCGCGGGGGCCGGTCAGCACGTACGTCCGGCCGCCGTGGCCGCCCTCGGTCAGGACCTTCGCGGCCACCGCGGCGATGTCGCGCTCGTGCACCAGGGCGCTCAGCCGGTCGCCGAACGGCTCCTTGATGACGCCTTCCGTCCTGATCGTGTGCGCCCACCACTGGAGCGTGTTGGCCATGAACTCGACCGGGTGGAGCAGCGTCCACTCCAGGTCGGTGGCGGCGAGCGCCTGCTCCAGCTCGCCGTCCTCGCGGCCGCCGAGCACGGTGACCCGGCGCACGCCCGCCTCGACGGCCAGCTCGGCGAGCCCGGCGCCGTCGGGCAGCGGGGCGTAGTCGTCGCCGGCGAAGTTGATGAAGTGCACTGCGGTGACGCCCTCGAACGCGGCGGCCAGGGAGGCCGGCTCGGCGAGATCGCCGCCGACGACCTCGACGCCCTCGGGAAGGGCGGCCTTGGCGGGGTTCCTGGTCAGCGCGCGGACCTTCTGGCCGGCCTGGAGGAGCTCCTCGACGACGAGGCGGCCGACGGTCCCGGTGGCACCGGTGACGAGGATGGTCATGTGAACCCCACTTCTTTCGGAACGGAACGTTCTGCTCTTACTATAGCAGAACGGAACGCTTCATTCCGAGTAGTTCTTGAGCCGGATCGCCACGGCGGCCCGATGGATCGCCCCGGCGATCCGCTCGACGACCTTCTCCTTGCCCGGCAGGTACGGCAGCAGCCTGAGCATCCTGAGCTGGAACCACAGCGCCAGCCGTGAGCCCATCACCATGCCCCTGACGTTCACCGGGCCCAGCTCCTGGTTGACCCGGACGAACTCCCGCATCTCCCGCTCGTAGCCCGCCGCGCCGCCGCCCCCGGCCAGCTCGCCCGCCAGCACGTACGCGCCCACGATCGCCAGGCTCGTGCCCTGTCCGGAGGCCGGCGAGGCGCAGTAGGCGGCGTCGCCGAGCAGCACGACCCGGCCCTTCGACCAGCTGTCCATGTGCACCTGGCTGACCGAGTCGAAGTAGAAGTCGTCGGCGTCGCGCACCGCGCCGAGCAGCGCCGGCACCTCCCACTCGACCCCCGCCATGGCCTCGGCCAGCAGGTCCTTCTGGCGGCCGGTGTCGCGGTGGTCGTAGGACAGCGGCTGGGAGGCCCACATGAACAGCGCCTTGGCGGCGCCGTCCTGGCGGGTGCTGTAGACGTTGGCGGTGCGGCCGGGGGCGGCGTGCACGGCCTCCTCGCGGTCCAGGCCCAGGGTGTTGGGCACGGTGGAGATCGAGACGTAGTAGCCCAGGTCGCGGACGAACCGAGCGTCCTCTCCGAACACGATCCTGCGGATGTTGGAGCGCATCCCGTCCGCGCCGACGATCAGGTCGAACCGGCGGGGCGCGGCGTGCTCGAAGGTGACCAGGCCGTCGTCGGAGACGGCGGTGACGGAGTCGCCGAAGAGGTATTCGGCGTCGTCGCGGGTGAGGTCGTACAGGAGCTCGTTGAGGTCGCCGCGCATGATCTCGACGTCGTCGCCCGCGCGCCCGCCGAACAGGTCGGCGTCCATGGTGGCCACCCGGCGGCCCTTGCGGTCGTAGTGGGTGGCGACGCGCATGCCGGTGCTGCGGGCGGTGACCGCGTCCAGCAGGCCCATGCGCTCGATCACGTCGAGGGCGGCGCCGCGGATGTCGACCTTGTAGCCGCCGGTGCGGACGGCCGGAGCGCGCTCGACGACGGTGACGGTGCAGCCGTGGCGGCGCAGCCAGTAGGCCAGCGAGGTGCCGGCGATGCTCGCGCCGGAGATCAGGACGTTCTTCATGCCGAGAACAGTACATCTGTCTCAGACGCTTGTCTAGGACGATGTTTTCAGACGTTCGTGTTAACGTCTGGGCATGGGAAACAGGGAAGACCTGCTGGCCGGGGCGAAGCGTTGCCTGATCGAGAAGGGCTACTCGCGTACCACCGCGCGCGACATCGCGACCGCGTCGGGCGTGAGCCTCGCGGGCATCGGCTACCACTTCAAGTCCAAGGACGCGCTGATGAACGAGGCGCTGTTCGAGGTGATGCAGGAATGGGGCGACGACCTGGCGCGGACGCTCGTCGCCGACGCCGAGGAGGGCGCCTCACCGCTGGAGCGGTTCGAGGCGGCGTGGGACCGGGTGGTGGAGTCGTTCGACCGGCTGCGGCCGCTCTGGATCACCCAGCTTGAGCTGCTCGGGCAGATCGATCACGTGCCGGAGCTGCGCGAGCAGCTCGTCCCGGCGATCAAGGGCGCGCGGCTGGGGCTCGCCGAGCTGTTCCAGGACGTGCGGGCGGAGACGGACCCCGAACGGGCCCGGCTGGTGGGCTCGCTGTACCAGGCCATGCTGACGGGGTTCCTGGCGCAGTGGCTGCTCGACCCGGACAGCGCGTTGTCCGGGCGCGAGGTGGCCGAGGCGCTGCGCCTGGTGAGCGGCTCGTGAAAGGTGTCGGGGACTAGAAGGCGCTTATCGTGGCGGGGGCGCGTTCGGCCCTGCTGAGGGTGCGGATGACGGCGGTCGCGCCGTGGCGGTGCACCGCCAGGCGGGCCAGCAGCTCCACGACCGGCTCGTTGATCGACGGCGGCAGCTCCGGCGTCTCGACGCCCACGCTGGCGGCCAGGTCGTCGGAGTGCACGACCAGCTCCATCACCCTGGTGAGCAGGAAGTCGTCGAGCCGCAGCGACCAGCCGGCCCACGGCAGCCGCACGACCCGGTCCGCCGGCGCGGCGGGCAGCTCGGCCAGCAGCCGGTCCAGCAGCGCCTGCGTGCGCTCGACGAGCGCGGCGTGCCCGTCCGCGGCGGCCGCCTGGCCGCCTGCCCGGACGCTGACGTTGCTCTCGTGGTCGAGGCCGGCCTGCACCCACGGCGACCTCGTGTAGTGCTCGATGAGCGGGATCGGCGCCCCGGGTTCCTCGCCGGAGTCGAGCACGTCGACGACCCGGACGATCTGGTGGGCCAGGTGCCCGGCCAGGCCCGCGACGCTGAACTCGGTCAGCGCGCTGGGCTTGTCCCACGCCGCCCGGACGGCCGGGTCACGCAGCAGCGACATCGCCGACGCCGCGGCCACCAGATAGGACTGCCTGATCTCCCCCATATGCCGCCCTTTCCCCGGTTCAGGTGGTAACTCGGGGCCAAGACTATCCCTCGGCGATCCGCGGAGGGCCGCCGTCCTGCCCACTGAGACGGGGCCGGGCTCAGGTCTCGCCGGGGCCCTCCGCCAGCACCTTCCCGATGGCCGACCGGACGAAGGCGCGGGTCAGCCTGCCCCTTCTGAAGCGGCTCAGCACCGGGCGCGGCGTGCCGTACCGGCGGGCGCGCACGTCGGCCAGGACGGCCTCCGGCGCGCCCATCCCGGCCAGCACGTCCAGGGCCTCCCGCTTGGTGATCAACCGGCCCTCCCGCAGCGTGACCGAGGCTCTGGCGACGGTCAGCAGGCCGAGGTCCACCCAGACGTCCCGCAGCCAGCGCCGCCGCCCTCGGGTCTTGTCCAGCCAGAACTCGCGCAGGTCCGTACGGACGAAGTCGGCCAGCACGGCGTCGGAGACGGCCGGCAGGAGTTCGGCGGGCGGCGGCCCGTGCAGCACGAGCGGGGCCGTGTGCAGCTCGCGGCGGGTCACCGCCGTCACCGGACGGCGGAAGATCTGCTCGTGGGCCCACGTCACGTGCTCGACCCGCGGGTCCGCCAGCTCCTCCAGCGGCAGGTAGGAGCAGTGGAGGAGGTCGGCGAGCGGCAGGTCGAGCCCCCGGTGCAGCCCCTTGATCCGGCGCCACTGCTCCATCGTGACCGGTGTCTCGACCACCGCGATCAGGTCGAGGTCGCTGCGCCCCGGCTGGTAGTCGCCGGCGCCCAGCGAGCCGTGCGCCCACAGTGACACCAGGGGCACGATCTCGCCCACGCCATCTCGGAACCGCCGGAGCAGGACGTCTGTGGCCGCATGCATGATGTCCACTATGATCCATTCCCGGCCGTCCCGGAAGATCACCGGGGCGGGCCGTCAGGACGTGCTGAACAGAGCGCTCACCGACTCGCCGTCGTGGATCCGGCGCATGGCCTCGGCCAGTGCCGGCGCGATCGACAACACGGTCAGCTTGTCACTCGGCTTGGGCGGCGGCACGGTGTTCGTGCAGACGATCTCCATGACCTCGGGGAACGCGCCCAGCCGCTCGATCGCCCCGCCCGCGAACAGCCCGTGCGTGCACGCCACCCGGACGGAGTTGACGCCCTGCTCACGCAGCCGGCCCAGCAGCTCGATGACCGTGCTGCCCTTGGCGATCTCGTCGTCCAGGATGATCACGTCCTTGCCGGCGACCTCGCCGATGACCGAGCTGATCACCACGCGGTCGTCGGCGAAGCGCTGCTTGGCGCCCATCGCGACGCCCGTGCCGAGCAGCCGGGCGAAGTGTGCGGCCTCCTTGGCGTTGCCCAGGTCGGGGGAGACGACGACGGCGTTCGACAGGTCGTAGCGGCGGAAGTGCGCGGCCAGCTCGCGCAGCGCGTGCAGGTGGTCGACCGGCACGCTGAAGAAGCCGTGCACCTGCGGCGAGTGCAGGGTCATGGCCAGCACCCGGTTCGCGCCCGCGGCCACCATCAGGTCGGCGACCAGGCGCGCGCCGATGGAGATGCGTGGCGCGTCCTTCTTGTCTGATCTGGCGTAGGCGTAATGCGGCAGCACCACGGTCGTCCTGGCCGCGGACGCGCCGCGCGCCGCGTCGATCATGAGCAGCAGCTCGACCAGGTTCTCCTGCGTCGGCGGCACCAGGGGCTGGATGAGGAACACGTCGCGCTCGCGGCAGTTGGCCTGGAGCTGCACCTCAAGCGCGTCGTTGGCGAAGCGGGCGACCTTGACGGGGTGGAGCGGGGTTCCGAGGTGGGAGCAGATCTCCTCGGCCAGCTCGGGGTGGGCGCTGCCACTGAAAACCGTGATGTCTCGCACGATTCCCAAAGGATAGCCTCACGGGCTCACGTAGTGGTGGAGCAGGGCGGGTTCGCCCGCGGCGTTGAGCCATCGAGCGCGGGTGCTGCCGACGCGGCGCCAGCCCAGCCGCTCGTAGAGCGCGACGGCCGCCCGGCCCTCGTCGGAGACCTCCAGGACGACGGGCGTTCCTGCGGCCTTCCGCACGGTGTCCAGCAGCACGGGAGCCAGCCCGCGGCCCCGGGCGGCGGGCACCACGAAGAGCCGGGTGACCTGCGGGCCCTCGTCGGTGCCGGCCAGGCCCACGTGGCCGAGCACCTGGCCCTCCTCGACCGCCACCCAGGCGCGCAGGAGGTCGCCCGGGGTCAGCCAGCCCCGCGGGTCGGCCGGCCAGTCGACGGGGTAGCGGTCGGCGGCGTGCACCAGGGCCAGGGCGTCGGCGCAGGCGTTCAGGTCGGCCGGCGTCCGGGGACGGACGCCCATGTCGCCGGTCGTCACGTCAGCGCCTCGATCGTGAGCGCGTCGAGGTCGGGCAGGACCTGCCAGGCGAGGGCGAGGGCGTCGTCGTCGGGCGGGTAGCCGGGATGCGGCACGGCGATCACCCGCATGCCGGCCGCGTGCGCCGAACGCAGCCCGTTGCTGGAGTCCTCGACCGCCACGCAGTCCTTCGGGTAGATCTCCAGCCGCCGGGCGGCCTCCAGGTAGCCGTCGGGGGCGGGCTTGCCGCGCGCGACCTCCTCCGTGGAGACCGTGGTGACGAAGTACTCGCGCAGCTCGGCCGCGTCCAGCACCACGTCGATCAGCCGCCGCGGCGACGAGCTGGCCAGGCCGAGGGTGAAGTGCCCGGCCAGCCGGCGCACGGCCTCGCGGGCGCCCGGCAGCAGCGGCACGCCGTCCTGGTAGCGCTCGGCCATCTGGTCGACCACGCCCGCGGCGATCTCGTCGGGCGTCAGGCGCACCCCCAGCTCGTGCAGGTAGGCCGCCCACTCGCCGGTGCTCATGCCCATCAGCCTGGACTGCGTGTCGGGCTGCCAGGTGCCGCCGTGGTCGGCGACGAAGGCGCGCCGCACCTGCTCCCAGACGGGTTCGGAGTCGACGAGCACGCCGTCGAGGTCGAACACGCACGCTTCCATGACCACCCCCGATGAGATCAGCCTGGAACCACCCAATCACACCGTCCGAGTCGCTACGCCGCCGCTCCCTGTCCTTATTGCCCGAGTTTCATGCTATTGGGGCTGGTTGTTGAGCTACGAGCGTCCATTCGGGGGCATGCGAGCAGACATGGCAGACCTTCCATTTCATGACACGGGCGACTTCGAGGACGCCGATCGCGGCTTCATCGCGAAGTTGACCCCCGCCGTGGTCAGGTCGAGAAGCGGCGAGGTCGTCTGGGACAACGACTCCTACGCCTTTCTCAACGCCGAATGCCCCGAAACCGCTCATCCCAGCCTGTGGCGGCAGAGCCAGCTCTGCGCCAAACAGGGCCTGTACGAGGTCGCCGACGGCATCTACCAGGTACGCGGCCTGGACCTGTCCAACATGACCCTGGTCGAGGGCGACGTCGGCGTCATCGTCATCGACCCGCTGGTCTCCACCGAGTGCGCCGCCGCCGCGCTCGCGCTCTACCGCCGCCACCGCGGCGACCGGCCGGTCACCGGCGTCGTCTACACCCACAGCCACGTCGACCACTTCGGCGGCGTGCGCGGCGTCACCGACGGCAACGTGCCGATCCTGGCCCCCGCCGGCTTCATGGACCACGCGGTCTCCGAGAACGTCTACGCCGGCCCCGCCATGAACCGCCGCGCCGGCTACATGTTCGGCCTGGCCCTGCCGCACGCGCCGGACGGCCAGATCGGCTGCGGCCTCGGCATGACGTCCTCGACCGGCACCACGTCCCTCATCCCGCCCACCGTGGACGTCAGCCGCACCGGCCAGGAGGAGATCGTGGACGGGGTGCGGATCGTCTTCCAGCTCACCCCCGGCACCGAGGCCCCCGCCGAGATGAACTTCCTCTTCCCCGACCGCGACGCCCTGTGCCTGGCCGAGAACGCCACCCACAACCTGCACAACATCCTCACGCTGCGCGGCGCCCAGGTGCGCGACGCCCGCGTCTGGGCCCGCTACCTGTCGGAGACCCTCACGCTGCTCGCCGATCGGGCCGAGGTCGCCTTCGCCTCCCACCACTGGCCGACCTGGGGAAAGAGCAACATCGTCCGGTTCCTCCAGGAACAGCGAGACCTGTACGCCTACCTGCACGACCAGACCCTGCGCCTGCTCAACAAGGGACTGACCGGCGCCGAGATCGCCGAGCAGATGCGGGTGCCGCCCGCGCTGGAACAGGTCTGGCACACCCACGGCTACTACGGCTCGGTCAGCCACAACGTCAAGGCCGTCTACCAGCGCTACCTCGGCTGGTACGACGGCAACCCCGCCCACCTGTGGGAGCACCCGCCCAGGGAGAGCGCGATCCGGTACGTCGAGTGCATGGGCGGCGGCGCGGCCGTCGTGGCCTTCGCCCGCCGCTACATCGAGGAGAACGACCTGCGCTTCGCCGTCCAGCTGCTCAACCACGCCGTCTTCGCCGACGAGGGCAACAAGGCGGCCAGGGACCTGCTGGCCGAGGTCTACACCCAGCTCGGCCAGGGCGCGGAGAACGGGACGTGGCGCAACTCGTACCTGACGGGGGCCATGGAGCTGACCGACGGCATCGCCCCCACCCGCGTCACCACCACCTCGCCCGACCTGCTCGCGGCCCTGACCGTGGAGCAGATCTTCGACTCCCTCGCCATCCGCGTGGACGGCCCCAAGGCCTGGCACGAGAGCCTGTCGATCGACTGGCACCTGACGGACCTGGGGGAGCTGTACCGCACCACGCTGTCCAACGGCGTGCTCGTCCAGCGGCTGAACCCGCCGGAGGAGCCCGTGGACCTCACGCTCCGCCTCACCAGGGCCCAGCTGCACGGCCTGCTGGCCGGCAAGGGCGTGGAGGGGGTGGAGCGGGAGGGCGACATCACGGCGCTGCAGCGGCTGGTCGCCGTGCTCGACTCACCGGCCCGCGACTTCGCCATCGTCACCCCCTGAGCCGCCGACTCCACTCCGCGACTCCACTCCGCGCGCCATCGACCCACGAGCGTCTGTCCCCGTGAGTCACTGAAACCCGGCGCCCTCGGCCGGGCCCGCCGCGCGTCGGTCCCGCCCATGCGGCCCTCGGGGCACACGGGCGTCGCGGACCGGCTCTCAGAGTTTGTACAGCTTGTTGAACGGCGTCGTGATCCGTTCCTGCCGGGATCCGAAGTCGACCAGTACGGCGACGTCGTCCTCCACACCGATGACGACACCGAGGCCGAATCGGTCGTGGCTCACCCGGTCGTGCATGTCGAACTGCTCCGCGGGTGGCGCCGGAGGCGGCGGTTTGAAGGGACTTGTGGGCAGGTGACGACGAGAATCGCCGCTGGCTCGCTTCATCTCCTCCAGTATGCGCCCACCGGGTGAATACTTTGTGGCGTTCACACCTGTATGGACTCGGCGCGTGAGCGCGGGACCGTCGTCGTGGGCAGCCGTACGAACCGCAGGAAGGCCGGCAGCAGCCACGGACGCCGCCCCCAGACCGCCACCTTGCCCGTGAGCGCGGCCCGCGTCCTGGACATCCGGCCGAACAGCAGCAGGTTCAGCGCCGCCGGGTCGAACCGCACGTGCACGTCCACCTGCGGCCCCATCTCGGCCACCGACACCCGCCCGTTCTCGAGCGCCAGCGCCGCCGGCGCGGTGTGCGCGGAGTGGAACCCGACGGTGATCCGCCGGGGCGGGGCGGGCGTCCCGGTGTCCATCAGATGTCCGTAGTCGTTCCTGATCATCCCGATGAGGAACAGGTCGAAGAACAGCCCGGCGTCCCGCGCGGGCACCGACCAGGGGGTACGGGTCGCGCGGGCGATGTCCCAGCCGTGCAGCAGCAACTCGTTCAGCAGGTGGGCCAGCACGCCCGCGACGGGCACCCGCGCGTCGCCCAGCCACGGGACCGGCGTCGCCGGATCCGCCTCCGCGCCGGCGCGCAGGATCTCCCGGACGTCGCCGCGCAGCCGCTCGGCCAGGACGACCGGGTCCCGCTCGGGGAAGTGCTCGAACGCCAGCTCGTTCAGGGCGCTCACCGTGTCGACGTTCGCGCCGAGTATCGGCTCGGCCAGCTCCGGGAAGGGCGTGGTCACGTCGCCGCGCACCACGCAGGTGTAGAGCGAGGCGATCGCGGTGACGTGGGCCGCGGTCTCGGCGACGGTCCACTCCCGGGTCGCCATGGCGTGGGGATCGACGATGGAGACCAGCTTCGCGAACCGGTCGGTGGCCGCCTTGAGCGAGCCGCGCACCGACGCCCATTTGCCGTACGTGATGAGCTCGTCCATGTTCTCTCCAGAGGTCCACGATCACGCTAACCCGGGTGACCTGGGCGGTCTTCTCCGGAAATGCTCCTCTGGGGCCGTCGTGGGCCCGTCCCGGGCGAAAAGCAGTGGCGTCGCAGGACGTCGCGGCAGTTCACTTTCAGCACTCATCCTGATCAGAGGGAGCTCCATGATTGTTATCTCGGCGGCGTCGGGCGCGCTCGGCCGTCTCGTCATCGACCGGCTGCGCACCAGGGCGGACGTCGTCGCCGCCGTGCGCGATCCCGCCCGCGCGCCCGAGGGCGTCCCGGTGCGGCGGGGCGACTACGACGATCCGGCGAGCCTGCGCACGGCGTTCGAGGGCGCCACCCGCCTGCTCCTGATCTCCTCGCCGGAGCTCGACCCCGGCCGCCGGATCGGCCACCACCTGGCCGCCCTCGCCGCCGCCGCGGACGTGGGCGTCGGCGCCGTCGTCTACACCAGCTTCCTGGACGCCGACACCGTCGCCACCGGCATGACCGAGGCCCACCACGCCACCGAGCAGGCCCTCCTGCGCAGCGGCCTGCCGTGCACGATCCTGCGCCACCCGTTCTACAGCGACGCGTTCGTCCCCCGGGTCTCAGGCGGTGAGCTGACCGGGAGCGGCGGAGGGCGCGGCCTGAACACCGCGTTCCGCTCCGACCTGGCCGAGGCGGCGGCCAACGTGCTGACCGGCGAAGGCCACGAGGGCCGCGCCTACGACTTCACCGGGCCGCTGTGGACCCACCCGGAGGTGGCGCGGGCGCTGGGCGTGCCCTACCGCGAGGTCCCCGACGCCGCCCCCGGCCCGATGGCCTGGCTGAACGCCCGGATCCGCGCCGGCGCCCTGGAGAGACAGACCCCCGATCTGGAGAACATCCTCGGCCACCCCGCCCGCACGATGCTCTCCCACCTCCACGCCACCCTCTGACCGCCCTACCTGCGGCCGCGCGACATCACCACGGCGATCCAGACGATGGTGGGCAGCAGAATCAGGAACACCATGACTCCGACACCGATGGCCATGCCCGCGTCGGACAAGTGCTGAGACGGCAGATCATCCTCCATCCGGCGATGCCATCGATCACCGCCGGGCCGCCAAGCGCCCGTGCGCAGCGGCCGTGTTGACGTCGGCTGTCAGAAGTGTCGATGGGAGTGCTCGCCGGTGAGCTGTGGCGGCTTGTGTGTAGGGTCGGGGGCCGTGAGCGGTGACTGGCGGCGGGACAGGGTCGGCAGTGCGTTGGCGGGCCGGAACCCCACGGTGCTCAGGCGGCTGGACGCCGGCTTCGCCGTGATCGGTGACACGCAGTTCCTGCCGGGATACTCGGTTCTCCTGACGGACGAGCCCGGCGTGCAGCGGCTGTCCGACCTGCCCCGGGCCAGGCGGATGGCCTTCCTGTCGGACATGGAGCTGCTCGGCGAGGCGGTCGAGCGGGCCTGCGGCGCGCTGGACCCGGCGTTCCGGCGGGTGAACCTGGAGATTCTCGGCAACACCGACCAGTTCCTGCACGCTCACGTCTGGCCGCGGTACGAGTGGGAACCGGACCACCTGGCCGGCCGGCCGGTGTGGCTGTATCCGCCCGGCAGCTGGACCGACCGGCGATTCGCCCTCGGCCCGCGGCACGACCCGGTGCGTACGGAGATCGACCGGCGACTCGGCGTGCTGTACGCGGCCCACGCAGCCCAGGGCCGCGCCGGCGGCTGAAGCGGGGCCCGGGACCGGCCAGACCTATTCCGAGGCGTGCGGAAGGGCGGCGGTGAGGAGCTTCAGGAGCTCGGGGGCGAGGGCGGGGCTCGTCGCGATGGTCGCCCGGGAGGCCATGTCGTGGGGGCTGCCGTCGAGGTCGACCACCAGGGCTCCGGCCTCGCGGGCGATGACGACGCCCGCCGCGGTGTCCCACGGGTTGTTGCTGAGCATGACGCTCGCGTCGAGCTTGCCGTCGGCCACCCACACGAGGTCGATCGCTGCTGAGCCGAGCATCCTGACGCGCTGGACTCGCGCGGCCAGTTCCTGGGTCAGGGCGAAGCGGGGGCGGTTGCGTTCCGCCGCGTCCGCGCCCACCGCGTAGTCGCCCAGGGCGACGACGGCGTCCTGGAGTTCCGCGGCGCCGCTGACCTGGACGGGCGAGCCGTTGGCCGTCGCGCCGGCGCCTTGCGCGGCCGAGTAGCGGACGCCGAGGAACGGCAGGCCGACGACGCCGAGCAGCGGCACGTCCCCGGCGACCAGGCCCAGGGAGACCCCGCACAGCGGGATGCCGTGCAGGAAGTTGGCCGTGCCGTCCACGGGGTCGAGCACCCAGGTCAGGCCCTGGCCCGGCCGGCTCGCGCCCTCCTCCTCGCCGAGGAAGCCCAGCTCGGGCGTCTCCTTCGAGAGGAACTCGCGTACGGCGTGCTCGACGGCGTAATCGACCTCGGTGGCCATGTCGCGGTCGCCCTTGGCGGTGAGGACGCCGGGCGCCCGGGTCGTGATGATCTCGCCGGCGATCGACGCGGCCCGCTCGGCGACGGGCAGCAGCGTCCGGACGTCGATGGTCATGCGGGCCGTCCTAGGGCAGTTCGGGACGCGTCAGGGCCGTGGCGAACGGCTCTCCGGTGGCCCGTGCGTGCGCCATCCGCGCGCGAGCCGCGCCGAGCGTGCGCGGCCGGTAGCCGGGCCCGCCGCAACAACTCTTGTGGAAGCCGACGCCCGCGTGCAGCAGCAGCGACAGCACCCGCCAGGCCGCGGTGTCGCGTCGCCGGGGAGCCGCGAAGGCGGAGCCCACGTGGATCAGCGGCTCGCCGCACCGCGGGCACGACCGGCCCCGGTCGCCGGGCAGCGGGTAGGGCTGCTTGTACGAGGCCCGGCACGGCAGGCAGACGAACGACGTCTTCGCATGACCCATCCGCCCAGGGTAACTGCGTGACCGACCGGACGACGGGCGGCTCCGCTGCGCGGGCTTCACCTGACTGGCCACAATACGTAACGGATTAGTCACTCAAACGACTATGGTCACGAAAAGTGATCACTCGACAGCATTGAGTCTCCCCGAAGAGTGGAGGCAGATGTGGCCAGTGAGTTCCAGCGCAAGAAGGTCGGCGGAGTCTTCCGGGCGATGGACGTCGACGGCGACGGCCGGCTGACCCAGGCCGACTTCCAGGCGCTCGCCCACCGCTGGTCGGCCCTCGCGGGTCCGGCC
This sequence comes from Nonomuraea sp. NPDC049655, assembly GCF_044465465.1. NCBI lineage: Bacteria > Bacillati > Actinomycetota > Actinomycetes > Streptosporangiales > Streptosporangiaceae > Nonomuraea > Nonomuraea sp. NPDC049655. The sequence goes on from NZ_JBITLS010000006.1 coordinate 513,476, forward strand.
GGCCCGGAGCGGCTGACCTCCGTCATGACCGGCTGGTGGCCGGTGCTCAGGGCCGCCTCGGGCGGCGACGCCGGCGTCTCCCTCGACCAGGTGCTCAGCGTGGTCGACGTGCTCGGCGACATGACCGACGCGGTCACCGGCACCGCCGACGCGATGTTCGAGGCCATCGACCTCAACGGCGACGGCCTCATCTCCCGTGCGGAGTACGGCGCGCTGATCGAGACGTGGAACGGCGCCCCCTCGGCGACCGACGACATCTTCCCCCGCCTCGACCTGGACGGCGACGGTCACCTCTCGCGCGAGGAGTTCCGCCTCCACTGGACCGAGTTCTGGGCCGGCGACGACCCGGACGCCCCCGGCTCGTACGTGTTCGGCGCGCCGCCCGAATGACCTCAAGGTCGGAAAGGCGGCCCCGCCGGCAGGAGCAGCGCCGGGGGCAGCACGTCGCCGTCGGCGAACGGCCGGCGGCCGACGAGCTCCTCGGCGGTCCGGCCGGGCACGCCGGCCCCGCGGAGCACCTCGACGGCGTGCCCGGCCGGCAGCAGGTCGAGCCAGCGCAGCACGGCCGCGCGGTGGGCGTCGGCGTCCAGCTCGCCGTGCACCCTGAGCCGGGCCAGGCCGCCGTCGGGGAAGACGTCCAGGCGGACGTGCGTCACGGGCGCGGCCGACACCGGGCGCAGGAAGTGCCGGGTGTCCGGCTGCAACCGGGTCTTCGGGATCAGCTCGAACCACTCTGCGCCCGCGCCCGGAGAGTCCGCGTCCGGAGAGCCCGAGTCCGCGTCCGGAGAGCCCGCGTCGGTTCCGGTCAGCGAGGCCCAGCCGGCCGCGTTGCCGACGAAGTACGACGTGTCGATCTCCACCCGGCGCACCCGCCCGCGGCCCGCCAGCCTGACCGTCACGTGGTCGTTGCCGCCGTCGCGGCGGCGGGCGTTCTCCCAGCCGTCGCCCATGATCCGGGCCCTGCCGGGCAGCAGCAGCTGCACCGGCGATGAGTAGAACGTGTCGGAACAGGCCACCACGTTGCCGCCGTGCTCCAGCGCGGCCAGGTCGATCGTGCCGTCCAGCAGGCGCGGGTCGGGCACCGGCTCGCCGTGCACCCGGAACCGGGCCACCCCGCCGTCGGGGTAGATGCTCAGCCGCACGTGCGTCCAGCGCCGCCGGTCCGCGACCTCGAACGCGTTCTCGGCGTCGCCCCTGATCGCGCTCTTCCCGACGATCGTCTCCCAGTTCGCCCGCTCCAGCTCGGCCGGTGACGGCGCGCCCTCGACGCTCGCCGCCTCCACCGAGGCGTACGGCGGGTAGTTGCCCTTGAACCAGGCGGTGTCGATCACCACCCCGCGCACCACGCCGGGCACGCCGAGCCGGACGATCGCGTAGTCGTTCCCCGGCTCGCGCCGGCGACGGGTCTCCCAGCCGTCGTACACCTTGCCCTTGTGGCCGAAGTCCTCCGCCGAGAACGCGGCGGGGCCGGGCTTGATCAGGTTCTCCCGCTCGGCGAACAGCTCGTCGTTGGCGTGCACGACACTGCCGGCCAGCGCGCGCGAGGCCAGGTCCGGGAAGTGGGTGAAGGTCATGCTTCTCCTCGGGTGAGCAGCCGGCCCCGCGGCGGGCCGTCGATGTCGATGCGTTCGCCGCGCAGCCAGCTTCCGCGGACCACGCCGGCCAGCGTGCGGCCGTGGTAGGGCGTCACGGGGTGGCGGTGGTGCAGCCGGTATTTGTCGGCCACGAACGTCTCGTCGGGCGCGAACACGCAGAAGTCGGCCTGGTGGCCCGGCGCGATCCGGCCCTTGCCGGACAGCCCCGCCACCTGCGCGGGCCGGCCGGCCATCCAGCGCGCCACGTCGGTCAGCGGGTGGCCGCGGCGCCTGGCCTCGGTCCACACCGCGGGCAGGGCGAGCTGGAGCGACGCGATGCCGCCCCAGGCGAGGCCGAAGTCGCCGGTGTCGAGCCGCTTGAGCTCCGGCGTGCACGGCGAGTGGTCGGAGACGACGCAGTCGATCGTGCCCTCGGCGAGCCCTCGCCAGAGCGACTCGCGGTTGGCCGCCTCGCGGATCGGCGGGCAGCACTTGAACATGGTGGCCCCCTCGGCGATCTCCTCGGCGCTGAACGTCAGATAGTGCGGGCAGGTCTCCACGGTGATCCGCACGCCGTCGTCCCGGGCCGAGCGGATCATCGGCAGCGCGTCCGAGCTGGACAGGTGCAGAATGTGTACCCGGCAGCCGGTCCGGCGGGCCAGCTCGATGACGTGCGCGACCGCGAGGTTCTCCGCGCCGCGCGGGCGGGAGCGCAGGAAGTCGCGGTAGCCGGCGCCGCGTGCGGGCGGCGCGTGGTCGATCACCTGCGGGTCCTCGGCGTGCACGATCATCAGCGCGTCGAACGCCCGCAGCTCGCGCAGCGCGTCCGCCAGCTCGGCCGGCTCCAGGGGAGGGAACTCGGGCACGCCCGAGTGCAGCAGGAAGCTCTTGAACCCGAACACGCCCGCGTCGTGCAGCCCGCGCAGCTCGCGCAGGTTGCCCGGCACCGCGCCGCCCCAGAAGCCGACGTCCACGTGCGCCTGCGCGCGGGCGGTCGCCCGCTTCACCCGTAGCGCCGCCGCGTCGGTGGTGGGCGGGACGCTGTTCAGCGGCATGTCGACGATCGTCGTGACGCCGCCGGCCGCGGCCGCCCGGGTGGCGGTCGCGAACCCCTCCCACTCGGTCCGTCCGGGGTCGTTCACGTGCACGTGGCTGTCCACCAGGCCGGGCAGCAGCACCTCGTCGTCGCCGAGCCGGACGACCTCGGCGGCCGCCAGGTCGGCCTCCAGCGCTTCGACCGCGACGATCGTCCCGTCCCGCACGCCGATGCTGCGGGCCACCTCCCCGGCGTCGGTGACCACGCGACGGGCCCTGAACAGCAGGTCCAGCCGGGCCATCAGGCGACACCTCCTTGGCTGCGCCGTCCCGCGCGGACCGGCCCGGCGACGGCCGCGGGGCCGCCGGTGATCGGCCACCCGGTCACGGTCTTGGGGCGCGGCGTCCCGTAGGTGCGCACCTTGCTCGTGGTGAGGCCGAGCCGGACGAGCCCCTCGGCGAGCGCGACCGCCGCGGCCACGCCGTCGACCACGGGCACCCCGGTGGCAGCCGTGATCTTCCGGTCGAGTCCCGCCATGCCACCGCATCCCAGGCAGATCACCTCGGCCCGGTCGCCGATGACGGCCTCCCGGGCCTGGGCGACGATCGCCTCGACGGCCCGGCCGGGATCCTCCTCCAGCTCCAGGACCGACAGCCCGCTGGCCCTGACCGACGCGCACCGGCCGGCCAGCCCGGCGAGCCGCAGCCGGTCCTCGATCTGCGGCACGGCGCGGTCCAGCGTGGTGACCACCGAGTACGTACGCCCGATCAGCATCGCGACCTGCGCGGCCGCCTCGGTGATGTCCACCACGGGGACGTCGAGCAGCTCCTGCAACCCCTCGCGGCCGTGTTCGCCGTACCCGGCCTGGATCACCGCGTCGTACGGTTCGTCGTAGCGGACGACCCGGTCCATCACGGCGACCGCCGCCAGGTAGCTCTCGAAGTTGCCCTCCACCGACTCCGGCCCGAACGACGGGGTGAGCGCGACGATCTCGACCCCCGGCGAGGCGTGCGCCGCCGCCTGGGCGCGGATCGTGTCGGTCATCGACCGGGTGGTGTTCACGTTCACGATGAGGATGCGCACGTCAGCCACCCGTCCCGGCGCGCATGGCGCGCAGCTCGGACGGCGTGACCCCGGCCAGGGCGCCCAGCTCGGCCGCGCCGATCGCGCCGCAGTCGAGGCCGCGGGCGAGGAACCCGGCCATCGCGCGGACGGTCGCCGGCTCGTCCAGGAAGCCGGACGTCCGGCGTTCGCGATGGCCGCGCAGCCGGGCGGCGGCGGCCGGCAGCCCCTCCCTGAAGAAGGAGTGGACGGCGGCGTACCGGCTCGGGAGCTGCCCGGGATGCAGGTCCCACCCCTGGTAGAGGCCGCCCTCCAGGGCGCGCAGCACCAGGCGCGCGTGCAGCCGCCAGGCGGCGCGGACGGCGTCGCCGTCGCCCACCGGCAGCACGTTGCTCGACCCGTCGCAGACGCGTACGCCGGTGCCGGCGGCGGCGACCTGCATCACCGCCTTGGCATGGTCGGCGACCGGATGCTCCGCGCTCTGGTACGCCGCCGACACCCCGAGCGCCGCCGAGTAGTCGTAGGTGCCGTAGTGCAGGCCCGCGCAGCGCCCGGCCGAGGCGCGGATCATCGACGGCAGCGGCGAGACGCCGTCCGCGCCGAGTATCGCCTGCGGCGTCTCCACCTGGAGCTCGAAGCGCAGGCTCCCGCTCGCCAGCCCGTACGCCGCCTCCAGCCGTCCGGCGGCCAGCGCCATCGCCTCCACCTGCTCGACCGAGGTCACCTTCGGCAGCGTGACGACGAAGCCGCCGGGCGGCGGTCCGAGGGTCTCCAGGAAGAGCGCCAGGGTGCGCAGGCCGCGCCGCCGGGTCGGCGCCTCGAAGCTCTTGAACCGGATCCCGCAGAACGGCGAGCCGGCTCCGGCGGCGGTGGCCTCGGCCAGGGCCTTCGCGGCGGTCCGGGCGGCGGCGTCCTCGTCGGCGTCCGGGCGGTGGCCGTAGCCGTCCTCGAAGTCGATCCTGAGGTCTTCGACCGGTTCGCGGGCCAGCTTGGCCCGGACCTGGTCGTACACCTCCGCCGCCGTGCGCGGCGGCAGGCCGAGCGCGTCGGCGAACTCCGTGGCGGTCCGGCCGTGCTCGGCCAGCGCCGCCAGCGCCCGCCGGCCCCACGCCGGTACGGTGTCCGGCGTGTAGCGGTCGGCCGGGACGTACACCGTGTGCACCGGCTGCCGGGTGGCCGGCTCGCCGGGGTAGGCCGTGCGCAGCCGCTCGTCCGCGGCGGCGAGCCGGACGTCGAGCTCGGCGGCGAGCCCGGACAGGAAGGTCACGTCGGTCATGAGCCGTCCTCGACGACGCGGAAGGACGCCGGGAACAGCAGCGCCGGGTCGCGGCGCAGGTGGTCGCGCTCGGAGTAGGCGGCCTTCATCGTCTCGAAGTAGCTCTGCGCGCGCAGCCGCATCGACTCCTCGTCCACGCCGGGAATCGTCCGGTCGCGCATCACCGGCCGGCCGTCGATCACCACGGTGGACACGTCGGCGCCCGTGCAGTTCATCAGCATCGTCCTGATCGGGTCGTCGACCGGGCCGGTGCGCGGGCCGGAGAGGTCCACGACGACCAGGTCGGCCTTGGCGCCGGGGGCGAGCCTGCCCAGGTCGTCCCGGCCCAGCGCGCGGGCGCCGCCCAGCGTGGCGGCCCGGTAGTAGTCGGCGGCCGAGCCCGCGTCCAGTCGTCCGGTGACGAGTTTGGCCAGGTTGTTGCCGTAGTCCATGTTGCGGATCATGTCGGGCGGGAAGGAGTCGGTGCCCAGCGCCACGGTCACGCCGGCCGCCCGGTAGCGGTCGAAGTCGCGCAGCGCGTCGCCGTACCTGACGAAGGTGAGGGGGCAGTGCACGATCCCCGCCAGCGCCGCGAGCCGGTCCGGCGATCCCTCGAACGGCGTGCCGGGATCGCCGAGGTACAGGGCGTGCGGCACCAGCAGCCGCGGGCCGAGCAGGCCCACCTCGGCCAGCACGTCCAGGGGGTGCCGGTCGTACCATTCGCGCAGCAGCCGCAGCTCCGTCAGCCCCTGCATGCAGTGCAGGCGCACCAGGCAGTCGAGCTCCTCCGCGGCCTGTGCGGTGGCGCGCAGCAGGCCGAGGGTGACGGTCTCGATGCGGCACGGCAGCAGCGCACCCCGGATCCGGCCGTCGTGGGCGCCGTCGACGTCCCGGACGAAGCGGACGGCGTCGGCGAGCCCCCGCTCACCGAGTCCGGGCTCCCAGTGCACGTCCCGACTGCCGTCGGCGCGCAGCACCGGCACGCCCGAGCGGTAGGACGGCCCCAGGTACATGCGCAGGCCGAGCCGCCCGGCGATCTCCACGACGCCGGCCAGCTCCTCGTACGACTCCGCCCACGCGCTGTGCGTCTCGGCGGCGATCGGCATCGCGGTGGTGATGCCGTTGCGGATGAGCTGGGTGAGCGCGTACTCCCGCATGAAGAGCGTGTCCTCCGGCGGGAAGACGGCCCGGCGCCGGTTGACGGCGTAGTCGTGCGACCAGTTCAGCCCGCTGGAGTCGGCGTGCCAGGTGTCGAGGACGGCGTGGTCGATGTCGGCCAGCGCGTCCAGGTCGATGAAGCCGGGCCCGACGATCGCCTCACCGGCGTCGATCACCTCCTCGACCGGCCCTTCGTAGGAACGGCCGACGTGGACGACCCGGTCGCCGTCGTAGACGACGCACGCGTCGCGGTGGATGACGTGGTCCTCGCCGTCGAAGCCGATGACGAACGACGCCCTGATCAGCGTGCTCACTGTGTGTTCCTCCGGGTCGGCTTCCATCCGGGCCTGGGCACGGCGGCCAGCAGGGCGCGGGTGTACTCCTCCTGCGGCTCGCGCAGCAGGGCGCGGGTGGCGCCGCGTTCCACGACGCGGCCGTGCCGCATCACCACGGCCGTGTCGCTGATCTGGTTGACCACGGCCAGGTCGTGGGAGATGAAGACGTAGCTGATCGAGCGCCGCTCGCGGATGTCGGCGAGCAGGTTGAGTATCTGCGCCTGGATCGACACGTCGAGCGCGGCGACCGCCTCGTCCAGCACCAGCACCCGCGGCTCCACCGCCAGGGCGCGGGCGATGGCCACGCGCTGGCGCTGCCCGCCGGACAGCTGCCTGGGCAGCATCGCCGCGTGACGTTCGGCCAGACCCACCGATTCGAGCAGGTCCAGCGCCTTCTTCCGCCGCTCGGCGGAGGTGAGCGGGAAGTGCAGGGCAAGGCTGGTCTCGATGACGTCGCCGACCCGCTGCAGCTTGTCCAGCGACGAATAGGGGTCCTGGAAGACGATCTGGATCTCCCGTGCCCGCCTGCGCCGCTCCGCCGCCGAGACCCGGCCCGCCGCCCGCGGACGCCCGCAGACGCTGATCGTGCCGCTGGTGGGCGTCTCCAGGCCGAGCAACATGCGGGCGACGGTGGTCTTCCCCGACCCGGACTCGCCCACGACGGCCAGCGACTCACCTTCGGCCACGGTGAAGGAGACCTCGTCCACCGCCGTGGCCGGGCCGTACACCTTCCGCAGCCGCTGCGCTTCGATCACGCTCATGCCGCCTCCTCCGCTCTCATGCCGTCTCCTCCGCTCTCAGGCAGGCGACCCCGCGGACGGACGGCGGCCGGCTCTCCCGGCAGCGCGGCTCGGCCAGCTCGCAGCGTGGCGCGAACGCGCAGCCGTCCTCGGCCTCGAAGGCGGCCACGGGCCGTCCGGGGATCACCGGCAGCCGGTGCGCGGCCTCCTCAAGGCTCGGCCGCGACCTCATGAGGCCGCGGGTGTAGGGGTGGCGCGGCTCGCCGTCGAGGTCCTCCACGATGCGGCCCGCGTACATCACCGCCAGCCGGTCGCAGGTCGCGGCGGCCAGCTCCAGGTCGTGGGTGATCAGCAGCATGGCCATGCCGCGCTCGCGGCGCAGCTCGTCCAGGATGGCCATGACCTCGGACTGGGTGGTCACGTCGAGCGCGGTGGTCGGCTCGTCGGCCAGCACCAGGTCGGGCTCGACGGCCAGGACGGAGGCGATCATCACTCGTTGCAGCAGGCCGCCGGACAGCTCGTGCGGGTGCTGGCGCAGGCGCCGCTCGCCGTCGGCGATGCCGACCTCCTTGAGGAGCCGGACGGCCCGCGCCGACGCCTGCCGCACCGGCATCCGCAGGTTGTGCACCATGGCCTCGGTGAGGAAGTCGCCGACGCTGCGGACGGGGTTGACGTGCGCCCGCGGATCCTGGAAGACCATCGCGATCCGCCTGGCCCGCAGCAGCCGCAGCGCCCGGCCCGAGGGCACGGCGGCGCCGTCGAAGACGATCCTGCCGGTCACGCGGGCGCCCGGCGGGGTCAGGCCGATGACCGCGCGGGCGGTCATCGACTTGCCCGAACCGGACTCCCCGACCAGCCCGACGGCCTCTCCCGCGCCGATGGTCAGGTCCACGTGCTCGACCAGCGTCCGCCAGCCTCGTTCGTACGGCACGGCCAGGCCGAAGCCCTCCAACGTCAACAGGCTCACGACTGCCTCCCCAGGCGATCGCCCAACAGGTTCACCGCGGCCACCACCAGCGCGATCAGCAGGCCGGCGCTCAGTGCCTCCAGCGGCTGGCCGCGCATGGCGCTGTCCAGGCCGCTCTTGACCATCAGCCCCCAGTCGGCGGTGGGCGGCTGCACGCCCAGCCCGAGGAAGGAGACGGCCGCGACGTCGATCACCGCGAAGCCGAGCGCCGAGACCGACTGCGCGACGATGATCGGCCGCAGATTCGGCAGCAGGTGGCGCAGGCAGATGGCGGTCGCCGACCGGCCCTGCACCCAGGCGGCGGCCACGTACGGCAGGCTGCGCTCCCGCAGCGCCGCGCTGCGCACCACCCGGGCCACGTACGGCGTGTACGCGACCGCCAGGCCGATCACCACGCCGGGCACGCCGGGACCTAGCACGGCCACGGTGACCAGCGCGAAGACGATGCCCGGCACGGAGAACAGCACGTCCAGCAGGCGGGAGACGACCGCGTCCACCTTGCCGCCCGCCCAGGCGGCGACGATCGCCAGCGTGGTCCCGGCGGCGCTCGCGACGCAGATCACCAGCACCGGGGCGAGCAACGTGGTCCGCGCGCCGTACATCAGCCGGGACAACACGTCCCTGCCCAGGACGTCCCCGCCGAGCGGATGCGCGACGGAGGCGCCGCCCAGCGCGTTGAACAGGTCGGGCTGGTCGGGGTCGTAGGGCGCGAGCAGCGGCGCGAGCAGGGTGATCGCCACGACGACGGCCAGCAGGACGGCGGCGGCCACGCCCAGCCCGCCCAGGCGGCGGGTCACTGCCGCGACAGGCGCGGGTCGAGAGCGGAGTAGCACAGGTCCACCACCAGATTGATCAGGACGAAGGCGGTGACCAGCACGAGCACCACCGCCTGGACGATCGCGAAGTCGCGTTGCAGGATCGCGCGGACGAACAACGAGCCCAGACCGTCCAGGGCGAAGATGCTCTCCACCACGACCGAGCCCGCGATCAGCCCGGCGACGTTCAGGCCGACCACGGTCACCACCGGGATGGCCGCGTTGCGCAGCACGTGCCTGCGGACGATGTGCCCCTCGGCCAGGCCGCGGCTGCGGGCGGTCTCCACGTGCTCGCGGCCCAGCTCCTCCGACACCGAGGCCCGCGTGATGCGGGCGAGGAAGGCGGCGCCGGCCAGGCTGAGCGTGATCGCCGGCAGCGTGAGGTGGTGGATCCGGTCGCCGAACCCGTCGCCGGGCCCGAAGACCGGGAACCAGCCGAGTCCCAGCGCGAAGACGATGACGAGGATCACCCCGACCACGAACGGCGGCGTGGCCAGGAACACCGAGGAGACCAGGCTGACCAGCCCGTCGGCCCGGCCGCCGCGCAGCGCCGCGAGCAGGCCCATCGCCACGCCCCCGGCCACGATCAGCAGCGTCGCGTAGACCACCAGGAAGACGGTCGTCGTCGCCCGGGACGCCATCAGCGCGGAGACGTCCTGCCGGTAGACCAGGGAGGCGCCGAAGTCGCCCGTCACCGCGTCGCGCAGCCAGGCGGTGTAGCGCAGCAGGAACGGATCGTCCAGGTGGTACTGCGCGCGGATGGCCGCGACCTGCTCGGGGGTGCCGCTGCGGTTGCCCAGCAGGAACGCCATGGGCCCGCCGGGCACCAGGTAGAGCAGGCCGTACACCAGGAAGGAGGCGACCAGCAGGACCACGATCAGCCCCGCCAGCCGTTTCGCCAGGAACCTCATGCCGCGCCGAGCCCCGCGGCCCACGGGTAGTACAGGTAGGGGAAGGAGGCGACGGCTCCGGTCACCCGCTTGTTCATGTAGAGGATCACCGGCAGGTTGTTCAGCGGCATCCACGGCACGTCGGTGGTGACCTTCTGCTGGATCGCCGTCACCAGCCCCGCCCGCTCCGCCTCGTCGTAGGCGGCCCGCGCCTTGGCGATGTCGGCGTTCACGGCCGCGTAGTCGTTGAAGTTGGTACGGCCGCCTGCCAGGAAGACGGTGTAGATGTCGAGCGGGTCCGGCACGTTGCCGTACCAGGTGGAGAAGAAGGCGTCGATGCCCTCGCGGGCCTTGGGGTCGCTGTAGAGGTTCCCGTACTGCTCGACGGGGATCACCCTGATCTCGATCTTCAGGCCGAGCGCCTCGCCGGTCGCCTTGATCAGGTTGGCGGTCTGCTCGTGGACGGCCGAGCTGCCCTGGATCCCGATGGTGATCGTCTGGGTGGGGGAGCCGGCCTCGGTGAGCAGCTGCTTGGCCTTGGCCAGGTCGGGCGTCTCCGGCGGGATCGCGTCGTAGGCCTTCTGGAAGGCGTCCCGCTGGTATCCCCAGTACTCGGCGCCGGCGAGGGTGCGCTGCGGCATCGCCGTCCCCTGGAAGACCACCTTGGAGATGGCCGCCCGGTCCAGTGCCAGCGACAGCGCCTGGCGGACCTTCGGGTCGGCGTACGGGCCGGACTTTGCGGCGCCGAGCAGCGTCCAGAAGGTCAGCGACTTGCCGAGCGTGACCGAGCCGGTCGGCGACTGCCGGAGCTGGCCGAGCCCCGCCGGCGGCAGGTAGAAGTACTGCCCGTCCACCTCGCCGGAGCGCAGCGCGTTGATGGCGGTGGTCTCGTCGGCGATGAACCGGAAGACCAGTTCCTTGGTCTTCGGCCGCAGCGCGGTGTCCCAGTAGGCGTCGTTGCGGGTGATCGTCAGCGCGTCGCCGGACTTCCAGCTCCCGTACTTGTACGGGCCGGTGCACATCACCCCGCCGGTCGGCGAGCCCAGGTCCTTCTTCCCGGCGTACCCGGCCGACACGATCGCGCCGGCCGCGGTGGCCATCGCCTGGTTGAACAGCACGTCGGGCTGCTTCAGCGTGACGGTGACCTGCATCGGCCCGGTCGCCTTGATCGACTGCACGGTATGGAAGTAGTCGCCCCACCAGGTGCCGAGCGCGGGGTCGAGGTGGCGGTTGAGGCTGGCCGCGACGTCCTCGGCGGTCAGCGGCGTGCCGTCCCAGAACTTCACGCCGTCCCGAATCGTGTAGACCCACGTGGTCGGGGTGGGGTTGTCGGCCTTCTCGGCCAGGCCGGGCTCGATGCCGAACTCGGGGGTCAGCCGCAGCAGGCTCTCGCACATGTTGGCCAGTACGGTGTTCTCGGCGTAGTTGAACGACCTGATCGGGTCGACCGTCTGCGGCTCGTACGGCAGGTTCCACGTCACCTTGTCCAGTTCCCCGGTGGCCGGGGCGGTGACGGTCCTGAGCTCCAGCTTGGGCGCCTCGCCCGAGCCCTGCTGCTGTTGTTGCGGTGCTGCGGCCTGCTGGCCGCATCCGGCCAGGGCCACCGCGAGTGCGGCGGCCACCGGTAGGGCTCGACGGATCATCAGGAGGACCTTTCGCGAACGCGTCCGTTGCGGACGACGAACTGGGGGATGGGCTTGTCCACGACCGCCTGGGCCATGGACTCGGCGCGTACCAGGAGGAAGTCGGCGGGATCTCCGGGCTGGAGCCGGGCCTGCTCCAGGCCCAGCAGGGCGGCGCCCCCGTGCGCCGCGATCTCGTAGCATCTGGCCAGCTCCTCGTCGGTGCGGGCGTCGGTGCGGTAGGCGAGCAGGTGGGCGCGGTTGATCATGTCGCCGTCGCCGAACGGCGTCCACGGATCCCGCACCCCGTCGGACCCGAGGCCGACCAGCACCCCGGCCTCGACCAGGGGCCCGACCGGCAGGACCGGGTCGGCGCCGAGCGCGCAGGTGGTCAGCGAGACCTTCGCCTCGGCCAGCGTCTCGGCGAGGTCCGCGCGGTCGGCCAGGCAGAAGGCGTGGCTGATCGTGGTCGGCACGCCGCTGGACCTCGCCCTGCGGGCGATCTCCAGCACCTGCGCGACCCCTTCGTCGCCGCCGTCGTGCAGGTGGATGTCGAGCGGGACGGTGTGCCGCTCGGCCAGGCCGTACAGCAGGTCGAGGTGGCCGTGCAGGTCGCCGTCGATGCCTACGGGGTCGAGCCCGCCGAGGATGTCGGCGCCCTCCTTGAGCGACTGCTCCATCAGCTCCGCCGTGCCCGGCCGCGACAGCAGCCCGAGCTGGGGGAAGGCGACGATCTGCACGTCCAGCAGGCCGGCGCGGGCCTGAGCGGCCTCCCGTACGCCGTGCACGTTGCTCAGCCCGTACACCGGGGCGACGTCCACGTGCGCCCGCCAGGCCCGGGTGCCGCGGGCGATCGCGTGGTCCATGAGCGCCAGGGCCCGCGTGGCGACCGGGGCGGTCATCTCCGCCCGCGCCGCGACGTCGCCCTCGATCAGGTCGCGCAGCGTCCCGGCCGGGGTGCGGCTCAGCCAGGGCTGGCCCCAGGTGGTCTTGTCGGGATGGACGTGCGCGTCCACCGGGGCGGGCAGGGCGAGCAGTCCGCCCGCCGCCACCACCTCGCAGTCCTCCGCCCGGCGCGCCGGCGGGACGACGCGACCGTCTTCGATCAGGACATCGTGGGGGCGTACATCGGTGAACAGAATCTGAGCCATACCGGCTGATCCCCTTAACCCGAGGGCGACAGTGGCATAGAATTATCAGACATCAGATGATTAGAGAAGAGGACAAATGCGGCACGTGGGCCGGACCTCCCTCGTCGACTCCGCCATCCGGGAGCTCCGCCAGGAGATCACCAGCGGCGTCTGGCCGGTCGGGGCCAAGATCCCTACGGAGAGCCGGCTGGCCGAGGCGCTGGGCGTGAGCAGACTGTCGGTACGCGAGGCCGTACGCGTGCTCGTCCACGCCGGGCTGCTCACCACGCGTCAGGGCGACGGCACGTACGTCACCGCGACCGACGAGAGCGAGGTGGCGTTCAAGCGCCGCCTCGACCGCGCGGCCACCATGGACATCATCGACGTACGACGCGGCCTGGACCTCGTGGCGGCCCGCCTGGCCGCCGAACGCCGCAAGCCGGCCGACCTCGACGACCTGAGGAAGGCCCTGGCCCGGCGCACCGCCGCCCACCAGGCCGCCGACCTCGACGCGTTCGCCGACGCCGACGTGGAGTTCCACCTGTCCATCGCCGCGGCCTCGCACAACCCCGTGCTGCTGGACCTGTACCGCGGCATGAGCGAGGCGGTGCGCGAGACCGTCCGCCGCGACCACTGCATGGAACGCGCCGTGCTCGGCTCCGACTCCACCCACGAGGACCTGTACGAGGCGATCGAGTCCGGCGACGCGGCCGGCGCGGCCACGATCGCGCTCACCATCCTCAACGACCAGGAACGCGACCTCTGACGCCCTCTATGCTTCCCGTCCATGAGCGGAACCGGGCCCCCTGTCGTGCACACCGAGCGGCTGGACGTGTACGGGCTGGAAACCGCAGTGATCGCGGCCCGTGCGACGCCGGATCGTATGATCCGTCTCATGCCGATCCCCCGAGCGGTCGCCGTGGTCGTCGACGGCGCCCGGGTCCTGGTCATCAAGCGGTACTTCCGGCGCGGCCCCGGCGTCGCCTGCGGCATCTGCACCGCCAAGGGCCGGCAGGGGCAGCCGTGTCCCGGGCACCACTACGCGCTTCTCCCGGGAGGCCACGTGGAGGACGGCGAGTCGCCGGAGAGCGCCGCGGTCCGCGAGCTCCACGAGGAGACGACTCTCACCGCGACGATCGACCGGTTGCTCTTCACCGGCTCGCACGGCGGCCGGCCCGCCTCCTACTTCCTCATGCGGGACGTGATCGGCGTCCCGTCGCTCTCCGGTGACGAAGCCGTGGACCACGGGCCGGACAACACCTTCGAGCTCGTCTGGGCGAGCGCCGCCGAGTTCGGGCAGCTCGACCTCTACCCCGCCGACGTGCACGAGCCACTCACCCACCTGCTCCACAGCTGACCCGCGCCTGGAACCCAGGGGTGCTCCCATGAACAAGCTTCTGCGATTGGCGCCCATCACCCCTGCCAACGTCGAGATGGCCCGCGCGGTGAACGTCCCTCCCGACCAGGAGCGGTTCATCCCGGAGCCGTAGCGCCTCCCCCAGGGGCTGGGGTGTCGTTGAAGCGCACGAGCGTCCACCTGGGTGGCGGCCACTGTGTCGGCTCCTCGTCGGTGACCCATTCCGTCACCGAGGCCGGGGACACCTTGAGGTCGAAGGACCGGTAGACCGGCAGCAGCCCGAGGGCGTTGAAGGAGATCTCGACCGTCTCGGCGTGGCCGACCACGACGACGGTCTCGCCGCGGTGGCGGTGGGCGAGGTCGGTGATGGTGCGGCTGGTGCGGGTCACCATCTCGGCCCAGGTCTCGTTGCCCTGCTGCCACGGACGGTAGATGCCGCCGCCTTCGATGTCGAGGCGCCGGAACTCCGCGTGGGTGAGCCCGTCCGCCTCTGGCGGTGTGTGCCACGTGCAGAGCCCGCAGTCCTGTGACGAGGGCAGGCCGGCGGCCGTCGCGATCGCGGCGGCCGTCTGCACGGCGCGTGGCAGGGGCGAGGAGTAGATCGTCGTCGTGTCGTCGCCTGTTTCCGCGGCGATCTGCCGCCCGAGTCGTGCTGCTTGCTGATGTCCGGTGTCGGTGAGGCCGCGGCATCCCTTCGGGCCGCCTATCACGCCGTCCTGCTTGTGCAGGGAGTCCCCGTGGCGTACGAAGAGCATCCGGGTTCGCATGCTGTGGATCATGCCAAATGGGGCGGCCGTCGAGGCGCCTGCAGCCGGGATGCTTCTGGCGAGGATGCGCCTCGTATCCTTGATCAGGTCGCCGAGGGCGCGGCCGTGAAGGGAACGGGATGAGTCGTTACTCACGGGTCGTGGTGAAGCTGAGCGGCGAGGCACTTGCGGGCGACGCCGGTTGGGGAACCGATCCGGCCAGCCTCGCTCAGCTGGCGGATGAGATCCTCTCCGTCAGCACGTTGGGCGTCGAGGTCGCGGTGGTCATCGGCGGCGGCAACTACTTCCGCGGCCGGATGGCCGACGGCTGGGGGATAGG
The DNA here is from genome assembly GCF_044465465.1 of Nonomuraea sp. NPDC049655. Classification (NCBI taxonomy): domain Bacteria; kingdom Bacillati; phylum Actinomycetota; class Actinomycetes; order Streptosporangiales; family Streptosporangiaceae; genus Nonomuraea; species Nonomuraea sp. NPDC049655. The sequence continues at coordinate 528,503 of NZ_JBITLS010000006.1, forward strand.
CCGCGCCGAAGCCGACAACATCGGCATGCTCGGCACGGTGATGAACGCGCTGATGTTGCGTGGTGTGCTCACCGCGCGTTCGCAGACCGATGTGCGGGTGATGACGGCTGTGCCGATGCAGAGTGTCGCCGAGCCCTTCATCCGGCTGCGCGCCGACCGGCACCTTCGCCGCGGGCTGATCGTCCTGCTCGCCGGTGGCATCGGCCAGCCGTACGTCACGACGGACTATCCGGCTGTCCAGCGGGCTCTGGAGCTCGAAGCCGACGCGCTGCTGGTCGCCAAGCGCGGCGTCGACGGGGTCTACTACAGCGACCCGAACGTGAACCCGGACGCCAAGCGCTACACCAACCTCACCTATCGAGAAGCCCTGGCGGCCGGGGTGAGGGTGATGGACGAGAGCGCCTTCGTGCTCGCCAATGAGCAAGGGCTGCTCATGCACGTGTTCGACGTGGCGGCGACGGGCGTGATGAAGGCGATCTGCCAAGGGGAAGACGTGGGAACGAGAATCACCCGGGATCCGGATTCCGCCAGATAGCCATCTCGGGCGGGCATGAACGAGCAGGTGGCGGCTGAGATCGCAGGAGAGTGCCCGTCGTGGGCAGCTGACAGGATCATCGTCGTGACGGACAACGATGATCTCCTTCGGCGTGTGTCGGCGAAGGCGAGCACGATCACGGAGCACCTGCCTCCTCCCGCGACGGCGGAGGAGGTGGCCCAGGCCGAACACATCTTGGGATTTCGACTCCCTCCGGTGCTCGCCCGGCTCTACCGAGAGGTGGCCAACGGCGGCTTCGGCCCCGATTGCCAGCTCCTCCCGCTCGCGGGAGAAGGACGTACCGTCGTGCGCGAATACCGCGAGGTCCGGGAGACCTCAGGCCCCGGCACGGACGCGCACTGGCCGGCGGACGTGCTGCCCATCCTGGACTGGGGGTGCGGCATGTACGCCGCCGTGGACTGCCGCACCCCCGAGGGCGCCGTACTGCTCTTCGAACCGAACGGGATCGGCGACGACTGGCACCACGCCTGGTATGTCGACTCGGAGAGCCTGACCGATTGGCTGGAGACCTGGCTCTCGGAAACGGGCTGGTACGAAGAAGACGCCGACGAAGACGGCGAAATGCGGCCATGGGAGTCGGCTGAGCAGCGGCTGGCCGACTGAGGCGCCCTTCCTGAAACCCGGGATGCAACAGCGAGAGGGCTCTGGGCTGGAGACTCGTTCTCCGTAGACGCCCGCTGAGCCCCGCCGCCCTCCGCCTTTTGACTCGGAGACTAAAGCGGTTGCGCAGCGGGGAACCGGCGGCACATCATCTGGAACGTGGCCGCCCTGCCTGACCCCCTGCCCGTGTTCTCCGACTGCGGCTGTCCGGACATCTACTACTGCCCGCGAGCCGGCGAGGTCGAGTGCCCCCGGCACGGCGGCTTCGCTGCTTGCTGCGACGCGCTTGAGCAGCACATCCCGGTTCGTGCCGCCACCAGCCATCAGGAGGCTTCGTGACAGAGGAAAGGGAAGTACCCGTCGGCCAGGCCCTGAACGGCCTCGACGTCTACCCGCTTCCCGAAGGATGGACCGCTCTGGGCGCGATAGTCCTCGTGAAGTGCCTCGACGAGGAAGGCCATTCCTCATGGGCCTTCCGAACCACGGACGGGCTGAGCGACGAGGAACTCCTCGGCGCCCTGACCGTCCGAACCGACCTCCTCCGCCGCAAGCTGTACGAGGCCTACACGGGTGACGAGGACGACGAATAAGACCAGGCGTTTTTTCGGCGACGACTGAAACGCCACAGAGGCGAAGCGTTGGAGCGGGCGACGGGAATCCCGCCCGCACCGGCAGCTTGGCAACTGCATTGATGACGGTTCGGACGAGGGGTGGTGCTGTGGGTTTCGGGACATACGCCAGACGCGTCCGCGACCGCGACCTCTCTCACAAGAGACGCTTGTGCGCGCTGAGGTGCGCAGTCGGCTGCTACCACCCGATCGGCTTCAATGCGACCTACTCATACCTTGCCACGGCGGGAAACCTCCGACGTGATGAGTCGGCTCTGATCCGAGCGCTGGACATGCTGGAACTCAGCCGGAATGCCTGGCTGGCGGAGGTCGACGCCTTCGCAGACCGGCGCCGCCTCGAAAAGCCGAAGCATCGCCGTAGTCCGTCGGCGTCCGAGGTACGGTACCTGTACGGATGGCGATGGCCCGGCCCGGAGGGCCATCGGGTGATGCACCGAGAGGTTGGAATCCTGTGGGGCCGGCATGCGACCGTCCCATGTCCTGACGTCCCAACCCCGGTGCGGCACGACCTCCTCGAATTGAACGCCACTCTTGCCGGCTGCGTATCGACCTACCTACGAGACGACGGCACGCTCGGTCCCGGTCATGAGGCCACTCTTCTCAGCTGCCTGCGCAAACTCCGACGGCATCTGCATCACCGGGGCCACCTCTCCTCTGTCCACGACGCCTTTGACTACTACAGCCGTCTGTTCAATGTGGCGGAACTGGTCGTCAACGACGCGTACCCGTTCTCTGCCAAGACGTAGGACAAGGGCTGGTTTCAGAACGACGATCAGCGCATGCTGACCGCTTGGTACGAGCACGATCAACCACGCGGCCGTACGGCTCCCGTTGCGTGGAACGTCGGTTTCGGAGTCCGGGTTGCTGTGTCTTCGTTCGTGGCCGTTGTCGTCACAGGTCCAGCGGCGGCAGTCCACGCATATCGCGGTAGCGCCGCCGCGCTGCGGTAAGGCTGTCCGGCCCGTTGGGGCCGCCCATGACGACATCGGCGTTGTGATCGTCCTGGCCGTCGTCCTCCCAGTCGCACTCTTCGCAGAACCCGAAGCCGCCACGGTCCAGAAGGGTGGGGTGGAAGCAGCATGGGCACGTGTATGGCTGATCGGCCGGCGGCAGGTCCAGGCGATCTCCGCCCTGCTCTGCGATCACGGACAAGACCCATCGCTTGCGCTCGTGGATCTCCTCGATGCTGGGATGGTTCATTTCCGTCCTGATGTCGTACGGCTCCGAACCCTTGTCATCCTGTCCAATCACACGCTGATGGTGCGGTGATCACCCGGTCGGGCTGGAAAGTGCTCGCGTTGCGATTCGGCTACGCCCGTCGACGGAGAAAGGCCATCGGCACGCAACTGAACGTGGTCATGATCATCACGGCCAAGAAGGGCAGCATGTCGACTCGAATGTTCATCTCCGGCTGATAGGTGTTCATGTACCATTCGTCCAACGCAGCCAGGAACCAGGCGGCTGCCGGCCACAAGAGGTAATGAGCGTGCCGCTGCGCGCGTCGAAACGCCAAGAACAAGGCTACGAAGACGACTCCGCCTACTGTCAGGGGGATCGTCCGATAAAGCATTCCGATGAGTTCGGCCACGTGTACACCTCAATATGTAGGTGAAGCTCCGCCACTATAGGTTTATTGCGGCGCCGCGCGCATCTTCACCTTAAGACGCTCCTGTCGGTCGCCGTTCCGCCTGAAGGTGAAGCGGGCCATCGTTATGGGGGAGAGGTAGAGCGTCCCAGGTGTGCTCGGATTGTCCGGGCGATGGCGGGCGGAGTAGCTCACCCACCTACGACCCGGGCGTGACGCAGGTCATCACCCGGAACTGGAGCGCCCCCGCCACGACAGTCATGGATTTCCTCGACGCTGGGGCTCCGGTGACCCGCCCTCATATGCGATCATCGTGGCCATGTCATCGACCAGAAAGGGCCATGCCGCGTAGGCGCCCTTCGGAGGTCCGTACGCGCGGATCGGCGTGTGGGACCCACAGAGCTGTGATCCATCATGTTCCCGGGCTCGGCCGTCGTCCGATGGCCGCGGTGATCGCCCTGGAACACACCCGAATGTGGCCCGGCGCGGTGGCGGCGGCCCTGGCGGCTTGGCAGGAGGCGGTCCTGATGGGGACCGCCGACCGTGTCTTCTTCAGGTGTGAATGCGAGGAGTGCACGGGAGACGCACCCCGTCGGCGACTGCAACAGGCGCTCATCGGCTTACCACCGTGGGCAAGGGCGAGCCTGTACGCCTTGGTCCTGCCGCTGGACCTGTACTACCTCCGCCGCACCTCACCAATGTCGCCCCCGTCGCCCGACTCGGACTGGGCTTGGTGGCAACTGCGTCGTCGGCGCAAGGACCCGAGCGAGTAGAGATGGAAAGGGTCGACGTGTTGAACGGGCCGGAGCGTTCGATCGGTACGCCTCAACAGGTGTGCGCTGCCCGGCCCGGTGTCGCTTCTCTCCATACCTCGCCCAAGGCGGGTCCCTGCGGGGTGATGTCGGGTCCGTGGGTACGAAAGAGCCAGGCGAACGCCTCTTCCCCGAGGCCCACGCGGCCTGATCAGCAGGCGTCACATGAACGCTGACCTAGCTCCCGTGTCGATGGCATCGCGTGGACCACGCTCCGTTGGGGGCCAGTCGATCTTCGGCCGTCCGTGCCACCACCAGACGCCCATTCTCGAAGCCGAGCCGATCACCGACGTTGAGCAGAAGCGGCGACTCCAGCTCGAAAGCGTAGCCGTCGTCCGTCTCGACCTCGTTCGCTATCAGGCTTCCTGGCAAGGGCGTTCTGCCGTCTGCGGCCACCTTCACGGTCGGAGAATGCCACACGGCTGCGAGCCCGCACGTCTTCCCCTGCTTGATCACCAGTCGATCGCCGGAACGGGAAGCGAGCCAGGACCGCGGGGACAAGGCCGAGGCCCGGCCGGAGGAACGCCCTTGGCCCCTTGGCCCCGTGGCCCTGGTCTGCTCATCTTGTCTCGGTCGATTGTGGACGGGATGAGCAGGCTTCGACCTCCGCCATCCGCGGTCCTCATAGACGGCGTGGTGGTCATTCCGGAGCCCGAGCGCCACCGCCGGAGGCATTCCTGCAATCCTGATCTACGGATACTTGTGGCATGGCACCCTCGGAGATCCCGCGCACCGTCAAGGTCGTCAATACGGCCGAGCTCATACATCTTGATGACGAGGCGAGGGTGTGCGGCCTTAATCGTCAGCACGGAGCCGGATGGCTGGCCGAGCATGCTGATCCGGAAGCGGCTCACTACTTATGGCCGGCGTTTGTTCATCGCCTGAACCGTCGGCCAGAGTACTCGCCGCATTGGCGCTGCATGCTGTTGCTGGCTCTCCGGGATGGCCAGCACGTCTTCTCGCTGCTGGATGTCCTGCCGGCTACTTTTTATCGGCTGCCTGAAACCTTGGACTGTGAGACGAAAGCCCAGGTCGTGGAAAGGCTGTCGGGGCAGATCCAGACCGTGGCCGAGTGGTCCGCGCGTAACGTTTAAGGCGTTGCCCGATGGTGTGTAGGACCTGGATGCTCTACGGGGTTCTACGGCCCGCGCGTCGCGCTCGTGAACGGTTCCGTGCAGGTCGGCTTCGGCTCGTAGGGTACGTACGAGCACGCGACGGGCACTGCCGGAAGGGGGAGCCTGGTCCTTGCATGCATATAGCACAGTGGTCGTTGGGCGAGGCTCCTGACGCAGCCTGGTTCCTGCATGCCCATGCAGGAACCACCTTCCGATCGATCGCGTTGGACAATCGTGGACCCTTCTGCAAGCCGACAAGGGAAGGCAAGGGGCTAGATGACCGACGAGACAGACATTACAGCTCGGCTGAATCTAGCCCAATGGCATCTCACTCGATCGGATCAGCTCCGGCTGGGGCTCATCAGCAGAGCTGGCGGAATATTGAGCGCCAATGCTCTGGTGGTCACCGGAGTAGTATTCATCTCAGGGCTTAACACGTCCTCCATATCGCCGATCACCGGGACGTTCGCGCTAGCCAGCCTAGCGGCCATTGCCTACTCGACCATAAGTGCGGTTGGAGTGTTCACCGGCTCGCGATCTATACGGAAAATCTCTCTAGGGCGTGACGATCGCACTCCAATCGCATTCAGTTACAGCGACACAATCAGCAAGATAAGCTCCGCAAAGGATTTTCGCGACGCGTTCACCAAGCAAACCGCAGCGGAGACATTAGATGCGGCAGTGCTGGAGCTATGGCGTTGCATCTGCGTACATCACGCGAGGACCAAAAAGCTCGGAAGCGCGACTCGATGGATGCTGGTGAGTTCCGCAGCTCTCATCGCAGCGGCAGCCGCGAAGATTCTCTTGGGCATCTTCTAGCGTCCATAACGTTCAGGTATCACAGCACAGAGACCACGGCGCACAGCGCCGTGGTCTCACGGCGTTGAGTGGGATCGGCCTCGGCGGTGACGCGGACAGAGGTCTCCTCGCCGAGGCGGACGTAGCGGCTGAGGCTGGTCAGGTAGTGGTGGTCGCTCTTACAGCTCATCGAGTTAGGGCCTCCAAGTCCGGAACCGGCGCGTTGAAGCGGGTATTGCTTCGTGTGCGGCATGTGTCCTGAACTGCAGAGGAGCGCCGGCGTGATCAGGCGCTTCCCATCCCAGGTCCCACCCCATTCCGCGGTATGTTCCGGATTTCAGGACCGCCGTTTTAGCTGGTTGGGGCGGTGGATGTGATGCGAGCGTCGGGGTCGGCAAAGTGGAAGGCGCACGAACAGTCGAGGGCCTCCTCGGGTGAGCCCGAAGATGGCCGCTGGGCAGGGGACTGTTCTGGTAGATGTCATCGCTAGGAAGGTAGAGCGCGAAGGCCCAGGTGTGCGGGAGGCCCTCGAAGCGCAGACGGCACAACCGCGCGTAGGCACCGCCCTGCAGATGCGCTTCGACATAAGCGAATTCGCCACGAAAACGCACGTCGATCCCGGACACCTGCCACCGCGAACGAGCGTGATCGTTCAGGCGCTGACGCAAGTGACGCTTCACCGACTCAGGCGGACTCTTCGGCATGCTGCTTATGGTGCCCTCCGAGGGCTCAACCGCGTTACTCGGTGAGCCAGGGTCCGGACAGTCGATCGCCCGCGAGCACGTACGGCGTACAGCCATGCAGTGGCGGTCGTGGGGCTGTATGTGTGCGGCGCCCCGGCAATCCCGGTCGGGGCGTTCGGTCGGTACGGCGGGGAACGGGCGCGGAACAGGCGCAGAAGATCGAAACGCCAGCAGGAAATTGTGAAGCCAGGTCGGGAGCGAGTGCCTGGCCTGGCTTTCGCTGTGTGAGAGCGGGTGATGAGAATGGAATCTGCGCTGCCAGCTTGGGAACTGCAATGATCAACGGGCTTCGGGGCGCTGAGCTGGACGAAGGGCCGGTCATGAATGTCCGTGATTGACCCCTCGTTCCCGTGTCTGATCGCACGACGATCAGCTGACGACCAGGGACCTCACAGCTCGTGTCGGGGCTGGCCTTCTTGTGAAGCGCCCAGGTGTCCACCCTGACCCACTCCGTACGCCTCGCGGAGCCAGCCGGCGAATTCCTCATCAAGCTCAGCGAGATCAGAGATTCGGAAGGAATGAACGTACAGCCGCTTCGTGTACGGAGCCACGCTGGTGATGCGAGCGTCGTCGCTGATCGTGCGCTGGATGTCGAAATAGCCTCGGAGCCCTCGCGCGTCCGGCTTTGCTCCGGCGAAACCACGACGTGTTCCCTTGACGGTGATCATGCTCTTGGACACCGCGTACGTGAAGGGGCCGCACGCCTCAACCAACCTGACGAATTCGCGGTACAGGGCCACCGATGTGTCGGGCTTGCCGTCAAGGTGATCGTCGATCGTCCAGGTCTCACGGTTCATGGACCGAGAAAGTAGCAGGCGGGGGCGACGGTTTTCGGGCCGCGAACCCGTACGGACACCCCTGCCTGACGCTCCTACGTGCAAGGGCGCGTTGCGCGAAGTCTCGTCACGGGCCGTGCTTGTCGGAGGACAAGGCCAGGTAGGCGGCGCCGGCCGAGTTCAGGACGTTGATCCACCCAGGATGGTCGACCTGCGTAGAGACGAGCCAGGATCGCTCACGTTCCTGGACCAAGGGCGAATCGATCCGTTGCGGCAACTTCAGCAGTCGTCCCGGTGGATCGATGTGGTGTCCGACATGGGCCTGCCCGGGCCGGACTTCCGCGACCTGAGGCACACGGGGAACATGCTCGCCGCCGCGTCGGGCGCGGGCACAAGGAGCTCATGGCGCGGATGGGGCATGACAACGTGTGAGCGGCGTTGATCTACCAGCACGCGGTCTGAGGGGCGGACGAGGCGATCGTCGACGCCATGGACAGGCAACTCGCGGCCCGTGATGGCAACAAGGGGACGGCGCTGCCGGAGCGCTGGTGCCCGCAGGGATGATCAATGGCTAATGGCCCCTGGATGAACGACCTTGTCCCCATGGCCTTGATCTGCTCGGCTCTGCCCGGGACGATGGCGGACGCGTGATCATCCCGGCCCCTGGAGTGCCACCGCCGGAGGCAAGCCTGCATCCGGGCAGGGTGTCGCAGGCGCCGGATGAGCCCATCCGTCACATGGCGGTCGACCGCTCGCCTGGAGGAGTTCGAGAACATCTCAGACCTGGGGCTGTTCACGGCGAGTTCCGGACCTGGGTTTCCGTAATCGGCAGGGCGACCTCTAACGTGCCTTGACGGCGTCGGGAACGTACCTGGAACCCTTGCAAAAAGTGTCACACCTGTCGGTCACACTTCGGTCCATGAGTGTCAGATCAGACTTCTCATTGGACCTGCAGCTTGAGCACGTTCACGAGCAGGCGGCCAGCGACGAGGTGAAGCGCGCGGTCACCTCCGTGCTCCAGCACATGCGAACTGGACGTGGCGGCCACCGGAGGGGCGGGAAGGCGCTCGTGCAACTCCTGATACAGGCACGTGGCCAGGCGGCCGCGGTCGGCGAGTGGGATGTCGTGCGGCTGCTGCAGGACTCTCTGGATTACGCCGAGGAGCGTATCCTGCAACCGGAGTTCAACGAGAGATACCGACTGTTTCAAGACGGCGTACGCAATCAAAGCCTGCGGCAGTTCGTGGCGAACATGCTTGAGGTCAAATTCAAGTACGTTGCCGAGGCGGGGCGTGAGTTTCTCGATGAACACCCCGGTGCAGATGTGGATGATCTGCTGGCCTATATAAGCTCGCTCAGCCATGACGCTCGGTATCTCGTAGCGCCGGCAGGTCGGCCAGGGCGATACTCGCTCTTGCGCGGCCGGAGGGAAACGATGGTATGGCTTGAGCGTGTGCTGCAGGAGCGCGTTGATATCGAAGACCCGGAGGAAGCCGCTCAGCGGATTGCCGCGTCACCAGAGGCATGGGCTCTCCTGGCCGCTGATTCGGATGGTCAGATGATCCTCCGGGCATCCCAGCTTCAGCAGCGCTCGGCCCGCCTGGAGAGCCTGCGCAAAGTGGTGGAGGACAGAACTGCCACGGAGCTGGACCTACAACGGGCGCTGGAAGGGCAGCACTGGATCTTCGGTGGCCGTTTCGTCGGGGAAGCCGCTCAGCGCAGGCTGGTGTCGGGTGACGAGGTTGACATTCCTCTGATCCGCGGCGATGGAAGCCTGCACATCGTCGAGTTGAAGCGGGCCATGAGCATGAAGGGTTCTCTGGTGAAACGACATCGCGGAGCCTGGGTGCCAACTGCTGAAGTTCATGACGCGGTCGGCCAGGCCGTCAACTACCTGGTCGGACTAGGCCGTGTTTCGAAAGGTCGCGTGTGAGGCGTGTCGGTGATCGTTGAACGAAGAGGTCTCCGGTAGTTGGTTCAACGACCAAGAAGAACGAA
>NZ_JBITLS010000007.1:0-54338 GCF_044465465.1 Nonomuraea sp. NPDC049655
CGGCGGGTTCCCCCCCCCCCCCCCCGCGCCGCGGCGCGGGGGGGGGCGGTTCCCCCGGCCCCGGGCCCGCGGTCGGGGGGGGGGGGGGGCCGGTACACCCGCCCGGCCCCCACGCCGCGCGAACGGCTCCCTCCGGCCCTTCCCCTGACCGGCCGCACGCCACGCGAACGCCGTCCCCGGCCCTTCCCCTGACCGGCCACGCACCAGGCGACTTCCCCGCTGTCCGGGGTCAGGCGAAGCGTTCGATCGTGACCGGGATCAGGCCCTGGCCGCGGATCGCCTGCCGGTGGTGGTGGAGCAGGGCGCCGATGGCGGCCAGCGGGCCGGCGCTCAGGCGTACGGTGACGTCCAGGCACCAGGCGATGCCGGGGCCGATGCGCCGCAGCTCCCAGGTGAAGGTGTGCCCGGCGGCGGTCGCCGTGGCGGTGCCGGCGATCCTGGCCCGCGGGTTCTCCCGCGGCGGCTCCAGGCGCAGGACGGTGCTCACGTTCGCCAGGCCGCGCTCGCCGAGCTCGCCCGCGAACAGGATGCGGTAGCGCCGGGTCTGCGCCGAAGGGGAGCCGCCCAGGTCGAGCGGGGCCGCGGCGGGGAGCGCCTGGCGGTACTGGAAGAAGGCCCGCAGCTCGGCCTCCTCCGGCAGCGCGCCGCCGCCGAGCATCGAGTAGGTCTCGCGGGCGTCGCGCCGGGTCACGGGCAGCACCCGGTCGCGCAGCGCGGGGTCGGCGCGGATGGCCCGGCTGGATCCGGGCGACTCGCGCCACTCGCCGCACTCGGCGGTCCATTCCGCGCAGTCGATGCCCGCGGCGGTGTAGTCGTCGCAGAGCACGAACTCCTCGACCAGGATGCCCAGGGGAAGTGTTCCGCGGCCACGGTCGGCGGCGTAGATCAGGTAGTAGTCCAGGGGTACGTCGGCGTCCATTGGCGACATGATCGTGGTGCGGGCCCCCGCGGGCAAGGCGACATTCTGATGTTCGCGCAGGTCCTGCCGTCAGATGACGGTCTAGCCGGTCACGGGTTTGCCCGTGGCGCTGCCGGCGAGCCATTCCGTCCACGACTTGGCCCACGGGGTCGGGCCGTTGCCGAATCGCAGCTTGCGCGAGGTGCCCGTGACCTGGATGACGTCGCCGCGCTGGGTGAAGTCGTAGAACCAGCGGGCGTCGGCGGGGCTGGCGTTGACGCAGCCGTGGCTGACGTTGGAGTTGCCCTGCGCGCCCGTCGACCAGGGCGCGGCGTGGAAGAAGGTGCCGCTGTAGGTCATCCGGACGTTCCATTTGGTCTTGATCCGGTACTCGCCCGGCTCCCCGATGGTGGCCGAGTCCATGACGGTCTCCGCGGCCTTCTCCTGGGCGATCATGGTGCCGGAGTAGCTGTCGTCGCCGGGTTTGCCCAGGCTGACGGGGATCGTCCGGACGACCTTGCCGTCCGCGGTGACGACGGCCCGGTGGCGGTCGGCGTCCACCTTGGTGACGTGCCGGGGGCCGACGGTGAAGGACAGGCTGCGGTCCCTGGTCCCCCACAGGTCCTCGCCCGCGCGCAGCCCGGCCAGGTGGGCGACGACCTTGACCTTCTCCCCCACCGGCCAGTACTCACGCGGCCGGAACTGCACCTCGCGGTCGCTCACCCAGCTCCACGCGCCTTCGACCGGCTCGGACATCTCCACCACCAGCGAGCGCTCGACCGCCGCGCGGGCCTGCCTGGAGGTGACCGGGTGGGACAGCAGCAGCTGGACCGGCATCCCGACGCCGACCTTCTCGCCGTCCAGCGGCGACATGCCGCTCTGCAGAGCCCGCCTGGGCTTGAGCGTGGTGAAGGACGACCGCCCGGTGACGGCCTTGCCGTCGGTGCCGGTGGCCTGCGCGCTCACCGTGTACGACGTCGCCGGGCGCAGCGGCCACCGTGGCCGCCAGGTGCCGTCGGCCGCCGTCGAGCCGGTCACCTGGCGTCCCTTGGCGTCGGCGACGGTCACCTTGGTGACCTTGCCGCCGGTGACCCGCACGCTGATCCCGGTGTCGGGGGCGACCTTCTTGGCGCCGTCCGCCGGGGTGATCGCGAGCTTGGCCACCGGGCCCTCGGCCTGCCGCGGGCCGCCCGGCGGCTGGGCGCCGCCGCCGCCGGAGGCGCATCCGGCGAGCAGGAGCCCCGCGAGGGCGAGCGTCGTACTGGTCCGGCCGTTCCGCATCCTCGATGCCTCCCGTGCCTGACAAGGCGTCAACTTCTTCATTGAACGGTCTGCGCTGTCACGTGCGGACACTTCTGCCCAATGAGCATGGGAGAAACCTTCATCCGCCGATGACCACTCTTGCGAACCTTGCGGGCCGATCTGGTGTCCAACTCTCTGGAACGGTCCTTCTGGGCCGGTCTCAGGGGATGACGCACCGGGGGCGGTGCATGAGGGGGAACGTCATGAACGGCGGCATGAAGCGGTACCTGTCCGGTATCGGGATGACCGCGGCGACACTGGCCGTCACGACCGCGCTCATGGGGGCCACCCCCGCCCACCCCACGCCCTCCCCCACCCACCCGGCGCCGTCGGCCTCCCCCGAGCCGAAGCCCGACCACAAGCCGGACCACAAGCCGGACCACAAGCCCGGCCACAAGCAGGACCGGACCGGGCCGTCCGCCGAGCCCACCGAGACCGCCGAGCCCACGGGGCCCGCCAAACCCGCCGAGCCCGCCGAGGCGGGCAAGCCCGACTGCCGCAAGGTCAAGTGCGTGGCGCTCACCTTCGACGACGGCCCGGGGCCCTACACCGGGACGCTGCTGCGCCACCTGGCGAAGTACCGGGCCCACGCCACGTTCTTCGTCGTCGGACAGAACGTCGGCCTCCACCCCGACGTGGTGCGCCGCACGGTCGAGGCGGGGCACGAGCTGGGCAACCACACCTGGTCCCACCCCGACCTGACCCGGCTGTCGCCGGCCGCGATCAGGTCCCAGCTCGCCCGCACCGACCAGGCCGTGAAGTCGGCCGCGGGCGTCGTGCCCGGCCTGGTGCGTCCCCCGTACGGCGCGACGGACGGCGACGTGCGGCGGCAGGCGCACCGGCCGCTGGTCCTGTGGAGCGTGGACACCCTCGACTGGCGCTACCGCGACAGCGCCAGGGTGGCCCGCGTCTCGCTCAAGCGGGTCCGCCCCGGCAGCGTCATCCTGTTCCACGACATCCACCCGACCACGGTCAAGGCCCTCCCGCGGGTGCTGAGGGGCCTGTCCGCCCGCGGCTACCGGTTCGTCACGGTCAGCGAGCTGTTCGGCGGCCGGCCGCCGAAGGTCGTCTACAACGCCCGCCGGCTCTCCGGCGGCCCCAGGTAGCCGGGCAGGCGCCCGCCGGTGTCCACCACGAGCCGCTGCAGGACGACGGTCGGGTCCGCCATCCAGAACTTCAGCACGTGCCTGCCGGGAGCAGTGACCGTGTGCACGGTCGTGGTCTCGTTGACGTTGTCGGACGTGTTGCGCTCCCACTGGCGGTTCATGGTCGTGCCGTCGGCGCCGGTCACGGCCGTGACGTTCACCGTCCGGGGCGGCTGGTCGTCGATGGAGACGGCGTAGCTGAGCCCGTCCGACGGCAGGACGTTGTTGCGCGGCGACAGCAGCGCCGAGACCTTGACCTGACCGGCCGTGAACAGCGTCATCGTGTACTCCAGCCGCGGGCTGTCCCCGCCGGGGGTGACCCGCGGGGCGGTCACCGGGCGCGGGGTCACGCCGTCTGAGCTGCGGCCGAGGTCGGGGATGGTCCGCCAGGCGCCGACGGCCCGGTCGTGGTGCGCGGCGTCGACGGCGACCTGCCCGCCAGCCTCGACGAACCCCTTGACCGGGCCCGCCGGGTTGTCCACGACCGCCTTGACCGTCACGCTCGTCCCGCCCGGCCCGGTGACGGTGAGCGGCACCCGGACGCGGGCGGCCCGCTCGGCCGGCCGCCGCCATTCGGCCGTGACCCGGTCCATCTCCTGGTAGCTCGTCAGGCTGAACGGCGTGTCGCGGTCGTCGTAGGTGACCTTCGTCGGGTCGGCCGGGTGCACGATGATGCGGCGGTTGAGCAGCTCGGGCTTCCGGCCTGTGGGCCCTACTCCTCGACGGTCTCCTCGTAGCCGATCGCGGCGTCCGCCGCGTCGCCGCCCGACTCGCGGGCCCGGTAGCTGTCGCCGCCGTAGAACCTGAAGGCGCCGTTGTCGGCCCGCTCGCCGACGGGCGGCACGCGGCCGTCGATGGCGATGTAGTACCAGCCGTAGCCGCCCTGCCGGTCCTCGCAGAAGTTGTTGACCACGCGCCGCCGGGACGGCTTCGCGACGCACACCTCGACCCACTCCGAGGGCGTCTCGATGGCGGTCTCGGCGCCGGGGCCGCCCTGCGGCGACGCCTTGGTGAGCTCGTCGTCCCCGGGGTCCTCGTAGGTGCCGCCGTCGGCCCGTTCGCCCACCGCGGGGACGGTGGCGTCGCCGGCGTAGAAGTACCAGGCGTAACCCCGGCGCTCGTCCTCGCACGGGCGGTAGTCGGCCCTGGCCTGCGTGCCGGTGTCCACGCAGACGGCGATGCGGACGGACTCGTCCTGCGCCGCGGCGTCGGACTCGCCGTCGGGCTCGTCGTCGATGACCTCTTCGGTCTCCTCCGGCGCGGCCGGCGGACCGGTGTCGGCGACGGTGCAGCCGGCGGCCAGGACGGCGACGAGCGCGAGGCAGGCGAGTCGTAACAAGGATCCTCCACGGACTCGGAGTGACGACCGGCCAACGAGCGGGGAACCGGGCCCGGTTCCCCGCACGCGGCGGCAGGCCATTGACGACTAATCGTTTGGGACCGTACATTTTCGAAGCACCCGTCCGCGACAGAAGGGCCGACGATGCCGGTCAACGGCGACATGCCGACGCTCGACCAGACGTTCGCCACCGAACAAGCGGTGGCCGCCGGGGAGCGGGGCGCGTCGTGACCCACGAGGAATGGCTGAGCCGGGCCGCGGCGGTCGCGCCGCCGTCCGCGCACCACATCGACGGCGCCGACGAGCCCGGCGGCGCGTCCTTCACGGCGCGCTCGCCGCGCGACGGCCGGGTGCTGGCCGAGGTGGCCGACGGCGGCGAGGCGGAGGTCGGGCTCGCGGTGTCGGCGGCGCGGCGGGCGTTCGACTCCGGGCCGTGGCCGCGGATGGCGCCCGCCGAGCGCGGGCGGGCGCTGGTTCGGCTGGCGTCCCTGATCGAGGAGCGGCGCGAGCACCTGGCGCTGCTCGTCAGCCTGGAGATGGGCAAGCCGATCACCGACGCGCACGACATCGAGCTGCGCGCCGCGATCACCACCTTCCGCTGGTACGGCGAGCTGGCCGGCAAACTGGCCGACGAGGCCCCGCACGTGCCCGCCGACGCCCTCGCCCTGGTCACCCGCGAGCCCGCCGGGGTCGTCGGCGCGGTCGTGCCGTGGAACTTCCCGCTCACGCTGGCCTCGTGGAAGGTGGCCCCCGCCCTGGCCGCGGGGTGCACGGTCGTGCTCAAGCCGTCGGAGCTGTCGCCGCTGTCGGCCCTGGAGCTGGGACGGCTGGCCACCGAGGCGGGGCTGCCGCCGGGCGTGCTCAACGTGGTCGCCGGCGACGGCCCAACCGCCGGGCGGGCGCTCGGCCTGCATCCCGGCGTGGACGTGCTGGCCTTCACCGGCTCCACCGCCGTCGGGCGGCACTTCCTGCGTTACTCGGCCGACTCCAACCTCAAGCGCGTGTGGCTGGAGCTGGGCGGCAAGTCGCCCAACATCATCCTTCCCGACGCCCCCGACCTGGAGGCCGCCGCGGCCACCGCCGCCTGGGGCATCTTCTTCAACCAGGGCGAGATGTGCACCGCGCCGTCCCGCCTGCTGGTCCACCGGTCGGTGGCCGACCGGGTGACGGAGGCCGTGGTCGCCCGCGCCCGCGCGCTGCGCGTCGGCGACCCGCTCGACCCGGCCACGGAGATGGGCGCCCTGGTCGGCGAGGCCCACCTGGAACGGGTGCGCGGCCACGTCGAGGCCGGTCTCGCCGAGGGCGCGCGGCTGCGTACGGGCGGCGGCCGGATCCTGGCCGGCACCGGCGGCGCCTACCTCGAACCCACCGTCTTCGACCGGGTGGACCCCGGCTCCCGGCTGGCCAGGGAGGAGATCTTCGGCCCGGTGCTGTCCGTGCTGCCCTTCGACGACGTCGAGGAGGCCGTCCGCCTGGCCAACGACACCGAGTACGGCCTCGCGGCCGGCCTGTGGACCTCCGACCTGGGCACCGCGCACCGCGTCGCCCGCGCGCTGAGGGCGGGCACCGTCTGGGTCAACTGCTACGAGGAGGGCGACCTGACCGTGCCCTTCGGCGGCATGCGGCAGTCGGGCAACGGCCGCGACAAGTCGGCGCACGCGCTGGAGAAGTACACCGAGCTCAAGACCACCTGGATCCAGCTGTGAGACCGCTGATCGCGATCCCCGCCCGCTTCTCCGCCACCGCCTCGGCCCTGCGCCACGCCGCCGAGGTGAGCGCCCGCGCCCTGGTGGAGGCCGTGTGGCGAGCGGGCGGCGAACCGGCCACGATCCACCCGGCGGCCACCGACGGCGTGGACGGCGCGGCGGCCCGGATGGCCAGGTTCGACGGCCTGCTCCTGCCCGGCGGCGGCGACGTGGCCCCCCACCGCTACGGCGCTCCCGACACCCACCAGGACGTCTACGACGTGGACGACGTCCAGGACGCCTTCGATCTGGCCCTGGCCCGCCACGCCCTGGCCGCCGGGCTGCCCACGCTGGCGATCTGCCGCGGCCTCCAGGTCGTCAACGTGGCCCTCGGCGGCACGCTGGAGCAGGACATGGGCGGCCCCGAGGGCGGCCACCGGCACGTCGTGCACCCGGTGTCGCTGCGCCCCGGCACCCTGCTGGAACGCGCGGCCGGGACGGCGAAGGTGGAGGCGTCCTGCTTCCACCACCAGCGGGTCGAGCGGCTCGGCGACGGCCTGTCCCCCGCCGCGCACGCCGCCGACGGCACGGTGGAGGCCGTTGAGCTCGACGGCGCGCCCGGCTGGTTCGCCGCCGTGCAGTGGCATCCCGAGGACACCGCCCATCGCGATCCGGCCCAGCAGGCCCTGTTCGACGCGCTCGTCCGCGAGTCGGGGCATCATGGCTGTCATGATCCGCGCCGCCGTCCCTGAGGACCTGCCCGCACTCCACGACCTCGCCGTCGCCTTCTACGCCGAGGACGGCTTCACCACCCCGGCGCAGACGCTGAAGGCCAACCTCGCCAGGCTGATCGCCGCGCCCGGCGTCCGGGTCGCGGTGAGCGAGAGCGAGGGCGAAGGCGAGGGGCGGCTGGTCGCGTTCGGCATCACCACGACCACGTTCGGGCTGGAGCAGGGGCTGTACGCCGAGCTGGAGGACCTGTTCGTCGCGCCGAGGGCACGGCGGCGGGGCGAGGCGGAGCGGCTGATCGAGGACAGCCGCCGGTGGGCCGCCGCCCAGGGCTGCACGGCCCTGGAGATCGTGATCGCCCCGAACGGCGCCGACGTGAGCCACCTGTTCGCCTACTACGGCAAGCGCGGCTTCCGTGACGAGGGCCGCCGCATCCTCAGCCACCCCCTGTGAGTTCCGGGGGACGACGGGCCGCCGCCCCCGGACGCTCACAGGCGCCCCGCGGCTCACCAGCGGCGGGCCGCCACCCCCGACGCTACGAGCGGTGTGGCGGGCGGATGCCGCGGAACTCCCAGTCGCCGCCGAGGGCGGTCGAGCGCACCTCCTCCGACTCCGTCGGCTGCGCGCCGACGTCGGAGCGGATCGGCACCGGCCCGGTGACGACGTGGTTGGTCAGCCGGCCGAGCCCTTCGGCCTCGACCTCGACGACGTCCCCCGGCCGGACGGGCCGCGAGCCCGCCGGGGTGCCCGACAGCAGCACGTCGCCGGGGAAGAGGGTGATCGTCCGGGCGATGTCGGCGACCAGGTAGTGCATGTCCCAGGTCATCTCGTCGGTGTTGCCGTCCTGGACGACCTCGCCGTTGACGTACGTGCGCAGGCGTTTGCCGCGGAAGTCCCAGCCGGTCACCAGGCCGGGGCCGAGCGGGCAGAGCGTGTCGGAGCCCTTGACGCGCAGCATCGAGCCGGCGTCGGTGTCGCGGAAGTCGTGCAGCCCGAAGTCGTTGGCCACGGTGTAGCCCGCGATGTGCGCGCCGGCCTCGGAGGGGGCGATGTTGCGGCAGGTCCGGCCGATGACGATGGCGATCTCGCCCTCGTAGTTGAGCCACTTGCAGCCCTGCGGCCGCACGACCGCGCCCCGGTGGGAGTTGAGCGAGGAGGTGGGCTTGTGGAAGTAGGTCGGCGCGTCCGGCAGCCGGGTCCGGAACTCCTCGACCCGGCTGCGGTGGTTCAGGTGCACCGCGATGATCTTCGTGGGGACGACCGGCGGCAGGTGCGCGGCCTCGTCGGCGCTGACTCGGCGGCCGTCCGCGGCGACGAGCTCGTCCCCGTCGCGGACGGTCTCGGTGACGGCGCCGTCCAGCAGGACGCGGCGGTACTCAGGCATGGGCGTTCTCCTGTCGGGGTGCGGTCCAGCCGCTGGCCGGGCGGTCGAACCAGAGCAGGGCCTGGCCGGTGCCGACGGAGTTCTCGTACTCGCCGTACTGCCGGGCGGGGGCCGTGCAGCGCTCCTCGCCGAGGGCGCCGGCCAGCATGACGTAGTGGTGGAAGCGGGCCTCGGGCTTGTACGTCCGGAACTCCGGCATCGTGCGCAGGACCTCGTCGTGCCGGCCCTGCCGGAACCATTCGATGCGCCGCAGGTCGGCGGCGCGGGCCTCGGGGGTGAAGACGTGCCGCGGGTCGCTGGACTCGTGGTCGCGCAGCTCGCGCAGCGGCCAGAACGTGTGCGACAGCGCGCCGGAGGCGATCACCAGCACCCGGCGGTCGGTGGCCGCGACGCCGTCGGCCAGCGCGCGGCCGAGCCGCAGGTGGTCCTCCATGTCGCCGGTCTGGCAGACGCCGATGCTCACCCAGCGTTTGCTGGGCAGGCCCTCGCCGAGGTACTTCCACAGGTTGGTGGTGGCGTAGTAGATCGGCAGGTACTCGTCGTCGATGGGGGTGATCCAGGTGCCGTGCCGGTCCGCGAAGGAGGCCACGTTGCGGGCCAGCTCGGGGTCGCCGGGGAAGTCGTACGGCATCCGGCACATGCCGCGCGGCAGCTCCTCGGAGGTGTACAGCCCGGCCCGGCGCGCCTGGGCGGTGACCACGAACTCGACCGTGGTGGCCCAGTGGGAGTCCAGCACCACGACGGTGTCGTAGTCGTCGCGCTCGAAGACGTCCCGGCGCAGCTCGCGCAGGCCGGTGACGAGGGTGATCTCCTTGCCCTCGTTCAGCTCCAGCCGGGTGGGCTCGGGCAGCACGATGGTGGGGACGTGCGCCAGCAGGCCGGCACCGACGATCTCACCCATGGTCGTTCCAGCCCTTCGGCGCGGTGACGGTGTTCTTCAGGTCGCAGTAGAAGTCGAAGCTCCAGGTGCCGCCCTCGCGACCGACGCCGGACTCGCGGGAGCCGCCGAAGGGCGCGCGCAGGTCGCGCACGAAGAAGCAGTTGACCCACACCGTGCCCGCCACCAGCCGTTCGGTGACCCGGCGGGCGCGCTCGCGGTCGCCGGTCGCGACGGTGGCGGCCAGGCCGAAGCGGGTGTCGTTGGCCAGCCGGACGGCCTCCTCCTCGGTCTCGAACGTCTGCAGCGTGAGCACCGGGCCGAAGACCTCCTCCTGGACGATCTCGCTGTCCTGGGCCACGTCGGTGAGCAGGGTGGGCCGGTAGTACAGGCCGTCGCCGCGCTCGCCGCCGATGACGGCGCGCGCCCCGGCCGCGAGGGCCCGCCGGACGAACCCGTCGATCTTCTCCACCTGGCGCGGGTGGATGTTGGGGCCGACGTCGGTGGCCTCGTCGCGCGGGTCGCCCTGGACCAGGGCCGTGGCCCGCTCGGTGAAACGGCGGACGAACTCCTCGGCGATCGGCGCCTCGACCAGCAGCCGGGTGGCGGCCAGGCAGACCTGCCCGGCGTTGTCGTACTGCTCGACGGCCAGATCAACGGCGAGGTCGAGGTCGGCGTCGGCGAAGACCAGCAGCGGCGACTTGCCGCCCAGCTCCAGGCTGAGCGGGGTGAGGTTGGCGGCGGCCGAGCGGGCGATGCGCCGCGCGGTCGGCACCGAGCCGGTGAAGCTGACGCGGCGCACGCCGTGGTGCTCGACCAGGGCCTGCCCGGCCTCCTCGCCGAACCCCTGGAC
The DNA here is from genome assembly GCF_044465465.1 of Nonomuraea sp. NPDC049655. Classification (NCBI taxonomy): domain Bacteria; kingdom Bacillati; phylum Actinomycetota; class Actinomycetes; order Streptosporangiales; family Streptosporangiaceae; genus Nonomuraea; species Nonomuraea sp. NPDC049655. Next base: position 10,213 of record NZ_JBITLS010000007.1, read on the forward strand.
GACGTTGAGCACGCCGTCCGGCAGCCCGGCCGCGGCGGCGACGTCGGCCAGCAGGGAGGCGGTGAGCGGCGACCACTCGGCGGGCTTGAGCACCACCGTGTTCCCGGCGGCGAGCGCGGGGGCGATCTTCCAGGTGGCCAGCATGAGCGGCGCGTTCCACGGCGTGATCAGGGCGCAGGGGCCGGCCGGGTCCCAGGAGACGTGGTTGGCGTGGCCGCGGGTGTCGAAGTCGTCGTGGCCGAGGCCCTCCAGCCAGTCGGCGAAGAAGCGGAAGTTGTGCGCCACGCGCGGCATGACGCCGCGGCGGTGCGAGCGCAGCAGGGCGCCGTTGTCGCGGGTCTCGACGGCGGCCAGCTCCTCCAGCCGCTTCTCGACGCCGTCGGCGATGGCCCGCAGCACGGCGGCCCGGCCGGCGCGCGGGGTGGCGGCCCAGCCGGGGAAGGCGTCCTGGGCGGCGGTGACGGCGGCGTGCACCTCGTCGGGGCCGCCGCGGGCGATCTCGCCGAGCGCGGCGCCGTCGATGGGCGAGAGGTCGGTGAACGTGCGCGCGGAGGCGACGCGCCGGCCGCCGATCCAGTGGCGGGTGTCGACGGTGACCCCGGCGACGGTGATCTGTTCGGACATGTCGGGTGCTTCCAATCTCAAGGGGCTAGTGCGCGCCGGAGGTGCCGGATTCCAGCAGCGTGCCGCCGTCCCACACCACGCCGACCTGGCGGAAGTAGGCGCCGATGGGCTCGCGGACGGCCAGCCGGGACAGCTCCTCGGTGGGGGCGTCGAACAGCTCCAGCTCGGCGTCGCCCGCCCACGCCTGGCCGGCCTCGAAGGCGGCGGCGCCGGACTCGACCAGCTCGTCGAGCGCCAGGCCGCCGCCCTTGCCGATGGCGGGCAGCCAGCGGTGGTGGGCCATGGGGTGGCCGTTGACGAACCCGTTGTGCGGCGACGGCTCGCGCAGGGTCACCACGGCCTGGGCCAGGCGGCGGTCGGCGGCGGCCAGCGTCGCGCCGAACCGGGCGCCCGCCTCGATGCGCGGCGCGGGGCCGTACGGGTGCGGCCTGGTCTGGTGGATCGACCCCAGCTTCTTCGGATAGCCCTGGTGCAGCCCCCTGGCGAGGGCGAAGTCCTTGTCCACCCAGATGTAGACGCACCTGGAGTAGGTCCGCCCCCGGTAGGAGCACCGGACGACGGCGAACGCCTCCTTGTACTGCGAGCGCACCGGGTCCAGCAGCTCCTCGCGGGAGGCGGCGCAGGACTGCCAGTCGGCCCAGATGAGCGCGACCGCGCCCGGGTCCTCGGCGGCGAGTTCCAGCGGCTCGGGCAGCAGCTCACGCACCCGGTCGGGGTCGGTGCGGTACTCGATCGTGAGCAGGTCGCCGGAGTAGTGCCAGGGCGGCTCCGGCACGAGGGACGAGCGGCCCGTGGCCGTCTTGGGATGGAAGTAGCCGCGGACGCCGGCCAAGATGGTCCTCCTGGAACTCGTTTGGTTCCAAATAAAATATGAACATCCAGGCCGATCGGTCAACAGCTCTTGCGGCAGCCAATACAGGGCCGTTACGTTTGGCGTCAAACGACCCTAGGAGAGACCGGTGCAGCAGCACATCGACCGCCTGACCGAGCGGGGCGTCGACGTGGTCCGCGTGACCTACCCCGACCTGACCGGGACCGACCGCGCCCGCGACGTCCTGCTGGAGGCGCTGCCCGACGCCCTCGGTCACGGCCTCGCCTTCTGCCGCGCCGTCTACCACTCCACCCCGCGCGGCGGCACCGCCGACATCAGCGGCGGCCTGGACGCGGGGCTGCCCGACATCGCCGTCGTTCCCGACCTGGCCACGCTCGCCCCGCTGCCGTGGGAGCCCGGCGTGGCCTGGTGCCACGGCGACGTCGTCGACCCGGCCACCGGCGCCGCGGCCCCCGAGTCGCCCCGCGACCTGCTGCGCGCCGTGCTGGCCCGGTGCGCCGAGCAGGGCCTGCGCCCGGTCGTCGGGCCCGAGCTGGAGTACTTCCTGTGCGACCCGGCCCCCGCGGGCGGCTGGCAGCGCTACGCCGAGGCCACCGGCAACGTCTACACCGCCGGCCGCCGCGGCGACCCCGACGGCCACCTCACCCGCACGCTGCGGCACCTGCGCGACCTCGGCCTCGGCGTGACGGCGGGCAACCACGAGTTCAGCAGCGGCCAGTTCGAGATCAACCTGCGGCACTCCGAGGCGCTCGACGCGGCCGACCGGGCCTTCTGGTTCAAGGCCGCGGTCAAGGAGCTGGCGCGGGTGGAGGGCAGGCTGGCGACGTTCATGGCCAAGCCGTTCAACGACGAGGGCGGGTCGGGGTTCCACCTGCACCTGTCGTGCCTGGGCGAGGACGGCGGCAACGCCTTCGACGACCCGGCCGCGCCGTACGGTCTGTCGGCGACCGCGCGGCACGCGATCGCGGGCGTGCTGGCCCACGCCCCCGCGCTGGCGGCGCTGGCCAACCCGACGGTCAACTCCTACAAGCGGTTCGGCCCCGACACGCTGGCCCCCTGGCTCGTCGACTGGGGGCTCGACAACCGCAGCGCGATGCTCCGCGTCCCGCCGGAGCGCGGCGCGGGCGCCCGCTTCGAGCTGCGGCTCGGCGACGCCAGCGCCAACCCGTACCTGCTGGTCGCCGGGACCGCGGCGGCCGCGCTGCTGGGGGTGCGGGCGGCCCAGGAGCCGCCCGCGCCGCTCGTCGGGTACGGCTACGACGCCTCCAAGGCCCCGGTGCTGCCGATGACCCTGCCCGAGGCCCTGGACGCCCTGGAGGCCGACGGCGAGCTCACCGAGCTGCTCGGCAAGGACTTCACCGCCGCCTTCCTGGCCTACAAGCGCGACGAGGTCGCCCGCTTCCAGCGGCACGTCACCGACTGGGAGTTCGGCGAGTACGCCTACCACCTGTGACCCGTCATTCGATCGCGCGCTGCGCCAGGTCCTCGGCCAGCGCGATGATCTCCGGGTTGTAGGGCGCCTTCTCCCCCGGGACGTACCGCACCCGGTCCAGGCCGCGCCGGTAGCGGAACACGCCCCGGCGCTCGTGCAGCTCCCAGTCCACCGGGCCGCCGTAGTCGAAGCCGACGCTGATGCCGGTGAAGGGCGCCATGCCGACCAGCTGCGGGACCCGCTCGACGGCCAGCACCGGCTTGTCGTCCACCAGCACCTCGACGTCCCAGCGCACCTCCGGCAGCGCCGTGAAGCGGGCCGTGACGGTCACCGGCCCCGCCGCCGGGATCGGGCCGGCCGCCCGCACCGGCACGCCGTAGGCGTTGTACGTCAGCCGCAGCTCGCCGTCCTCGACGTACAGGACGTAGCCGCCGCCCTGGTCGCCGTGGGCCACGATCACGCCCTCGTCGCCCGGCCGCCGCTCCAGCCACGCCTCGATCGTGAACGACCGCATGGAGGTGAGCCTGCTCGACCGGAACCGTTCCAGCACCGGGGTGCCCGGGTGGATGGTGACCGGCTCCGACAGCGCCAGCTCGGCCGGCGGCCGGGTGTTGAGCATGTCCGGCGTGTCGGCCAGCGGGAAGACCGTGTTGAGCCAGGCCGCCGCCCGCCACTTCGCGGCCAGGTCGGCCACCCGTTCCGGCTGCTCGGCGGCCAGGTCGGTGGTCTCGGCCGGGTCGCGGGCGATGTCGTACAGCTCCCAGCCGTCGTCGGTGAACGGCGTGCCGGGCAGGTGCGGGGCGATGAGCTTGTAGTGGTCCTCGAAGTAGCCGCGCTGCCCGCCGCTCTCGACGTACTGCGAGCGGTGCCGGCTCGGCCGGTCGCGCTCGCGCAGGAAGTGGTCGAACGGCACGCCGTCCACGTCCTGCGGGTGGTCCAGGCCGGCCAGCGTGAGCAGGGTGGGCGCGACGTCGGTGACGTAGGCGTACTGGTCGCGCACGCCCGGGTCGCCGGCCTGCCTGGGCAGCCCGGCCGGCCACGACAACACGAACGGCACGTGGATGCCGCCCGCGTAGGCGTGGCCCTTGTAGCGGCGGAACGGGGTGTTGGAGACGTTCCCCCAGCCGCGCGGGTAGTGGCCGTGGACCTGGGGGCCGCCGACGAGGTCGAGGTCGCGCGGCACGTCGTGGCACCAGTCGTCGGGCAGGCCGGCCAGGTGCACGAAGCGGCTGAGGTAGCTGCGGGTGCCCTCCGGGCCGCCCTCGGCGGTCGCGCCGTTGTCGCTGGTGACGACGATGACGGTGTTGTCGTACTCGCCGATGCGCTTGAGGTGCTCGACCAGCCGGCCGAGGCTCTGGTCCACGGCGTCCACGGCGGCGGCGTAGACCTCCATGTGGCGGGCGTACAGCTCGGTGCGCTCCTCCCACGGCGCCAGGTCCGGGTCGGACGGCCGGGTGCCCTCGGGGAAGAGGCCGTCGCGGAGCTGGCGGGCGAAGCGTTCCTCGCGGATCCTGGCCCAGCCCGCGTCGTAGCGGCCGCGGTACTTGGCGACGTCGGCCGGCTTGGCCTGCACCGGGCCGTGCACGGCCTGGTGGGCGAAGTAGAGGAAGAACGGCTTGTCGGCGTCGTTGGCGCGCAGGCCGTTGATCATGCCGATGGCGCGGTCGGTGAGGGCGTCGGTCAGGTAGAAGTCGTCCGGGAAGCCCTCGTCGGGGATCGGGCCGTTGTCGCTGATCAGGCGGTGCGGGTGGAACAGGGATGTGAAGCCGTCCATGGAGCCGTAGTAGCGGTCGAAGCCGCGCTGGAGCGGCCAGGAGCTCTTGTCGGCGCCGTCGTGCAGCTTGGACTCGATGGTCAGGTGCCACTTGCCGACCATGAACGTCGCGTACCCGCCGGCCCGGAACGACTCGGCCAGCGTGGGCACCTCCCGCGGGATCTCCATCCGGTAGCCGGGATAGCCCGGGTCCACGTGGGCCACCATCGCGAACCCGGCCCGGTGCGGGTTGAGCCCGGTCATCAGGGCGGCCCTGGAGGGCGAGCAGAGCGGGGTGCTGTGGTAGTTGCTGAACCGGTAGCCCGACTCGGCCAGCGCCTGCACGTGCGGCGTGTCGATCTCCGACCCGAACGGCGACAGGTCGCTGAACCCCAGGTCGTCCACCAGCACCACCACCACGTTGGGCGCCCCGGGACGCGCCCGCCGCGGCCGCGGCCACCAGGGCGTGGACTGCGAGGCCAGCTCGCGGGCCGTGCCGCCGAAACCCTCGTACCCCCTGCTCGGCGGCGTGCTCACGGGCCCTCCGGATCGACGGCGTCCCGGTCGGCCCACAGCGGCGCCACCAGCGCCCGCAGCTCCTCGGCGCCGACCCGCTCGACCAGCTCCACGGCCGCCAGGTTGTCGCGCAGCTGGTCCAGGCTGGTCGCGCCGAACAGGGTGGTGGTGTTGGCCGGGTGGGTGAGCGTGAAGGCCACGCACACCTGCGCCGGGGTGGCGTCCAGGCCGGCGGCGATCGCGGCCAGCTCCGCCGCCGAGGCCGCGATGCGCTCCCTGATGCCGCCGGGGTCGCGGCCGACCTGCCGGTCCACGCCCTTGCCCAGCAGCACGCCGCCCTCCAGCACGTCGGAGGACTGCAGCGTGACGCCCTGGGCGAAGATGCGGGCGAACGGCGCGCCGTCGGGGATCGAGCGGCGCGAGACGCTGTACTTCAGCTGCGCGATGGCCGGGCCCTCGACGCCCCCGCCGGCGGCGGCGTCGATGAGCGTCTGCACGTTCGAGGCCGACCAGTTGTTGACGCCCCAGCTCCGGATCAGCCCCTCCTTCGCCAGGCCGGCCAGGTCGAGGACGAGCCGGTGCAGGTCCACGCCGTCGTGCCGCAGGTCGCCCAGCACCACGAGGTCGGCGTGGTCGGCGCCGGCCCGGAACAGGGCGTTGAGCAGCTGGTCGCGCAGGCTGTGCTCCGGGTAGCCCTCCAGCCACAGCTTGGAGGAGAGCAGGTAGTCCTCGCGGCGCAGGCCGGCCGCGCGCACCAGGGCCGAGAAGATCACGTCGGTGAACACGGGCGGCATGCCGGGGAAGCCGTAGACGCCGACGTCGAACAGGTCGATGCCGTGGTCCACGGCCTCGCGGATCATGGCGACCGCGTCGTGGAAGTCCATGCGGTCGTAGGTGTGCCAGGAGCCGAGCGCGAGCACGCCCGTCTCCGGTCCGGTGCGGCCGATGCGGCGGCGCGGGATGGTCTGCACGGCAGGTCTCCTAGGGCAGGCGGGGGTCGATGACGGCCTTGATCTCACCGAGCCTGGACATCGACTCGACGCAGGCGGTGGCCTGAGCCAGGCCGACGGGCTCGCTGAACAGCTCGTCCCACGGCATGCGGGCGGCGAAGGTCTGGAAGAACTCGATCGAGCGGTGGTAGTCGGCGATGTCACCGTTGAGCGAGCCGACGACGGTCAGCTCCTTGCCCATGACCGCGCCGAGCGGCACGGGCGCGAGCTCGAAGCCGGTGGAGCCGACGATCACCACGGTGCCGCGCTGGGCGGCCACCGCGACCGCCTCCTCGGCCACGGTGGGCGCGCCGGCCAGGTCGAACACGTAGTCCGCGCCGCGCTCCCCGGCCAGCTCCCTGATCCGGGCGACGCGCTCGTCCTTGCCGAGGTCGGTCGAGACGGTCGCGTCGGCGCCGAAGCGCCGGGCGGCGGCCAGCCGGTCGTCCGGGCCGCCCACGGTGATGACGGTGCCCGCGCCGGCGATCCTGGCGACGGCCGTGGCGAAGATGCCGAGCGCGCCCGCGCCCTGCACCACCACGGTGGAACCGGTCCTGACGCCGCCGGCCCGGTCCACGGCGCGCAGCACGGTCTTGGCCGCGCAGCCCGACATCGAGGCCCAGGTGTCCTTGACGTCGGCGGGCAGCAGCAGCTTGGCCGCGCCCGGGGTCACGTAGCAGTACTCGACCAGGCCGCCCGTGGCGTACGGGGGGCGGTCGGCGCGCTGCGTGAAGCCGTAGCCGCGGTTGGCGCAGGCGACCGGCTGGCGCAGCACGGCGCAGCCGTAGCAGTGGCCGCAGGTGGACTCCGACCAGCCGATGCGGTCGCCCGGGGCGATCGGGCGGCCGAGGGCGTCGGTGGTGCCCGGCCCGGCCTCGACGACCTCGCCGACCATCTCGTGGCCGAGGATCATCGGCAGCATCCCGGGGAACGTCATCTGGCCGGCCCACAGGTGCACGTCGGTGCCGCACAGGGTGGTGCACGTGATGCGCACCAGGGCGGCGCCGGGCTCGACGGCGTCGGGCAGCGGGACGTCCTGAAGGCTGAGGGGCTTGCCGTGCTCGGTGAGGACGGCGGCGGCGGTTCTCGTAGGCATGGTCACCTTCGTGGCTTTCGACCGTTAAGTGTGGTTAATCTACACTCGTTGACAAACAATTACAGCCCCTCGGGAGGAACCCGGTGTCAGCGGACGAGTACGCGGACCTCGTGGCGGTCGGCGGCAACGTGCTCACCTTCGACGCCCGCGACGGGCGGGCGAGCGGCCTGGCGGCGCGCGCCGGCCGCCTGGTGGCGGTCGGGACGGACGAGGAGGCCCTGGCGCACGCCGGACCCGGCACCCGGGTGCTCTCCCTGGCCGGCCGGACGGTCCTGCCCGGCATCAACGACTCGCACCTGCACGCCGCCTGGCTGGGAGCGGTCTGGCCGGACACGCTGATCAGCGAGAACGGCCTGTCCGCCCACCAGGGCCGGCTGCTGGCCGACGAGGAGTCCAGGCGGGCCGCCATCCTGCGCGCCGGGCGGATCTGCGCCTCGCTCGGCATCACCAGCTACACCGAGCCCGGCCTCGGCCCCGGCGAGGACGACGGCGAGACCGGCTGCTTCTCGCAGGCCGTCCTGGACACCTACGCGACGCTGGCGAAGGAGGGCGAGCTGCGGGCACGGGTGACCGCGTTGCGGCTGTTCGGCATCCTCGACGGCCCCAGCACTCTGGAGGACGTCGCCGCCGGCCTGGACGCGCCCCTCCCCCGCACCGACCCCGCCTGGCTCAACGTGACCGGGCTCAAGATCTTCGCCGACGGCATCCCGCCCATGGGCTCGGCCTGGACCTGCCACCGCTACACCTCGGGCGGCCACGGATCGCTGCTGGTGGCGGGGGCGGACGACGCCGCGCGGGAGCACAACCTGCGCGCCATGATCCGGCTGGCGCACCGCGCGGGCCTCCAGGTCGGCGTGCACGCCACCGGCGACCGGTCCATCGACGCGTTCGTGGACACGGTGGCCGAACTGGTGGCCGAGCCGGCGGGCGAGCGCGGGGCCGCGAGGCGGCACTACGTCATCCACGGCGACCTGGTGAACCCCGCCCAGATCGCCCGCATGGCCGGGCTCGGCATGGGCCTCACCACGCAGCCGCTGATCGCGGCGGCCACCGCCGACTGGGTGGCCGGCGCGCTCGGCCCGGAGGTCGCCGGGACGGCCTGGCCGCTGCAGGAGCTGCTGGCCGCCGGGATGACGTTCACCCTGAGCAGCGACGGGCCGGTGACCACGCCCGACTGGCGGGCGCAGGTGGCGGCGGCGTGCGGGCTGCTGGGCGAGCGGGCGCCGCGCCCCCGGCTGATGACCCGCCTGCTGCGCTGCTACACCACGGCGCCCGCCGTCCAGGACGGCGCGGAGGCGTGGAAGGGGTCGCTGGAGTGGGGCAAGGCCGCCGACTTCTGCGTGCTGGACCGCGACCCCCTGGAGGTCGCGCCGGGAGACCTGCCGCAGGTCGCGGTCGACGCCACCGTGACCGCGGGCCGGATCGTCCACCTGCGCGAAGGGGTGTCCCTGGACTGAGACGGGTGTCCGCGGACTGAGCGGCGGGGCCGGGTGGCGGCCCGGCCCCGCCGGTGGCGGGGTCAGGCCAGGAGCTGGCCGCCGTCCACCTGGAGGCTGACGCCGGTGATGTGGCGGGCGCCGTCGGAGGCCAGGAAGAGCACGGCGGGGACGATGTCGGCCACCTGGGCGATCGAGCCCAGCGGGATCCGGGCCTCCCACGCCTTCCTGGCCGCGTCGTCGGTGGCGAACATGGCCGTCATCGGGGTGAGCACCGGCCCGGGGGCGACGCCGTTCACGCGGATGCCGTGGGGGGCCAGCTCGATGCCGGCCGAGCGGGTCAGGGCGTCGATGGCGGCCTTGGTGGCCTCGTAGTGGCCGAGGCCGGGCGTGGGCTGGCGGGCGCCGATGGAGGAGATGTTGACCATGCAGCCACGTACGCCCCGCCGCACCATGTGCGCCCCGACGGCCCGGGTCATCAGGAACGTGCCGCGGAAGTTGACCCGGGCGCAGGCGTCGAAGACGTCCACGTCGAGCCCGATGAGCGGGCCGCCGCCCGCGGTGTGCCCGGCGTTGTTCACCAGCACGCCGATGTCGCCGTGCTCGGCGGCGACGGCCGCGACGGCGGACTCGACGGAGGCGGCGTCCCCGACGTCCAGCTGGACGTGGTGGGCGCCGAGCCCGGCGGCGACCGCCCTGGCCCGCGCCTCGTCGAGGTCGGCGATGACCACCCGATCGCCCGCCGCGGCGAAGGCTTCGGCGACGCCGCGGCCGATGCCGCTCGCGCCGCCGGTGACGAGGACGGTCCTGGGAACGACAGGTTCGCTCATGTGGGGGTTCCTGTTCGGTGCGGGCCTTCGCAGACGGGGCTGCGCGGGCGTCCTGGGTTTATTATTATACAAGCGTAGACAAAAAAGGCTTCATCCGGCAGGGAGTGGATCGACGTGAGCGACACACAGCGGGTTCCGGCACGGCGCCTCGGACCGGGCGGCACGACGACGTCCCTGTTCGGGCTGGGCTCCTGGAACACCTGGGACCGCATGGAGTTCGGCGACGCGGTGGCCCTGATCAGGGCGGCGCTCGACGCCGGGGTGACCCTCTTCGACGTCGCCCACTACAACATGGGCCCGCACGCCGAGCAGGCCCGTACGGACCTCATCTTCGGCCGGGCGGTGCGCGAGGCCGGCGCGAGCCGGGACGACTGGCAGCTCTGCGGCAAGCTGTGGCTGTGGGAGTACCCGCGCACGGGCTTCCGCGAGCAGCTCGACGTCAGCTTCGACCGCGTCGGCGTCGAGAGCGCCGAGACCGTCGTGGTCGGCGACTATATGCAGCGGCCCGACATCCGGCGGATCGTGACCGACGTCGCCGAGCAGATCGCGGCCGGCCGCTTCACGAGCTGGGGCGTCAACAACTGGATCGCCGAGGACGTCGACCTCGCGCTGAGCTTCGCCGCCGAGGAGGGCCTGACGCCGCCGAGCTTCGCCCAGCTCAAGTACAGCATCGCCCGGCGCTCGATGGCCGAGGGCGGCTTCTACGGCCGGCACTTCGCCTCCGGCGCGCTGGCACTGCAGGCCAGCGACGTCTTCGAGGGCGGCATCCTGGTGGGCAGGAAGTTCCCCGAACGGAAGATCGGCGCGGACCCGGGCGGCATCCGGGAGGCCGTCAGGCAGGCCGCGGACGCCGTCGCCCGGGTCGCGGACGAGTTCGGCGCGACGCCCGCCCAGGTCGCGATCGTGTTCTGCCTGGAGCATCCGGCGGTGGCCAACGTGCTGTTCGGGGTGAGCCGGATGGCCCAGCTGGAGGACAACCTGGGCGCGTTGCGGCTGTGGCGCGAGCACGGCCCGCAGGTGCGCGCGGCCCTGGCCGACCTGTGGCTGGACCGCGACGTGCGCGCCGACGGCGTCTGGGCCCCCTGACCTGTGGCTGGACCGCGACGTGCGCGCCGACGGCGTCTGGGCCCCTGACCTGCGACGTGCCGGGCCGGGAGCCTCTGACGCGGGCGCGGGGACGCCCGGCGGCGATCGCCGGGGTCCCCGCGCGGGCCCGCCGTCACTGAGCCGTCACTGAGCCGTCACCGTGCCGTCACTATGCCGGACGGCGGGTGCGCAGCTTCTGCAGCTCGCTCATCGACCGGGCGCGGGCGTCCACCACGTTGCGCATGCTCGACCCGATGAGGTTCAGCAGCAGCACGCAGAACATGATCGCCGCACCCGGCAGCACGATCAGCCACGGCGCCTGCGTCAGGTACGACCGCCCCTCGGCGATCATGTTGCCCCACGTCGGAGTGGGCGGCGCGATGCCCAGCCCGAGGAAGCTCATCGCGCCGTCCACCAGCATCGCCGAGGCCGACAGGATCACGACCTGCACCAGCGCCAGCGGCAGCACGTTGGGCAGCACGTGCACGAACAGGATCTTCGCCGGCCGCATGCCGGACACCCGCGCCGCCCCGATGTACTGCCGCGCCGCCACGCCGAGCACCCGGCTGCGGATCACCCGGGCCGTGAACGGCGTGAAGATGACCGTCAGCGCGATCAGCTCGGTCCAGATGCTGGCGCCGAGCCCGATGGCCAGCGCCATGGCCAGGATGATCGCCGGGAACGACATCCAGGCGTCCATGATCCGCATGACGATCGCGTCCACGGTCCGGTAGAAGCCGCTGACCAGGCCGATCACCATGCCGGTGAACGCCGCGCAGAGCGTGATGAGCGCCGAGAGGCCGAGCGAGGCCCGGCCGCCGGAGACCAGGCGGCTCAGCACGTCCCGGCCGTAGGAATCGGTGCCGAGCAGGTGGTCGGCCGAGGGCGGCAGCAGCCGGTGCACCGGGTCGGTCGCGTTGGCGTCCGGCAGGAACGCCGGCAGCAGCACGACGGCCAGCACGACGAGGACGAGCAGCGCGGTGGCGGTGATCAGCACCCGGTTGCGGCGCCAGGCGCGGGAGGCCGCGGAGGGCCACCCGGCCGTCCCGACGCGCCCGGCGACGGCCTCGGAAGTCACGAAACACGCACCTTGGGGTCGAGGAGGGCGTAGGACAGGTCGACGACCAGGTTGACGACCACGAACATCAGCGCGACGAACAGCGTCACGCCCTGGACGAGCGGGAAGTCCCGGGTCGAGACCGCGCCCATGAGCAACGAGCCCAGCCCGGGGATGACGAAGATCGACTCGATGATCACGATGCCGCCGACCATCATCGCGAAGTTGCTGCCGAGCTGGGTGATCAGCGGCATGAGCGCGTTCGGCAGCACGTGCCTGAGCATGACCTGCCGCTCCGACAGGCCCTTGACCCGCGCGGTGCGCAGGTACGTCTGCGGCAGCTCGCCGAGCACGCTCTCCCGCAGGGTCAGCGTGAACAGCGCCGACTGCCCGATGACCAGGCACACCACCGGCAGCACCAGCATCGGCACCCCGGCGACCGGATCGGCGAAGAGGTCGGCGTACCCGCTGGAGGGGAACCAGCGCAGCGACACGGCGAACACCAGCACCAGGATCAGCGCGATCCAGAAGTCGGGGATCGCCATGCCGAGCGAGGAGAGCAGGTTGAGCGCGCGGGCCACGGGGTTGCGCGGCGAGACCGCGTTCCACGAGGTGACCAGCACCGCGACGACGAAGCTGAGGACGGTGCTGATCACCGCCAGGGTCAGCGTCGGGACGAAGTGCTCGGCCACCACCCCTGCCACCGGCGCGTGGTAGGTGATCGACGAGCCGAAGTCGCCGCCCGCCACGTTGCCGAGCCAGCTCAGGTACTGCTGCCACAGCGAGCCCGTCAGGCCCATGCTCTGCCGCAGCGCCTCGACGTCCTGCGGCCTGGCCGTCGGGCCGAGGATGGCGATGGCCGGGTCGCCCGGGATCAGGCGGATGACGAAGAACATCATCGTGCCCACGATCAGCAGGATGACAACCAGGTCACGCAGCCGCCGGAGCAGAAGTCCCGCCATGTTCCCCCCTCACTTCCGCAGCCAGGAGTTCCAGAACACGCGGTAGAACGTGTCGTACCCCTTGAGCTTGGGCGAGTAGGCGGCGTACAGCTTCGACTGGCTGATCGTGATGACCGGGAGCTGCTGCCACACGAACGCCTGGAGCTGGTCCATGAGCGTCCTGGCGGTCTCGGGGGAGGTCGCGGCGTTGTAGTCCTCGATCAGCTTGGCCAGCTCGGGCGAGCCGGAGCCGTTGAACGCCCCGAGGGTCAGCGCGGGCATCTGCGAGGGCGAGGTGAGCGCGGCGTTGAAGAACAGGGTGGTGACGTCCCAGCCGCCGGGGTCCTTGGTGATCGTGCCGAGCATCGTCGGGAAGTCGTAGGTGTCGATCTTCGTCTTGATGCCGATCTTGGAGAGCTGGTCCTGCAGCAGCACCGCCCACTGGCTGAACTGCGGATAGCTGCTGGAGGTCAGGATCCGCACGGTGTCACCGGCGTTGACGCCGGCCTGCGCGAACAGTTCCTTGGCCCGGTTCGGGTCGTGCTGCCGGTAGACGTCGTCGCCGGCGGTGGAGTACAGGCCCTTGTTGTCCTGCGAGACCAGCGCGCCCACCTCGACGGTGAGGTCGGGGCCGCCGCCGGTGGCGGCGTTCAGCGCGGGCTTGTCCATCAGCAGGTTGAGCGCCTGCCGGGCGCGCACGTCGGAGAACTTGGAGCCCTTGTTGAAGTTGGGGATCAGCACGTTCTGGTTGGCCCCGGCCAGGTTCGACACGACCACGGCGGGGTTGTTCTTCAGCGGGGTGTACTGGTCGTCGCCCGGCATGGCGTGCGCCCACTGGCCGGTCTGCAGGCCGTTGACCACGGCGTCCTGGTCGGCGACGACCTTGTAGGTGACCGTGTCGAGGTAGGCGTGCTTGGCGCCGGCCTGGCCGCCCCAGTCCTCCTCGGCGCGCGACTTGTAGCCGTCGTAACGCTCCAGCACGACCTGCTGCCCGATGTCCCAGCTCTTCAGCTTGTACGGCCCGGTGCCGACCGCGCCCTCCTTGGCGAAGCCGGTCGCCGGGACGTCCTTGAGGTTCCTGGCCTCGTAGATCTCCGCGCCGGGGCTGGCCAGCTCGTCGATCAGCGGGTAACGCGGCTTCTTCAGCTCCAGCGTGACCGTGCGGTCGCCGGCGGCCTTGAGGCTCTTGACGTCGGCGGCGACCTGCTGGCCGGTGACGTGGCTCTTCAGCCAGCGCTCCAGGCTGGCGACCGCGTCGGCGGCGGTGAGCGGGGCGCCGTCCTGGAACGTGACACCGGCGCGCAGCTCGAAGGTGTAGGTGAGCCGGTCGTCGCTGCGCTTGTAGGTGTCGACCAGCATCGGCCTGGCCGCGAAGGTCTTGTCGACCTCGAAGAGCTTCTCGTACAGCATGTTGCCGATGTGGGCGGTGACCTGGCCGGGGTTGGCGACCATGTCCAGCGACTGCGGGTCGGTCGGCACCGCGACCACGAGGTCGCCGCCGCGTACGGGGGTGCCGGCGTCGGCGGAGGAGGACGAGGAGGACGACGTCGCGCCGCCCGCGCAGCCGGAGAGCAGCAGGGCACTCGCCGCGGCGGCGGAGACGAGCCCGGCCCTCAGGCTCTTGAGCACGTTCATGGTGGGTTCTCGCTCTTGCTCTAAAAGGGGGGACAGAAGGAGAAGGTCGGCCCGGGGCTATCCCACGTATGCCGACAAGTCGGGGTTCGCGGCCAGGAGCCGGCGCGTGTACTCGTGGGTGGAGGAGGAGGCGATGGTTTCCGGGGCGCCGACCTCGACGAGGTCGCCCTTGTACATCACGCCGACGCGGTCGGCCACCGACAGCACCAGGCTGAGGTTGTGCGTGATGAACAGGAAGCTGATGCCGTGCGAGCGGCGCAGCTGCAGAAGGAGGTTCATGACCTGGCCCTGGACGGAGACGTCGAGGGCGGAGGTGGGCTCGTCGGCGACGATGAGCTTCGGCTCGGCGGCGACCGCGCGCGCGATGGACACGCGCTGGCGCATGCCGCCGGACAGTTGCGAGGGCAGCTTGCGGGCGCAGTCGGCGGGCAGGCCGACCTCGTCGATCAGCTCGGCCACCCGCCGGTCGAGGTCCGCGCCGCGCAGCCGGGTCAGCTCGCGCAGCGGCTCGGCGATGATGCGGGCCACGGTGTGCCGGGGGTCGAGCGAGCTCTGCGGGTCCTGGAAGATCAGCTGGGTGGCGCGGCGGAAGGCGCGCTCGTCGCCGCGCAGCCCCGCGTCGGTGATGCGGTGCTCGCCGAAGGAGATGCTGCCCGAGGTCGGCCGTTCCAGGGCGCTGACCATGCGGCCGAGCGTCGTCTTGCCCGAGCCGGACTCGCCGACCAGGCCGAAGAACTCGCCGGGCGCGATCTCCAGCGAGACGCCGCCGACCGCGCGCACGCTCGCCCGGCGGCCGGTCCGGTACACCTTGGTGACGTTCTCGACGACCAGGGGCGGAGTGCCGGTCGCCGGCGCCGGCTCGTCGCCGAGCGCCGGCGTCTCGGTCACGCTCCCGCCGGCGGGCACGCCGTCGGCTTCGGTCGCGGCCCGCAGCCTGGTCTCCGAGATCGTCGGGAATCCGGTACGGCGGCTGACGCCGAGCTGTGGCACGCATTCCAGCAGCGCCTTGGTGTACGGATGCGTAGGCTTGCGGAGGATGTCCATCTTGTCGCCGACCTCCACCAGCCTGCCCCGGTACATGACGGCGATCCGGTCGGCGATCTCGGCGGCGACGCCCATGTCATGGGTGATGAACACGCAGGCGGTCCGATGCTCACGCTGCACGCGACGGAACAGCGCCAGGATCTCGGCCTGCGTGGTCACGTCGAGGGCGGTGGTCGGCTCGTCGGCGATGAGGACGTCGGGGTCGGACATCAGTGCCATGGCGATCATCACGCGCTGCTGCATGCCGCCGGACATCTGGTGCGGATAGAGCGCCATGATCCGATCGGTGTCGGCCAGCCCGACCTCGGTGAGCAGGCTCCTGGCCTTGGCCTCGGCCTCGCGGCGCAGCCGGCTCCCCCGGCGCAGCGCCTGCCGGGGCAGCGCGCCCTCGGGCCGGTAGCCCTCGATGAGCTGCGCGCCGACGCGCTGGGCGGGGTTGAGCGAGTCCAGGGCCTCCTGGAAGATCATGGCGATCCGGGCGCCCCGGTAGGCGCGCATGGCCTCGGCGCTCAGCCGCGTGACGTCCACGCCGCCGACCTCGATCGTGCCCTCGGTGTAGGCCGGGGCCACGAACTCCAGCAGGCGGATGATCGACAGCGCCGTCACGGTCTTGCCGCTGCCCGACTCCCCCACCACGCAGAGCGTCTGCCCGGAGGCGACGTCGAGGGTGAGCCGGTGGACGAGTTCCTGGGGCTCGGCGTCCTCCCGGGTGACGCCGATGGTCAGATCCGTCAGATTGAGCAGCGACATGCGCGAGAGCTCCATTCCAGGCACCGGTCCCGTGCTCGAAGTGGGGCACGCAAACCCACACTGAGCTGCCGAAAAGCCATGTTCGAGCCAGATAGTTCTACAAAGGTTGACAGAGGGGTCCCCTACTGTCAACGGTTATTCCACGTTCGTAGACAGAGGGTCTATGGTGAACGTCTACATTCGTAGACAATACAGAAAGGGCAGGGCCTTGACCATGTCCACGCCTTCCCCCACGCCGGATCCGATCGTCGCCATCGCCACCGGTTACATGGGCGCCAAGCAGCTCTTCGCGGCCAGCCGCATCGGGCTGTTCGAGGCGCTCGCGGACGGCGAGCGCAGCGCCGGGGAGATCGCGACGGCCACTGGCGTCACCCCCCGCATGGCCCGCATCCTGGCCGACAGCATGGCCGGGCTCGGCCTGCTGACCAGGACCGACGGCCGGTACGCCCTCGGCGCCGACGCGGCCGGCTACCTGGCCGGGCGAAAGTCGTCCGAGCTCGACCTCGGGCCGTTCCTCACGTTCCTCAACCAGATCAGCTACGGCCACTGGCTGCAGTTCGACACGACCGTGGACACCACCGAGCCGGGCGTCCTGGACACCTCCGGCGACCGGTGGGGCACGTTCATGGCCGGGGTCATGACGTACAACAGCCTGCACGCCAGGATGCTGGGCGGCGCGTTCGACTTCGCCGGCTTCCGCAGCCTGCTGGACCTGGGCGGCCTGTCCAGCGCCTTCGCCTTCGAGGCCCTGCGCGCCAACCCGGAGCTGCGGGCCTCCTTCGTGTACGACCCGACCTTCGCCGACTCCATCACCCAGCAGGTGGCCGAGGCCGGGTTCGCCGACCGGGCCGAGGTGACCGGCGTCCCGACCGACACGGCCACGCCCGCCGGCCCGTACGACCTGGTCATGGTCAACCACGTCATCCACCGCTTCGGCGTCGAGCAGAACCGGGCCATCCTGCGCAACGCCCGCGCGGCGGCGGCGCCGGGGGCGCGGCTGCTGCTGCTCGACTTCTTCCTCGACGACGACGCCGAGCAGCGGGCCATCGACGCGCTGCACGCCGGGGAGTACCTGGTGATCGACGGGACCGTCGTCCACGAGGAGTCGCAGGTGCGCGCCTGGCTCGACGAGGCCGCCTGGAAGCCGGTGGACAAGCTGGCCCTGCCGGGCAGCCCGCGCGTCATCGTGGCCGAAGCGGTCTGAGCACGACGCGGCCCGCGCCGCCCAGGTGGCGGCGCGGGCCGGAACGCGCAGGTCAGGACCGGAACGCGCAGGTCAGGACCGGAACGCGCGGATCAGGGGCCCGAACGCGCGGGTCAGGGCCGGGAGATGCGGTCGAAGAACGACTCCAGGTGCCGCTTCTGCAGCTCGACCGTGGAGAACTGCGGGCCGACCAGACTCATCACGTTGGCCCCGGCGTTGAGCAGCACGAGCTCGTCCACGAGCTGCTCGTCGGGGATCGAGGTGTGGATGTCGCCGTCGGCGCGGCCCTCCTCGATCAGCCGGTGCAGCATGCCGCGCCAGGCCCGCAGGTGCTCCAGGTACTTGTCGTACAGCTTGGGGTTGGTCAGCGAGGTCTGCCAGAAGATCAGCAGCACCCGGCCGGCCGTGATGCGCTCCTCGTCGATCGGCATCGCGGCCTCGCACATCTCGCGCAGCGCGCCCAGCCCGCGGCGGCCGTCGAGCTTGACGTAGCTGGTCACGATGGCCAGGGCGCGCTCGTACGTCGCCTCGATGATGTCTTCCTTGCCGGGGAAGTAGTGCTTGAGCGCGCCGTTGGCGAAGCCCGCCGCGTTCGCGATCTCGCGCATGGTGGCCGCCTCGATGCCCCCCTTCGTGATCAGGTCCCACGTGACGTCGATGATGTCGCTGCGACGCTGGTCGTGGTCGATGATCTTGGGCATGCGGGCACCCCTCCGTACGGCGTTTCGTCTACCAGTGTAGGACAAAATGCCGGGAGGGTATGACCCGATCGTTAGCCGTGGGTGACCCGGACGTCATAGAGGGCGCCGGCGGTGTTCGTCTTGTGCGCGCAGGCCAGCCGTTCGATCTCGGCGGGGTCGGCTCCCCCGGCGATGAGGTCGAGCAGGTGCTCGTGCTCCTCGACCGAACGGCGGGCCCGGCCCGGCAGGTAGCCGAACACCGAGCGCCGCATGTGGTCCAGCCTGGTCCATTCGGCCTCCAGCAGGAAGTTCAGGTGCTCGTCGTCGCAGTGCTCGTAGACCGAGAAGTGGAAGGCGCGGTTGAGCGCGGTGAACGCGGTGGGGTCGAAGGAGTCGAGCGCCTGGAACAGCCGGGCGTTGATCTCGCGGGAGCGCGCCACGTCCGCCGGGCCCATGCGCGGGGCCGCGACGGCGGTCGCGTACCCCTCCAGCCGGGCCAGCACCTCCAGCGTGTGCCGCACCTGCGCCGCGTCGAAGACCGCGACGCGGGCGCCGACGTTGCGCACGACCTCCACCAGCCCGTCGGACTGCAGGCGGCGCAGCGCCTCGCGCAGGGGGATCGTGCTGACGCCGATCTCCCGCGCGAGGCGGTCCATGACGAGCTGGTAGCCAGGGCCGTAGGTGCCGTCCAGGATGCGCGAACGCAGGATCTCGTAGCTGAGCTCCGCCTTCGACGCGACTCCGCCGGTGCTGGTCACGTGCCGGACGCCGGATCAGCCACCGGGCCGGACGCCGGGCCGAGCGCCTCGCCGAGCGCCTCGCCGAGGGCGGCGCGGAACGCGGGCCCGGCCAGCGCGCCGCGGTGGTCGCCGGGGACGGTGACCAGCCGGGCGCCGGGCACCAGCGCGACGACGTTCTCGATGCCGGAGGTCATCATGTCCTCCGCGCCCGCCACGAACATTGGCGGCGTGCGCCCGGCCCAGCCCTTGGGCTCGAACGGCGTGCCGCGCAGGCCCTCGACCAGCCGGACCAGCCCGGCGGCCCGTTCGGGGTCGCCGCCGGAGGCGCCCGCGATCATCGCCGCGATCATGCCGGTCATCGGGTCGCCCGGCTCGCCGCCCGCGACGGCCGAGCGCAGCGCCGCGACGTCCAGCGCGGCGAACGGCTCGAACGGGCTGAGCCCGCCCAGCACGACCGCGCGCACCCGATCGGGGGCCAGCTCCGGCAGTTCCCAGGCGAGCCGGGCGCCGAGCGAGTACCCCACCACGTCGAGCGGCCCGTCGCCGGCCAGGGCGAGCAGCGCGGCCGCGATCTCGGGCGCGCCCGCCGGCCCGTCCGGCACCGGGCTCTTCCCGTGACCGGGCAGGTCGGGCACGACGACCACGCGCCCGGCCGCGGCCAGCTCCGCCGCGATCCCGGTCTCCACCCAGTCCTGCCGCCCGCTGGAGGCGAACCCGTGCAGCAGCAGCACGGGCGGCGCCCCGGCGGGCCGGTCGGGCGTGAACGTCTGTACGGCCGTCATGTGCGCCGGCTCCTTCATCTCGTGTGGTAGGCGGGTACGGGGAAGTCGACGACCACCTGGCCGGTGCCGCTGCTGCCGAAGTACGGGCACAGCTGCTCGCCGCGCCCGGTGTACTCGCGCCAGCCCAGCAGCCCGAACAGCATGGCGGTGTCGGCCATCGCCCCCTCGCCGGTGCACCGCTCGTTGTAGTCGGGCAGCATGTCCAGGAACTCCGGGATGCGCCCTTCGTCCCACATCTCCAGCACCGCGTGGTCGACCTTGCGGTTCAGCTCGCTGCTCACGTCGTCGAGCAGCGACTCGGCGATCTCGTTGGGCGGGAAGGCGTGCGAGAGCGACCCGCTGGCCAGGAAGGCCACCTTCCTGTCGCTGCGAAGCACGGCCCGCAGCAGCGCCTCGCCGATCCGCCGGTTCTCCTCGACGGTCGAGTAGATGTTGCAGCCGATGGGCAGGACCCGGATGTCGGAGTCCTGGTTCATGAAGTACATCGGCACGAGTGTGGCGTACTCCAGGCCCAGGTCCTGGTAGGTGTGCACGCGGGCCTTCTGGCCGCCCGCGACGATCTCCTCGCGGATCAGCTCGGCCAGCTCGGGATCGCCCGCGTAGTCGTAGGCGAGGTCGTGGATGAAGTGCGGCAACTCATGGCTGACGTACGTGGCCTGGTGGCGCGGCTTGCCGTTGAGGTGGAAGCCGATGCTGTTCATCCAATGGGTGTCGGCGATCAGGAACGTGTCCGCGCCGCGCTCGCGGGCCCGCCTGCCGACCTCGGTGAGGGCGAGTTCCGCGGGACGGCGGATGCCGAAGTGTTTGCCGGGCTGGATCGACAGCCAGATCGACGGCACATGCGTGATCTTGGCGGCCAGCACGATCTCACCCATCACGCCACTCCCGGCCTGCTTGGGCGGTCTGAACCATCATCCGCACTCTCCTCTCCACTGATGACGTGATGAGCATCATGTAGGCATCTGAGGGGGTATGTCGATATTGTTCCACATGCCATAACATAAATGATGTCGTATATGATTTGGAAGGAGACGAGGTGGGACACCCTCTCGGACTGTCACCAGGGAAGATCGTCGCGGTCCATCTGAACTACCGCAGCCGGGCCGCCGAGCGCGGTCGCGTCCCTGCCGTCCCCTCCTACTTCCTCAAGCCGCCGACGTCCCTGTCCTGGTCCGGACGGCCCGTGGTGCGTCCCGAGGGGTGTGAGCTGCTGGCGTTCGAGGGCGAGATCGGCATCCTCATCGGCAGCCGGGCCCATCGCGTCCCCCCCGGACGCGCGCTGGAGCACGTGGCCGGGTACGTGGCGGCCAACGACTTCGGCGTCTACGACTTCAAGCACGCCGACCTCGGCTCCAACCTGCGGGCCAAGGGCCAGGACGGGTTCACGCCGGTCGGCTCGGAACTGCTCACCGGCGCCGATCCCGGACGGTTGTGGCTGCGCACCTACGTCAACGGCGAGCTCGCCCAGGAGGCGTGCACCGACGAGCTGCTGTTCGGCTTCGACCTGCTCGTCGCCGACCTGTCCCGGTACATGACGCTGGAGCCCGGCGACCTGATCCTGGCCGGCACCCCGGCGGGCTCGACCGTCGTCCGGCCCGGCGACGTGGTGGAGGTCGAGCTGGAGGGTACGGCCCGGCTGCGCAACGAGGTCGTCGCCGGCCAGGATCCCCCCGCGGCGTACGGCGTCCAGCCCCAGGTCACCGAGGCGACCAGGGCCGCCGCGTACGGCGCCGCCCAACCCGTCCCCGCCCCCGACCCCGGCCCGCTGACCCCGGAGGTCGTCGCCGCGCTGCGCTCGGTCTCCACCGCGACGCTCTCCTCCCAGCTCCGCGCGCGCGGCATCGACCACCACTTCATCGAGGGCGTCCGCCCCGCCCGTCCCGACCTGCGCATGGTCGGCGTCGCGCGCACCCTGCGCTACCTGCCGCTGCGCGAGGACGTCTTCGCCGAGCGCGGCGGCGGCATGAACGCCCAGAAGCGCACCGTCGAGGAGCTCCAGCCGGGCGAGGTGCTGGTCATCTCCGCCCGCGGCGAGCACGGCGCGGGCACGCTGGGCGACATCCTGGCCATGCGCGCCCTGCGCCGCGGCGCGGCCGGCGTCGTCACCGACGGCGGGCTGCGCGACAGCCCCTCCTTCGCCTCGCTCGACCTGCCCTCCTACTACGGCGCCGCGCACGCCGCCGTGCTCGGCCGCCGCCACGTCCCGATGGACTCGCAGGTGCCGGTGGACTGCGGCGGCGTGCTGGTGTGCCCCGGCGACGTGCTGGTGGGCGATGCCGAAGGGGTCGTCGTCATCCCGCCCGCGCTGGTCGCCGAGGTCGCCGGGGACGCCGCCCGGCAGGAGGACGAGGAGCGTTTCATCCTCGATCGCGTCTCCGAGGGAGCCTCGATCGACGGCCTCTACCCGCTGAAGGGCGCCTGGCGCGAGGCGTACGAGCAGCAGCGCTGACCCCCCAAGAAGGAGAATCCATGAAGTTCCGCTCGGATCCGTCGACCATCCGCGGATCCATCGCCCCCGTGGTGACGCCGTTCGCCGCCGACGGGTCGCTGGACCTCGACTCGTTGCGCTCGCTGGTGCGCTGGCAGCTCGACCAGGGCTCGCACGGCATCTCGACCGGCGGGTCCACCGGCGAGCCCGGCGCCCAGTCCGTCGAGGAGCGCGTCGCGGCGATGGCCGTGGTGGCCGAGGAGACCGCCGACCGGGTGCCGTTCCTGCCCGGCACCGGCTCGGCCAAGCTCGACGAGACGCTGCGGCTGACCGCCGAGGCCGAGCGCCTGGGCGCCGACGCCGCCCTGGTCATCACGCCCTACTACGCCCGTCCCACCCAGGAAGCCCTCTACCGCTGGTACGCCACGGTCGCCGCCGAGTTCCCCGCGCTGCCGATCGTCATCTACAACGTGCCCTCGCGCACCGCCGTCGACATCGCCCCCGCGACCGTGGCCAGGCTGCGCCGCGACCACGACAACATCGTCGGCGTCAAGGAGACCACCAAGGACTTCGAGCACTTCTCGCACGTGCTCAACCTGTGCGGGCGCGACTTCCTCATGTGGTCCGGCATCGAGCTGCTCTGCCTGCCGCTGCTGGCCATCGGCGGCGTCGGCTTCGTCAGCGCGGCGGCCAACCTCGCGCCGAAGACCGTGGCCCGCATGTACGAGGCGTACACCGCCGGCGACCACGCGACCGCGCTGGAGCTGCACTACTCGCTGCACCCGCTGGTCGAGCTGCTGTTCGTGGAGACGAACCCGGCCCCCGCCAAGTGGGTGCTGGAACAGCGCGGCCTGATCGCCTCCGGCCACGTACGAGCCCCCCTGATCACCCCCACCGAGCCCGGCATCGCCCGGATCAACGAACTACTGGCACAGAGCGAGGGAGTCGCCTGATGAAACTGGAGCACTACATCGGCGGCCGGCACGTCCCGAGCCAGTCCGGTGCGACCTTCACCGCGCTCGACCCGACCACGAACGAGCCGTACCTGGAGGTGGCCGCGGGCGGCGCGGCCGACGTGGACGCGGCCGTCGCCGCCGCCCAGAAGGCGTTCACCGACGGCCCGTGGAGCACGATGCCCGCCGAGCAGCGGGCCGGCACGCTGCGCGCGGTCGCGGCGGCCATCGAGTCCAGGGACGACGAGATCGCCGCGCTGGAGTGCCGGGACACCGGCCTGCCGATCACCCAGGCCCGCGGCCAGGCCCGCCGCGCGGCGCACAACTTCCGCTTCTTCGCCGACGTGATCACCACCATGGGCGAGGACGTCTACCGCGTCGGCTCCGCGCAGCTCAACTACGTCGTGCGCAAGCCGGTCGGCGTGGCCGGGCTGATCACGCCGTGGAACACGCCGTTCATGCTGGAGACCTGGAAGCTGGCCCCGGCGCTGGCGGCCGGCTGCCCGGTGGTGCTCAAGCCGGCCGAGTGGTCCCCCGCCTCGGCGAGCCTGCTGCCGGAGATCATGGAGGAGGCCGGGCTGCCCGAGGGCGTGTTCAACCTGGTCCACGGCATCGGCGAGGACGCGGGCGCGGCGCTGGTGGCCCACCCCGACGTGCCGGTGATCTCCTTCACCGGCGAGAGCGGCACCGGGCAGACCATCATGCGCAACGCCGCGTCGTCGCTGAAGACGTTGTCGATGGAGCTGGGCGGCAAGTCGCCGCTGCTCGTCTTCGCGGACGCCGACCTGGAGCGGGCGCTCGACGCGGCCGTCTTCGGCGTCTTCTCGCTGAACGGCGAGCGCTGCACGGCCAGCTCGCGGATCCTCGTCCAGGACACCGTGTACGAGGAGTTCGTGGCCAGGCTGGCCGAGCGGGCCGCGCGGGTACGCGTCGGCGCGCCCGGCGACCCCGCCACCGAGCTGGGCGCGCTCATCCACCCCGAGCACTACGAGCGGGTCATGGAGTACGTCGAGCTCGGCTCGCGCGAGGGCGCCCGCCTGGTCGCCGGCGGTTCCCGGCCCGAGCACCTGACGGCGGGCAACTTCCTGGCCGCGACGGTGTTCGCCGACGTGGCCCCGCACATGCGGATCTTCCAGGAGGAGATCTTCGGACCGGTCGTCTGCGTGACGCCCTTCTCCACCGAGACGGAGGCGGTGGAGCTGGCCAACGCGACCCGGTACGGCCTGGCGGCGTACCTGTGGACCAACGACCTGCGCCGGACGCACCGGCTGGCCCAGTCGATCGAGGCGGGCATGGTCTGGGTCAACTCCCAGAACGTGCGCGACCTGCGCACGCCGTTCGGCGGGGTGAAGGCCAGCGGCGTGGGCCGGGAGGGCGGCCGGCACAGCATCGACGTCTACACCGAGTCGCACATCGTGCACCTGGCCACCGAGGACCTGCCGATCCCCCGGTTCGGCGCCGCCTGAGCCGGCACGTCCCGCGCCGGGCCGCTCCCCGGTCCGGCGTGGGACGTGGACGCCGAGAAGTGCGCGGAGTTACGCTCCCGATGGCCGATAGGGCGGTGATGGCCGTCTTTGGGGGGGAACCCAATGAGCTACACACTTCTGCGCGGCAGCTTCGTGATCCGTTACCCCGACCTTCCCCGGCAGGGCCCCGAGCCCGACGGCGACACGATCAAGTTCAGGCCGGACACACCCGCGCTGGTCGAAGGGCTGGCCCGGCCGTCCGGACGGCCGCCGGAGCTCGGCGCGCGCGGCATCTCCGTGCGTCTGGAGGCCATCGACGCCCTGGAGACCCACTTCCAGGACACCCACCAGGAGCTGACCGGCGCGAACGCCGCCCGCGACGAGCTGCTGCGGCTGCTCGGCTTCACGAATGTGCGCTTCTTCGACGACCTGCCCAACAAGGTCCAGTCGGCCGACCAGGACGAGCTGCGCGGGCACGTCCTCAGCAACGGCATCGACGCCAACGGCCGGCTGATCGGGTTCGTGTTCGCCGGCGAGCACCCCGGCCCCGACGGGCAGGCCGTGTTCCTCGACGAGGCGCTGGTGGACACGTCCGTGAACGCCAGGCTGCTGGCCGCCGGGCTGACGTACCCGGCCTTCTACGCCACGCTGCCCGCGACGCTGCGCACGCACCTGGCCGGCGTGTCGCGCACGGCCAAGGCGGCGGCGTCGCCCACCGGCATCTGGCCGCGCTCGGCCGCCGACCCCGACGGGCCCGCCGAGGCCGGCTCGCTGGAGGCGCTCACCGGGCTCGTCATGTGGCCGAAGTTGTTCCGCCGGCTGGTGCCCTATCTGGCGACCGGGGCGGCGAACCTGGACGGCTTCGACGCCTGGCTCCGGGCCGACCCCGTCAACCGGGACGACGCGGTGTTCCTGCTGGACCGGCTCGAACACGGCAACCTGCACGACGTGATCCGCGCCTCGGGCAGCCAGATCCAGCTCACGGCCTGGCCCGAGGACTTCGTCATCAGCCCCGACCCGGCGCCGCCCGGCGCGCCCGTCGTCGCGCGCCCGCCGTCCACCGGGGACGTGCTGATCGTGGCCGCGCTGCCCGACCCGGTGGGGGCCGACCGGGGGCACGAGACGGTCACCCTCCTCAACGTCACCGGACGGTCCGTGGACCTCGGCGGGTGGCGGCTGGCGGACTCGGCGGGCGGGCGCATGGAGCTGACCGGGGTGCTCGCGGGTGGTGGCGTGCTGCAGGTCGTGCTCGACGGCCGGGTACAGCTCCGCAACCAGGGCGAAACCATCCTGCTCGTGTCCCCCGAGGGCGTCACGATCGACCAGGCCGCCTACAAACCCGACCACGTCCACCCCGGCCACACCATCTGCTTCGGCCGCTGACCATCCCGCGCCGGGAAACCCGACCCCGAGCACCGGCGTTCCGGCGCTCGGGGCGGGGGCCGTCAGGCGAGGAGGGTCGCCAAGGCGGCGGCTGTGGCGGGGTGGTCGGTGAGGAGGGTCTCGACCTCGCGGTTCCCGGGCCCGACGGCGGAGGCGGGCTGTTGCCAGCCACCCTCGCAGCCCAGCAGCCCCGCCACCGCGTCGCACGCCGCCGGATGCCCCGCCAGCAGCTCGGCGACCGGCCCGGACGCGACCGCGGGGGCCGCCTTCGGCGCGGCCGCCGCCGTCCGGGCCCACGGCGGTGTCCAGGCGTCGACCGCCGTCAGGCTGCCGGGGAACGTGCGCCCGGCCTCCCGGACGAGGACCGGCATCAGCTCGCCCGCCTGGTCGCGCAGCGTCGTGATCAGCTTCGGCAACCACGGCAGCAGCACCTGGTCGGGCAGCCGTCCGAACGCCTTGGAGATCACCTCCACCACGAACCCGGACAGCGCCGGAGCCGGCTCCATCGCCTGCACGAACCCGGTGATGTACTGCGGGAACGACGGGATGACCAGCGGGTTGCCGAGCAGCTCGTCGCACCGCGACCGCAGCTCGGCCAGCGGCAGCAGCCCCAGCAGGTGCTGGGCGGCCCACAGCAGCGCCACCTTGGCCGGCGCCTCCGGATGCGACTGCCGCACCGCGATCTCCAGCTGCGCCCGGTCGCACCCGAGCGCCAGCGCCAGCCCCTCCATCGTGAACAGGAACCCGAGCATCGCCGACACCTGCCGCACCCCGGTGTCGTCCTCGACGAACGCGGTCGGGAGCAGGGTGCAGTAGTGGGCGTACCCCTCGGTCACGAACGCCTCGCACCACGCCGGCAGCGTGGGTTCGGCGGTGCGGTAGTAGGCCAGCAGGCGGCGGATGCGGCGCAGCACGTCGGGCGCGTCGTCGACGCCGCGCTCGCCGGCCAGCAGCTCCACCGCCCGCGCGCCCAGCTCGTCGGCGACGCGCCCGCCGCCCAGGTAGAGGATGGCGTCCTCGACGGCGGCCAGGGCCACGGCGGCGGTGGCGTCGGGCTCCCAGACCGCGCGCCGCAGCCGCTGTTCGACCACCTGCTCGATGGTGACGCCCTCGTAGCCGAGCTCGATGATGGCCCGCTGATTGCGGCCGAGCGCGAGGTCCCAGCTCTCCTGGATGGCCCGCTCGCCGAGCTTGCGCTCGCCCATGATCGGCCGGGCCGCGTCGGCGGGCAGCACGAAGCGCAGCATCCACAGCAGGTCGGAGCAGGGCCGCAGCTCCGGGTCGGAGTGCAGGTCGAGCAGCGCCCGCTGGATCGTGCGCTTGTCGAAGTCGACGCCGAGCGGCCGCAGCCGGTCGTAGACGTTCTGGGCCAGCGGCGGCAGCGCGTCGTAGCCGACCGAGCCGATGCGGTCGCCGCCGAGCAGGATCTCGCACAGGCGCCGCACGTCGCGCCGGCCCGGCACGACGTCCTTCTCGATGCAGGTGACCGCCGCGTCCTGGAAGTCGTACGGCGTGGGCCTGGCCCGGTTGCGCATGCCGGCCAGCAGGATCGACGTCTCGAACACCGCGATGGCGTCGGCGGTGCTGGCGAGGTAGCCGTTGCGCCGGGCCAGCCGGACGATGTCGACGCTCCAGCCCAGCAGCTCGGCCTCGTCGAGCGCGTCGAGCGTGGGCGGCCTGGACAGGAACCCGGTCAGCCGGTCGGTGACCTGCGCCGGCGCGGCGGGCGCGGGCAGCTTGACCGGCCGTTTCCTGGCCCCCTTCTGCCCGCTGAGCTGGAACGGGGTCAGCTTGCTCCGCGTCACCGCCTTGGCCCAGGTGGCGGCGGCGATCGACACCGACCCCGAGGCCAGCCCGAACTGCGCCTCGATGGCCGAGTGGCTGGAGGGGATGAGCCCGTACAGCCAGCGGGTCGCGGTGCGTGGGCCGATCTCGTACGGGGCCGTGGCGGCCAGGCCGAACTGCTCGACGCGGCTGGCGGCGTGGAAGGCGCCGCAGACGTAGAGGCAGTCGGCCGGGTCGGCGCCCGAGGCGGACAGGTGCTCGCGCATCCTGGTCCACATGTAGCGCTCGCGCTCCTCGTCGCCGGCCAGCCGGTCGTCGTCGGGGCGCAACCGGCGGAACAGGCTGCCGATGAGGACCATGACCTGGCGGTAGGTGTCGTAGTCGGCGCCGGAGAGCGGCTGCTCGACGTACTGGTCCCACCACTCCGACCAGTGGCGGACCTTGCCGTGGTGGAGCAGGTGCTCCTCCAGCTCGGCGAAGCGGGGGCGCAGGTCGCCGATCTCCACGCCGACGGCGTCGCCGTGCAGGCCGGCCTCCTCCCCCGGTTTCGCCGGCTCATCGCCTTCGCGCGGCAGCCACTGGAAGACGTGGTCGGCCGAGCGGTCGACCAGCACCAGCTCGACGCCCGGGGTCTCCAGCGCGTACGAGATGGCCTGGTACTCGGCCGACGCCTCGGTGATCGGGGCCACCACGCTCAGCGGCCCCGAACCCTTGGGGAAGCCGTCGAGGTCGGTCGCGAACGCCTGGAGCGCCACCGGGAGCCGGCAGTTGCGCAGCTCGGTCAGCAGCGGCGCCAGGTCTTCGCAGAGCTCCAGGTAGATGACCTTGGGCTGCTTCTCCCGCAGGCGGCGCACCATGGCCAGCGCCGAGGCAGGCGAGTGGTGGCAGACCGGGAAGATCTCCAGCTCCTCGCGCAGCGCCCGGTCGACGTCCTCGACGATGCCGGTGAGGATGGACGACACCGCGCCGTCGCCCGCGAAGGCCGCGGCGGCCTCGCTGAGCTGATCCTTCAGCGGTTGGAAGAGGCTCATGACAGGGTGGAGATGGCCTGGCGGCCGCCCTCGAGGAAGTCCTGCCACGGGCCGCCGTCCTTCTTGCTGCGCGGCTCGACCACACCGTGCCAGTACTTGTTGAGGATGGCCAGGTCTTCCGGGCTGCGCCGGGCCAGCGAGCCGACCAGCGAACCGGCCAGCGTCTCGGGGCGCAGCGTGCGGTCGCCGAAGAAGTGACTGTGCAGGATGGCGTCCTCCAGCACGCCGATCTGCTCGGCCGTGGACAGCGCGGACTCCAGCTTCTCGTCGTCGCTGGTCGCCGAGGCGGCCGCGGCCCGCAGGTCGGCGAAGCTCTGCAGCAGGATGTCCAGCAGCGTGGGCGGCAGGTCGAGCTCGATCTGGTGCCGGCGCAGCAGCTCCTCGGTGCGGAACCGGACGATCTCCGCCTCGCTCTTCTTGTTCGTCACCACCGGGATGCGGACGAAGTTGAAGCGGCGCTTGAGCGCGGAGGACAGGTCGTTGACGCCCCGGTCGCGGCTGTTGGCGGTGGCGATGATCGAGAAGCCGGGCTGGGCGAAGACGATGTTGTCGTCGTCGAGCTCGGGGATGGAGACGTACTTCTCCGACAGGATGGAGATCAGCGCGTCCTGGACGTCGCTGGTCGAGCGGGTCAGCTCCTCGAAGCGGCCGATCACGCCCTGCTCCATGGCGTTCATGATCGGCGAGGGGATCATCGACTCGCGCGACTGGCCCTTGGCGATGACCATCGAGACGTTCCACGAGTATTTGATGTGGTCTTCGGTGGTGCCCGCGGTGCCCTGCACGACCAGCGTGGAGTTGCGGCTGATCGCCGCGGACAGCAGCTCGGCCAGCCAGCTCTTGCCCGTGCCGGGGTCGCCGATGAGCAGCAGGCCGCGGTCGGAGGCCAGCGTCACGATGCTGCGCTCGACGAAGCTGCGGTCACCGAACCACTTCTGCGGGATCTCGCGGTCGAGCCCGTCGGAGCGCTCGGAGCCGAGGATGAAGATGCGGATCATGCGCGGGCTGAGCCGCCACGAGAACGGCTTGGGGCCGTCGTCGACCGACTCCAGCCAGTCGAGCTCGTCGGCGTACTTCACCTCTGCGGGGGCGCGCAGCATGTCACTCATGGTCGGGGGTTCTCCTAGGTGAGGAAGTTCTTGAGCTCGAAGACGAGCTTGCGGACGTGGCCGGAGAGCACGGGGGTGCCCAGGTCCTTGAGTTTCTGGCGGTACCACGGGTCGACGCTCTGGTGGCCGGAGCTGTTGACCGAGCCGACGGGGATGAACTTGACCCCTGAACGGTGGATCGACCCGAAGTCGTTGATCAGCGAGCGGTTGTCGTAGAAGTCGGAGATCCACACCATCACGGTGTTGCGCGGATCGGCGATCTTCGGCCTGGCCAGGGCCATCGCGGCCGTGCCGTCGGTGCCGCCGCCGAGCGTCGTGCGCAGCAGCACCTCGAACGGGTCGTGCACCCACGGCGTCAGGTCGAGCGCGCGGGTGTCGTACGCGACGAGGTGCACGTCGACCTTGGGCAGGCCGGCGAAGATCGAGGCCAGGATGGTGCAGTTGACCATCGCGTCGACCATCGAGCCCGACTGGTCGACGACCACGATGAGCCGGGCCGGCGTGGTGCGGCGGGCCGTCTGCCGGTAATAGAGCCGGTCGACGTAGAGCCGCTGGTCCTCGGGGCTCCAGTTGGTGAGGTTCTTCCAGATCGTGCGCTCGATGTCGAGGTTGCGGAAGACCCGCTTCGGCGGCACCGACCGGTCGATGACGCCCACGCTGGTCTTCTCCACCTGCGTGCGCAGCACTTCGGCGACCTCGTCGACGAACCTGCGGATCAGCGCCTTGGCGTTGGCGAGGGCGACGCCGGACAGGTTGGACTTGTCGCGCAGCAACTGCTCGATGAGCGACATGCTGGGCGTGAGCTGCCTGGCCAGAGCCGGGTCGGCGAGCACCTCGCGCAGCCGCATGCGCTTGACCAGATCGCCCTCGATCATGGCGAGGACGGCGGCCAGCTCGTCGTTGCCCGGCCCGTTCCGCAGGCCGCCGGGCTCGCAGCCCATGCCCTTCTCGAACCAGGCGGCGTCCTGCTTCCAGCGGGCCAGGTCGCCCGCCGTGACGTCGCCCGTGCCGGTGGAGAACACGTTGAGCAGCAGCTTGGAGACCAGGGCGGCGCGGCGCACCTCGCCGCCCTCCTCGTGCTCCTTGTCGGCCATCAGGTCCTGGAGCTCGGCGCCCAGCTCGGGGAAGCGCTGGACGAGCGTGTCCACCGAGACGCCGGGGTCGAGCAGCGCGGGCGGCAGCTCCAGGTCGCCGACGATGCCCATGCTGGCCGTCTCCAGCGCGGGCTGCTCGTCGGCCGAGAACAGCCGCGACATGAGCCGCCAGTACAGCACTTGGCGCCGGGTCTCGTCGGCGCTCGTGGTCGAGTCGGTCATTTCCGCAGCAGCCGTCCTGCCCGTTCGCGCAGCACGGCGACCACGTCGCCGGCCTTGGCCTCGGCCTTGACGACCTTGGGGTCGGTGGGGCCGTTCGCCCAGTCGCCGTTGTGCACGGTGACGGGCTTCTTCTTGACCGTGGCCTGGACGGCCAGCGGCTGCAGCAGCCACCTGCCGCCGTCGCGGCGCACCAGCCCGACGCACGCCGAGGACGCGGCCACCAGCTCCGGCGTGAGCGGGCAGCTCGCCGGGAGCCGGTCGAGGTCGAGGGCGAGCTTGTTGCCGCCCAGGTCGAGGGTGTGCCCGTCGACCGTGTACCCCTCGACCAGCACCGGCTCGGCGATGCGCACGGGGTGGCGGTCGAGCGGCGGCGTGGCCGGGGCCAGCGCGCCCGCGAGCCGCACCCGCGCGGTGGTGAACGGGTCGGCCTCGGCGCCGGTGCGGGCGCGGTCGTCGTGCCACAGCAGGTCGCCGCCGGGCAGCAGCGGCATGCCGTCGATCTCCACGGACCGGTGGTCGGCCAGCGCGCCCATGAGCACGGGCCGCCCGCCGAACAGCCGCCACACCGACGGGCCCACGATGGTGTCGACCTTGGCCGCCGCGACGCTCGTGCGCACCAGCCGGGTCTGGCCGCCGGCCTCCTCCAGGACGCCGTGCACCTGCACGCGGACGACCGTGGCGTGCTCGTGCACGTCGGCGCCGAGGATGAGCAGCCGCCCCGACACCGGCTCGGGCACGCCGTGCCACGGCCCGGACTGGGCCAGCAGCAGCCCGCGCGTCCACAGGTCGGCCCACCGCCTGAGCGGCAGCCGGTCCATCGTCGCCACCGGGGACGAGGCCCGCAGCTCGGTCGCCAGCCCGTCGAGCAGCACGGCGAGCCCGCGCAGCTCGGGCACCCCGAGCAGCGCCTCGATCGCCTGGTCGGCGCCGGAGACGAGGTCGTCGTCGACGCCCCGCCAGCCGGTGATCGCCAGCTCCCGCAACCAGACCCGGCACCCGGCCAGCAGGTTCTCCGGCACGCCGCCGGACGCCGCCTCGCTGCCCGGCACGCCGCCCACGGACGCCGCCCCTGTTGTGGCGTCCGTGGCGGCGGCCGGCGGCCAGGGTGCGCGGCTGCGGCCCAGAGCGTGGTCGAGGCGGGCGAGCAGGGCGTCGTGCACCGCGCCGAACAGCGCGGCCCGCCCGCCGGCCAGCGCGGCCAGGTGCTCGTCGGCGACCGACCCCGCGGTCACCTTCTCCACCGCCTCGCCCAGCCGCTCGCCGAGCGGGGAGCCCGCGAGCGCGCCGGCCAGCGCCGCCAGCGCCGCGGCCGGCTCCTCGGCGACCCTGGCGAACCCGTGCCCGAGCGCGCCGTCGAACCCCGTGGCGAGCGCGAGCGCCTCCGCGACCCCGGCCGGCCCGTCGCCGGCCAGCTCCCCGAGCTGTACGTCGAGCATCAGCCCACCTTTCCCGTCTCGGGCCCCATCGCCGGGAACCAGTGGAGCTCGGCCAGCGGCTCGGTGCTGTCGGGCACCTCCAGGTAGGCCAGGTGGCGCAGGAACCGGCTGAGCACCACGGCCGCCGGGGTGCGCTGGGGGGTGCCGTTCAGCGCGCTCATCAGGTGGCCGCCCTCGGGCACCTCGACGCGCAGGTAGCGGGCCACCCGGTCGAGGCCGTACTGGAGCACGGCCTCGTCGGCCAGCATGCGGATGTGCTTGCACGCGTAGCCGTGCAGCGCGCCGCACGGGCGGTTGTTGTTGGTGCTGCAGCTCAGGTCGTGGGTGCCGGCGGCGATCGAGGAGACGTAGACCCGCTCGATGTCGGACCCGCTCGACACGACCCCCTGCAACCTGCCGTCAGCCAGCTCGACGAAGGGCACCTTCGCCAGCTTGCGCGGCTGGACCGGCGGCACCACCCGCACGACGCTGCGCTGCTCCCACGCGGTTTCGTCCGCGTCCAAGGTCTCGACCTCCAGTCTGACGGCATGCTCGCGCCGACAGCCAACTCCGATGGGGCTTGATCAACAGACCCGGAAATCTACCGGAGGCCACCGACAGACCGGACGTGAACGATCATTCACATGGAGGTCGAGCAGCCGGAGGCCGTGCGCGGGCTCGCACCCCGCGCACGGCCTCCGCCGCTCAGGAGGTGGCGGCCGCCCAGGTGGGGTGGTCGCCGGGGCCGAGCTCCACGAAGCCGGGCAGCTCGCGCAGCGCCAGCTCGGCCCCGCCCGGCGTGTACGTCGCGATGATCCGCAGCGGCCGCCAGCCGGTGTTGAAGGTGGAGTGCAGCGTGCCCTTCGGGATGTAGATCGCCTCACCGGCCCTGACCGGGAACTCCGGGTCGTCGCCGACGGTCTGCCGTCCCTCGCCCTCGATGACGTAGAGGACCTCGTCGGAGTCGGGGTGCAGGTGGCGTTCGTGGCCCTTGTTCGGGTTGATGATGACCTCGCCGAACGTGGAGGACGCGTCCGGCACGGCGTCGGGCGTCACGTGCCATTTGATGGCCCCCCAGTCGAAGATCATCGTGGGCAGGGCGTCCGGTCGTCGGTGCATGGCGGGTTCCTCCCGGTCAGAGCTGCTTGAAGGCGCGGACCTGTTCGGCGATGGCCCGCTCGGCGGGCAGGCGTTCCATCGAGGACGCGCCGAAGAACCCGGCGACGCCGACCGTGCGCTGCTGGATGTGGCGCACGTCGTCGGGCTCGGCGATGGGGCCGCCGTGGCACAGCACGATGACGTCGGGGTTGACGGCGACGGCGGCGTCGCGCATCTCCTGGACGCGCACGGCCGCCTCGTCGAGGCCGATCGCGGTGACGGCGCCGATGCTGCCCTTGGTGGTCAGGCCCATGTGCGGGACGAGGATGTCGGCGCCCGCCCGCGCCATGGCCGTGGCCTGCTCGGGGGTGAACACGTAGGGGGCGGTGAGCAGGTCGCGCTCGGCGGCCAGCCTGATCATCTCCACCTCCAGGTCGAAGCCCATGCCGGTCTCCTCCAGGTTCGCCCGGAAGACACCGTCGATCAGGCCGACCGTCGGGAAGTTCTGGACGCCGGTGAAGCCCATGTCCTTCAGCTCGTCGAGGAAGCGCGGCATCAGCCGGAACGGGTCGGTCCCGCACACCCCGGCCAGCACCGGCGTGTCCTTGACGACCGGCAGGACCTCCCCCGCCATCTCCACGACGATCGCGTTGGCGTCGCCGTACGGCATCAGGCCGGCGAGCGAGCCGCGGCCGGCCATCCGGAACCGCCCGGAGTTGTAGATGATGAGCAGATCGACCCCGCCCGCCTCGGCGGACTTGGCCGACAGCCCGGTGCCCGCGCCGCCGCCGATGATCAGCCGGCCGGCCTCCCGCTCGGCGCGCAACCTCCGTAGTGCCTCGTCGCGACGCATCAAGCCCCCTTCTCGATCAGCCGGTGCAGCCGGTCGGCGGCCGCCACGGCGAACTGCGCGTTGTTGATGTCCTGGTCGCTCTGCACGACCTCGACGGCGGTGCCCGCGACGGCCGCGAGCACGGCGTCGAAGCAGGCCGCGTCGGCCGCCGGGTCGTGGAACGGGCCGCCCTCGACGTCGACGGCCGAGACGCCGCCGCGCGGCACGAACAGCGTGACCGGCCCGGAAGCGCGGGCCAGCCGCTCGCCGATCGCCCGCCCGATCTCGGCGTTCTCGTCGGGAGTGGTGCGCATGAGCGTCACCGTCGGGTTGTGCGCCAGGAGCTGCCGTGACCTGAACCGTTCCGGCACGGTCTCCATCGGGCCGAAGTTGACCATGTCGACGGCGCCCAGGCTGACGACCTGCGGGATGCCGGCCCGCCCGGCGGCGGTCAGGCGGTCGGGGCCGGCCGACAACACGCCGCCGACGAGCTCGTCGGCCAGCTCGGTGGTGGTCAGGTCGAGCACCCCGGCGAAGTGGCCGCCGGCCGCCAGCGCCTCCATGGCCCGGCCGCCCGAGCCGGTGGCGTGGAAGACCAGCACCTCGTAGCCCAGGGACTCCAGCCGGGCCCGCGCGGCGTCGACGGCGGGCGTGGTGACGCCGAACATCGTGGCCGCGACCAGCGGTTTGTCCTCCCCGGACGGCTCGGCGCCGGCGTCGTAGGAGGCGGCCATCGCGCTGATCGCGGCGGCGGCGTTGGTCAGGATGCGGCGGGAGACGGAGTTGACGCCCGCGACGTCGACGACGCTGTACATGAGCGTCACGTCGGTCTCCCCGACGTAGGCCGAGACGTCGCCGCTGACCATGGTCGAGACGAGCAGCTTGGGCAGGCCGACGGGCAGCGCCCGCATGACGGCGGCGGCGATGGAGGAGCCGCCGCTGCCGCCGAGCGCGAGCACGCCGCTCAGCTCGCCGCGGGCGTGCAGGTCCTTGGCCAGGGCGGTGGCCCCGGCCGCCATGGCCGCGAGAGCGGCGCCGCGGTCGCCGGCGCTCCTGAGCCGATCGAGGCCCGTGCCCGCGGCCCGCGCGACGGCCTCGGCGGGCACGTCGGCGGCCAGCGCCGGGGCGCCCATGACGCCGGTGTCCATGAGGACGACGCCCTGGCCGGCCCGGACGATCAGGTCGCGGACGAGGGCGTACTCCTCCCCCTTGGTGTCGAGGGTGCCCAGCAGCAAGACCGCCATGTCAGACCTCCTACGATCGGCCTTCCGACCTTACCCCGGCGATCTCCGCGTGGCGGATGCCCAGGACGTCCACGCCGTGCTCGGACAGCGGGCGGGAGCCGAAGATGCGGCGTTCCTCCTCGGTGATGGCGACGTCGTTGATGCTGGCCTCCCGGCGGCGCATCAGCCCCGACGCGTCGAACTCCCACTGCTCGTTGCCGTAGCTGCGCCACCACTGGCCGGCGGCGTCGCGGGACTCGTACTGGAAGCGCACGGCGATGCGGTCGCCGGTGACCGCCCACAGCTCCTTGCGCAGGGCGTAGTCCAGCTCGCGGGCCCACTTGCGGCGCAGGAACTCCGCGATCTCGGCGCGGCCGGTGACGAACTCGCCCCGGTTGCGCCACACGGAGTCCTCGGTGTACGCGAGCGCGACGCGGTCGGGGTCGCGGGTGTTCCAGGCGTCCTCGGCGGCCTGGACCTTGATCCGGGCGGTCTCCTCGGTGAACGGCGGGACGGGCGGGCGGGTCATGGGCGGTCCTCTCATCGAGAGAACGGGCGTTCTCCCGGGTTGTGCGCTAGCGTAGAGAACGATCGTTCTCCGCGGCAAGCACCTGGAGGGGTGTCATGGATCACGAGCAGCGGCTGCTGGACGCCGCGGGCGACCTGTTCTACCGCCGCGGCGTGCAGGCGGTCGGCATGGACGAGATCCGGGCCGCCTCCGGCGTCTCGCTGAAACGCCTCTACCAGTGTTTCCCGTCGAAGGAGGCGCTGGTCGTGGCCTATCTGCGGCGGCGCGACGAACGCTGGATGGCCTCGCTCACCGCGTACGTGGCCGACGCCGGCGACCGCATCCCGGCGGTCTTCGCGTGGCTGGAACGCTGGTTCACCGAGGACGACTTCCGCGGCTGCGGGTTCGCCAACGCCTTCGCCGAGCTGGGCGCCGGTTCGGCCGCCGTCCGCACGGCGGTGCGCGAGCACAAGGAGCGCCTGCGCGCCTACCTGCGCTCGCTCGCCGAGGAGGCCGGAGCCGGAGACCCCGGCCTGCTCGCCGAGCAGTTGCTCACCCTGATCGACGGCGCCACGGTCACCGCGATGATCTCCGAGGAGGCGGGCGCGGCCCGCTCGGCCGGGCAGGCCGCGGCGGTCCTGGTCCACCGGCGGCCCTGAAACGCGAAAGAGCGCACTCCCCGCGGGGAATGCGCTCTTCGCTTGGCAGGATCAGGCGGCGTACGACGGGTAGCCGTAGCCGACGACCTGGGAGGTCGGGCGGACACGCTGCTCGACCTTGCCGTTGCCGGTGTTGCCCTCGATCGTGGAGATCGTGCCGTCGCCGTTGTCCTTGACGACGAAGCCGACGTGCTGGATGTCGCTCAGGCTCTTGCTGCCGCTCCAGGAGAAGAAGACGACGGCGCCCGGCTTGGCCTCGGTGCCCCAGCGGTCGTTGGCGGCGAACCACTTGGCGTGGGTCACGGTGTAGGCGTCCCAGCCGACCTGCGGGCGGGCGCCGGTCTGCTCGCCGACCCAGGAGACGAACATCGAGCACCAGGGGGCGTTCAGGTACATGGCGCGGTTGCCGCCGTCACGCGCGGCGGTCTCGGCGGCGCGCTGCGAATCGGCGTACCACTTCTGGAACTTGGTGCCGCCGCCGTTGGCGTCCTCGGAGGTGCCGACCTGGGCGCGGGCCGTGGCCAGCACCTGGGCGGCGGTGACGTTGACCTTGCCCTTGGCGCTCTCGTCGGCGGCGCGGTTCTGCGCGACGCGCGGCTGGGCGGCCACGCCGGCGACCTTGGCGGTCTGGGTGGCGGTGTGGGCGGTGGCGGTGGCGGTGTCGGCGTTCACTGCCGCGTGCGTGCCGAGCACGCCGGCGACGGCGGTCGCGCCGAGAGCGATCTTGGCGAGGTCGAGCTTGTAGGCACGGTGAAGACGGTGCTTGGCCATGAGGGTGTTACTCCTTGAGCTTCCGTGCCGCTTGCCGGGTTAGCTGACGGGTTCGGGCGGGAAGCTGCCCTACGGCACCACGGTGCCGATTCACCCCATTGGACACATGGGTCCCCGGTTCCGCGCACAGGCGGATTCAGCGGTCTCTTGGTCAGGCAAAGGGCTGACGCATCGTCTTCCCGGGCCCGGGAAAGGGCCTGAAGGTATATGTGCGACGCCCGGATGCGGGGATGTCCGCATCGACTCTGTACAACACGGGTCCCGCTTGGGTAATTCCCAGGCAATGCCATCCCTACCTGGGACGACTCCCCGTTCGGCTGTGTACAACCAAGCTACCCGGCGAGTAATTCCCAGGCAAATGGCGGCAATGAATTCGACGGTGCGTGGGAGAAACGCTACGCACCGAATCGGTTCACGCCACGTGCGCCTTTATCGCCACACTCGTGAGCGCCAGCAACAATTCCAGATCGGGCTCGGCGTCGACCTGCACGGCGACCCAGGCGCGGTCGCGGCAGGCATGGACCTGGTCGCACGCCCGCAGGTACGGCTCCAGGCGGCCGATGGCGGGGGCGGTGAGCCGTACGTGGATCTCGTCCCGGCCGGCCAGGCGCAGGATCTCGGTTCCGTGTACGGCGAAGGTGACCTGCTGACCGGTGCCGCTGACGTTCAGCGACGGCCAGGACCGTAACTCCGCGACCGCGCGGACCACGTAGGGCCCGCGTCGCGTGGGCGTCCGCCGCCAGGCGGAGATTCCTGCCACGCTCCAATGCTGAGCCACGGCTCACCTCGCCGTCAGCCCCCGTTCCTGAACCGTTATCCCCTCGTGAACGGGCGCGTCCAGGGTCTGACCGGCACGATTACGGACGCCTGACCGATACGTATTGACGCTCCCCCAGGCAGAAGCTACCGTCGATTCACAACTTAAAGGAAACTTTCCTAATAGTTTCCCCAGAAGTCTCCCATCCCACTCCCCACACACCCCCCCAACGGATGTCGGAGCGACATGAAGCACACCATTCTGAGCAAGGTCCTGGCGGGAATGGCGGCATTGGCCCTGCCTCTCACCGCGGCCGTGGCCGCCCCAGCGCTCGCCTCCGCCAGCACGGTGGCGTACGCGGCGGCCTGGGCCCCGTGGACCGCCTACACGGCGGGCACGGTCGTCACCTACAACGGCGTCGACTACGTCTGTCTCCAGGCGCACACCTCCCAGCCCGGCTGGGAGCCGCCGAACGTGGCGGCGCTGTGGAAGGTCTCCGGTGGCGGCGGCAGCGACACGACCGCGCCGTCCGTGCCGGGCAACCTGCGCTCGACCGGCGTCACGGACACCAGCGTGGCCCTGGCCTGGAACGCCTCCACCGACAACGTGGCCGTGACCGGCTACGAGGTCTACCGCGGCGGCACCCTGGTCACCACCGTCACGGGCACCACGTACAACGACACCGGCCTCACCGCGAACACGGCCTACAGCTACACCGTGCGCGCGCGTGACGCGGCCGGCAACCGCTCGGCCAACAGCAACCAGATCTCCGCGACGACCACCGGCGGCGGTGGCGGCGACGACAAGACACCGCCGTCGGTCCCCGGCAACCTGCGCTCGACCGGCGTCAGCAACAACAGCGTCTCGCTGGCCTGGAACGCCTCCACCGACAACGTGGCGGTCACCGGCTACGAGGTCTACCGCGGCGGCACCCTGGTCACCACCGTCACGGGCACCACGTACAACGACACCGGCCTCACCGCCAACACCTCCTACAACTACACCGTGCGCGCGCGTGACGCGGCGGGCAACCGCTCGGCCGACAGCAACCAGATCACCGCGACCACCACGGGCGGCGGCGGTGGCGGCGGCAACAAGGTGCTGGGCTACTTCGTCCAGTGGGGCATCTACCAGCGCGGCTACCACGTCAAGAACATCGACACCAGCGGCTCGGCGGCCAAGCTGACCCACATCAACTACGCGTTCGGCAACGTGCAGAACGGGCAGTGCACGATCGGCGACAGCTACGCCGACTACGACCGCTTCTACCAGGCGGGCGAGAGCGTCGACGGCGTCGCCGACACCTGGGACAACGGCGCGCTGCGCGGCAACTTCAACCAGCTGCGCAAGCTGAAGAAGAAGTACCCCAACCTGAAGGTGCTCTTCTCCTTCGGCGGCTGGACCTGGTCCGGCGGCTTCGGCCAGGCGGCGCAGAACCCGACGGCCTTCGCCGACTCCTGCTACAAGCTGGTGGAGGACCCCCGCTGGGCCGACGTCTTCGACGGCATCGACATCGACTGGGAGTACCCGAACGCCTGCGGCCTGACCTGTGACACCAGCGGCGCGGCGGCGTTCAAGAACGTGATGTCCGCGCTGCGCTCCCGCTTCGGCGCGAACAACCTGGTCACCGCGGCCATCACCGCCGACGGCAACGACGGCGGCAAGATCGACGCGGCCGACTACGGCGGCGCCGCCCAGTACGTCGACTGGTACAACGTCATGACGTACGACTTCTTCGGCGGCTGGGACGCGCAGGGCCCGACCGCCCCGCACTCCCCGCTCACCACCTGGGACAAGATCCCGATCCCCGGCTTCTACACCGACAACGCCATCCAGAAGCTCAAGAGCAAGGGCGTCCCGGCCGCCAAGCTGCTGCTCGGCATCGGCTTCTACGGCCGCGGCTGGACCGGCGTGACCCAGGCCGCGCCCGGCGGCACGGCGACCGGCCCGGCGCCCGGCACGTACGAGCAGGGCATCGAGGACTACAAGGTCATCAAGACCCGCTGCCCGTCCACCGGCACGGTCGCGGGCACGGCCTACGCCTACTGCGGCAACCAGTGGTGGAGCTACGACACGCCGAGCACCATCGGCGGCAAGATGAGCTACTCGAAGAACCAGGGCCTCGGCGGCGCGTTCTTCTGGGAGCTCAGCGGTGACACCACCAACGCCGAACTCCTCACGGCCATGAAGAACGGCCTCGGATAAGTTCGCACGTCAGGGCCGGTCCCGGGTTTCGGGGCCGGCCCTTCGCCGTGCCCGGCGCGCCGCAGGACGGAACACGGACGCCTTGGGAGAAGCTGGTCACCGGGGGTGAACGACGATTCTGTGGGGTGGCGGGCCCAGGCGGCCCTTCTTCACGACACCGGTCTTCCTGGTCGGCCTGATCGGGATCACGGTGCTGGTGGTCGGGCTGGACAGGTTCACCGGCGGGGGCGCGGAGCTCGTGCCGGTGCTGATCTTCCTGCCCGCGATCGTGTCGGGGCTGGGCTCGGTGTGGCAGACGGCGGTCGCGTCGGTGTGGGTGCTGGCGGTGGTGTCGGCCTCGGTCGCCTATCTGGGCGGCAATCTGCGGACGAACCTGGAGGTCTCCGGCTTCACCGCGGCGTTCGGGCTGATGAGCGTGGTCGGCGCGAGCTACCGGATCCAGCGCGAGGAGGAGGTCCGCCGGTTGCGCTCGGCCGCCGCGGCGTTGCAGCGGCAGCTCGTCAGGCCGCTGCCGCTGCGCTCGCTCGACGTGGTCGTGGACGGCCTCTACCAGCCCATCGAGGAGGACACGATGGTGGGCGGCGACATGTACGAGGTGGCGCCGTCGCCGTACGGGACCCGGGTGATGATCGCGGACGTGCAGGGCAAGGGGCTGCCCGCGATCGGCGCCGCGCTGGCCGTGCTGGGCGCCTTCCGGGAGGCGGCCTATCGCGAGATCTCCCTCATGGGCGTGGCCGACGCCCTGGAGGACGCCGTGATCAGGCACAACAGGTTCGCCGCGCACACCGGCGAGCCCGAGCGGTTCGTCACCGCGCTGCTGCTGGACATCGGCCCGGAGCTGGAGGTGGACGCGGTCAACTGCGGGCACATAGCGCCGTACCTGATCCACGGCGGGAACGCCGGGCAGCTCTGGCTCGGTGAGCCGGAGGTGCCGCTCGGCCTCGCCGGGCTGGCGGGCGAGCCACGCCACGGCGCGCGCTTCGCCTTCCCGCGCGGGGCCTCGCTGCTGCTGTGCACCGACGGCGTGACCGAGGCCCGCGATCGCGACGGCTCCTTCTACCCGCTGGAGCAACGGCTGCGCTCCTGGGCCCGCGACCCGCCGGCCAGGACCGTCGAGGCCCTGGCCGCCGACCTGAACACCTTCACGCACGGCGCGCCGCGCGACGACATCGCGGTGCTCATCCTGCGCCGGACCGGATCGTGACCGCGCGAACGACCGGACGGCAACTATTAAGAAAGTTTCCTAACAGAGAGCATTGACGGCCCTGGTCACCAGGCTTACCTTCCGATCAACCCCCCAGTCATGCCCCATCGGAGGTGGCCTTGAAGCCCACACGCCTACGCGCGGCCCTGGCCGCGTGCGGCACCTCACTGGTCCTCATCGCGGGAGCCCTGGCCGGTACGGCCACCGCCGCGGCCGACAACGCCGCCTGCCGCCCGGACGGCCTCTATCAGACCCCCGGCGTGGACGTCCCCTACTGCCTGGCCTACGACGAGGACGGCCGGGAGAAGATGGGGGCCGACCACCCCCGCCGCATCATCGGCTACTTCACCAGCTGGCGCACCGGCAAGAACGGCCGGCCCGCCTACCTGGCCGGCAACATCCCGTGGGGCAAGGTCACCCACATCAACTACGCCTTCGCCCACGTCGACGGCAGCAACAAGATCGCCGTGGACGCCGACGCGACCGCGACCGAGTGGCCCGGCGTCGCCGGCGCCGAGATGGACCCGGCCTACGCCTACAAGGGGCACTTCAACCTGCTGAACAAGTACAAGAAGCAGTACCCCGGCACCAAGACGCTGGTGTCGGTCGGCGGCTGGGCCGAGACCGGCGGCTACTTCGACGCGAGCGGCGCCCGCGTGCCCTCCGGCGGCTTCTACTCGATGACCATCAACGCCGACAGCTCGGTCAACCAGGCCGGCATCGGCACGTTCGCCGACTCGGTCGTCGCGTTCGTGCGCGCGTACGGGTTCAACGGCGTCGACATCGACTACGAGTACCCGACCTCGATGAAGGACGCGGGGAACCCGCTCGACTGGACCATCGCCAACGCCCGCCGGTCGAGCCTGATGAAGGGCTACGCGGCCCTGATGAGGACGCTGCGCCAGAAGCTGGACACCGCGGCCGCCGCGGACGGCAGGTACTACATGCTGACCGTCGCCGCCCCCGCCTCCGGCTACCTGCTGCGCGGCATGGAGACCTTCCAGGTCACCCAGTACCTGGACTACGTCAACATCATGTCCTACGACCTGCACGGCGCCTGGAACGAGTTCGTCGGCCCCAACGCCGCCCTGTACGACGACGGCAAGGACGCCGAGCTGGCCAAGTGGGGCGTCTACACCGCCGCCCAGTACGGCGGCCTCGGCTACCTCAACACCGACTGGGCCTACCACTACTTCCGCGGCGCGATGCCGGCCGGCCGGATCAACATCGGCGTGCCGTA
Source organism: Nonomuraea sp. NPDC049655 (assembly GCF_044465465.1). NCBI lineage: Bacteria > Bacillati > Actinomycetota > Actinomycetes > Streptosporangiales > Streptosporangiaceae > Nonomuraea > Nonomuraea sp. NPDC049655. Next base: position 53,023 of record NZ_JBITLS010000007.1, read on the forward strand.
CTACACGCGCGGCTGGAAGAACGTCAACGGCGGCGCGAACGGCCTGTGGGGCACCTCCAACGGCCCGAGCGGCAGCTGCCCGCAGGGCATGACCACCTGCGGCGACGGCGCCCGCGGCATCGACAACCTGTGGCACGACGAGGAGAACGGCAAGGAGGTCGGCGCCGGCTCCAACCCCATGTGGCACGCCATGAACCTGGCCAAGGGCATCGCCGGCTCCTACGGCCCCGCCTACGGCCTGGACCCGGCCAACGACCCCGAGGACCGGCTGACCGGCACCTACACCCGCAACTACAACGCCACCCTGACCGCCCCCTGGTTGTGGAACGCCGCCAAGAAGGTGTTCCTGTCCACCGAGGACGACCAGTCGCTCGGCGCCAAGGCCGACTACGTCAGGAACCAGGGCATCGGCGGCGTGATGATCTGGGAGCTGGCCGGCGACTACGCCTGGGACGCGGCCAAGGGCGAGTACTTCATGGGCCAGACCCTGACCGGCCTGCTCTACGACAAGCTCAGGACCGCCGCCCCGTACGGCGCGGCCAAGGCCAAGGTGGCCGTCCCCGCCGAGAAGGTGGACGTCACGATCGAGGCCACCGGCTTCCCCGCCGGCGACAGCAACTACCCGATCAACCCCAAGCTCGTCATCACCAACAAGACGCAGACCACCATCCCGGGCGGCGCGGAGTTCCAGTGGGACTACGCGACCTCCGCCCCGAACAACGCCAAGGACCAGTCGGGCTTCGGCCTGCGGGTGATCAGCAGTGAGCACACCGGCAACAACGTCGGCGGGCTCAAGGGCGACTTCCACCGGGTGTCGGTGAAGCTGCCCACCTGGCAGACGCTCGCCCCCGGCGCGTCGGTGACCCTCGACTACGTGTACTACCTGCCCGTCCCCGGCCAGGCGAACTACACGCTGACCTTCGGCGGCAGGACGTACGGGCTGGTCCAGGACCTGGCTCGGGGCGGCGTCGCGCCCAGCCCGAGCCCGACCGTCACCCCGACCGGCGGCGCCTGCACCGCGCCCGCCTGGAGCGCGACGGCCGTCTACAACGGCGGCCAGCGCGTCTCGCACAAGGCCCACACGTGGGAGGCCAAGTGGTGGACGCAGGGCCAGGAGCCCGGCACCACCGGCGAGTGGGGCGTCTGGAAGGACGTCGGCGCCTGCTGAGGCGGCGCCGCCGGCCGGGGGGGGGGGGGGGGCGCGGGCCCCCCCCCCCCCCCCCCCCCGGGGCGGGGGGGGGGGGCGGGGCCCCCCCCCCCCGCCCGCCCCCAATCGACCGTGCGGGGGGGGTCGGGCCGCATGGCCGAAAGCGCCC